>DATJLF010000042.1:0-51007 GCA_035490715.1 Cellvibrio sp.
CGGTAGTACCATTCCCATGCCTCAGGATTAATTGGTTCACCCACGCTACCCAAAATTTTCAAACTGGCGCGCGAGGTTTTGGTTACAAAATCATTGCCAGCCCCCATTAATGCGCGAATGGCGGTTGGTGCAGTGTAGAAACTATTAACACTGTGTTTATCGATCACTTGCCAGCAGCGCGACGCATCCGGATAGGTTGGAACACCTTCAAACATCAGGGTAGTAGCGCCATTGGTAAGTGGGCCATAAACGATATAACTATGGCCGGTTACCCAACCCACGTCCGCAGTACACCAATAAATATCGCCGTCCTGATAATCAAATACGTATTTGTGAGTCATCGCCGCTTGTAGCAAATAACCACCGGTGGTATGCAGCACGCCTTTAGGTTTACCCGTGGAGCCAGAGGTGTAGAGAATGAACAGCGGATCTTCCGAATCCATCACTTCCGGCTCAGCACTACTCGCCTGCTGCTCAACCAGATCCTCGTACCAGAAATCGCGTGCTTCATTCCAGGCAATATCGCCACCGGTGCGCTTTACCACAATACAGGTATGAACATTGGGACATTGAGCCAAAGCGACATCTGCATTCTTTTTCAAAGGCACTCGCTTACCACCGCGCAAGCCTTCATCAGCGGTAATGACCAACTGACAATCCGCATCCTGAATGCGGTCTTTTAATGCTTCCGGGGAAAAACCACCAAATACGATAGAGTGAACAGCACCAATACGAGTACACGCCAACATGGCATAGGCGGCTTCCGGAATCATCGGCATATAGATACAAACGCGATCCCCTTTCTTAACACCTCGTTCGCGCAACGCATTGGTCAAACGGCACACCTGATCATGCAATTCCTGATAAGTAATGAACTGATCTTCGGAAGGATCATCCCCCTCCCAGATAATGGCGGTTTGGTTGGCACGCGCCGGCAAATGGCGGTCAATACAGTTCACACTGACATTCAGTTTGCCATCGACAAACCAGGCTACTTCACCTTTTGCCAGATTACTTTTAGTCACTTGGCTCCAGGGCTGCTGCCAGGTAAGGAAAGCTTTTGCTTGCTCTGCCCAAAATGTTTCCGGTGACTTGATCGATTGCTCATACATAGTTTTATAGCGAGCTTGATCAATGGCGGCATTCTTTTTAAAACGTTCCGGAACCGGATATAAGTGAACTTCAGACATGCTTATCTCTCTTTGCCGTTATCTTGTTATTACATCAGGAGGAGGGCGGTACGGATGAAAAGCGATGAAAGCCCGGACCCGCACCTTTATTAGCGGGCAAGCTTAGCAGGATTGAACTAAAAATCTCAATGACAACGTTGTCCAAATGGTGCAAAAAATTGGCCGATTTCAGCCTAACGCACCAAACGGTTTCATTTGCCAAAAATCAGCCGGTTCCGCTTATTCTTTTTTGCGGCCAGGTCCTTCACGATCCAAACGATCAAGCTCCTCCCGGTAACGATCAACATCTTCCCAATCATAAGGAGTACCGGCGTTTAAATGCTCGGGGTGCTTCGCCCGCTCTTTGGCATTTTCCTGCAAAGTGTGTTCTTTTTCTTCTTCGTCATCCTGCTGCTGGAGAACATCGTAACGCTTCAAAACACTGTCGGCATCATAAGGTTTCGGTGCCATATTCAGATCCTCCCAATAATGTTGCTAACGGCGGCCAAATCAAAACATCGTTAACTGCAAAACATCACTAAATACAAAATCTTATTAAACAAAAGGGCCGCCTATCTGCGACCCTTAATTTGCAAACAAATTCAGATGTTACCTGTTTGCAATCATGCGACCTGCATAGGAATGGTGTTGCTGGTGCGATTGACCGTGTTGTCTTCATTCAGATAGACAAGCTTGGGCTTATGGTTCACCAACTCACCCTCGTTGAAATGACCATAGGTGGCGATAATGACGCGATCACCCACCGCTACTTTACGCGCGGCTGCACCATTCATGGAAATGGTGCCTGAGCCAGGCTCGGCCAGGATGATATAAGTGTGGAAACGCTCGCCATTGCTCACGTTGTAAATATCAATTTGTTCAAACTCACGCATTCCGGCAAGCGCAACCAGATTGGCGTCAATCGCGCAGGAACCGTCATACCACAATTCCGCCTGGGTCACTTTAGCCATGTGTAACTTGGCTTTGAGCATATGGGAAAGCATAAAATCCTCCTGGGAGATACTGATACGGTGGGCTGTTAACTACCAAGCACCACGGAAACATTGTCAATTAAACGTGCGCCTTGTGTGTACATGGCGCCGAGTATCGTGATCTCCCGATCATCGTGTGCCGCCATTTCCAGTGTACGGCTATTGCAAATGTTGATGTAATCCACCCGAAACCCTACTCCTTCAACTTGCGAACGGGCTTCTTCGATCAACACAGTAAAATCGCGGCGGCCATGCTCGATTTGTTGTTTGATTCCATTCAACGTACGGTTGAGCACTGCGACGCGAGGACGCTCATCCGCAGTAATAAACCCATTGCGCGAACTCATGGCCAAGCCATCATCTTCGCGGAAAATCTCGCCCGCCGTAATCTTGATGGGGATACACAAGTCTTCCACCATCCGGCGAATCACTGCCAATTGCTGGAAATCCTTGATACCAAACACTGCTTCATCAGGCTGGACAATATTAAACAATTTGGTGACTACGGTTGTCACGCCTTCAAAATGCCCCGGACGACTGGCACCACAAAGTACATCCGTCATGGTAGGCACGATGACACGGGTCTGTTCAGCCATACCGTTAGGGTAAATCTCTTTTTCATCAGGGCAAAACAGGTAATCACAATTGACTGATTCGAGCTTCGCCGAGTCGGCCGCCAGAGTACGCGGGTATTTGTCCCAATCTTCATTCAACCCGAATTGCAGCGGATTCACAAAAATACTGGTGACTACAACATCGCAATTCTTTTGGGCGATCTTTACCAGTTCAAGGTGGGCATTGTGGAGATTCCCCATAGTGGGTACAAAACCGATGCGCTTGCCGGCGCGACGCTCAGCCGCCAAGGCTTCGCGTAAGGAACTGATGTGATGGAAAACCTGCATTGATACGCCTCAAACTACGCCAGGAGCCAACCAGGGCTTGGGCGCGCGATAATACACGGTCACTGAAAGGATGTACATTTTTCGAACAAAATTTAACCAGCTAATCATGCTCAACAGACGGCAGACGGATGACTGTATCACCCACAGTTAATCTTCCACCCTGAATAATTTTGGCGCAAAGTCCACCGTAACCAAACATCGCCGCTGCACCACCTTTCCCCAATGCTTCGTCCATCCGTGAACAAGGGTGGCAAAGGGCATTGGTTTCCAGAATGACCTCGCCAATCTGTAGCCGCTGATAACGCAGAAGGTTCATATTCATACCGGAGATCACCAGATTGCGGCGCAACAAGCAAGGATCAATGGAGCTGTGACCTGTGTGCTGGCAAATTTGCTGGATGTATTCGCTGCTAATAAGGGTGACTTGACGGGCAGATCCTGGTGTCTTTTTCATGCGATGGTCGCCCACCAACCCAAGATCAACAACGGCTTCTGTCGAATCGACCACTGTCACTTCACCACGCCGTACGGAACGCAGACCGATCCATTCAAGTTTGCCGGGCGTGATGTTCGCGCAGAGCTTGTCAAGCAGGCGGGCTTGGCTATTCATAACCGCCCTGTTGGAAATACTCGGGAGCAAGGTTATCAAAACGGGTGTATTTGCCTACGAAGGCGGCGCGACAGGTACCGATTTCCCCGTTACGTTGCTTGCCGATAATCAGCTCGGCAATACCTTTGTCGGGGCTATCTTCGTGGTAATACTCATCACGATAGATAAACAGGATAACGTCAGCGTCCTGCTCGATTGCACCCGATTCGCGCAAGTCCGAGTTCATAGGTCGCTTGTTAGGTCGCTGCTCTACGCCACGATTTAACTGCGAAAGTGCGATCATCGGGCAGTCAAATTCTTTGGCCATGCCTTTGAGCGAGCGCGAAATTTCGGAGATTTCCTGGGTGCGCCCTTCACCACCGCCGGCAACCGTCATCAACTGTAAATAGTCGACCATAATCATGCCCGGGTTACCGTGCTCACGGGCAATGCGGCGAATACGCGCACGCATTTCCTGGGGATTTAAACCACCGGTATCGTCGATAAATAGTAGTTTATCTTTCAGCTTGGCAACGGCAGAAGACAACTTTGGCCAATCTTCTTCAGTCAACTTGCCGTTACGCATTTTTCCCTGATCAATCCGACCGATAGAAGACATCATACGCATCACCAACGCCGAGGATGGCATCTCCATACTGAAGATCACCACAGGTTTCGGCTGGTTAAACAGTGCGCCCTCCACAAAATTCAACGCCAGTGCGGTTTTACCCATTGAAGGGCGCGCCGCAAGGATGATTAGCTCACCTGGTTGCCAGCCAGAGGTGCGTTGGTCAAGGTCATTGATGCACGAGGGAACACCGGTAATATCGCTACCGGAACGGAACAACTCATCGATGCGCTGGACGGTTTGCTTGAGTAGTTCATTTACACCAACCAAGCCGCCTTCTTTGGGACGATCTTCCGCAATCTCGGCAACGCGTTTTTCGGCGAGCTGCAACAGGTCATCGGAATCCAGCCCTGCCGGATTCATACTGGACTTACTAATATCCTGCGCTGCAGCGATCAGCTGACGCAACGTCGAGCGTTCACGCACGATCTTGGCGTAAGCCGCAATATTGGCTGCGCTCGGTGTATTGTTGGCCATTTCGACCAGATACCCCAAACCGCCGACACGCTCCAATTCCTCGTGCTTATGTAACTCTTCAGAAAGCGTGATGACATCCAGTGGCTGACCCGCCTCCTGCAGATTGAGCATCATGCGGAAGATAATGCGATGATCTTCACGGAAGAAGTCATTTTCCGTCACCACTTCCACAACCGCATCCAGGCGGCCATTTTCCAGCATCAACCCACCCAATACCGATTGCTCTGCTTCTACCGAATGAGGTAGCGCTGATTTGCCGGACAGTTCGTCGGCAAGGCGACTTTCGAAGCTGGAGGTTTCGTAGGCAGAGTTGGACATAAATGCGTTTACTTATTTATTTATCGAAAGCTATCCATCGAAAGCTCTCAACTGAAAATCATCAATTTAAAGGCAAAAAAATCGGGCACATCTAAACCCCGGAGGGTTGTCGATAGTGCCCGATTTCGTCGTGCTTGTCAGCTAATGCCAACACGCACTGCAATCGTTACGAGTAGCAAATTACTCAGCAACAACTGCCAATTTAACCGCTTGAATTACTTCAGCATGCAACTGAACATCGATCTCATATTGACCGATTTCACGGATCACGCCTTGTGGCAAGCGAACTTCTGACTTGCTAACGGCAACACCAGCAGCGGTGATGGCGTCAGCGATATCGCGAGTACCGATAGAACCGAACAGACGGCCTTCGTCGCCAGCGTTGGCAGCGATGGTTACGTTCAACTCAGCCAGCTTCTCGGCACGTGCAGTTGCTTCAGCGATTTTGCCAGCAGCAGCCGCTTCCAACTCAGCGCGACGCGCTTCGAAGTCAGCGATGTTTTTAGCAGTAGCAGCAACAGCCTTGCCTTGTGGCAACAGGTAGTTACGACCATAGCCAGACTTAACGGTAACTTTGTCACCAATAGCGCCTAAACGGCCTACTTTATCGAGCAGAATAACTTCCATCTCTATTACCCCTTACTCGTGGCTGTCAGTGTATGGAATCAAAGCCAGGTAACGAGCACGTTTGATAGCAGATGCCAACTGACGTTGGTATTTTGCTTTGGTGCCAGTGATACGGCTTGGAACGATTTTGCCAGTTTCGGTGATGTAGGCTTTCAGGGTTTCAACATCTTTATAATCGATGCGCTTGGTGCCTTCAGCGGTAAAACGGCAGAATTTACGACGACGGAAAAAACGTGCCATGGTTATACCCCCTGCTCTTCTTCAAAGTCTTCAGCATCAACACCGTCTTCATCAGACAGGTCTTCTGCATCAGCATCATCACGACGTTCAGCGCGTGGTGGACGTGCCTTACGCTCACGGCCTTCTTTCTCGGCTTTGAGGATGAAAGATTCTTCGGTGATAGCAGCATCTTCACGCAACACCAGATTACGCAGGATGGCATCGTTGTAACGGAAGTTGGTAGTCAACTCTTCCAACACAGCATCAGAACACTCTACGTTCAACAGAACATAGTGAGCCTTGTGCACTTTGTTGATTGAGTAGGCCAATTGACGACGGCCCCAGTCTTCGAAACGGTGAACTTGACCACCGTCAGCTTTGATAGCAGAGGTGTAACGCTCTACCATTGCAGGTACTTGTTCGCTTTGGTCCGGATGAACCAGGAACACGATTTCGTAATGACGCATTGTTAGCTCCTTACGGGTTAAAGTCTCCAACACTGTTTAATAACGGTTTGTGAGACAAGGAGTAGCCGGTTTTCAGCTTGCCTTTCAAATTAACAAGGCAGACATTACCCCCGGCCGGTTTGGGGTGCCGAATTGTACGGATTCGGAAGGGTTGATGCAAGGTTAATCAGGTTAGATGGGAGAAACATATGCGGGTACGAAAAGCCAAACCTTACGGGTGCGAGCCTGCTATCGATAGAAGACAGAATGCATTAAACCCGTAACCCCAAAGCGCCCAACTTTTCAAAATCGACCGGTTTTGCAAAATGATCATCAAAACCTGAAGCCAATGCATTCTGCCTATCATGTTCCTGTCCATAACCAGTCAAGGCAATCAGCGTGAAACGTTTGGTGTTCGGCAAGGCGCGCAATTGGGTCGCCACTTCATAACCACTGATATCAGGCAAACCGATATCAAGGAAAATAATATCGGGATCAAACTGCCCGGCAACCACTATCGCCTGTTTGCCGGTGTAAGCAGTTTGCGCACTGTGCCCCGTCAGTATCAGTAACTCTGCCAACATATCGGCAGCATCCGTATTGTCATCCACGATCAGCACTTTTTTGGCCGATGGTGCAACTGACGCCTGCCTGACAGCCGATGGTCGCGCACTGGTTGCTGCGACTTGCTGCGGAATGAGTGGCAACACGATTTCAAAGGTGCTGCCCAAGCCAAGGCCATCGCTATATGCCCTGACACTACCGCCATGAAGTTTCACCAGATTTTTTACCAGCGACAATCCTATCCCCAATCCATCCTGCACCTGACCATTCACATGGCCATGCTGCGAGAACAAATCAAAAATAGAATTCAGCGCACCCGCGTCAAGACCAATTCCATTGTCAATGACGCGAATATAAATGTTTTGCCCCTGCACTTCGGCAAGCAATTTTATTTGACCACCCTGGGCAGTGAATTTAGCTGCATTGAGTAATAAATTGGCCATGATTTGCGACAAGCGAACCGGATCGCCATTCACTTCAACAGGATCATCCGGGAATTCTACCGTGAGCTGGTGACCTTTGTTTTCGATTGCCTGGGCGCAAGTTTCCACTGCGTTATTGATGACCGTGTGTAAATCGACAGCTTCATGCCTTAAGGAAATTTTGCCTTGGGAAATTCGCGCAACATCCAGCAGATCATCCACCAAATGCACCAGGTGATCCGTATGGCGTTGAATAGTGTTACGCGCATTTTCCTGTGCATCAGGCACTTGTGGATCAAGCCGACGCAGCAGTTGCAATGCCGTGCGAATGGGCCCAAGGGGATTACGCAATTCATGAGCGAGTGTTGCAAGGAATTCATCTTTACGCCGATCCATATCGCGCAATTCACGTTCGACATGCCCAAGGCGCAACAAGGCTTTTACGTTAGCGATTAATTCATCCGGCTCAATAGGTTCCACCAGATAATTATCCGCACCGCCATCCAGTGCACGAATTTTATCGGCTGTTCCCATAAACGATGCGGAAGTCTGCAAAATTAAAATGGATTGGGTGAGTGGATCTTCCTTCAAGCGGCGGCAAACTTCAAAGCCATTAATATCCGGCAGTTTCACATCCAGCAAAATCAGTGCCGGTGATTCGTTAATGGCTTTTGCGATAGCTTCTTCACCGCTTTCCGCCTCAATCACACGCAAACCGGCACGTATCAGGATGCGTGACTTTGCATAGCGGGCACCATCGCTATCATCAACATTTAATATCAACGCATCTCTATAGGCTTGCAATGACATACATGAATCCCCAGAGTTTCCCTATAAATCCGTGCGATAAATAAATTGCTTTTTGCATGGCCTGGCTATCGGATAAATCACTCTACTGAACGCTCAGACACAGGAACTCCAATTAACGTTCGCAGCGTGGACAATAATTGTTGCTTGAATAACGGTTTAACGTAATACGCGTCAGCGCCGAGGGAAAATCCTTTTCGCTTATCTTCAACTTCCGTAACAATGACGACGGGTACGTCACAACGAGCCGGATCATTTTTAATTTCTGCCAGCCACAACCAACTGTCTTCACCTTGCAAAACAATATCCAGAATGACCGCAGCAGGTGTTTCTGCTATCCATCGCTCCGCCGCTTCACGCAAATTTCTCGCTGGCACCGCACGAAATTCGGTGTTAAGCAAAAACTTTTCGTACTGCAACTGGATTGACATATTGTCTTCCACAATCAGCACCGGTGTGCGTAAATCCTCGTTTTTGATCCGCGCCGGCTGCAAATCCAACTTCATTTCATCTGCAACAGTGATTGAAGCAGGTAATGTCAATGAAAAAGTGGAACCGACGCCAAGCTCACTGATGACTGCAACATCACCACGCAAAAGTTTTGCCAAATTGCGGCATAACGGCAAACCCAATCCCGTTCCTTTTACCCTGCGTTGCATTGGATTTTCAATTTGACTGAATTCCTCAAAAATCAATTGCAAATCTTCCTGCCGAATTCCCAATCCAGTATCTGACACACTAAATGTCACCTGATTTTTTTCAGGAATCGCCACAGCTTGCACCACTATCTCACCAGCCTCCGTGAACTTAAGCGCGTTGGAGATAAAATTACGCAATATTTGCGATACCTTGGCTTCATCGGTAAACAACTCCAATGGCGGATCAGGCTCCACAAATGTTAACGTCAGGGATTCTGATACCAGTAACGGGCGCAACATGCCGCGCAAGGCACTGAACATTTTTCCCACATTCAACACAGAGGGTTTTACATCTACTTTCCCTGCTTCAATTTTGGCAATATCCAACAGATCATTCACCAACTCATTCAAGCTCGTCGCCGCTTGCAAAATATAAGCAACTTGTTTTTCCTGTTCGTAGCTCAACTCGCCATCAACATGGTCGAGCAACAACTTTGCCAACGCACGAATAGAACTGAGCGGCGTGCGAAATTCATGGCTCATGTTGGAAAGAAAACGGGATTTCATTTGATCTGCCCGTTGCAAATGACCAGCCTTTTCATCCAGCTCGGCGTAGAGCGCAACCATTCCGCGATTGGTGTCTTCCAGTTCGCGTGTAAGCAACAACAAATCATCCTGTCGCGCTTTAAGTTCCGCCAATGCTGAAAGCAACTCCTGGTTTTGTTGCATGATGTCCGACACACTAACTTCGGTCGCCATGCTAGCGAGGCGCGAAAAAATATGACTGCTGGATTCAGGCGTAATTAACGGCGCAAAGCGTGGGAAAATTTTCTTGATTGTTATTTGGGTTCCGCTATCAGGACTGGTTTTGATATCAAATTTATCGGCGAGGCGACGTGCACCTACAATTCCCATCCCCATTCCGGTAGGCGATTTATAAGTGCCGGAGAGGATAAGATCCAGATTGGAAATACCGGGACCTTTATCTTCAATAAGCACAGTAAGGATTTGCGGCGTTGTATCGCCTTCAATGGAAAAATAAATTTTTCCATTGCCCGCATAATTAAAAACGTTGCGCGCAATTTCAGATACAGAGGTCGCTATACGCACTTGATCCTGCATACCGAAACCACAGAGCTGTGCAATTTGTTTTGCGCGTTGGCGGACAGAGACTACATCCGTTTCCGTTTTCACCATGGCGGTAAGAATACGGATGCTCATGATATGCTCCGCTGATGCAGGAAGTTTTTTGCATTGCCCGCAAATTCTTTCACAACCACAACGGTTGCATCATCACGCCGGCGAGAAAAATCGCGATAGATAAGACCTGCAATTAAACCGGGATGGCAGTGACGCAAACCGGGGTAGTTATCAATATTCCAGCGCGTATTGATGCCGTCGGTATGGGCAATAAATAAGGCATCGCTTTCCCATAGTTCCGAAAATTCCTGGAGCTTGCGCAAGTTACTGCCGACAATGCCGTTGTGTGATAAAAGATGTCGACTTTTTTCCGTATAAAAAACACACACTGAAATATTACCGACGCCCGCAAATTGGATGCGTTCGTTCTCCGGATCAAACCTGCTCACCGCTACGGCTGCGCCGCGCGTGCCTTGTAACGCGGTATGCGCGTGCTGCAATAACAGCGAAGGTGGTTGCTCGGTATATTTTGCGGCGAGAGCAACAGCAGCATCGGAAGCTTGCGCAGCACCCCAGCCATGCCCTAATCCATCGGCAATCATCAACGTCAGGTTGCGCTGGTTTGCGGCAATCGACCAGTTATCACCACAGACATCTTCTCCTTCTATCGGCACACAAATCGCACCGATTTGCCAAAAACCTTGCGCTGGCTTTTGTTCGCTACCCCATAGTGTCATCCATAACAGAGTGCCGTTACCCGCCTGCGTGTAAATATCAAATTCGTGGCTGAGTCGTTGCACTGCTCCCAAACCAATTCCATAGGTTCCCGCCGTTGAATTGCCATCTTCCATTAGCGAATGCAAATTGGAAATACCAGGACCGTTATCCATGGCGATCACTTCAACACCGGATAACACAACACCTGTTTCATGTTGTTGATGCAAGGCGCGCAATAAAATTTCGCCGCGACCGGCGTGTTTAACAATGTTGGTTGCCGCCTCGGTAATAAGCAGCGCTAATTGGCCAGCCCGTGTTTCATCAAATTGCAATTCGCGCGCTAATGCGCCGCCCGCCCGACGAACAACCGCAACACTGCTGCTGTCCTCCAGGCGAAAAACCAATTGGGTTCCGTAACTAATCAACACGTTTTCACTCAACTCGTCCCGTTGAACATGATGTGTAAAATTACACACACTCTGTTTAACAAAATTTCCACTTTGCTATTTTGACAGTGGTGCCTTTGCCTGGCTCGGTATCGATTTGAAATTCATCGGCAAGGCGTTTTGCACCACTCAGCCCTAGCCCCAACCCACCACCACTGGTATAGCCATCTGTCATGGCTAATTCGAGATTCTCAATGCCGGGGCCTTGATCGATAAAACTTAATTCAATGCCCGTGCGATCACTTTCATACCGGCGACACACATGTGCTTCTCCCCCACCACCGTAACGTAATGTGTTGCGAGCGAGCTCGCTGGCGGCAGTGACCATTTTGGTTTGCTCAATAAGGCTAAACCCCAATGCAACCAAATCATCGCGAACTTGCTTACGCAAGCGAACAACATCTTCATCCGTTTTTAACGGCAAGATTGTCGTTTCCCCGGAATTCAGCCGGGCAGAAAAAGATTCGTTCCCCATGTGATTTACTCGCAGAGTTGTAGCCTGAGACTGGATCACCCCGGTTGCTCCAGCATTTTTATTCCCAGCTCAACATTGAGCGCGGTACTAACACCTTCCAATGTCAAACCCAATTCCACGAGAGTAATTGCCACCGCCGGTTGCATCCCCACCAATACGGTTTTTGCATCGAGAATTTTCGCCATGGCGGCGGTATCGCTGATCATTCGTCCGATAAACGAATCAACAATATCGAGCGCAGAAATATCAATAAGCACACCATTCGCGCGATCTTTCACGATGCGCGTGGTGAGATCTTCTTGCAGCGCCATCGCCAAACGGTCATGCATATCGACCTGAATAGTGACGAGCAAAAGTCGTCCCATCCGTAAAATAGGAATCCGCTCCATAAGCCTCAACGCTCGCTGCGTGTGGTGTTAACCGTTAACCCAGTGCGTTGCAGGGCAACAATAAATGCATCAGCCAGGGTTGCTTTGGTAATGACATCCTCAAGGTTCACACCGAGGTGCACGATGGTTTGGGCGATTTGCGGACGAATCCCGCTGATGATGCAATCCGCTCCCATCAAACGCGCGGCCGCGATGGTTTTTAATAAATGTTGCGCGACCAGTGTGTCCACTGTGGGTACACCGGTGATGTCGATAATGGCAATCAACGCGCCGGTATCCACAATTTTTTGCAGCAAGCTTTCCATCACTACCTGGGTGCGCGCACTGTCCAATGTTCCAATTAACGGCAATGCCAGTACGTTTTGCCAGAGTTGGACCACTGGCGTCGAAAGCTCAAGCAATTCCTGTTGCTGACGCATAATGATTTGCTCACGCGTTTTTTGATAAACCTCAATCGTGTACAACCCGAGGTTGTCAAAGAGCGTACTGGCGGTTGCTATTTCATCGGTTGCTTGCTGCGGAAAATCAACCAGCGCTTTACGCAGGTATTCAAAGATGGGTTCCTTGAGCGAGAACACAAAGCTGGCGGTTTCGATGGGCGTATAACCCTGACGCACTCGCGCCTGGGAAATTTCCGTAAGCACCTGGCGAACATCACTCCAACCGGCATCCTCAATATTGGTAGAGGTTGTTTGCTCAAGCGTTTTGGCAAGTAAGGGTAAGAACTGTGCTGCCTGGTGGTGGAAATCGGCGGTTGCGTTTTTATCCCGACGTAAACGGGATGCCAGCCCCGCTAACCATCCCTCTAACAACTGCTCCTGAAATTGGGAGATCACCGCCGCAAGCTGCGTGCTCTTGATGCTGCTCATATTCTTCCTCAAAATTTTAAGTGGCCATTCAAACTACCAAGACCCCTTAGCCAGTATTGAGCCAAGGTTAAAAATGACGGAAAAACAGACATCTTTTGCCAACTTCAAAGAGAAGAGCACGAAAATTCGCACCCTCATAACATTCAAGCGCAGGAATATTTGCAACTTATGGGCGAGCAGCTTGTTAAATTTACAATTTCAGATGCCGATGGCATGCCCAAAATGGATTGAATTCACTGGATTTTGGGCAATGCTGGCGCAATCTTGTTAATCCACTTCAGTAATGCATGAAGTGGCACCTGCCACTTTCGGTGGCGACTTAAAGTAGGTGGTTTGACCAAGTTGCGAAGATTGAAATAGCACTGCCCTGAGTACCGGGGCAATCTTCCTTAATGCAATCCTGGTAAACAATCACAATCCTGGTGAACAATAATGAACAATAAATTTTTCGGTCGCATTGCCAGCGGCAAACGCGCCACCTATCAACGCAAGATAACACTCACTACTCACCTGAAAATCACTGCCCTGGTTGGAATCGGTGTGTTATCCAGCATTGCCATGGCCGACGTTGCACCGCTTTCAGTCAGTGGCAATAAAATTCTCGCAGGTGATAAGGTCGCCAGTTTTGCCGGCAACAGCCTGTTCTGGAGCAACAATGGCTGGGGTGGCGAAAAGTATTACAATGCCGACGCGGTGCGCTGGCTGAAAACGGACTGGGGTTCAAACCTGGTGCGCGCCGCGATGGGTGTTGAGGAAGGTGGCGGTTATCTGCAAGACCCGACCGGCAATAAAAATAAAGTCAAAGCGGTGGTCGATGCCGCGATTGCCAACGATATGTACGTGATTATCGACTGGCACACCCATCACGCCGAACAATTTACCTCCCAGTCCATCGCTTTTTTCCAGGAAATGGCGCGCACTTACGGCAATAAAAACCATGTGATTTACGAGGTGTATAACGAGCCGCTGGACACTGCGTCCTGGAGCGGCGTTATCAAACCCTATGCGCAGCAAGTGGTGAATGCGATCCGCGCGATTGATCCGGATAACCTGATTATTGTCGGCACCCGCACCTGGTCGCAGCGTGTGGATGAAGCCTCGCGAGATCCCATCGCCGGTAAAAATATCGCCTACACCCTGCACTTCTACGCCGGCTCCCACGGCCAGCCCATTCGCGATTTCGCCCAAACTGCACTGAATAACAATGCCGCGATTTTTGTCACCGAATGGGGCTCAGTGAATGCCAACGGCGACGGCGGCGTTAACTACGGCGAGACCAATGCGTGGGTTGATTTTATGAAGCGCAACAACATCAGCCATGCGAACTGGGCGTTGAATGATAAGGCGGAAGGTTCGTCCGCATTGGTTCCGGGCGCCGGCGCCAACGGTGGTTGGGCCAGCTCGCAACTCACCGCATCCGGCGCGTTTGCGAAAGACATTATCCGCAACTGGCCACAAGTCGATGGCGGGGACGGTGGAAACTGCACTACCGCCGGATTGGGTGAAACGATCCAGGCCGAAAATTATTGCCAGGCCGATGGGATACAAACCGAAAGCACGTCTGACGCTGGCGGCGGGCAAAATGTGGGTTACATCGACAGCAGCGACTGGATGACTTACTCCATCAACCTACCCGCAACCGGCACTTATAAAGTCAGCTACCGCGTCGCCGCATCTGCTGGTGGCGGTCAATTCAAACTGGAAAAAGCCGGCGGAAGCCCCGTCTATGGCAGCGTGAATGTACCGGCAACCGGCGGCTGGCAAAACTGGCAAACCATTTCCCACAATGTGGTGCTGCCAGCCGGTGAACAATTGCTAGCGATCTCAGCCATCACCGGTGGTTTTAATGTGAACTGGCTGAAAGTGGAAAGCCTCGATAACACCAATCCGGGCACCGTCATCGCCACATTGCAAGCAGAGGATTTCAGCCAGCAACAAGGCACCCAAACAGAAAACACCAGCGACACTGGCGGCGGTAAAAACGTAGGTTACATTGATGCCGGTGATTGGTTGTCCTACGCGGGAACACCGGTAAATATCCCGAGCAGCGGCAGCTATGTGATTGAGTATCGCGTCGCCAGCCAAAACGGTGGCGGCAGCCTGACGTTTGAAGAAGCAGGTGGATCACCCGCATACGGAATGCTCGCCATTCCGAGTACAGGCGGCTGGCAAAACTGGACCACGGTAAAACACACCGTCAACCTGAGTGCTGGTAGCCACAAGTTTGGTATCAAAGCCAATGCGGGCGGTTGGAACATCAACTGGATTCGTATTAGCAAAGCCAATTAATCCGTACCAGACTTTTCCGTGAGTAACGTTATTTGCCGCCTTCGGGCGGCTTTTTTTATTTCCCATCAATCAAATTATTTCCAATGCGGAAAGCAGTGTGCATTGAATAAACTACTTATCGACGTAATCCAGAAATTCAAGAAAGGTCGGCGTCGCCATTTCTTCATGGGATAAGGAGAAAGTTTTATTGATGAGTGTTAAGCCCTGGTAATGTCGCGCGCGAAAACGATTCTCGTAGTCGAGTGTCACCGCACCATTACCTTGCCAGGTTGAACTCAATAAAATATTAATCGGCAACTGTTTGTTTTGTTGGTAATGAGCTTCTTCCATAGCAACGATTTCTGGAGTGAGTGCCCAGAATGCACTATCGGCAAGAATATAATTTTTAAAATAAGGTTGGTGACCGCTCTCTTGTGCTATCAACACGCCCCCCAGTGCGCCTCCGGCTGATTGCCCAGTGAAAGTACGAATTTCATTAGTGCGGTAATGCGCCTCAATGAAGGGAATAAATTCCGCTTTTAAAAATTTACTGTAATTGATCGCACCGGGTGGAAGGTAATCCGTCATGCGACGATTATCCGGACCCTGTTCAATGCTTACTAAAATAACGTCTTTGTTGTGGGCATCAATGGCAAAGGAATATTCCTTTTGCCATTGTCCGTCGCTGGTATAAACCACAGGATAGCGTTTGGTAGATTGTTCATAACCTGGCGGCAAATACACTTCATACGGGTAAGTAATACCCGTGACGGTAGAAGCAAAAGTTTGGCCTTTAACCAAACTGCCTTTTAAAACGACTGGCGTTACCGGGTTAAAACGATACGAATCAAATTTTCCACTGACCTGGCTTTTTCCATTATCCAGATGGATAGAGAATTCCCCCATTCGGTACTCCAGATAATCCATACTAATTTCATACGGGATATTATGTTGCGTGAGTGTTCCGCGCATGGTTAAGCGTGAAAGGTCGGTTTGTTCGATAGTGTTATTTTCGCTAAAAAATTCCTTATTGTTCACGGTAAATTTAATCGTTTTATTGTTGAAGAAACGCGCCTCGATTTTGGTCCCGGCGGTTAACCCGTTTTGAGCCGCAATGCCATTAGCATGACCAATTTCAAAGGTATATACGGTATTGATCATTTCTTGCTGGATAAGCGCAAATGTCTTTTGGCGCAGGCTGAAATCACCCGAGAAGGTATACATAAGCTTACCTTTATCAAACTCTTCCACGGTTACCGTGCCACTGTCAGGCGTATTGAATACCAGTGTTTGTTTTAATAGGGGCAAGCGGCTTCGCTGCCCGGTGGCAGGAACTTTAGTGGTAATTATCAATGAATCGTTGGTTGCTTTTTCAATGAGGTAATCTGCTGCAAAATGCCAACCACTCCGCTCCCTTGCGTCGAAGAACAATTCATTATCGTCAAAATAAAAAACAACATGCCCCCCTTCACGCAGCATGGTTTTCGGTATTACATCCGAATGGATATTTTTAATGGCTATTTCAATCGCCATGCCATTCAATGTCTGAGGAGTATGTGGCTGTTTTTTGTCGGGTAAGTTTTTGGTAGTGGCACAACTGACAATTATTATGCACAGTACAGTCATGATTATTTTACGAAACATAATAGTCCTTGATTTATCTGTTATTAGCGGGCGAACGAGCTGCGATAGTAAGGGAAAAACGTGTCGGTCACATAGATATTCAAGATGGTAATTTACGCTACCACCGAGACCCTTAAGCCCGCATAATAGCGCGTTACCGCTATCACACGCCTATGAAGTACCTATGAGACACCCCACCGTAATTCGCCGATTTTTTGAGCACCGCTACCTGTTGGTGCTACTGCTCCTTACCAGCGCTGTCTATTTCAAAGGAATTACACCTTCCTTTTCCTCCGACGATTTTGTTCATTTGGAAAATAATATTCACTTTGAGAGTTTAGGGGATGCTGCAATTGTTTTTGTCAAACCCTATGGCCGCGAATACCGTCCGTTGGTGCGTTTATCGCTGTGGTTGAACCATCAGATGGGCGATACCGCTCTCCCCTATAAAATCAGTAATCTGGTTATGCACTTGCTGTGTACTGCACTGTTATATGGAATATTGTTGCGACTGGGTGTTGTCAGGAATGTTGCATTGATTGGTACCAGTATTTTTGCGCTGCACCCTGTTCATACCACGAGCGTACTTTTTATTCTGGGTCGTACTGATTTAGTGGCAGTAGTGTTTTATCTGGCTACGCTTTATTGCGCGGCTGGTTGGGGAAAATCAACCAGCTTTATCCAATCTGCCATAACATTTATCTGGTTTGCAGCAGCGCTTTTATCCAAGGAATTATCAATTACCTTGCCCGTAATGATGCTGGCCATTTTACTTTTCCAACAACAATCCCTCTCTCTTTCCAATATCTTGCGCAATTTTATAAAGCTGTGGCCCTATGCGCTTGTCACACTGCTGTATTTGATTACGCGCCTTTATCAATGGCGCTCTATGGCTGATGCGGTGGCTGTATATAGCGATTTTGCACCGCTTCATATTCTTATCAATTATGCCGAATGGGCATTTGCCCTTATCTACCCGTTTGACTTATATGTTGCACGTGAATGGCAAATGTTGCATACGCATTTGTTTATCGCACTTGCACTATCAGGATCTCTTTTTTTTACGATTAT
Organism: Cellvibrio sp.; assembly: GCA_035490715.1. Classification (GTDB taxonomy): domain Bacteria; phylum Pseudomonadota; class Gammaproteobacteria; order Pseudomonadales; family Cellvibrionaceae; genus Cellvibrio. Next base: position 17,797 of record DATJLF010000042.1, read on the forward strand.
TATTGCCTACATCTGGCGCTCAACCGCTTCAGGTCTCTTGCGCTCACCGTTGTTCTGGTTGGGCTTTATCTGGATTCTAGTAACATTGATCCCCATGGCGGGAGGCAACTCCCATCGTTGGTACCTGTATCTACCAAGTGCAGGTTTGAGCCTGATGCTAGCGGCAGCATGGCCTGTTACTAGCGGGCAGAAGCGCACACTATTAAACCTGCTACTAGCACTGACACTGCTGGTATACGCCGGCGAAACTGCGCGACAAGCGTTGATATGGGATAAACAAAGCCACATAAATGAGCGCTTGCTAGCTGAAATGGAAAACCATGAGTTGCGCCAACATCCTGCCATCGCTGTTGCCAATATGCCGCTTGGCTACAAAAGCGCGTTTTTATTTACCCATAGCTCTTTTGAAGAAGCATTACGGGTTCGCTACGGTACTAGCCCGAAGATTGAAGTACTTAATTATCTCAATCTGGATGACCAAAACCCGGTGGAGTTAACAACTATTGGCGAGAGTGTTCGCTTTGCAATTACGCCTAATGCATACCGATATTTCCGCTTGCGTACGATGCAGATTTTCTTTGATACACCTACTCAGTTCTCTCAAGGTAATTTCACTCTAAAAATCGACAAGCTCGATAATGCGGGGCGTATTAGCGCATATACACTACAGATACCGGCATCTATACAAGTGCCCGTTTTTTATTTTGATGGCGAGCATTTCAAACGCTTGCCAAGCCATTAAGAACATACTGAAAGCAATTTTTGTGTGTTAAAGGAGCGCCTCATGTCCGCAGAATTTTGGGAAATTGGCAGTTACGTCGTGACTGTGATCGGCTTGCCCATGGCCATATTTGTGTTTTTATACGAGCAGCGCAAAGAGCGCGAGAATGAAGAGGAGGAGGTTTACCAGCTAGTCTCTGATAACTATCAGGATTTTCTACGGATTGCTCTGGAGAACCCCGATTTGCGGCTGTTCTCCACCACCGAAACCCCGACCCTTAACGACGAACAAAAAGAGCGGTTGACAATTATTTTCAGCATGCTGGTTTCGTTGTTCGAACGTGCCTACCTGTTGTTGTACGAAGAAGATATGACCCCGAAGCAAGCCCGGCGCTGGAATTCCTGGGAGGACTACATTGTGGAGTGGTGCCACAAACCGCATTTCCGCGCCCTGTTGCCCAAGTTGTTAACCGGTGAAGACCCGAGCTTTGCTGCCTACATCGAGAAAATGGCCGGCATCGCCAGCCAGAATTCACCACCGTCCATCAACGTGGGTTAAACCTTCCAGCAACACGTCTTACTTCTCACGGAAAACCGACGACATTATCGGGCGGCGGTTGGATTAACCGCCGCTGTTAAGCGCTGCGCTTGCTTGCGCCCCTCCTGTTTACGATATTCCGACGGCGTCATCCCCACCATGCGTTTGAAAAACCGGTGAAAGGCTGACTGGCTGTTAAAGCCGGATTTATACAGGATATCCAGCACTGTATCGCCCGCACATTCTGGCGCCGTTAGCAAACGCTTGGCCTCTTCCACCCGCTGGCTATTAATGAACTCGAAAAAGTTTTGCTGGTAATGGTCATTGATAATGGTGGATAGCTCGCGCGGCTTCACCCCCACCTGCTCTGCAAATCGCTCCAGGTTGATCTGGCTTTCCAGGTGCAATTGCTGCTGGCGAATCCCCTCTTCAACCGCCTTCAATTTTTCATCCACCTGCGCCATTTCCTGCAACCGATCTTTACCGGTATCAGCAACGACGATAAATTCCTGCTGCAGTAATTGGCGGGTATTACGCCAGCCAAACAGGAATACGGCATTAATCAGGATTACCGTCAGGTAATTATTGAGGATGCCCAGCAGATCATTGGTATCCCCACTGACATAGTCCCCAAGGAAGTAGGCCACAAAAGACCAGAACCAATGGATAAAAAATCCCCCCAGCACCAGATCCGCCAAGCGCAGCTCACGCTCTGAAATCGCTGAATACATTTGCCGCAGCTGCTGACGCAAGCGGTACTCGGTATAAAAACAGGCGAGCACGTAGCCAAGCGGCGAGCATTTGAATAAGGCCCATACAAATGCCATCGCCATGCGGTCTGACAGCAATAGTTCTGGCCAGTGGCTTGGTACCCAATCATAAATACTCAGGTCATAGGCAAAAATCACCGCGACCGCCACCAGGGCGGGCACCAAATGAACCCCGTGATACCAGCGATTGAAATGAATCTCCCGCGACAATGAGCGCAGGTAATAAAACAACACCGGCCCTTGCAACAATAAACACGCGGATAAGAGTGCGGGGATAATCGGGTAATGGGCGATCGCCATAGCCTGAAAACTGGTGTTCCAGGTAATCAACGTAGTGGTAAGCGTGCCGACAACCAATAGGAAAAACGCCTGCAATAAGCGGCGCGGTTGCTTTCGGGTTTGCTGCCCCGCACTGGCGGGAAGCAGCCCTAGCGCTACACACAAAAAAAGGGTTTCGAGGATGGTCAGGACAATAACCACCTCATGGAGGTTGAGTAAGAGATTCTTCATTATTTTTATGCCTGCGAGGCGGCTTATTTAAAGACCGATGGGTTGAGCCGGCTGTTAAATTACCATCGAAACTCCCCTTCCCACAGTTCCCACTTTGCTATTTCAGTAAGTGGGCCTTCTCAGTTTTACACAATCTGCAAAAAACAGGAGGCACGCCGCGCGCCTCCGATGAAATAGTGCACAGCATGCAGTGACTGACTGCATCCACTAACAATTACAAATCTAACAATAAAGATGAGAGGCAATATGAAAAAACTAGCCAGTATTGGCCTGATCCCGCTTGGCTTGCTTATCAGCCAAATAACCCATGCCCAAACCTGCGGTTGGAACCAGGTGTGGCGCGATGACTTCAACGGTACCAGCATCGACCGCAACAACTGGTCGCTGGAAGTCAACGGCGATGGCGGCGGCAACGGCGAACTCCAGTATTACACTGACCGTCCCCAAAACATGTGGGTGACCGGCGGCTTACTGAATATCAAAGCCATCCGCGAAGCTTACGACGGCAAGAGCTGGACCTCTGCCCGCCTGCGGACCAAAAATGCACAGGACTGGACTTACGGTAAAATCGAAGCTCGCATCAAAGCGCCCAGCGCATCGGGTACTTGGCCAGCGTTCTGGATGCTGACCAGCGAACAACAGCGCGATTCACACGGCTGGCCACAAGGCGGTGAAATCGACATCCTCGAAACCGTTAACACCAGCGAAGATATCCTCGGCACCCTGCACTACGGCGCTTACTGGCCGTACAACGGCAACACTGGCTGGCCGAATCCGGACAACCTGATCGCACCCGAAGCGGGCCGCACCAAAACCGATTTCCACACCTATGCGGTGGAATGGTACGAAGACAACATGGTCTGGTCGATTGATGGCGTGCCCAAAATCACCAGTTCACGCAGCAAACTCGACGGCGTAAATCCCGTCCGCTCCAACTGGAACTCCTTCTACAACCGCCCTTTCCACATTATTTTGAACCTGGCGATGGGCGGCTCTTTGGCCGGTAATCCTAACGGCAGCGAAGCGGGCGAACAGTTGATGCAAGTCGATTATGTCGCTGTGTATAAGAACGATGCGAGCTGGTCGGTAGAAGGCGATACCTATGTGTATCGCGGCGATACCTACAAGAAATACCGCGTGGATGGCCCGGCTTCTGCGAGCTACAACTGGTCGCTGCCAGCGGGCGTGACTATCGTTTCCGGTCAGGGTACCCGCGAGATTGTGGCATCTATCGGCAACTCTGCGCGCTCCGGTAACTTCAACGTGACCTTCAACAGTGGTTGCAGCCTCAAGACTGTTAGCAAGCCGGTTACCATCGAACAAAGTCGTACCCAACTGCTCGCTGGATATGAGAGCGGGTTAGGGCTTACTCACGTGCAAAACGGCATCAACCTTGGCGCTGGCGCAATCGTGAACAACCCGGCACCGGGCGCAGTTAACACCTCCAGCAAGGTACTGCACTATGTGCGCGATGCCAGCCAAACCTGGGATAACCTCAAACTCACCGGCTTCGGCAAGCTGAACGCGGGCGAACTCCGCTCCGGTCGCGCCAAGATTTTTGCCGATGTTTACTACCCTGCCTCTGCCACCAACCTGCTCGGTAAAGAGATCGGCGGCGGACTGGAAAACAACGCCGTAGTGAGCGCTACCCCAAGCTGGGATGGCAACACCGGTCGCCTTGCACGCTTCAATGGCACCATTGGCAAAGCCGGTGAGTGGCATACCGTTGAGCTGGGATATACCGGCACTCCGGATTCCGCTATCGCTGCCAGCCAGGCCGACAATCTGGTGCTGATGGTTGAGGCTGGCTCCAATCGCCCTGCCGATTTCTATATGGATAACATCCGTATCGTTTGGCCGGACAATGGTTACACCGTGAAGCAAACCGTCGCCAACTTTGACGGCACCAGCAATGGCGCAATCAAAGCGGCACCTTACACCAGCGGTGTGCGCAGCATCGTTGCCAACCCTGCGCCTAACAGCGTGAACAACTCGGCTAATGTGCTGCGTTATGTACGCGACGCCGGTGCAACTTACGACACCCTCGCCTTCAATGGCATCACCGGTATTCCGGATGCAATGGATGCGCAACACGGTATGGTGCGCGTAGCAGTAGACGTTTACACCACCGCGCCAGTGGGCACCATCATTTCCCTGAACCTGGAAAACGAGCTGCAAGTAGCAGCGGTAACACCGGCGGATTGGCAAGTGGGTCGTCACAGCTTCTACCAAACCGAGACCACCAAAACCGGCCAATGGGAAACCCTGGAGTTCAACTACAACTTCCGCGCTGCCTTGGGCGATTGGGCGAACAACAAAGCCTCTGCACCTTTCACCGGTGTCGACCAGTTGATCTTCCTCATCACTCCCGGCGTAGCTAGCACCGGCACTTTCTACTTCGATAACTTCCGCGTGATGAATTACAACAAAGATGCACCAGCAACTTCCGGCACCTCTTCAAGCACTTCATCGCAAGTCGTTGTACCAAGCAGCTCTGCGCCATCAAGCGTAGCTCCAAGCAGCTCACGCAGTTCGGTAGCACCTAGCTCTGTGGCGCCAAGTTCTGTGGCGCCAAGTTCTGTGGCTCCTAGCAGCGTGGCAACAAGCTCAGTAGCACCTAGCAGTGTGGCCAGTTCAAGCGTTGCTGGTTGCAGCAACTGCCCGGCGGTATTGGTATCGCAAGGTCGTCCAGTGACTGCCAGCAGCCAACTGACTCCTGCTGCGAATGTGGTGGATGGCGATGGCGGCACTCGTTGGGAATCGACCCATGCGGTTGATCCAAGCTGGATTCTGGTTGATTTGGGCAGCTCACGTGCACTGTCACAAGTGGTGATCGATTGGGAAGCGGCTAACGCAGCTAACTACCAAGTTCAAGGCAGCACCAACGGCACCAGCTGGACCAACCTCAAAACCGTCACTGGCGGCACCTTTGGCACCCGCACCGATACCCACGCAGTCAGCGGCAACTATCGCTATGTGCGCGTTTACGCCACTGCGCGCAGCACTGGCAACCAATGGGGTTATTCAATCTGGGAGCTGAAAGTTTACGCACAGGGCACGCCTGCCAGCAGTTCAGCTGCAAGCTCCAGCCTGGCTCCAGCCGCATCGCTCAACATTGCAGCGGCAACCGCCAGCACTGCGCTGACTCCGGCAGCTAATGCAATCGATAAAAACAGCGGCACCCGTTGGGAATCGGCCCATGCACTTGATCCAAGCTGGTTAGTGTTGGACTTGGGCAGCAGCAAAACCCTGAGCAGTATCGCGATTGATTGGGAAGCCGCTAACGCGGGGGCTTACACCATTCAGGGTTCGAACTCAGCCAACTTCGCCGATAACGCCAACTGGACCAACCTCGCCAGCAAAACCGGCGGCACCTTTGGCAACCGTACCGATACGCTCAACATTTCCGGCAACTACCGCTATGTGCGCATCTACGCCACTGCGCGCAGTGCGACTAACCAGTGGGGCTACTCCATCTGGGAAGCGCGTGTACTTGGCTGGTAAGAACGACCCGTGACCGGGGGTCGCAAGGCTCCCTCAATCCAGCCCCGCTCTCTACGGGGATGGATGACGCTTTTCACCCGGTGCTGGCTACCAGCCGCCGGGTGATTTTTTCCCCCCAGCGTCACCGTTTAATAGCGCAACAGATGAATAACAACATAACCAAGCAAGACCACTAACCCCAAGGAAGCTATAAGCGGCAGGCATCGGGGGAGAGGCCAGCCAGGCGTCGTAAGACGGTTTACCCACTCCTGTGAAAACAATAATTCCTCTGGAGGAACTATGAACTTTAGAATCAACCCGCTTGCCCTGATCCTGCTCGGTTTGGGATCAACAAGCGCGCTCGCACAAACTGCCTATAACGATCCCTGGTGGGCAAGCCCGAACAACAACACTAATTTCGTCGATCAATTCGACGGCGTCAGCATCAACCGCACCAAATGGCTGGTTGAGAAGAATATTTTCGTGAATGGCGAAGATATCGACTATCAAGACGTTGAATACCCCGCTGCTGACTGGACATTCCGCGTTGGCCAGCCCGACACCGGCGCAAGTGATGGCAAAGTATTGAACCTCAAAGCCCGCTATATGGACGGCCAGATCCAGGATTACTACGGCGGCAATGCAGGCCAAGGCAAACCCTTGTTCATTCGCGCCGGCCGGATCGAATCGCAAATTACCGACTCATCCACGTTCGTATACGGTAAGTTCGAAGCCCGTATCAAAATGCCACCGGCGCGCAACGGCGAATTCCCGGCCTGGTGGTTATTAGGAAACTTCCCGGATGTGGGTTGGACCGCCTGCCAGGAACTGGACATCATCGAATTCACCGGCGCCAATGCGTCCAAAGCACCGCAAACCCGCTGGTCGGCGCCCTACCCGGCCTACGGTGGCAATCCTTTCGGTACCACCTATGCGCAATTGGGCATTAGCCCTAGCAGCCAATACGTGACTTACGGGGTAATCAAAACGCCCGAATACATCGAGTACTACATCAACGGCGTAAAAACCTTTAGCTGGACCAAAGCCGAGCGCGGCGACCAACCCTGGCCGTATCTCACGCCCATGCGCATGATCCTCAACCACGCCATCACCCATGTGGAGTGGCCGGATGTGGGTAACTACAACAAGTTCAGCACCGACGCGAACGTCGCCAACAAAACCGGCTACACCCGCGTCACCAATGGCGTGACCGAATACGAATACCTCGATACCGCGAGCATGAATACCAATATCGGCCGCGCCGGTACCGACTTCCTGGTCGACTACGTAGCCCATTGGCCGCTGCCAAGTTCAGATCCATCGCATAAATACATCGATGAAAGTAAATACAGCTTCTTCCGTCCCACCAACAACACCAAGGGTTTCTACTCGCTCAAAGGCTGGCTGGCACCGACCTCGGTCACTGCTGACGCTTACCTGCAAGAAGGCGATAACGCCTATCGCGACAACAGCGCCAAGAATGCCGCCGACGGTTATGTCGGTTCCAAGTGGGCAACCCCGCGCGACGACAACATGCACTCGGTGACGATCGACTACGGTATGGACAAGCCAATCAAATACTTCTGGATCGAGTGGGCCTGGAACCTGCCCAAGTCGTACGACATCTACGGCAAGACCTCATCCGGCAACTGGGAATATATCCTCACCTCGGATCAACAAGCCGTGGGTTGGGCAACCCATACCTTTGATGTGAACAAGACTTACCGTTACGTCAAACTCGTGACCAAAGGCCGTATCGATAAAGCCGAGCCAATCTGGCTGCTCGAATTCAAAGCCTTTGAAGATGTTGCCAACGTCTATCCAAAACCAGCTGGCACCGCGCTGGTTGACCGCGCCATCAACGTACTGGGCAATGGCAATTTCGCCAGTGGCCTCGGCGGTTGGGGTGGTGAAAACTACGACGGTTCAGGCGCGGCCTACTCCGTGGTAAATGGCGAAGCGCGCATCACCGCTGCTGCACAAGGTACTGGCTCAGGCTCTTACCAATTGCACACCCAGGGCTTTGGCTTGAAGCGCAACTACCGTTACCAAATCAGCTTCCGCGCCCGCGCTGAAGCGCCGCGTAACATTCAAGTGCGCCTGTCAGAAGACCAGTTGAATCCATCAGCAGCGGGTACCTATTTGTCGCAAACAGTAGCCTTGGGAACCACCATGGCCAACTACAGCTTCAATCTGGATTTCACCGGCGGTGATAACGCTGGCCGTCTCGCCTTCCTGTTCGGCGCTATGGGCACTGCGACCACTTACATCGACGATGTAGTGATCCGTGAAATCGCCTATATCGGCTCCGGCGATCCATTGGTTCCAGCGATCAGCGCGACTAACTTCAGCGGTGCCAGCAGCGGCTGGGAATCCGAGTGGTGGGGCGTTGCCGCCCGTGCAGTCGACGGTTCAACTGGCAACAAAGCCAGCGGTGTTCCGGGCGTGGCGGACAACCAGGATCTGTGGGTCAGCGTGAATATCGACCCTAACTACGAAGTGAAAGAAGTGTTGGTTGCAGGCGATAAATCTGCACCGCGCAGCTTGGCGCAGTTCAAAGTGGAATACGGCACCGCCAATAACACCATGATCAACTGGACCAACAGCAACACCGATGGCACTTACGAGAGCTTCGGCAGCTTTGCGGCTTTGCCACCGGCGAATGAGCGCAACTTCCGCTTCTGGTTCCGTCCACCGGCAGGCCAAGTTGTTGAAGTAGCAGATGTGCAGTTGATGGCAGTGGATCTGAAACCGCACCGCATCTACACCATCAACCTTGATGGCGCGGGCAGTATTGCACCTGCGGGCACACTCCGTTACAGCAAAAACAATACTGACTCAGCAACCTACACCTTCACTCCGCCAGCAGGTCAGCAAGTGGCGAACGTGATTGTGGACGGCGTATCGCTCGGCGCATTGAACAGCTACACCTTCAACGCGATTTCGGCGAGCCACACGATTGCAGTGTCTTTCACCGGTTCAGGTAGCCAGCCTTCGTCAGCCGCCAGCTCCAGCACTCCATCGTCAACACCATCCAGCGTAAGCAGCTCAAGTGCGCCGACCGCAGCCGTATTGGTATCGCAAGGCCGCCCGGTAACTGCCAGCACCAACTTCCAACCTGCCGCTAACACAGTGGATGGCAATGCCGGAACCCGCTGGGAATCAACTCATGGCGTAAGCCCGAGCTGGATTCTGGTAGACCTTGGTTCTGCACGCGCATTGTCGCAAGTGGTGATCGATTGGGAAGCAGCTAACGCGGCGGATTACCAAGTGCAAGGTTCAACCAATGGCGCTAGCTGGACCACGCTGAAAACCGTGACCGGTGGCACCTTCGGTGCCCGTACCGATACCCATACAGTCAGCGGTAACTATCGCTATGTGCGTGTGTACGCAACAGCGCGCAGTGCAGGCAACACCTACGGCTATTCAATCTTCGAATTGAAAGTCTACGCACAAAACGCAGCGGCAAGCAGCAGTTCATCCAGTGTTGCAACCCTCGGCCCATTGACGCCAGTAAGCGCGACCGCCAGCACTGCATTGACTGCAGCATCCAATGCGATTGATAAAAACGGCGGCACTCGCTGGGAATCCGCACACGCGGTTGACCCAAGCTGGTTGACGTTGGATCTGGGCAGCGCAAAAACGCTCGCCAGCATCGCTATCGATTGGGAAGCAGCAAACGCAGCGGCTTACACAGTGCAAGGTTCAAATGACAACGCCAACTGGACCAATATCGCTAGCAGAACCGGCGGCACCTTTGGCACCCGCACCGACACTCTCACCTTCAGCGGCAGTTACCGCTATGTGCGCATTCATGCAACCGCACGCAGCGCTGGCAATCAATGGGGTTATTCAATCTGGGAGGTGAGACTGACCGGACAATAATAAAAACCAAACTCAAAAAATATTTTCAATTTTATTCGGCAATACCACCACCCGCGATTTTTGCGGGTGGTTTTTTTAAAAAAGTACTAACAAAAAATCAACTAACGGACGACATAATCATGCACAAGACCAAATCACTCTTACTATCATTGTTACTCTCTCTCGGCCTCAGCAGTGCAGTAAGCACGCACGCGGCTGTTATCACGTTTGACGATTTACCCGAAACCGACATGGGTTCAATCGAAGCAGGCTACGGCGGATTTAATTGGGGCGACTCATTCCTCACCAACGTTGCCTACGCTCACAAAGACACAATCCCCGGAACCGGTTTTGAAACTGGCGTAGTGTCAGGCAATTACGCCGCATTTAATTTCCTCGCGACTACCAGCGTGATCAGTGGTGAGAAATTTGATTTCAACGGTGCCTACCTAACTGCAGGTTGGAACGACGGATTAAACATCAAAGTCACCGGCTTTTTAGATAACGTCGCTTTATTCACACAAACCGTTGTGGTCAACACGCAACAAGCACAATGGTTCAATTTTGATTTCATCGGCATCAACTCGCTCAGCCTGAGCGCGTGGGGCGGTACTTCAATCGATCCATCCAATGGCGGTGAGTTTTTCGTTATGGATAACTTCACCTTCAACGAAACTGCATCCGCATCAGTACCCGAGTCATCCCCACTCGCGTTGTTACTGCTCGGTGTAGCCGGAATTTTATTAGGCCGCAAAAACAAAAACGCCTAATTACCCAAGCGCCTGTAAACAAAAAATATAGCGTCCCTGCTTAGCCGCTCCAAGCAATTGGTAGCGGCGTTTTTATTTTTGGGGTAGATTCTGCTGCTTTTTGCGGCCGGCACTCACCATGAACAACCACCTCATTAACTCGTTTCTAATAGGTTGTGTTATCACGACTGGGCTGCTTGGTTCGTACTTTATCCAGCGCAAACGGTTGGAACCAAGGCTTTGGCTCAAAACCGCTTTGCTTGCGGCAGGCATAGGCGCAATCCTCGCCACGCTTGTTTGTGCAGGGTCCGCTGTTTTTTCTACCGGGATAGCGTTAGGGTTTGCAGCGATTATGTACTTATCGCCACACGCAAAACAAAATGAAAAGCTGGAACAATTATTAGTGTCTACTGCGGGCGGAATCCTGATTGGATTGGTGAGCATGATCGGCTTTATTATGTGCTGCTATCGACTTTAAAAAACGAGATGAAAGATGATCTACCAAGGCAGCTGCCATTGCGGCGCAATAAAATTTGAAGTGGAAGCAGCGGACGAAGTTGAAGTAGAAAACTGCAACTGCTCGATCTGCAATATGACCGGTTTTTTACATTTGATTGTGCCGCTACGCGATTTCCGCATCACCGCCGGTGAAGATAATCTCACCACTTACACATTCAATACCGGTGTAGCCAAACACAAATTCTGCAAAACCTGCGGCATAAAACCTTTCTACATCCCGCGCTCAAATCCCGATGGAATGGACGTGAATTTGCGCTGCATAACACCACAACCCACATCAATAAAAGTCGTTAATTTTGATGGACAGAATTGGGAACAACATGCGCACACAGTTGCCCATAAAAGCCGGTAACGAAGCACTGGGCCTATGCATGAGATTAGTCGACAAAACAGCTCTGATAATTATTGATCAACAGCAAGGACTTGATCACCCTAAACTCCGCGCGCGCAATAATCCAAATGCAGAAATTATCATGCTGCAATTACTGCATGAGTGGCGTGCGATGCAATGGCCAATATTCCATATTAAACATCGCTCTGTAGAGCCCGATTCAGTATTCTGGCCGCTGCAATCCGGCTTTGAATTTAAAGTAGAATTTGTACCGCGCGATAGAGAACGTGTTGTTGAAAAATCGATTCCCTGTGCATTTTTAAAAACAGGATTAGGTGAAATTCTCGAACAACAAACAATAAATACCATTGTATTGGTCGGTGCCACCACCAATAACTCCATCGAAGCCACGGCAAGAACTGCTGGAAATCTCGGGTTGAGGGTGCTCGTGGTGGAAGATGCCTGTTTTACCTTCGCAAAAGCTGATTACTTCGGCACTGAAAGAACTGCCACTGAAGTGCATGCGATGTCACTCGCCAATATTCACGGCGAGTATGCGCAAGTTGTTAATTCACGGAATTTATTAACCTCGATTTCCCAAAATCCGCGACGGTAAAAATAACAACGCACGTAGAAATGCAAATACTGCATCAAACGCGATGCCGAGAATACGGAACGGAATTGAGATTAACCAAACGATTGGCCAGAGTACCAGCGCGAGTAACGCCAACGGCCAACAAATAGCCCATAATAATAACCAGCAAATAAAAGTCAGCATTCCAATTTCCCCCAACAGTACTTGATCGTTGTTAACTTGGACGCAGTTTACGGGAAATTGGATTCAAACATGATATTTAACCGCTGCATGGCATAACGGATTGAACATTGAAGTCACTGGCTTTCTAAATAATCTAGCCGTCTTTAGTTAAATCGTTCTTAGTACCACTGCGGGTGACGAACCGCGTCGAGCGCGCGAGTTGGGCGTAGCACCTGTCATTACAGCCCAGGTGCCAATAACGCGATCACTAACGTCCGATGTTCGTGGCAGCAAAATCCTGCCTGACCGCCCCATAGTAATCTGTAGATACTTGATTTTTACCATGGAAGATTAATAGGCAGCGCTTTTAATATTTAAACAATTCCTGGACAACAAAATTTTTTCCGATAGCGCCTTATGATTTACCCCTGACTTACCATCCATGATTTTTTTTAACACCAATAATTTTTTAAACTCCTTTTTTGAACATTCAAAAGGTATTGATGACTCTGCTATCGCGAGTCTGGAGGCTGAAACTGAATAGTTATCAACAGACTTCAATCTCTTATAGATGTAGCGCTTTAAATTATCGTTCTCCTTTTTACCAACCGGAAATAAAGAAAATTCCAGCATTTTTAGCTGCTCGTCAGAATAAGGAGAATCAACGGAAAAAATTTCATTAATCCACTTTTGCTTATCGGCAATGTTGTCACTTGATGCAGCTAATGATATGAAAAACTGATCACCAACAAGGGAGTCGCCAAGCTTAATTCCGGAAGCGTCGATATTATAGCCATATTGTTTCAGTTTTCTCGTGGCTGCCAACCTTGTCAATTGATTAGTTATTGATGAGTCATGGTACCGTCCCGTTTCAACAACCTTCATTAGTTCATTTAATCCATTGGAAGATACCGCCGCTCCCAACAAAAAGCCAAACGTAATTTTTGTATATTCGTCTTTGCTAACTCTGTATTCGTTTATTATTGCGCTCTCAACATCTCTGGCCAATATCTGGAAGTTATCATTTTTTTTGCCGATATAAATGATAAACTTACTTGCTGGCTGCATACTTTTAAGAATAAAAAATTTGTCACGTTGATTTTTTGCAACAGCAAGTTTTGAGATAAGAAAGTTTAGATATTTATGTATCGAAAGCTCGCCCGCTTCAACCTGCTTCCATAATGCAGATGTAACAATCTCTCTTTCATCCGGTGAAAATAAATAGTAATTTTCTCTAAAAAAATCTACTGATTTATCATTAAATGCCAAATTTATATAATCCTTCTTATCATAATTTGGAAGAATGAAATCCGGACAAAATGCGATTTTCACCGGGTATTGCCCATTTTTTTCAGGGAAGCGCACCGCAAAGGTTTCGACACTCAGCTTTTTATCTATCAACTTGAAAAATTTAACGTTGGCCCGATGCAATCTTTTAATTTTATTTTGCGGTATATATAGTATTTTCTTTTCGCAATCATAATCGAATTTGACGGTATCGATACCGGATTCATTAACCCAGGGATCAATCAGATAGTTAATATCCCGACCATAGGCGCGCTCAATCTCAAGGAATAGATCCATACTGTTAGCATTAGCCCAGGAATATTTCTCCAGATAATTTTTAAGTCCCTTATTAAAATTTTCCTCGCCAACCTCTTCGCTGAGGAGCTTAAAAACAAAGGCCCCTTTTGAATAGGTAATCCCATTAAAGTAAGATCGAACCTGACTCGGATTATCAATCTCAATCTTTAGTGAATGCGTGTCGTGTAGCTGGTCATGGGCGTATGCCCATTCCAATCGATCACGATAGAACACATCCCACGCATTGAAGGATTTAATATCCTGGCTGCGCTGGGTATTGGATAAATATTCAGCCAGGCCTTCTTTAACCCAAATATCGCTCCACCAATATGGCGTAACATAGTCACCAATCCACATATGTGATATTTCGTGTGAAATGATATCGCTAAATTGGATCGTGGATCGCATCGTACTTTTTTTGAAAATAGCTTTATTTTCATCAAGGGTAACAGCGGCTGCGTTTTCCATTCCACCGGATATTAAGTCAGGAACTAAAACTTGATCGTACTTTTTAAATGGGTAAAATCCGAATAGATTATTGAAATAAACCATACTTTCCCGTGTTTGCTTGAAAATCTCGTCAACATTTAAATTTTCAAGAATTTGCGGGCGGGCGTAGATTTTTAAAGGTATTCCATTTACAGAATCGTCTTTGCTTAGATATTGCCCAGCATGAATTGGAAAAAAATAGGAAGACAGCATGGGGGTTTGTTCAAACTGCCATATTTTATAATCTGAACCACCTTCTTCTTTTACTGTTGGGAAAGTGGTTGAAATAACAGCCCAGTGCCTGGGGGCTTTAACTGTCAACAAAAATTTAGCTTTAAGATCAGGTTGGTCGAACACAGGAAAAGCATAGCTTGCATGGCTTGGTGAAAAGTGGCTATAAATATATTCATTCCCTGATTTATCAGTATGTTTTATTAGACCAAATCCGGTTTTAGAGAAATGCGCCTCGAAAGAAAAAATTATTGTATTGCCTCCGTTAACAAGGCAACTGGCAGGCAAAGAAATTTGGCCATTCTGCACCGTCAAAGCCAATGCCTTTCCATTGCATTCAACACCCTTCACACTGACATTTGCGTCAATAGCAATATGCCCTGAATTTTTATTACTATAGTCAAACGTTACACGATTTGTGCCACTGTAATATTTCGCACCGGATTTAAAATCAAGATGTAAATCATAAGCTATGTTGCCTACGGCAGATTTTCTTTTTTTTGCATCCTCATGCGTTAAAGTAATCGAGTCAGACTGATGTGCTTTTGATAAACCAGTGTTTGTACACCCAGGAGTAAGTACAATGAAAAGCAACAAAAGGACACTAGCTATTTTCAATTATTTTCTCCTTAAGGAAAGGATATTTTCCCTACTATATTTATCAGGGTAGTAGAAGAACCATCGCTTAAAAGCGTCCTCTCCCAACAGCATGTAGATTTTAGCGTATCTGCTTCTTTTGCGACTCAAGAAAACAGCTTTCGCCTCAGCGGAAAGCGGCTGAGCTTGATCGGAGTGTAGATCATTTTTAACCGTGGGTATATGGTGAAAAAAAACACCAAGATAATTAAAGCAAAATTCCTGGTATTGTTTTGTGAAAAGAATAAATGTATGCCACATTTCGTCAATAATTAATATTGGCTTATCAATTTCAGCCACCAGACCTTCCGCATCCTGGGTAGACGCCCATAAAAATCGAATCATATCCTGAAAAATAATGGACGCTTCTTCCTGATCAATTTTCAAATTGTTGCAAAATGCATAAATGACATCTGTATTTTTATATTCAAGGCATTTTTCTAATGATGGCTCCATATCCTTCCTCTTTTTTTTCCGTTATCCAATACCGCACCAAGTGTCGAGCTGTTCCTCCATTGACAAAAGGAGTTCGACCATGCATCAATCTTCTATTATCAATAATTAACAGGTCATTGTTTCCCAGCTTTACCACAATTTTTTCTGTCGAATCAACGATTGATTTAAATTCAGTTAATGCAACATGCTGTTCATGGGTAATATCTTTATCAATTAGCCATTCCGCGTAATATATTCCGTGTGGGGAAATCATAGGAATCTTGTACCGTTTTTTTGAACAGAGCGATGGGCAATAAATATTAATGGATTTAATTAGGGATACTGTTTTTTTTGGCAACGACTTTATTATGCATTGAAGGTCAACGAGTAAGGATTCCCCTCCGGCCTCTGCTTGCGATTTGCAATGCCATGCGATGTAGCTAGCGGCCGGATGATCATTGTGGAAAGGCATGGATGTGGTGGAAAATAACATCTCCGTTGACAGTGCCTGATGCAATATATCCTGCGTATGGATAACATCTCCTACTGACGAAATTATTTCGCTCACATCACCTGCCGATACTTTACGCAGGATAGCAAAACCAGTTGCTTTCAGTGATTCCTTGATTGCTTGTAGGCACATGCGGATTAATCTCGATTCCTTCTGGCTATAGGTAAAGAATGGAGTGCATAATGCACTCCATTTTTCTTACTGCAACTTCCTGGCCCTTTCAGGATATCCTGTGCCAGTACAATCATCGCAAATGTAGCAATCATCATTACCATAACATTCGCAATCCTCACTGGAATGCTCACCACCAAAAATATTTTTCAGTAATGCTTCTTCAATTACTTCCAGATCTACCGAGGACTCTTTCTTTTCGCTCATAACAAATCTCCATGTTTAGCATAAGGGGTTAATTGTATCTGCCATCCCGCAGATGCGACCGTTTCTGGTCGGTGTGCCACAAATACACGCGTGATATCAAGAGAACGGATATTTTCATTTACCGCTGCTTCACGAACTACATCAAGATGACTTGTGGCTTCATCCATAAAAAGGATCTTGGGGTTTTTATATAGTGCTCTGGCCAGCATAACCCGCTGCTTTTGCCCGCCGCTTAATGTGGAGCCCATATCCCCTACAAGAGTGGAATATTTCATCGGTAATTTTTTTATATCTTCATGAATACTGGCAAGCGCTGCACTCTCGATGACGCGATTTGTGTTAACGTCCGAATCGAAACACGCAATATTTGTGGCTATGTCCCCACTCAGCAAAATATCATCTTGCATTACTGCCGCGATTTGTTGCCTATAGTCTGCTCTTTGATCAAGAGGTTTATCATCAATGTAAATATGACCTTCAGTCGGTTTAATAAGGCCCATTAAGCATTTCAATAAAGTGGTCTTCCCGCTTCCGCTGGGGCCAGTTATTGCAACAGTTTCCTTTGAAGCAATAACGAAATTCAAATTTCGAAAAACCCACGCATCCTGATCACTGAACCTGAAACCGAGGTTTTTTACTTCAATCTTCCCTGTTATTTTTTCGGGGGTGAAATCCTCATCAGTACCAGCATCGTTCGCCTTGCCAGACTTGTCATTTTCCTTTTCTGACAAAACGATATCGGATAATCGGGACATGTGCAGGTTTAACATTCTGTAATCCATCCATTGCACAATGAGACTTTCCATGGATGACACAAATCGGGCTTTGTAACTGACAAATGCGTACAACATCCCGACAGTCATTACATTGGCAATAACTGATTTTGCTGCAAAAAAAATAACCACTATATTTTCCAGGCCAAATATAAAAATATTTGCACTCATATAAGTAACATTCCACTTACTAATCTGAATATTTTTATTCATAAAAACAGCAAGTTTATTTAACCATTCCTGTTCACGGTTATGCTCGCCATGGAATATTTTAATCATTTGGATAGCGCGGACTGATTCCATAAAGTGAGAGCTTTCCCTGGCAGAGGAGGATAATGCTTCTTCATTAATGTTTCTGAAGTGGCGGTAGGTCGCCATGCGAAATATGGCATAAATTGATACAGTTAATATTACGACCATAGTTAACTGCGGATTGTAAAAAAACATAGCAGCCAAGGTTAAAAAACCCATTATCCCGTCTACGAATGCAGTAACTAAAGTCGATGTTATTGACCTTCTTATTGCAGATATAGATCCAAACCTGGACACCACATCGCCCATGTGTCTTCTTGAAAAGTAGTCAATGGGTAGCCGCATCAGGTGCTTGAAAACATTGGTAGAAATTTGCATCCCTAATTTATTGGACAGATGCAAGACAACAAATTCACGTGTAATAGTGGTGATCAATTGGATAATCAGCAGCAAAAAAAATGCTACAAAAAGAACTATTAATAAATCTGCATCATCCCGCAAAAGAACATCATCAACGACGACCTGAAGGTAGAGCGGGGATAAAATGGTAAAAACCTGCAATATGAAAGACAGTACGATAATTTGAGTAAGGCAGCGCTTCAATCCAGCTCGATCCTTAAAAAAATCCATTAGCCCGAGTTTGTCAGGATTTTCACGTTGAGAGAATTCCGCTGTTGGAAATAATTCCAGAACCACACCGGTAAATAGGGTGTTGAATTCAGCCTTTGGAACTTTCCTTTCTCCCATTGCAGGATCATGGACGACAAAATGTTTAGCCAATATTTTTTTCAACACCACAAAGTGATTCATATTCCAGTGAAGGATGCAAGGCGTCGTTACCTGATGCAGGTTATCAGGTTCGCAACGGACTGCCCTGGAAGAAAAGCCTAAATCAGCCGCAATATCCATCACGCTTTTAAGGGAAATACCCAACCTTGATATTGGATATTTTTTCCTGAGCGACAACAGACTTACATCACTGCCGTGAAAACAACTAATCATTGCCAGGCAAGCGAGGCCACACTCTGATATTTCCGATTGAATAATGACAGGTATTTTTCTACCACTTTTAAAATTCAGCAGCGAAACCGGAACGAAATTTTCCCTGATTTTAGATGGAGGGATCATATTCATTACAGTCGCCCCTGCAGGCTATAAATGGGATCGAATATCCAATTTATAATGCTGTTATCACCCAGATTGATGTCGGCATCCAATGTCATTCCGGACCTTAGCGGAAAGTCCTTTCCATAAGCTGTTACTGACATTTTCTCTAGGCTTGCAATAATTCGATACGCGGGACCATCAGCAACTACCGGCGTATTCCGCAGTTCATTTGGCAATATAATTGCCTTTGAGATGTTCTCAATTTTTGCCTTATACATTCCGAATTTTTGGTGTGGGAACGCGTCATAGCGTATGTTGACGGTCTGGTTTTCTTCGATAAATCCAGCAGCCCTGACAGGAACCAGCATGTGAACTTTTAATTGAGCATCACGGGGGAGTATTGTTAACATTGGAGCTTCACTTCCCAGCATCACCTGCTGCCCCTGAATAGCCTGGAGATTACTGATAATACCGCTACCGGGGGCTTTTATTAGCTGGACACTTTTTCCAATGATTTGCGTTTTCAATTGTTGCAACGAGGATAGCTTTTCCCTCAGCAGGCCGTCTTGTTTTGCAAAAGTTGTTGGAGTGTGCAGCAAATCCAATTCCAACTGCGCTGCTGCATTTTTCTGGCTGATCAGCAATCTTTCCATATCTTTTATTTCGTTATATATCTCCAACGATTCTTCTCTGGCTTGATCTACTTCAATTTGGGAAAGGTGCCCCTGCTTCCTGAGTTTCCCAAATGCGGTTAGCCGATCAGTTAGCAGGCGATGCTGGGATTGCCTGGATAAAATCTGGTCATCAATAAGCTTGATTTCGCTTTTTACTGAATTGATTTTGCTTTTTAAATTAATTTCAATTTCAGTAAAATTTGTTTTTTCCCTTTCAAGTTGCTCGTTTAGTATTTTTTCCTGGATGGCGTATTCCTGAATTAAATTTTCTTCAAGATTTTGCCCTGAGTTCAATATGAGATTATTGGAGATTGTTAATAAAACGTTTCCACGCTCTACAAACTGCCCTTCGCTGACATGAACTTCTTTAATAATGCCTGTAATTTCGGGGTAAATCCGCACAACACCGGAGGAAGGTTCAATCCATCCACTCACAGTTTCTTTTTTCTTATATATTCCAAAAAATAAAAATATAAAAAATAAAACTGACCAGAGCAGTAGAACACCTGTGACAATAACGTGGGAGAGAGTTGGTAAAAGTAGCGCATCACCATATGAATGTTTCAAGTGACGATGTCGGTTAAGACTTTCTGTTCTAAACAAATCCTTAAGCATAAAGGTTCCCTTTACCTTCCCGGCATTAAATCTTTCCGCTTACTCTGAATGCTTTATGTCTAAAAAGTATGCCATTACCATTTTTGCGAAAGGTGAACCCAAATCACAAAATTTGATTATTTTTTCACTCCTATAAAAATCCTGACCTTAAAAATTAATTAAGGCTAAAATTCAATTTGGCGCTTACGTCTGGATAAACCTGTAAGTTTATTTACCTCATGACAATAGTCACGGTAAAGATTGTCCACTAAAATTTCAAAGCAGACATCGGAGAATAGAGTAAAAATAATAACGCACGAAAAACGCAAAAACTGCATCACAATAAACGGAACGCAGCGGAGCGACATTAATCAAACAAATGGCAACCAATAATAATAGCCATCAAATAAAAGTCAGTATTCCAATTCTCTTTGGCGTAAGTAACCGTAGCTACCCTAGATGCAGGTTACGGAAAACTCGATTCAAAACCTGAAAACAAATTATTTGCTCTCCGGCGTAAGGTCAACCGCCGCGCGGAAACTACCATCCATGTAAAAGGGTACAGATCCGTGGTCGTGGGAAATAAGCCACTGACCGTGCATTTTGCGTAATGCCCACGAGGTTCGAATCCAGAACTCTTTGTCCTCGCCTTCCTTATGCCCCCATAGTTTGCTTAGTGCGGTGGCGACTGCCAGGTTTTCATCAATGGTGATTTCGAAGTCCTTCATATCCATACCTAACGGACCATCCCAGGTTGCCAGCCACTCAGCCAAACATTTTGTATCCAGACCACGATGCATGAGCGGCGGTGCCAAATCATAAATCACTGCATCGCGGGTGTAAGCAGAAACAATTGCATCTGCATTATGTTCCGCGTAAGCACGATTAAGTTGTTCAAATAGCGCATCAATTTGCTCTCTGTCGGATTGAATTTTTTTTGCTACTGCGAGACTCATAATAATTCTCCCGTATTGCCAGAAGATTAAAAAGCATTAAGTCAACAATACATCTGTCGAACAAAACCAACATTTTTTGCTATAAATCCAGAGATCCTTCTACCGAATCATCAAGGGTTTTTCCTACCGCAGCACCAATCAACATTTTTACACCGGCAACAATATTTCCATGTTTGGTATTCCAATAATACCCGTCGGTCGGCACCACTTTGATAACTGAAATTCGTGGATCATCTTTACCCTCTACAAACCAGGTTTTTAATATCGGCTCCCATAATTCTGCAATTTTCTCGCGATCTTGCGAGATACTCGCTTGCCCATTTAATTCCAGAAAACAGGAGTGGGATGAAGCCTGGAAATAAAGCCGGACCTGCGGATTAATATTAATTTCATCATTTTTATGACTATCCAATGGGCTTAAAAACCAAAGGTTACCGCTGTCATCCACCTTCCGCACTGCCATTGGTCGCGCACCACTTGAGTCACCAATGCTAACGGCTGTGCAGAAAAAACAACTTTCCGCTTTATCCACCACATCGCGAATTTTTTTAACGGCGTCATCGCCATGCAAATTATCGCGATGGGATTCAAGTTGATTTGAGTTTTGGTTTTGAGTCGTTGAATTCATGTGCCATTCCTCACCAGAGAAAATTAATCATCTAATGAAGACGACAACACCGGCTAACCATCAGTTCCGTCAACAGATGTAAGGCGCAGCTTTCAACAACAGGCAGTTAATCAACAAACAGTGGCGACGATATCACCAGCAAACTGATGAGACTCAATAAAAGGCAGGGGAAAGACAGGATGGAAAAACAAATAAAAAAGAACGGTGGCCCACAACCGGAGCCACCTGGTTTGCATTAAGGAGCCAAGGTCAAACTACCTTGCATAAGCGCAATGTGCCCTGGAAACGAACAAAAATACGTATAAGCTTCACCCGCTTTAAGTTTGCTTACCTGAAAAGTCACTGAAGCTGTTTCACCGCCACCAATCAATTTAGTAGAGGCTATTACGCGCTCATCACCCGGCTTGATGTATTCCTTCTCGACACCGGCAGCAAGGCCATCACTCGCAATTGCTTTTGCATCTGCAGTTTTACTCAACACCCAATTGTGCCCCATCACGTTCTTGGGTAATTTGCCAGTGTGGTGAAGGTTCAAGGTGAATTCCTTGCAACTGCTTTTCACAGCAATGGATTTTTGTTCAAATTGCATCGCGTCATTGCTATTCAATGTAAATGAACAATCATCTGCTTGTGCGAATTGGGCACTTGCCATCAACAGTGCAGAAAGCGTAAGTACATATTTTTTCATAAATAAACCTCGTTATTTGAGCTGTAATAATTCGGGCTGTAGAGTAACCATTACTTTACTGAAAAGCAGCCAAGTCAATCACGGTTATAAATGCTTAGATTGGTTAATGGTGACAGACATTTCTTTACCCTCCTTGGGCATTGGACAGGTCAGTTAAGTTTCTAACCCGTTACAGGCACTGGCCATGTGGTAATTTTACCGCATTGTGGTCATATTCGTTTTTAGGTAATAAAGCCACAATTTATTAACAAAAAAGCAGGATTTAACAGTTAATTGCCGTTAATCTGGATAAACTGGAACCACACGCATGTTAGTGTCCAGTAACGGATTAAATGCTGATCAAAAAATAATGTGGTTTTATTCATGATGAAAGAAACAACGGTCAAATATCTCTCCTTATTATCCTGGCGCCGCCCTTGGGTATGGCTGTTAAGTCTGTTTTTGCTCTACAACCTCGCATTGGCAGTGATTGCTCCGCTGATCATCAAAAAGCAGCTGGATGAGTTGATTGTTAATCAGCTCAAACTTAACCTGGATATCGACGGAATCACCATCAATCCTTACAAATTAAGTGTGGCAGTCAACAACCTGAAAATTTCCGGCCAGGAGCTTGGGCAACCAATAGGGTTCGAGCATCTGTTTATTAATTTTCAGTTACTGGATTCACTGGGAGGAATCTGGACGATAAAGGAAGTGCACCTCACTGGTATTTACGGCGAATTTAAACGTATCGATGCCAACCATCACAATTTCACTCCAGTGATTGATCGGTGGTTAGCAAACACACCAACATCCGCTGAAGAAAACAACACGAGTAACGAAAATTTTCCACGCCTTCGCCTGGAAGATATCAAACTGCAAATTTCCCGTTTCAAAGTAATTGACCAACTTCCCAAAAGCCATTTTGAAACCGAGATAGGCCCAATTGATTTTACTATCCAACACTTAAGCAGCTTGCCAAATGCTCTCGGCCAACACTCGCTGCATTTAAAAACCAATAACAATATAGAACTTCATTGGCAAGGGGATATTGGTCTCACCCCCATTGCCAGCCAGGGTGATGTACAAATTTCAGGCCCACTATTAACAACACTGGCTGATTACCTGAAAGACGACATTAAAGTTGCAGTAGACACCAATAATTTGCAGGCAAAATTTCATTATTCATTCTCCAAACCTGAAAATTCCGACCTGAAAGCCACGCTCAGCGGAATTGAAGCAAGTGCGCAAGACCTGAAAGTTTCCCAACGCTCCGACGGTAATTCATTACTAGCCTTAAAACAGGTCAGCATTCACGATGGACAGCTGCAGTGGCCGGACGCAACATTTGAATTGGGCCGAATTAACCTGGATAGCGGTGATGTATGGGTACATAAAACACCTGAAGGAATATTGAATGTTGAGCAACTTATTGAAGAAAGTGAAAGCACTGACGATGAAAGCGCACCATGGGAATTTATTACAGCATCGTTGTCTGTTAACAATATAAACTTTCATTACACTGATCAATCCACTACATCACCATCAAAAATCAATGTCAGCAATATTGCGCTAAACGTTAAAAACCTCAGCAATAAAGAACATCAAGCAGTGGATGTTGCTGCCAGTTTTAATTTGGAAGGCGGCAAGTTTGAGTCTACCGCAACCTTGCAGTTAAACCCGCTGGCCAATGCCCAAGGTACTTATAAAATTTCACAACTACCCGTTAAAGCGGCACAAAGTTTTGTTGAAGCCTACGCATTGGTTGATATTACTGAGGGCGAATTAGCCGCGCAGGGAAAAATTTCTTCGATTGATGACGTCATTAAAATTCAGGGAACGGCGCAAGTTGATAATCTCAAAGTACTGGAAAAATCCTCCGGCAACACCATCCTCAGCTGGTCGCAATTAAAATTGAGCCGAATCATCGCCGATCTTAAAGAGCAAAAAGTTAACGTCGGCCGGATGAGATTCGAAAAAGCCTACGCGGATTTCAATATATTTCCAGACGGCACCCATACCCTGTCACGCATATTAAAAGAACCCGAGCCGGCTACCACAAGTGCTGAAACTGAAACAGCGACCTCCAATGGTTTTAGTTATCTGATCGGCCGTATCGATTTTGAAAATGCGAGCGGAAAATTTAGCGATGCTTCATTACCGCTGCCGTTTTCCGCAGACATTGCCAACATTACCGGTTCAATTTCCACCCTGGATTCCACCAGTCATTCCCCAGCCAGTGTAAAACTGGAAGGCCAGGTCAGTGAGTATGGCGAGATGGTAATGACCGGCGCCATTTTTCCGCTGGAACCCAAACAAAAAACCCGAATGAAAATCACTTTTAACAATATTGATATTGCGGAGTTTTCACCCTACTCCATCAAATTTGCGGGCAGGGAAATCGCCCAGGGAAAAATGGATCTCGACCTGGAATACGATATCGATAAAAGCCAAATGCGCGGGAAAAACAATCTGGTTTTGCATGATTTCGCACTCGGAAAAAAAGTGGAGCAACCAGGTGCTGTGGACTTACCGTTAGATCTCGCTGTTGCGTTACTTAAAGATAAAGATGGTGTTATCCGCGCCGATTTACCAGTACAGGGAAATGTAGATGATCCCAAATTTGGTTATGGTAAAACCATTCGCCAGGCGATCCGCAAATTAATCACCAATGTTGCGGCGGCTCCTTTCCGCTTCCTGGCAGGACTGGTTGGTGTTGGAAAAAACAAAGACCTTGGCTACATCAGTTTTTTTGCTGGCCGTACAGATTTATCGCCCGCTCAACAGGAAAAGGTAAAGCAACTCGGAGAAGCCCTCATAAAACGCCCTGATCTGCAAATTACCATCGGCGGTGTCTACTCGGCCAGTTTCGATACAGCATCATTAAAGGAAGAAAAATTTGATGCAAAATTACGTGAGCAAATTTCAAAAGGATTAACCGATGCTAACATCGGCTCGCGAAAATATGTTTCGACGCTGGAAAAACTCTATGAAGAAAAGGGCTTAACACCCGAATTAAACGAACTTAAACGAAACGCACAAAACCAGACCCGTCCTGATGATGGCGAAAATCTTGACCAGCTCACATACATTAAAGCAGTGAAGGAAGCATTAGTCGCCACCGAATCAATAGCCGCCGAAGACCTGATCCAACTTGCCGACAAACGCGCACAAGAGGTTTATCAAAAACTCATTCAAACTCCCGGTGTAAACCCTGTGCAAATTGTTATGGCAGCTGCTTATGAAGGGCAATTGAATAAAGAGGGAAAATTAAAACTGGAACTAGGGGCAAATCTTAAAAAGAAAAAGAAGAAGAAAAAAACTACCTAGCTTTTCAGTTTCATAAAAAGTAAAAAGCACCAGTTACCTGGTGCTTTTTCTGGATAAACACGTGCTATTGCGGTTTAACCGTTGGCTTCAATGGCAAATAAAACTGTTGTGCCACAAACCTTACACCTACACCTGCAAATCCCTGGTACTTCTGGTTTTTACCCGCACCATACAGGGCAGCACCATTAGCCAATAACTGTTGAGCCCATGCAATATCATCAGGTGATGCACCTGACATTTCAAGATTCACATCAGACAGCCTGGTTATCCGGTTTTCACTGTTAAGTAATTCCTGATCATAACTAAAACAAGGAGTGGTAATACACACAATGCCATTGTTAGTCACACCATAGAAATTACCTGTAGCGGTATTTTGGGTAGCAGAACGATAAGCATCTTTCGCAACAAATACACCAAGATTTCCAAAAGTACCATGCGGTTTGGATGCGATAGCGCCAATCAACAACAGCGGAGTTCTATTGGAAGCGGATTGAGCGGGAGATTTGATTGGGCCATCGCCATATACCACAGATGCTACATAACATTCTTCTTGCAAACTACCATCAGCACATTGGGTTAATTTTTTATTAACCAGCTTCACAAAATAACCACCGCATAACGGTGCAACACATTTCCGATAATCCGGGCGCGCTGTGTAAACTTCCGAGCGTGCTGTGCGGGCAACAAATTGGTACTCAACTAATGGCCCATCAAATGCACGAGAGTCGACAATACCTTTTGCTTTTATCGCATCACCTTCAAACGTGAATGCAATTTCGCGCACTACACCACCACTATCTTCATTAGGATTAGCTGGCAATTGGAAATAGACATCCGGTGTGGTACTCAAGGTCGATGAAGGAAATAATATTTTTTGCCCTGTGCTGGAAATTTCAGCCACAAAGCTACCACTTAAGCTCGCAACTGTTGACGTACAAGGGTTTACCCTGCACCAGGCCGGTGTGACTACCACTGTGCCTTCGAGCACAGAAAAAGAATAATTATTAGTTTGCGCGACTGTGTTATGAGCAATCGACACTACGAACAAACCAACATAAGCTAGCAGGTGTTTCATAAGTTTCATTTTACAACTCCTGGTAAATGAGTTAATTGATAGGAAGTTCTCTGCTTACCGGCATCCATTCACAATAACCAAAGCCCAGCATTCACCATCAATATGAAGAAACATATTGACGCCAATCGGACGAGATGGCACAAAAGTTATTATTTTTCATAAAAGCTGAATGCTGCGTGAAAATGGTAACATTCGAATTTTTCAAGGTTTGTTAAAGAGTGTGCGCATTACAATAAAATTTGAAAATTAAAGCGACAAAATAAAATTAATTTTATTAATGGATCATAAAATCATTAAGAAAAAATTTAATGGAGGATTAATGAATATCAGAGCCTGCACAACTTCCGATATCGCCGCAATTTGTGACATTTATAATTACTACATAGGAAATACTGTAATCACCTTTGAGGAACAGCCGGTGAGCATTACAGAAATGCAAAATCGCATCACCACGAATACGCAACTATTTCCATGGCTGGTTTATGAGAAAGATGGGCAAATACTTGGATATGCATACGCCAGCAGATGGAAAGATCGGAGTGCTTACAAATATACAGCAGAAGTGACTGTTTACCTGAATCACTTGCAATGCGGAAAGGGAATTGGCACTGAATTGTATAAAGCATTGATTGAAGCACTCGCAAAAAATAATATCCATGCATTATTGGCCTGCATTGCTACACCAAACGCCGCCAGTGAAAAAATCCATGAACAATTTGGCTTTCAGCAGGTCGCACATTTTCGTGAGGTGGGTTTTAAATTCGGCCGATGGCTGGACGTGGGTTATTGGCAAAAGACATTGTGACTGGGCTTGTTGTGCAACCGTTAATATTCACCTCCATATATTTATCAATGAATTAAATTAGCAATGTATTAAATTAGCAATGTATTAAGGGGAAATGATGATGAATTTAAAAATGATAGGTGCTTTATCGGCGATTGTTTTATCCACGACTGCTTGTTCGCCCAAGCAAGATAACACTGGGGAAGCTGCTTCCAGCGTTGCAACCATTTCATCTACTGTTACCAGCAGTCTGCCTACAGCGAATTCGGAGCCTTCAGCGACTCAAGAACCAACCAACCCGGTAGCGACGGAATTTCTCAATACCTACTGGAAACTAACCGTCCTAAACGATACAGAAGTCACTGTGGTTGAGAACCAGCAGGAACCCCATATTGTTTTTGATGCAGACAATCGTGTATCCGGCTCTGATGGCTGCAATCGTTTAATGGGCACTTACACCCGCGAAAACGATCAACTTGACCTTGGTGAAATAGCAGGCACCAAAATGGCATGCGCACAAGGCGGTGAACAAGCAGATGCTTTTATAAAAGTATTAGAAAAGGTAAAAGCTCACAGTATTCATGCAGACCAATTGGAATTACGTGATGAAACAGGTTTGGTTATTGCGCGTTTTGCCGCGGTAGCATTGCCTTAGTTTTTTATAACCGCTCGCAGAAAAAGCCCTGCTCATTATTAATGAACAGGGCTTTTTTTTGGGCGCTAACCTGATAATACTACCCGATTCCCTTCTGACGAAACTCCGTAGGAGTAATTCCCACCATACGTTTAAAAAAACGATGAAAAGCTGACGGACTATTGAAACCGGATTTATAAATAATCTCCAGAATTGTTTCATCCTTAAGCTCTGGCGCTACCAATAGACGCTTTGCCTCTTCAACCCGATAGCGATTAATAAACTCAAAGAAATTACTTTGGTAATGCATCTTTAAAATTGCTGACACATCACGTGGTTTCAAACCAATCTGATCGGAAAATCGCTCAAGGTTAATATTGCTTTCCAAAAATAATTTTTGTTCATGAATTGCCGCTTCTATGACCGCCACCTTGTGATCCATTTTGCTGGGCTGTACCGGCTTCGCAGCAGGGATAGCTTGCACATTTAATAACTGGCGCGTATTAATTAACCCAAATACAAATAAGCCATTAACAAGAATCACCGTCAGATAATTATCAATAATACCCAAGCTATCACTCACTGCGGCACTGACGACACCCTCCAGCAAATAGGCAAGCAATGACCACAGCCAATGAATACAAAAACCGGCGAGCACAACATCTGCAAGTTTTAATTCCGACATGGCAATATCGGAATAAAGTTCACGCAGGTTTTCACGCAATTTATATTCGGCAATCACGCACGCAATGATATATCCCAATGGGGACAATTTTACTAATGCCCAAATAGACGCAACTACCGCATTTTCTGCACCAACCAAATCGGTTGATGGTTGCCATTCAAGACTATTAATACCAAAAGCAAATAATAAAATCGTTGCCAATAAAGCGGGTATGGCGTGAACCAGATTGCGCCATTGCAGCAATTTGATTTCTTGCGAGAGCGAACGCAAATAAAAATACAAGACAGGCCCTTGCAATAATAAACATGCCGCCAGAATACTCACCACAAACGGCGTGTGATTAATAGCCACCGCTTTCAAATCGCCATTCCACACAATTAATGTGGTCGTCAGTACCAACGCAATAAGTACAAAAAATCCCGCCAGAATCCGACGTGGTTGAATGTGTTTTGCCGGCAACAAATTCAACAATACCGCCAGCACACTGCACTCTACAGCAGTGACCACCAACACCAGGTCATGGATATTTAGAAAGTTGGTTTTCATTAGGCCTTTCTCTGTAGCAACGCTGATTCATTATAGCAACGCCACCTTGCCGCCCTTATGAGTGGGGCGCAAGGTAGCGTAGAAGTTGGAAACCTTTTGCTTATTTGAATATGCAGTGTTTGGCGTACTCTTTTGCTTCATTCATAGTGAGATCGCCTTTAGGTTTTTCTTCAACCGCCTTACACCATTCGGGGCTTCCCACTTTTGGAGCGCAAGCAGATACCAGCAAAGCGCTAGCTATCAACATGATTGAGGTAAGAATTCGTAAACTGAAAGACATAAGAGATTCCGGTATTCGTTGTGATAAAGATCAATCTATAAATTATTATGTAATACAAATGGTCAGGCATCTGTAAAATCACGACAAGGATAGCAGAGCCAATCACCAATAAAAAACGCCCGCTGAACGTCAGTGGGCGCTTTTGTTCGTGGGCGGTATATATCTATCACTAGATAACTTACATACCAAGTAATCTTATATACATTCTATTTTTGACGCTGACGCACCGCTTCAAATAAACAAATACCCGTCGCCACCGATACATTCAAACTGCTCACTGTTCCCGCCATCGGAATATTCATTAAATGATCGCAAGTATCTTGTGTAAGGCGACGCAAGCCATCACCTTCCGCTCCCAATAAAATTCCTAGGGGGCCAGTCAGGTTGGATTGGTAAATCGATTGCCCAGCCTCACCCGCCGCACCAAATAACCAGATGCCTTGTTCCTGCAATTTTTTTAGCGTACGAGCAAGATTGGTTACTGGCACAAAAGGTAAAACTTCTGCCGCACCACATGCGACTTTGCGCGCGACCGGCGTTAAACCGGTGGATTTATCTTTGGGGGCAATCACTGCATGTACACCTGCCGCTTCAGCAGAGCGCATACATGCACCGAGATTATGCGGATCAGTCACACCATCAAGGATTAATAAAAATGCTGGTTCACGTAAATTTTCCAAAAATTGGAACAACCAGGTTTCATCGTAAGTTTCACCGGGAGTGCAAATCGCAATAACCCCCTGGTGATTCTCATCATCTACCAGATCATCCAGCTTATTACGGCCCACTTGTTGACAATGAATGCCGTTAATCTCTGCCGCATTCACAATTTTTTGCAAGCGCTGGTCATTGCGACCTTGCAGCAAATAAATTTCAATCACCCGTTGAGGGGCGCTTTTTAGCAATGCTTGCACGGCGTGCAAGCCATAAATAATTTCGCGTTTCAAAACACTTTCCTGAAAAAAAGAAGCTAAACAATAACAGCTAAAACATTATCGCTCAGAGATGCGCGTTTCGCGTTCGCGCACCTCCCTGTCTTTTACTATATAAATTTCATGTTGAAGGTTTTCATCCAGCACAAAGCCTTCGCCCTGCAGCCAGCGATTAATCCTTCTTCTTAGCCTTAGCCACCGGTCTTTTAGCAGCTGTCGTCGCAGGTTCAGCGACATTATTGCCCTTTGTTGCCTTTGGCGCTGGCGATTTAGTTGTTGCTGGCGCAACTGCGCCTGAAATCTTCGCATTCTTACGGCCATTCCCCACCTCACTGGATGTAGGTTGCTTTTTCACAGCAGGACCTGCTGCAGTGTTCGCCGTTGGTTTTTTCGCGACTGTATTTTTTGGAGCCACACTTTTCGCAGGCTTACTTTTTACTGCTGATTTTTTTGTAGCAATGGTTTTATCAGCGGCCTTTTTGCCGGCAGACTTACCAACTGTGTTTTTATCAACAACCTCTTTCTCAACCTTTTTCTCAATTTTGGTTTCAATCGATGCTACTTTTGCTTTGGTTGGCGTTTTAGCCAATGGCTTCGCAACAGGCGCTTTCACTTTGGATTGTTTAGCAGCGGGTTGTTTGGCATTCACTTTGGCACTGACGTTGGTATGCTCAACAACATCATCGAGCGCGAAATTACCCGCCGATGACTTGGCATTGGATTTTTTACCTGGGCTTTTTTTGCTAGCCGCTTTAGGTTTGGCAATTGCTTTTTCCGTAAGTTTTTTATCAGCAATGTTGTTAGCTCCGGCTTTATTGGCAACTGTTTTTCCCGATGACGTTTTAGTAATGGTTGGTTTAGTCGTTGCTGGCTTAACATTAGCTTGTTTAGTGGATGAGGTTTTTTTAGTTGTAGGTTTTGTCGATGATGGCTTAGCCGATTTACCCACGAATTTCCCTACCGCTTCGACGACTGATTTTTTCGCCGACGCCGCCAGCTGTTCTACTGCACTCAATGACTTTTCAAGCAACGAATCCGCCACTTTTTTCGCTTTGGATGCATCGCGTTTTGCCACTTTCGGTTTAACGGTTGATTTGGGCCTGCGAATCGCATTTGCTGATTCCAATTCAAAATCGATTTTGCGATTATCCAGATCCACCCGCACAACACGCACCACTAATTCATCGCCCAAACCAAATACTTTGCGTGTGCGCTCGCCGACTAAACGCTGTTGCGCCGCATCAAAGCGATAATAATCGTGCGGTAATGAAGTGATATGAATTAAACCTTCGATGTATAACTCGTTCAATTCCACAAATAAACCAAACCCGGTCACCGCACTTACGTGCCCATCGTATACCGCGCCGACTTGATCGCGCAGGTATTCACATTTCAACCAACTCACTACATCGCGCGTCGCTTCATCTGCGCGGCGTTCAGTGCGCGAACACTGCTCACCGAATACCAACATATCACTTGGCGAGTAAGGATAAATTTTGCGCTTGGCAATCGGCTTGGCGGTTTCAACGCGACGCACATGGGTAGATGGCAATTCACTGCGAATCACCGAGCGAATAGCGCGATGCACCAACAAATCCGGGTAGCGGCGAATCGGCGAGGTGAAATGCGTATACGCTTCATAACCCAAACCGAAGTGGCCATGGTTTTCTACTTGATACATCGCCTGGCGCAAACTGCGCAGCATTACCGTTTGAATTAAATGACCGTCGCTGCGGCCCTGGATCATTTGCAATAATTGTTGATAATCACCCGGCGTTGGGCGATCACCGCCGGCAAGGCCTAAACCCAATTCAGAAAGGTACGCGCGCAAGTTGGTGAGTTTGGCTTCGGTCGGGCCTTCATGCACACGATACAAGCCAACCAGGTCATGCTTCTCAATAAATTTCGCCGCGCACACATTTGCACACAGCATGCATTCTTCAATTAATTTGTGCGCGTCATTGCGTTTGATCGGAACAATTCGTTCGATTTTGCGTTCATCATTAAATTGAATACGCGTTTCCACGGTTTCAAAATCAATTGCACCGCGCTCATCGCGCGCCGTACGCAAACATTCATACAACTTGTGCAGTAATTCCAATTGCGGAACCACTGCTTTATATTCTTTGCGTAATGCTTCGCGCTCTTCGCCTTCACCGGTAAGGATCTCACCGACTTTGGTGTAGGTCAAACGCGCATGCGAATGCATCACTGCTTCATAAAATTGATAACCGGTAATGCGGCCCGCATCGCTGATGTTCATCTCGCACACCATACACAAGCGGTCTACATTCGGGTTCAGCGAACACAAACCGTTGGATAACGCTTCCGGCAACATGGGCACTACATAATCAGGGAAATACACCGAGTTGCCGCGCGCGCGCGCTTCCACATCCAGTGGCGATTCCACTTGCACATAATGCGACACATCTGCAATCGCCACATACAAACGCCAACCACCTTTACGACGCTCACACAACACCGCATCATCAAAATCGCGCGCGTCTTCGCCATCAATCGTTACGAACGGCAACTGGCGAACATCCACGCGATGCTGTTTATCTTTTTCTTCAACAACGGGCGATATCAATGCCGCTTCCGCGAGAACATCTGCCGGCCACACACTGGGAATACCGTGGGCCTGGATCGCCAATTCGATTTCCATCCCCGGCGCCATATGATCGCCCAACACCTGGATAACGCGACCCGTCGGCAAACGGTTTTTATCAGGTTGCTGGGTAATTTCAGTGACTACAATTTGCCCGTGTTTAGCCCCGCCGTAAGAGCCA
>DATJLF010000043.1:0-8394 GCA_035490715.1 Cellvibrio sp.
ATGCCGATGGTGGAAGATGGGCTATTGACCCTGAGCGATAAAGGAATTCAGGTACACAACACGGGACGATTGCTGATCCGGCGTGTGTGTATGGTATTTGATGAATACCTGAACAGCGGCAGCGGGATTCGTTACTCAAAAGTGATTTAAGGCGAGTTCATCCTCCGATCACCATGGGAAAGGACGCCATTTCATCATCAGGGAAGACGGGCTCCTCTAATGAAGCATTCCATCCAGACCTAACTGTTCCCGCAAATTCGCAAAGAATAAGATTCTTAACTTGTCTATTCCCGACTTGAGCACATCGGCTGCTGGATTAAATGCGGAACAAAATTACAAGGGCCTTGCCGCGCGTCGAGTTGTTTTTTGAGTATTTGCTCCCATCCTGTGCGACACGCACCGGTAGATCCCGGTAGACAACAAACCAGTGTACGATTGGCGAGGCCGGCTATCGCACGGGACTGAATTGTCGAGGTGCCGATTTCCTCCCATGAGAGTTGTCGGAACAGTTCACCAAAACCTTCAATTCGCTTATCAAATAAAGGTATTACGGCTTCCGGTGTTGAATCTCTTTCAGTGAAACCGGTTCCGCCGGTAATCAATATGACTTGTACTTCTTCGGCAGCGATCCATTGCGATACCCGTGCACGAATCTGATAAATGTCATCTTTTACCAAGGATCGTTCGACGAGTAAATGCCCTTCGGTTTTCAAGGCGTCAATCAAATAAGCACCGGAAGTATCATTTTCAAAGTTGCGGGTATCGGAAACCGTGAGTACTGCAACTCCCAAGGGAATGCGTTCATGTGAACGTGAATGCGCCATAAAAACTCCACAAATATAAACCGGGTTTAGCCGCCGATCATCGCTAACTGGCGGGTCGATCCTGTATAGCCTTGATGTAAATTATGTGAAACAGTTTTTTCGCTGACATTATGTTTCAAGTAATTCAATAGTTCCCCGTTATGCCGGTCAGCTTGCAGAAACGAGCGGAGGTTTTGATGATTGTCTGCGAAAAGACACAGGAACAACTTGCCATCACTGGATACACGCAAGCGATTACAGGTGGTACAGAAATCTTTACTGTAAGGCATGATTAGCCCAATGCCGCCGCGATAAGCAGGGTGAAAAAATTCCCTTGCGGGTCCTGCGTGTGATGGTCGTTCACGCTCCTGCCAACCGCGTGAAAGGCACCTTTCAACGATACTTGTACCGCTCAGGTGGTGGCGATCAAAAAACTCACGATTGTCACCCGTCTGCATCAACTCAATAAAACGAACCGTTAGCGGGCGAGTGCGAACAAACTCAAAAAAATCATCCAGGGTGTCATCATTAAACCCTCGCATTAACACACTGTTGATTTTAATGTTTGAAAAACCAAGTTCTTCAGCCAGTGCGAGACCTTTAAGTGTTTTTTGCAGTTTGTCATGGCCGGTAATCATTTCAAAACGAGCGGCATCCAGGCTATCCACGCTCACATTGATTGCATCCAGGCCAGCCGCTTTCCAGGCTGGCAAATCTTGTAATAAACGATAGCCATTCGTGGTAAGGGCAACCTGTTCAATTCCGGATACAGCTTTGCAGGTGGCAATAATATCGGGCAGGTCACGACGCAACGACGGCTCGCCGCCGGTGATTCGTATCTTGCGTGTTCCAAGCTGTGCGAACGCAGTTACCAAGCGACGGATTTCGGGCAATGTGAGATCCTGTACACGGCGAGCTGTATCACAATCGGTGCCTTCGGGAAGGCAATAGTTACAACGGAAATTACAGGCTTCAGTGACAGATAAACGTAAATAAGTGAAACGTCGCGCGTACTGGTCAATCAACATAAGTGGCACCTTTCCGTAGCTCAGAGAGAGCTAAATGCAGGAGGTCGCGTTGATGGTAAGGATAACCTTGAAGTAACGGGTTTATTATCCATCTCAAGTAGCAGCTGTTGTACCTCGTTGGGGGTATGGCTAAACGTGGAGGTATGTGCGAAGCAATAACGCATTTCCGTATGTGACGAAATCAATCTCAGTTATTGAATAAAACGATCAAAGGGAAGAATGTTAACCGTGTCGTGTTGATTCACCGAGCTGCGCCCCCGTTCCAATACGATATAACAATCCGCATTACTGAAAGAGGTCATCACGCCTGAGCCTTGTGCTCCCGTGGTATTCACTAAGAGATTGCCTTCGCTGATGGTCAGTCGACCGCGCTGATAATCCGTGCGACCAGGTCGTTTTTTTATGATTGATCCGGCGTTCGCCACGAAGGTTGCTGGCGGGGCAACCTGTTCACCAGCCATACGGCGAAGGATGGGGAGTGCGAGTTGGTGAAGCGTGACCATGGCAGAAACCGGATTTCCCGGCAAACCAAAAAAATAACTCCGCCCTATCTGGCCAAAGGCAAAAGGTTTTCCAGGTTTGATTGCGACTTTCCAAAAATTTATTTGCCCTAGCTCGCCCAGCACGTCTTTTACATAATCCGCATCGCCGACAGAAACCCCGCCAGTGGATATTACGGCGTCGGCTTGTTCAGCTGCATCAATAAAAGCGTTGCGAAGGGTGTCGGGCTGATCCGGAGTCAATCCCACATCAATGACCTCCACATGCAAGCGTTGGAGCAGGGCAATGATGCTGTAGCGATTGCTGTCGTAAATACTGCCGGAGGGTAAGGCCTCGCCAGGTGGTATGAGTTCATCACCGGTAGAAAGCACGGCGATGCGAAGCCGCCGAAACACATCGACTTCCGCCATGCCCAATGAAGCGATTAATCCAATATCCAACGGATTCAGGCGTTTTCCTTTCGCTATAACTACATCACCCTCGGCGATGTCTTCACCGCGTTGACGAATGTTTTCCAGGGGGCGTGGATGTTGGTTCAGCTTGATGAATTGACGATCACCTGCGTTTATAACATCGACATTTTCTTGCATGACGACACAATTAGCACCAGCAGGAATGGGAGCGCCAGTCATGATCCGTATGCAGGTTCCCGGTACCACTTCGCCGTCAAACGGATGGCCAGCCAAGGCGCTTCCGATCAGACGCAGGCTCTTGGGTAACGCGTGTGTGTCATCAAGATGTATCGCGTACCCGTCCATTGCAGAATTTGCCTGGGCAGGCACGTTGAACTGCGCGATGAGGTCGCGTGCCAATACTCGATCAAGCGCTTGCATGAGGCCGATTCGCTCAATATGAGTCACCGAGGTCACGCGGGTCTTCATCTGCGCTAAGGCATCTTCAATGGGTAATAAATGATGCTCGTCGCAACAGCTTTTCACCGGTTTACCTCCTGTTTGTTACGATGGTTCACTCGCCAGATTTGTGGTTGACCATCCATACGGCGGCTTCAACCCGCGAACGAAGGCCCAATTTTTTCAGTAGATGTTTGACGTGGACTTTTACGGTGCCGTCGGAAATGTCCAGTTCCCGAGCGATCAATTTATTGCTCAGGCCTTTTGCGATCAGCTTGATGATGTCGCGTTCGCGACTGGTGAGGCTTTCTAATGACGCAAGCGGATTTTTTTGTGGTTTGCGAATAGCACTGGCCAATACTTGCGTTACGGCTTCGCTCATGACCAGCTTGCCTTGCAAGGCCCGCTGGATGTGTTCAAGTAATTGTTCCGGTTCCATATCTTTCAATAAGTAGCCGTCCGCGCCACGTCCGATGGCTTCCAGAACATCCTCATCGGCATCCGAGACTGTCAACATGACGATGCGGGAGGTGACGCCTTGATCCCGCAAACGACTCAAGGTCTCCAGGCCATTCATGCCTTGCATATTCAGATCCAGCAGAATCAGATCCGGGTCCAGTTCAACGCCCAGTGTGACGGCGTCCGCTCCGTTACTTGCTTCACCAACCACCTCCAGATCATCTGCCAGGCTGAGCAGTTGTTGTAAGCCTTTGCGCAACAAAGGGTGGTCGTCGACAAGTAAAACAGTGGAGGTTTGCGTCATGGTTAGTCTCCGATGGAAAAAGAAAAAATCCCTTGCGCTTCATTGTGATGGCAGGGAAGGAGGCTTGGCAAGGGCGAAAGTGGTTGGACAAATCGATGATATCTCCAAAGAGTTTTTACTCCACTTGGCATTACCCCGAAATAGGTACTACTAAAAAAATAGCAAGCGACGTTGGTTAACCCTTAAGAGCAATTGAGCCTTCTCCGCAGAGCTTGCATAGTGATATGTGCTGAATCTCTTCCTCCTTATCCCCAACGGTGAGACCCATCTGCGATGCTGCATCAGGAACTCAGACACGGAGGAAATTCCACATTCTTCCATCTACGGGCCGGTTTAATCAGCGGTTATGTATTGTGTGGGCATGGCGTGTGGTTGAGCTGGAGCGTTGTGGCTGTCATGTTGCTGCAAGTCGGTTACCCCTATTCCCTTAACGGACTTTTTTCCCTTATCACGATTGCCGGGATGGCGGGCGGCAGCCTGCGGATTGCCTTGGGGTTTTTGCTGCCCCAGTTTACCTCGCCGTGGGCGTTGGGGTCGTCTATGGCTTTGCTGGTACTTCCAGCCCTTGGCATGGCGGTGGCTTTGCAATACGAAACCACGCTAGGGACGTTGCAGGTGCTGGCGTTGTTGAGTGGGCTGGGTGGTGGTTGCTATTCGTTGTCTTTACAGCGCATCGACCCCTTTTTACATCAACGGCACAGGGTATTGGGACTAGGCATCGGCATTGGGCAACTCGCTATGGCGGCGAGCCTGATACTTCTGCCCTGGGTGGCAACCCTCAACCTCTGGCAATCGCCCGGTCAAATCCTGGTCGACGGTAAGCAGAGCAGTACGTTACTTGGCTCATTTGCAGGGGACAGGGTGTGGATTTCAAACATCGGGTGGGCTTGGTCTTTTCTGCTGATGGGGTTATTGCTTTTGCTGGCAGCACTTTCTGGATGGGGACGGCGGGGGGCCGCTCACCGTGGTCTGGCACCGGAACAGTCCAGGCACACCCATAATACGGTTGCGCTGGGAGTGGCTTCTGCCAGTTGGGCAATAGGGGTTGGCTTGTTCGTGAGTATGCTGGGCGGTTGGTTTACCTTGCCACCAGAGGTCAATGGCTTGGGATTGCAAGTATCACGCGAGTTGGTAGTGGCGGCTATGTTGATCATCATGCTGGCGTTACTGCGCCTGTTTCCGCAGGTACGACAGGACAACGTCCACTCACCCTACAGTATCTTCAATAACAAACACACATGGGTTATGAGCGTGATGTGCTCCATGAGTCTCGGGTCATTTCTGGGGTTGGCAGCGGCCTTGCCACTTACCCTGGAGTGGACATTTGGCTACGTGTTGGCCGCGGATGGTATGCGTCAGCCTAATCCCAATGCCCCAGGCGTTTTCACGTATGTCTGGATGGGCCCATTCATTGGCATTTTGATGCGGCCCGTAGG
Source organism: Cellvibrio sp. (assembly GCA_035490715.1). GTDB lineage: Bacteria > Pseudomonadota > Gammaproteobacteria > Pseudomonadales > Cellvibrionaceae > Cellvibrio. Next base: position 5,383 of record DATJLF010000043.1, read on the forward strand.
TGGTTGGGCGGCTGACCGGTTTGGCGGCGCACGGACCACTCAATGTTGTGCGTTGGTGATGATGTTGGCGGCAGCGGGTGCTGCTTTCTACCTGGGTGCCGCCTATCGGGCGCCTGAACCGGAACAGTATTTTTTTCCGTTTTGTCTGCTGATGTTTGTGCTTTTTTCGGCGGCAGGGGCTGGCCATGCGTCGGTACTGTTCTCGGTCGAACATTTATTTCCTGCCAGTCAGCAGCGCCATTTAAATACCTGGATGGCTGGCATCGCCGCGTACGGTATGTTTTATATTCCCGGTTTGCTGGCCGAGCAAATACAACGTGGAACACCGGAACAAGCGATGATCAGCTTCGCGTTATTTTATGCACTGTGCTTGCTTCTCAATGGCTGGTTTTACCTGCGGCGCGAAGGCACTTTTTACAATCCTTGATCAGACTGAATCTACCTCCAGCGAGGTATGAGCCCTTCCACCAAGGCATCATAGTTTTAGCCTCATCAGCTCTCTACTATCAAATTAACCCCTATAGCCATAGGGTTTTGATGGAGGGATTAGATGAACAACGTAAGTGGTGTCTCCCGATCTGAGCAGTATCGGGCTTTAGGGTTATCAACCCTGGCTTTCACCCTCTGCTTCGCCGTTTGGACGATATTTTCGATCCTCGGCATCAGTATCAAGCAGGATTTGGGATTGAGTGATACCCAACTCGGTTTGCTGATGGCTACCCCGATCCTGTCCGGCTCTATCAGCCGCATCTTTCTCGGCATCATCACTGACCGTTTTGGTGGGCGCTGGGTATTTGGCTCGTTGATGCTTCTCTCCGCCGTTTGTGTTTATCTCCTTAGTCTTGCCAACAGTTATGCCATGTTGCTGCTGGCCGCATTGGGAGTTGGTCTTGCTGGCGGTTCGTTTATTGTCGGGGTGGCCTATACCTCGGCCTGGTACGAACAAGGCAAGCAGGGCACCGCGCTTGGCATCTTCGGAGCCGGCAACGTGGGTTCGGCGCTGACCAACTTCGGCGCTCCGTTTTTGCTGTTGTTATTTGGTTGGAAAGGCACCGCGCAAATCTACGCAGCGGTTATGGCAATAGCGGGCGTTGGATTTATCCTGCTGGCAAAGCCTGATCCGGCAGCGCAGCTGCGGCAACAGATCAAGACGCCACTGCACGAACAGTTGCAGCCACTGACCGAATTGCGCGTGTGGCGTTTTGCGCTCTATTATTTTTTCGTCTTCGGTGCCTTTGTCGCACTGGCCTTATGGTTGCCGCATTATTTGATGGAAGTTTACGGCTTGACGATTGTGGCCGCCGGTATTGTAACCGCATTGTACACCGTGCCTGCCTCTCTGTTTCGTATTCTTGGCGGTTGGCTATCAGATAAATACGGCGCGCGAAAAGTAATGTACTGGACGCTGGTAGCTTCGGTCGCCAGTACTTTTTTACTGAGTTATCCCCCCACGGATTATGTTGTCCACGGTGTGGATCATCAGATTCACTTCAGCCTGGCAATGAGTTTGACAGCGTTTACCTTGCTCACGGCGGTGCTGGGACTTTTCATGTCCCTTGGTAAAGCCGCGGTATTCAAACATATTCCCGCCTATTATCCCCGCCACGTCGGGGTAGTGGGCGGCATGGTGGGGATGATTGGAGGCCTGGGCGGATTTTTTTTGCCGCTGACCTTCGGCATGCTCAACGATGTTGTCGGCATTTGGCAAAGCTGTTTTATGTTGCTGTTCCTCATCTCCAGTGTCTCACTGGGCTGGATGCACTACGCCATTCGGCAGGCGGAGCGGCACGAGTGGTCTAAAGGGCGTAGCGTTACTGATCTGCCGGAGCTCGCAACGCCGGATTCGTTGGTGTTGCACGAATGGTATCCTGAGGACCCGGCGTTCTGGGCGATCAAAGGCCGGCGGATTGCCCGGCGTAATTTGTGGATCTCCATTCCCAATTTGTTCCTCGCGTTTGCCGTCTGGTCTTTGTGGAGCATCCTGGTGGTGAAGTTGCCGCAGCTGGGTTTTCCTTACACGCCTAACCAGCTCTTCTGGCTTGCGGCCCTGCCTGCACTGTCCGGCGCTACGCTGCGCATTTTCTACAGTTTTATGGTGCCCGCGTTTGGCGGGCGGCGCTGGACTGCCATATCCACGGCGTCATTGCTCCTGCCGTGTTTGTGGCTTGGCGTCGCGTTACAAAATACGCAAACCTCCTATCTGGTGATGTTGATATTGGCATTGTTGTGTGGCTTTGGCGGCGGCAATTTTGCATCGAGCATGGCTAATATCAGTTTCTTTTTTCCCAGGGCGGAAAAGGGTAGCGCTTTGGGTATGAATGCCGGTTTGGGCAATCTGGGTGTGTCGGCCGCGCAATTGCTGGCGCCGTTGATCATTGCAGGTAGCGTGTTCGGGCCTCTGGGCGGCGAGGGCATGATCGCGATCAGCGGGCCGCAAGCGGGGCAATTGTTGTGGTTGCAAAACGCAGCGTTGGTATGGGTTCCATTTATTGTTATCGGTGCTGTTGTAGCCTGGTTCGGGATGAATGACATCGCTTCTGCCAAATCTTCGTTTAGTGAGCAAGCCGTCATCTTTAAACGAAAACACACCTGGTTGATGTGCTGGTTATACCTGGGTGCCTTCGGAAGCTTTATCGGGTTTGCTGCTGGTTTCCCATTACTGTCCGGCATGTTATTTCCTGATGTAAATGCCATGCATTACGCGTTTATCGGTCCGTTACTGGGCGCACTGGCGCGGCCAATGGGCGGCATAGTCGCCGATAAGTTGGGTGGTGCGCGCGTGACACTATGGGTTTTTGTGACCATGATCATCGGCGTTATTGGTGTGCTGCAATGTCTGCCGGGTGAGGACAACGCGGGATATTTCTGGGGATTCTTTTCGATGTTTTTGCTGCTGTTTGTGGCGGCCGGCGTTGCGAACGGTTCAACCTTCCGGATGGTGCCGGTGATGTTTCTTACTTTGCGTCAGCGTGCGCTGGGTGCCGGTGAACAAGCGGATATTGAGGGCAATCG
>DATJLF010000044.1:0-39135 GCA_035490715.1 Cellvibrio sp.
ACACTATGCTCAAGCAGCAGGGTTGCTGTGCCTTTAATATCCGCAGGTGCGTGGAATCGAACCAATCTCATATTATCGTCACTTCCATCGGCCAAGCGAGTGAAACCTCGTGTCTTACGAACACGGCTCTCACCGTTCTTATTTGTCAATGTAAAAGTGGCGGCGCCTTCAGAATCTTGCACCTTAGTAGCTACGAAATTTTTCTCCATAATGACAGTAGCTGAAGGCAATTCGTCCGCTTTTGCACGCACGGTGAAATTTACAAGAATCGCCATCGCTGAACCAATAATAAGCACCAGGAATACACGCCAACCGGATTGCCTTTTTGTTTCAAAAATAAAATTGGGACGCCAGGAAAGTAATAAGGCTGGAACCAAGGTAAGTGAAATTAGCACACTGACCACCATTGCTATCACAATGAACAAGCCCAACCACTGTTGGACGTTGTAACCGATGGAAAGCATAAGGACACCGTAGCCGCCTGCTATAGCTGTTGCAACAAATAATGCGGCTTTTCCTGCAGTTGCAAGCGTGCGCTGAGTGGCCACATTTCCATCTTTAACCAAGCGCATTTCTTCTCGCATTCTGTAAAGTAGATAAATTGCATAATCAGCTCCGATACCCACTGCCATTGCGGAAATAAGTGAATTGGGAATATTAAGTGGAATACCGAAAGCGCCCATCACTCCGAAAATGGCAACTACGGCCATTGCCAAAGGCATAAGCACGATGACTCCAGCGGTAAGTGAACGGAATGCAATGGCCGAAATAAAAAATATCGCTAATGCAATTTGAACAATATTGAGCAATTTTCCTTCAACCATCGTATCGGTTAAAGCGATGGTCTGGGTAACATCCCCACCGAAACTTACAACTACGTTGCTATCAAACGTCTTTTTTGCTTCATCTTCAAGTTTAGCCACCAACGCGCGGTTATAAACATTGCTGCTGGTTTTTAACAAAATAGTTATTTTTGCCTTCTGGTATTGATAATCGACGTATGAATCAAAATCCCCTGGTTCACCTGACATTGAGTAAAGAAATAAATATTGTGATATTAAATTTCCATCGTTAGGTAATGTTTCCGCTAGCGCTTGATCACCGTTCATTGCCTGGTGCATACGCTGGATATAATCAACAAGGGAAAGAGTTTTTCCGACGTGGGGTTGCTCTTCAACAAAACGCTGCATATGTGCAATCCCCTGGAGTATTTCGGGATTTTTAATGGTATCAGCTGCGCCTCCATCAACCATAATATATATGCTGTTTGTTCCACCCAATCGCTCATTCAAAAAATTATCTTGTTGTTGGATTGGTAAACTATCTGCAAAGAAATTTTTACTCGAATTATCGATAACGACCCTGTTCATACCAACCAACGATAACAATACCAAGGCCACTAGCCCGCCGAATAACATATAACGTTTTTTGGGTTCTATAATGTGTTGGCCTATCCAGCTAGGGATTCGATCCCAAATACGCTTACGTTGCTCTTTAGCTATGGTGGCGTCTTTGGGGGCGGGCAAAAGCGAACGCACTGCCGGTATGAATGTCATCTCAAGAAATACTGCGCTTAAAATACCCATTCCGGTGAACACACCGAATGAACGAATAGTTGCAATATCAAATACAAGAAGTGAAAAGAACCCAAGCGCTGCAACTGATCCTGCAATAACCATAACTGGTCCGACTCCCACCAATGATCGAATGACTGCTTGGTCATTAGCAACTTTCCTATCAGCGCCGGGTGACTCCTGACAAATTTTTCCAAATTCTTCGTAATAACGTTTTAATAACTGTACTGCATGTCCCGCGGCTACAGCCAGGATCAGGAGTGGTGTTGGAGAATTAAAAATATCCATGGGGCGATTTAATAGCCCCATGAAACCTTGTCCCCAGGCGACAGCCATGAGTGCTGTAATTAATGGCAGAATCAATCCTTGCTTGGTGCGAAATGCTTCAAAATGCAACAAGCCGATAATTAAAATAGCAATCGGAAATAAAAATTCTATACGCTTGGAAAATAGTTCAGCTTGTGCCAGATATACGGGGTTTCCACCCAAGGCAATTTCAATATCAGCATTTCGTTCGGCATCAACCAATTCCTGAATAGGCTGAACCATTTTTTCAAAACCATCTGATCGCTCCTTCAATTCGACCAGGATAGCGGCAGTACGGAAATCCTTTGAAACTATGGTATTCATATAGACAGGATTGGCCTGCAACGCCGCTTTAAGATTTGCATATCCCTCAGCTGTCAATGTGTCTGAATTCAACAGCGGGCGAGCCTCGAAACCTTCTTCAGTTCCTTTGATATTTTTTGCTTGTCGCGCAGCAAGGCTGATCAAAGTGGATTTAACTACCCCCTCTGTTTGCTCTAATTTGCGAGTAATTCGTTCGATAGGATCCAATACGGCAGGCTGAAATAAGTCTCCTTGTTTCGGAGTGACGGAAATCACCATAAAGTATTTTGAACCGAATACCGCATCTACAGCATTGGTTGATTTGATATAGGGATGATGTTGAGGCGCTAGTTCAGCAGGATCGATAACAATCTTGACTTTCCCGGCAAAAACGACAAGTACCATCGTAATTAGTAAAGTGATAGCAATTACCCATTTGCGGTAAGCCACGATTAATTCTGCGTAACGTTTCATAATGTCCTCATCGAAACTGATAAATATTCAAAACACAAATGATTCAACTATCCCTACCTGTCCGTATCACTCTTAACTGTCCAAGCTCTTTCAATAAATGATCCACTATCTCATCTATGGACTTTTCACCAGGGTTTATTTCTATCTCATGATTCCTCGGAGGCTCATAGGGAGAATCAATACCAGTGAAGTTTTTAATCTCCCCATCACGTGCCCTTTTATATAATCCCTTGGGATCTCTCTGTTCACAAACACTAATTCGGGTATTGACATAAACCTCTACAAATTCTCCCGGTTTAAGCATTTTGCGAACCATCTCTCGTTCGCGAATAAACGGCGATATAAATGAGGCTACTACAATGAACCCGGCGTCCAGCATTAGCTTTGCTACTTCCCCTACTCGCCGTATATTTTCGTTGCGGTCATGGTTATTAAAGCCAAGATCGGAACACAAACCATGACGAATGTTATCGCCATCAAGCGAGTAAGTGTTGTAATTCATACTGAATAGTTTTTTTTCCAGGGCACATGCCGAGGTGGATTTTCCGGAACCAGACAAACCTGTAAACCAAATAAGGGTTGGCTTTTGATTAAAGCGCATTGCCCTCATGGATTTGTCGACTGACCACTCGTGCCATACAACGTTGCTCATATCATTCATATTGTCAGCTCTACTGGTTGCTTAAAACTGTCATTGCGATGAAATGACGGATTTTATTTACAGTTGTGTTCATAGGGCTAATGATTGGGATAAAGAATCAGTTAAGATTGTTGTCATAAATAAAAATAACTGTTACCACAAGTTTTTCCGTAAGTTGTTTGTATAGTCCAGTCAATATATCGCCTTTTTTTAATTTTTCGCTCAAGTCACGATTGATTATAAACCTGGCGAAAAATTCAGTTTCGTTTAACTCAATAATACTTATCGCATCAAAATCAAAATATTCGCCTACTTGATTAAAGGCGGCTTTAAAAAAACTTTCTTTTAATGAAAATACCAGAGAAAAATACTTCTCTTTAGGCATAATCAGGTGAGACATATTTTTTTGGTCTCTATCCGTAAGGATCATTCTCTCGATCTTATTGCACGTCTCGCTATCAATGGTCTTTTCCAAATCTATACCAATCCCCAATATACGGGGGGATTTGGATACACAAGCTATGGCAGTATCACTACTGTGACTGATAGAACCAACAACTCCCACCGGCCATAATGGTTCGCGGTGTTTTCCCGAAGAAATAATCGGCACATCCGCATTAATTGCCCGTAATGCATTTTTGGCACAATATCGGCCTGCCAGGTACTCCGCTTGACGTTTTTCCACCGCTCTATGAAGGTTATCTGCAAATGGAATCGAAAACTCATCAAAAAGGGATTTGCGAAAATCTTCGCGAACATATTCACAGAAAAATATTGCACCTTGTTCAATGGGCCACCAATAGACATGCTTCTGTATATTGAAAAACAATTGGAAATCCGTCATGGCCTCGTTGGTATTATTACTGTTCCAGATTTGATTCCTGTTTTTACTAATTTGAAAGCAGGAAATCTAATCTCAGTAATTGGTGTTATTTTCTCCAGTACCTATTTCGCTTAATATCCCTGGCAATTTTTTCCATACACCGATCAGCCATGGCAGAAATGAGAACGGATGGATTTGTCGCTGCGGCAGCACCGGGAATAATTGAGCCATCCACTGCATACAGATGTTGATAGCCGCGTACACGACAATGTAAATCGGTTGCCAATCCAAAGGGCATTCCGCCGAGAGGATGAGCAGTAAATTGCTGCGCTGCATTGGCAATCATTGGTCCGTTTACTTCTCCGTCCTTACAACTTTGTTCCGGTCCGCTACAGCATGCGCCTGTCGAGCCATTCTCACCGAGACAAACCGGACCTGGTAAATAAAGTTCACCACCGGGCAATTCTTCCATTATTTTCTTAAAACCTGTGTATACATTCATTGCACCATCTGCTGGCCATTTAAGTACGGTAGTGTCTGTACCCTTCTCATAAGACCAAGTGCCAAGTTTTTGGGGAACACCTAAGCCTATATTGAATTGCGCACCCAAAAACGGTCGTAAGCGATCATCACCCCAAAAAAATTGCGGCACTCGTTGAGGTAAGTTTTCTAACACTATTGGATTGTGCTTATCATCGTAATTCACAATTTTTATACCAGCTGTTCCTCCTTGGCCGAGTGTGCTTTCAGCAATATTTTCCTCGACTGTTTTGGCTGGATCATTGGAGGTCGGTTTTAAAAAGCGGAATCCAAAAGTATTACCGTTATTGGACCAACGCGTACCAACATGTTTATTAAGTCGTGGCAGATCTCCATTATCTCTCGCTCTCACCATTAATTTGGTAGTACCCATAGAGCCGGCAGACATAATTAAATGCGGCGTTGTTAATGTCATTTGCCCTACCACTTTATAATCCAAATCAGTGCGGGTAATTTCTAAATGATAAAGTTTTGACCGGGGATCAAATGTAATTTTATTAACTGTATGCAGTGCTTTTACTTCTATGTTTCCTGTGGCGAGCGCCATGCCTAAATAATTATCTGGCTTATCAAGGCTGTGCTTGGCTCCACTGTTATTTCCCATCCATGCCTCACCCAAAATAACGGATGGTGCTTTCTTCCCATTAATTTCATCGCGAACAGCGTCCCAGTTAACTGAGACGGGAGCAACAACAGCACCGTGATATTTTGGCCCCTCACTGCCATCCTCTAACGGATACCCGGCGAATTGTGCAAGTTGCCGCATGATTGCAGTGCTTTCAAAATAAGGTGTCGCTAATAAATCTTCCGGGACCGGTGTTGGTGCCAATACACTTAATACCTTTTCAAAATGCTTACCATAGTTGAGCTCTCGCCAAATGGATTGCATGTACGGCAATTCATGTTTTGGAAACGCAGCATCCCAACCCTCTTTTAAAGGTGCATAACCCACCCCGTTATATAACAAGGAACCGCCGCCTACCCCTGCTGCTGCTACAGTACTAATGCCTTCTGCTCGCACATCGGGTGAGCGATCAAACGGATTCACTGCATTTCCTATAACTTCTGTCAGCCCGGTAGACACCGGGCAAGGAAAGGGGCGCGCGATCAAGTTACCAGCCGAGTCGACAATATCATCTACAAAAGTGTGATAAATACTTCCACCACAAGTATCACTAGCCCACGCAGAAGTTTCTTTTGCCGGCTCACCAAAAGGTAAGCCATCCAGACCAAAAGACGCAGGCAAATTCACGAAGGTCGAATCAGTTGTGGGATCTTTTACAGTCCACCAGCGTCCTCGCTCAATGACCACTGTTTTAACTCCTGCTTTGCCAAGATGGTAAGCAGCAATGGAACCACCGAAACCACTGCCGACAATAATGGCTTCGTAATGTCGATGATGTGCCTTTTTTATATTCTCATGTGCAAAAGAGCCTGCAGAAAAATAAATCAGCGAAAATATTGCTGATAAAAATCCGGTAACGCGTGATTTAGATGTCGTGTTCATATAAATTTTCTATTATGTGTTTTATGCCAGTTCCAGGGATTGGATCATTTCGCTTTCATATAAATTTTTCATTTGAAAACGTTTAATTTTTCCACTGGACGTTTTGGGAATGGATCCTTGTGCGACAAGCATAACTTTAGGGGACAAGCCGAATTCATCGTATATTGCATCTTTGATTGACTGGGAGAGTTTTTCAAAATTCAATGAGTTTATTTTTTCCTTCCTCACCTCTTGAATAATAATGAGTTGATCACCATTTTCCTGCTCACAAGCAAAGGCGGCACCTGCATCTTGCCGGACATCCTCGCTGCAATCCTGTACGCAGCGTTCAAAGTCAGTTGGATAAAAATTTTTACCATTGATTATGATTAGCTCCTTAATTCTTCCCGTAACAAACAATTCTTCATTTATCAGGGAGCCCAAATCGCCAGTACGAAGAAATGGTCCTTGTCCACATCGGGTGTAAGCTGAAAATATATCGGTAGTCAGGACATTATTATTCCAATAACCTGCAGCCACGCTGTTTCCGGATAACCAGATTTCCCCGATTTGACTATCCATTTTTATCTCATTGGTTGCTGGGTCAACAATTAAGATTTTTATATCAGTTCCTTTTCCACAACTCACTAATGCGCGTGCGTCATCTTGCTCATATTCTTCCAATACGTTATTTGTCAAAGCTACAGGGTCAACGGAAATATACTTAAGGGCCGTACCCGCTTTACCGCCAGTTGCAATTAAAGTTGACTCTGCCATGCCATAACACGGATACATCGCTTCACTATTCCAGCCATATGCAGCGAAAACTTTTTTGAAATTATCCAGCGTACTTTTTCGAATGGGTTCCGCACCGCAAAAAGCTACCTTCCAGGAACTGAGATCAAGCCCATCTTTTAGTTTGTGAATATTTTTAGTGCAGAGTTGAAAGGCAAAATTGGGGCCACCACTAGTGGTGGCTCGATATTTTGAAATTGCTTGTAACCAAATGAGTGGACGTTTAATAAACGTAAATGGAGACATCAAGTAAACCGGGAACCCTCCATAAACAGGTTGCAGAATTCCACCAATTAATCCCATATCGTGATATGGAGGAAGCCAAATTACCCCTATACTTGAAGAATCATGCTCAAAACAACTATAAATTTGGCGCAAGTTGTGAAGTAAATTGTCGTGGGTAACCATGACTCCTTTTGGGTTGCCTGTTGATCCTGATGTGTACTGCAGGAACGCCAACTCACCTATCTCATTATTTTCAATATTATCTTCTGGTAGCTCTTCAGCTATTGCGTCAATGCAAATACATTGCATGCCTTTAATTTCATTTTGAGCAAACCATAATTCTATGGATTTTTCGCCTTCGCTTGAGGTTAATACAATATTTGCATCGCAATCCTCTGCAATCCTGGCCAAACGCGCCATATCTTTGGTATTAAATATGGGATAGGCAGGCACCGCAACGACGCCAGAGTATAGGCACGCCCAGAATGCTTTAATAAATTGCAATCCAGGTGGGAATAACAATAAGGCTGTTGCTGTTTTAGATTTTTGTTTGTAATCAAACAACTTGCGAGCTAATTTATTTGCTTCCTGATCCAGTTGCGCGTACGTAAGGCTGTCGCTTATGTTTAATCCGTCATTCATAAATGCATAAGCCAGCTCGTCAGCCTGTTGATGCGCGCGGTATTTAACTATATCAACCAGATTTTTTGCCAGGAGTGGTTGATGAGTGTTAGGAATGTGATGATAGTATTTCATATATGCCTCTTGTATCCCTGATCATTCAACTTTTCTTTCCACCAGATTCTGAATTAAACCACCAAGCTCGCCGAAGGTTTTAATTCTCGAAAGTTGATCGGTGGGAACAACAATATCTAATGCATCTTCAATGCTACCAACGACTTCATAGATTTCCACTGACGAAACTCCCAGATCATATAGGCGTGAACCTGAAGTAAGCGTGTCCAAATGCTGCGAAAGCTGTGGCACTGTATCGGTCATGGAGTTTCTGAAAATGGTCCACAAATCATCATTCATACCCATGTGGTTTTTTATTTCTATCAACTCACTCATCATTAGATCTCCAATGCAATCGCGTTTTCTTTGCTGATATTTGAAGGACGTTACAACTGGTTGTGATCCCTAAAAAACATTTTCATATTCAATGAGTTGTTTTTTGGGCTTGTTCTTAATTAACTTTCTATCGGCACAAATAATAATATTTGTTGTGCAGGCAATTTCACCATCAACCGAAGCGGTACAACGTAACTTAAATACCCCAAGTGTTCTTCCTGTCATCGCTGCATCTAATTGCAAGCGATCACCAGGAATAACCTGACGTTTAAATCTGACTTTATCGATGCCGGCAAGCACATAAAGAACACCATCATTGGCATTTCTATCAAGCGTCATTGAAATTAGAATGCCAGATGCCTGGGCCAGTGCCTCGACGATCAACACTCCTGGAAATATGGGAGCACCAGGAAAGTGCCCATTAAAAATATCTTCATTTACAGTTATATTTTTGTAAGCACTTATATGCTCATTTCGTATTACATGAACAACACGATCTACCAAAATAAAAGGAATTCGATGAGGTAAGTGCTTCTTAATTTCCAAACTGTCCATAGTAAATTTATCGATACATTCATTCATCCCTATGCTCTCCACTAAGAAATAAGTGTTTACCTGGAAGTATCAACGACAGGTGAAGATAAATATAAGGATACAATCCAATATTTTTTGGGGTAAAACTACAAAGATTGTATTTATGAAGGGGGTTTTTGGAATTCAGTAATGTCTGTCATTTTGTGAATTTCCTTTTGAGTTTATTTTGAAGTGCTTAATGCAATTAAATACGTTACGAAGGTCAAGTAAGTTGAGCAATAAAAACCTTCTTAATTTTTATAATGCGAATAGTACAAGAAAAAGTAAATAAATAAATCCAATATGGAAATATTCACTAAAAAATACGGAAATATTCACATATAAATTAAAAATTTCAAGATTTAGACGACGAATGCTATAGCCATCCAGTGGTGGTGTCGCATAAAGCAGCGCTATTACATTTAAATACAATTTGGTTTTATTGTATTTATTAGTATTTGTTTCGGTTTTTTAAAATCGTTCAAAAATTCTGCAACGCTCTTGCTCTTTATTAAGTTTAAAATTTAATTGTCGCTTAAATTTTAAAAAATTAATTCTTATAAACTATTTAATATTAAATACGACAGATAATTTTTTAATGAGATAACTTTAAGTATCTATAAATCTTGTTATTCAGCATGTGATTTGTCTGTCGAGATTTCTTTACGGTGTCGCGGAAATTAATAATTTTAATAAATAATTTTATGGTGAATATTCACATCGGAGAAACTTTTCTTTGCATTGAAAGATATCCGCGTGTTAGATTAATTTTCAGATGAGTTAGGGAAAATTTCATCAATAAAATATTATGCGATTTAAATTCGCAATAATAAATAAATGGAAATTTTAAATGTACTCGCTTTGTATACAACTCTTTCGAAGCAATCTAATTTGAGTTTTCCTGCTTTTTGAATTTAAATTCAAATTTTCGTTGCATGCATCTGTTACATAATGGGACAGCTTTATGGACAACAATTGGATTTCTATTCGGAATGATTTTCCTTGCCTCCTCGATACAACCTATTTAAATGCGGCGGGTGTCACCCCTCTACCTTCTGTAGTTCATCAAGCCGGTGTGAACATATTAAATCGGATGCATTTCGATGCTAAAAAATTTGCTGAAGATATGCTCTTCGTGAATATTGCTGCGCATCAAAGTGTTGCTGACTTTTATAATGTTGATATAAATGACATTGCTTTTGTTCATACCACTTCGTTGGGTATGAATATGCTTGCTCTCCATCTGGGCCGTCGGAGAAAAAACGGCAAGCACATTGTTACTCTCGCGGATGAGTTCCCCGCTAGCACTCTCCCCTGGTCGGCACATGGCTTTGAGTTGACTTATGTCGATGCTGACGAAAGTAATCGAATAAGTGTGGAGAGCATATTGGCTGCGCTAACCCCGCAAACAGAGGCTGTTGTAGCAAGCTATGTGCAATCTGGAACGGGATGCAGGCTAGACATACATACTCTTGCAAATGAATTGCGCACACGAAATATTCCCTTAATTTTAAATGCAACCCAGGCAGCTGGTTGTATTCAAATAGATCTTGCTAAAACACCTGTGGCCGCCATGCTCGTGTCTGGTAATAAATGGATGATGGCTGGTTATGGTGCAACCACTCTCTACGTTTCAAAAGAATTACGTGATGATTCGTTTCCTCCACTTGCGGGTTGGCTGACAGCAGAGCCATTTAGTTTTACCAACAATCGACTAAATGCGCTTAGTCGCAACGCACCAGGTTTAGAGCTTGGCTTGAACTCCCTTGTGCCCATCGCTTGCCTTGAAGCAGCAGTTAAATATATTCAGGGCATTGGTGTTGAAAATATCGAAAAAAGAATTGCAGAACTTGCTAGCTTTTTAATTAAGGAATTGAAACAGCGTGGGGCAAAAATTATCACACCGCTTGATTCAGCAGAGCACGCTGGAATCATCACAATTGTGCGAAGCGATGCGTATCAATGGATTGAAAAACTGAAAGCTAGAAACATAGTGGTAGTGAGCCGCGGTGAAAATACTGTGCGCATTTCGCCACATTTTTACAATAATCTAACTGACATTGAACAGCTGCTGGAAAACTGGTAGGCCAAAATACACAAGAGGATTTTGTATGCTAGCGGAAACTATTGAGAGCCAGAAACAGAGCCCAGTACCATTCATCGAACTGGATTTTGAAGAAATTGATGTACCTATAAAAGGAAAAAGCTTACGTGTTCGTAGGCTTGGAGAGGATAAAAATCCACCAATTTTGTTACAACACGGAATTCAATCTCATAGTGCTGTATGGGAAAAACTGGCGCGCCTGCTTCACGAAAGCGGTTTTCAAGTCATTATGCCAGACCGTAGAGGTCATGGTCTTTCAGACCATTTTGATAGCTATCACCTTTTGGATTACGTTGCTGACCTTAACCATATTCTCGAATATTTCTGTTGTAATTCTATAAACCTCATTGGTCATTGTGAATCATCAATGATTACAACATTATTGGCTGGGGCGCGGCCTGAAAAAATAAATCAATTAATTAATATTCAATTTCCGATTCCCCCCAGGGTTCCCATGGAAGAGACGGCGAAGGCTGGTCTGGTGCGCACTTTTTTGCAAAAAATGGAAGCACCTCAACCACATCAACTTATGAAGGATATTGAGGAAGTTGCCGAGCGTTCTATTATCGGCGCCCCCTTCCCTATGCCGATAGAAATTGCTTTGCACGTCGCCAAGCGAAATGCACGTGCCGACGCCGAGGGACGGGGTTTTACCTGGAGTTGGGATCCGGCAATTTTGAACTATCGGCTGCTCTATAACACCTTCGATATGTCCATTATTGCTACGTCGTTAGCGAAATTATCAAAACCTGCGGTTTTTATTTATGGCAAAGACAGCACATTAATTAAGACAGATAAAGATCGTCATTTACAGGTTACCCAAGCCTTATGCGCTAATCCAAAACAAATTTTGGTTCCCGGTGGGCATTACCCGCACATGGAATCACATGTACAAACGCTCGCCAACGTAATTGTAGATTGCATTCGCAATAATCCTTGATTTGACTTGTTTTAAAGGAATAGCAGCAGTGGCCAGTAAAGAATCAGCAACAGTTATTATGTTCCCCGGGCAAGGATCGCAGGCAAAAGGTATGGGGCGCGATTTGTTTATGGATTATTCATCCTTAACAGATCAAGCCAGTGAAGTTTTGGGTTATTCAATCAGTGAGCTTTGTCTCCAGGATCCTGATAATAAATTAGCTCTCACGCAATTTACCCAACCTGCGTTATATGTTGTTAATGCGCTTGCTTACCTTAAGTTTTCTCAAGGGCGAAGTGAAAAAATTAATTTTTTTTTAGGGCATAGTCTAGGCGAATACAATGCTTTGTTTGCTGCCGGTGCATACGACTTTATCACTGGGCTCAAGTTAGTAAAATTACGTGCTGAACTAATGGCAGGTGCTGGTAGTGGTGGTATGGCCGCTGTCATCGGAATGAGCGAAGCCGGTGTATTAAATCTTCTTAATACACACCCTGAATTTCAGCTGGCAATCGCCAATTATAACTCTCCCGAACAGTTTGTTTTGTCTGGTAGCCTTCAGCAAATTCAGGATGCAAAAAGCCTTTTCGAAAAAAATGGTGTGAGAGCATATATACCAATTAAGGTGAGTGGTGCTTTTCATTCGCCGTATATGAAACATGCTAGCGAATCTTTTGCAAAATACCTCGGTAATACTGCATTTGGTTCTTTGCATACACCGGTGATTGCTAACGTATCGGCCAGCCCGTATGAGGGTGATGAAATTGCCTTAAATTTAGCGGAGCAGATTTTTAAACCGGTAAAATGGACACAAAGTATAGCTTACCTTCGTGCTTGCGGTATTAATAATTATGTTGAAGTGGGGCCAGGTAAAGTTTTAAGTAAATTGCAAAAGGACATTTATAAAAATTTGCCGCAGATCGCTGAACATTCATCTGAACTTAATATCGGAAAAACAGGGTTGGAATCAATTCGTAAAGATAATCATCTCGTAGAAGACCAATTTACTCCCTTTAAAAATACTGAAATTCGTCATAAGTTTGAGAATATCAAAACACTACGTCAATTTGTAGAAGCGTTCGACGAAAGCAAGTTCTCACTCAATGCTGTCACGCAGTATCGTGGTGAGCCAGAGCTCTCATTGAGCTATGGTGAATTAAAAGAAAAAGTCCGGTGTTTAGGTAGTGCCCTACTTTCCATCGGAGTCAAGAAAGGTGATCGTGTAGGCTTGCTCGCAGAGAATAGAACTGAGTGGCCGCTCACTTATTTAGCGGTTGCCAGCATCGGGGCTGTTATAGTTCCATTGGATATTTTTCTTGGTGAGGGTGAATTAGGTAATGTCATCGAAAACAGTAACATTAGTTACTGCTTCTGCTCGGAGAATTATCTTGAGCGGATCGCCTTGATCACCGAGTGTATGCCCTCCTTTAAAAAAATTGTTTGTTTTGATAAGCACCTACTTTTGCTTGAGGCTCATGAAAAAAGTTATACAGCAGAATTATCTACATTGGCGGAAACACTGGATGTCATAAGAAATAAAGAGTTATCTAAAACCAATCCGTTTGATTCACGAAAATTTTTACATGCAGCTGACCTAATCAAGCTTGGTGAAAAAAAATTATCCAGTGGTGATCAAAAGTATAACTTAAGTGTTCCTGATGGAGAGGATATCGCTGCTGCTATTTACATGACTGAAAATCGTTTTGCTGAACTAAGTCATGCAGGAATAATGGCCAATTTATATGGGATATTGGATGTACTTGATGAAGATGGGAAATATCTCCGGGTCGGGGAATCCAGTCTGGCCGTTTTACCTTTCCATCATACCTTCCCTACCATGGGAGGATTTCTTTTACCTTTAGCCAGTTACCTTGAGATAGTTTTATTGCCGCGCTTCACGGCGAAGCGATTTGTCGAGGCGGTTAAAACCAGGAATATTAACTATTCTGTAGTTGTCCCCTATTTACTTGAATCAATAGACAAAGAGTTAACTAAAACCAAAGCTACGCTTGATTCTATGAAGTTTATCTTCATTGGTGGAGCGTCTGTTAAAAAATCTGTTCTTACTTCCATGGAGGCAAAGGGTTGTAAGGTTGTACAAGGATATGGACTCACAGAATTTTCGCCCGTTGTAACTGTGAATATACCTGGACAAAATTGTTTGGGTTCCATCGGCAAACCCATACCTGGCGTAACCACACGTATTATTAATGGTAAAGCTGGCGATCA
The DNA here is from genome assembly GCA_035490715.1 of Cellvibrio sp. GTDB lineage: Bacteria > Pseudomonadota > Gammaproteobacteria > Pseudomonadales > Cellvibrionaceae > Cellvibrio. The sequence continues at coordinate 14,063 of DATJLF010000044.1, forward strand.
TGGGGAGCTATGGGTACATGGGCCAAGTTTAATGAAGGGGTATGCCGGGTTAGATGCTGAAACACAGGCAATCGTAGAAAATGGGTGGCTTAAAACCGGAGATATTGCTTATCAGGATAGTGAAGGATTCTTATTTATAAGCGGCAGGAAGAAACCTATTGTTGTAAATTCCGGTGGTAAAAATATTTATCCCCGTGAAATTGAAAAACTACTGCAAAGAGAACAATGCATAAAAAGCATCAATATATTTCCCTGGATTGATGCCATTGAGGGCGAGTGTCCGCACGCAATACTGTACCCTGATTATATTGTCATAGAACAGCTTGAATCTGAACTTGGCAAAACACTTGATACTGAAGAAATATCTGATTTTCTAATAAAAAAGATAGATCAAGCTACCGCAGATATTCCAAATTATAAAGTGCCCAAACATATTTTCATCGCGCAACGGGATGGGAGTCTTCCTGAAGGTTGCCCCCCCTTACCAAGTGAAAATAAACCTTTCATGTTTATTGATTACTACCTTAATAGTAATGCGGCAGACGTCCGGCCTCAGCCTATTGATAAGGATGACCTCGACGATGGTATGAGAACGATTACAATAAATCAGCAAACCAGCCGTGTTCGAGATTTCATTAATAATCAAATTAATCTCGTGTGTGATCGCAATGCGGATTTTGGAAATGATGATGCGCTGGATGAATTGGACTCTGTCGTTAAACTAAAACTAAAGTTTAATATTGAAAAAATCCTTGATACGAGAATTGCTATATCCTTGCTGGCAAAATGCCAAAGTGTAGATGAGCTTACGATGCGCATTTGCAATGAAAAACAATTCGTTGATGTTATGAATCGAATTCTTCAGTTAAAAGTCAATGATACTGCTGAAATAGATAATGACTCACCATCTGTGTTTAATCTCACCGAGATGCAACAAGCCTTTTGGGTCAGTAAACACTTCAGCCGTGGTAAAGATGAAGTTGGCTGTCACATTTATCTGGAGATAGAAGAAGCTGACCTTGACTACGAGCGTTTGAAAGTGGCCTGGTCAACTTTATCAAAAGCTCACAGGATGTTGCATGCAAAAATCATTGATGAAAGCCAGCAAATGCTGATGCCAGTACCGGATGATTTTGATTTTGCATGTCATGATTTGCGGTCAGCAAAGGAAGAATCCGTTACGCGTCATATCCATAATCGTCGTGATGTGCTGCAACAGAAATTTTATAGTTCTGATGATTGGCCGCTGTATACTATTGAAATTACCTACCTTCCAGACAGTAAATCAATTATTCATTTTAGTATTGACGAGTGGATTGTTGATGGAATGAGCTTGTGGATACTGCTCCGGCAATGGTATCAACTCTATAAAAATGCTGATTCATCGGCTTTACCTGGATTGCATGGTTTTAATGATTACCAGGCCGCATTGCACTCCTCCCATGTATTTAGTGCAAATGATGCAGACTCCCAATATTGGCTAACGAAGTTGGCGGATATGCCGGAGGCTCCGCTCACTAAACAAAGGCAAGCTGTTAGTGTCGATACCGGATTTATCCGTGAACGCTTGAGTAGAACGATATCCCAACAACATTGGGTTAAGCTTACCAACTACTGTCAAAAAATTAATATTTCCCCTACGGCACTTTTATTGAGCGCATTTAATGAAATATTAACTGCTTATAGCAATTGCGAAAAATTTTCTCTTATCCTTACATTCTTCAATCGAAAACCCGTTGTACCCAATGTGGAATTGATTGTTGGCCCATTTATTTCGACCAACATTTATATTCACCATCAGAACAATAATGAACCAATAGAGAGAATTATCAGGGGAGCGCAGGATCAATTGTGGTCCGATATGGACCATAGCAATTTTGGTGCTATTCGTAGTTTGAGGGAACTGAAAAACAGAAAGTTAATAAATAACGACGTGGTGCTCCCGGTTGTATTCACCAGCATGCTGGCAAATACCGATACGGATGATGGTAAAGAGCCCGGTTGGTTATCACGTGTAGGTTACAGTGTTACCCAAACTCCCGGTGTCTACCTGGATCATCAGACATTCGTATTGAATAATACTCTGTGTATATCCTGGGATTACGCCAATGGATATTTTGCTAAAGATCTAATGGTCGAAATGATCAATGCATACGCTGAGCTGCTTGATTCTATGGCAATGGGAGTAGACTCATTGAATGAACTTACTTTTTCCAAACTCCGCAAAAGTATTGCTTCAAATCACCAGCATCCTGTCAAACTTGATTCTAATGAAGAATCGCGGTTTTCTCCTTACCCTCTTAGCCCAATACAACAGAGTTATTTTCTGAGTCAAATTGGATTCGCATCCGACAAAAAAAATAACTGTCTCGTTTATCAGGAAATAGAATTTGATAGCGTTTCTGCTGACGTTATCGTTGATGCCTGGCATGTATTAGTCGATCAACATGATGTGCTACGCACAGTCATAACCTCTGATGGTCAGCAACAAGTTAAAAGTGTCTTAACAAATGTTGGTATTGAACATGTAGATCTGAGTGGGTTTGATAAAGATCAGATAGTGCGAAAACGGTTGTCGATCAGACAGACTATGCAAGATTTATTTTTTTCTATAGATGAAGGCCCGTTTTGGCAAGTGCGAATAAGTTCAACTACTCGTCAGAGTCATTGCTTTCACATTGCCATCGATATGTTGCTTTGCGATGCCAATAGCATGCAGCTTCTCTTCAAGCAGCTGATCACCCTCATTCAAGGAAATAATCCTTATTTCTCCAAACTTCGATATCGAGATGTTCTTCTACACCAGCAAAGTGATGTTGATTCGAATGATAAGAATTTATCCCAAGTCTATTGGCGATCAAAATTTGAAAAAATGTATCCCGGTCCTTGCCTGTCGGAAGTGAATGAGTTCAAAGAAATCAGTTCTTCAATGCCCAGGCAGCGCTTTGAGGGCGAATTGAAAGAGTGGCCAAATCTGATTTCCCACGCAAATGAGCTAAATGTTCCAGTATCGAGCGTAATCCTCACGATATATGCAGAGACTATATTAGCCTGGACAAAAAATATTCCTTTTACTCTTGTAGTTGTTAATTGGGATAGGCCAGCTATTCATGAAGTAGCTCAAATAGTTGGCGACTTTACCCAAATAAGCTGGATTCAAGTAGAAAAATGTAATTTACCATTTTCACAAAAAGTATTGGCTTTACACCAGCAATTGACTAATGACCTGAAACATAAAAATGGTTTAGGTGAGCTTGGTAGATTTGTAGCAAAAAGTAAAAGCAGTGTCGCTGCAAATTTATCGGTGGTATTTACCAACTTTATGCTGCATGGAAATCACACCATGCCGGCAAATATAAAATTTTCTTATGGTTTGTCACAAACCCCCGGTGTGACATTGGACAATATTAGTGTCGAGCTGGACGGTGTTTTACATTTTCACTGGGATGCAGATATCAACGTTCATTCCCCTGCTTTGATATCAAACATGTTTTCCGGGTATTCCAGGTTGATGACGGCGTTGGCCACTGAAACAAGCGTAGAAAAAGGAATCTGGATAAGTGCGGATATGGATAAGTTTTTAGGTGTAAATGAATCAGCCTCAACTAATAAGCCAGTCGCTAGACAAGATTATTTAAAAACCGAAGGTGACCGCAAAATTACTACTCATCATGCCAACCAAATTAAAGCCTGGAATAATACTCATGTTGACTACCCTTTACAGGAGTGCCTGCACTATTTAATTGAAGACCAGGTTCGTCGGTCGCCTTACCGTATATCCATGCAGTTTGCACAAGATACATTGAGTTTCCTGGAGTTAAACCAGCGTGCCAATCAGCTTGCGCGCTACATGATCACACAAGGATTGAAACCCGGAGCTGTTGTTGCATTGGTTCAAGAAAGGTCTGTAGAGTTATTGGTTAGCTTGCTTGCTATTTTGAAAGCAGGTGCTGCGTATTTACCTATAGATACTAATTTTCCCGAAGAGCGAATTTCCTACATCTTACGGGATGCTTCTGCTGCATTAGTGCTCACCCATAGCAAGTTTGCACAACGATTACCTGCGATGCCATGCCCATTAGTATTGCTTGATACTTGTGAAGAAAACCTGGAGCAGTTTTCAAACGAAAATTTAGAGCGCACCCAGTCCTCGGACAGTCTTGCTTATATTATTTATACATCAGGTTCGACTGGAAATCCTAAAGGATGCATGATTACGCACTCTGCAATCGTAAACCGTTTACTTTGGATGAAGGAAGAATATGAAGTTGATGAGCGAGACAGAATTCTGCAGAAAACCCCTTACACATTTGACGTCTCGGTTTGGGAATTTTTCTTGCCACTATTAAGTGGTGCAACACTTGTATTTGCCAAACCCAAAGGCCACCAAGACCCCGGTTATCTCACAGAAATTATTAGGGAAGAAAAAGTCACAGTTTGTCACTTTGTACCTTCCATGTTGAATGCATTTCTCAATGAGCCGTCTGTTAGTCAATGTACGTCTCTAAGCCGTGTTTTCACTAGTGGTGAGGCGCTTGCATACGGATCGGTTAAAAAGTTTCTAAGTTTGTTGAATTGTAACTTACATAATTTATATGGACCGACGGAAGCAGCGGTCGACGTTAGTTATTGGTACTGCCAGCTGAACCCGGAGAACCGCGTATTTATTGGAAAACCTGTTGCTAACACTCAATTATACATTGTGAACAGTGAATTAGAGCTTGTTCCACCTGGTGAACCAGGCGAGATCCTTATTGGCGGGGTGCAAGTTGGTAAAGGATATCTTGCACAGGAAAATCTTACCGCTGAGAAATTTATACCCAATCATTTTTCAGGAAAATCGGGTGAAAGGCTGTATCGAACCGGTGACCTCGCCCGTCAAAATATAGACGGGAATATAGAATATCTGGGCCGGCGTGACTCGCAAGTAAAATTACGTGGTTTGCGTATTGAACTGGGCGAAATAGAAACCCGGTTATGTGAGATTGATACCGTTCGCTCGGCGATTGTTCGCGTTCGCGATGAAAACACAGATGATCCAAAATTAGTTGCATGGCTTGTTAGTACTGACAAAAAGATAGCTAATGACACCTTAACCCTTAAGTTTGTTCGTCAGGAAATGAAAAAGTTTCTGCCAGAATATATGTTGCCGAATGCAATAGTTATTCTCGATCACTTACCTACCACTGAGCATGGCAAGTTAAATGAGAAGGCTTTAGTGTGGCCCGTTAGTGCGCTTGAAAAAGTGAATATTGAAGAAACTCTTTCCAAAGAAAAGAGCGTTCAGGAAATTGAAGCTTTGCTATCTAAAATTCTTATGGATACGATGAATATTCAGGAGATTAAATCAACGGATGATTTGTTTGATATGGGGGCTACTTCTCTCACACTTGTTAAACTTGCACAAAAAGTCAAGCAAAGTGAGGGGATTGAAATTCCAGTAGAGATATTTTTAGAAAATCCCACGATCGCAGGAATCAGTAGTTATGTGGCCAATAAATTGAATGCGGGTAGAACTGCAATACCCGTATTCAATAAATCTGAGACTGGTGGATCAACTATATCTTCACACAATTCGGTTACCAATAATCGCGTTGAACTTTTACGTCACAATTTCAACCAGAATACTTTATCCAGAATTTTATCACCCTCGCTGTGGATGGATGAGCAATTTAAATCAGCCACTATTTCTTTTAACGAGTTAAGTTCGCTTTTGTCGCTACTCGCACAACGAGATGTTGAGGGAAGACCACGTTATCGGTACCCTTCTGGTGGCGGAAAAAATGCTGTACAAGTGTACATTTATGTAAATAGTGGTTGCGTTGAGTCCCTTGCAGGAGGATTTTATTATTATCATCCTGTTGCTAATCACCTGATCAAGTTGCCATCCGAACAAAAATTAAGTAAAGAAATTTTTAATAAAAGTTATAACAACACTTTTGAAACTTCTTCATTCACAGTATTTTTAGTTGCGGAATATAGCGCAATTGAACCCTTTTATGCGGATGCTTCAACCACCCTGGTTGAATTGGATGTTGGTTACATAACACAACTATTACAACAGAATGCCGGGTTTTATAACCTTAGCCTGCTCGCGGTGGATGATGTTGCTTACATCCAATGCAAGGAAAATTTTTTACTCTCTGAAAGCCAACAATTTGTTAGTTGTTTAATGGGTGGGGGCAGATCCGTAAAAACCGGTCTTGCTCAGGAAGGTAATGCTGATTTTTCATTTATACCATCAGACAACTTGTTGCAGGCCGGCCATTTGTTGCGATCACTCGATGATATTGAGCGAGCCAATACCGATGGTCGGTACAGCACTTTATCAAAAGAAGAGCAAGCTGCTATCACAGCTGAAGCGCGGCATTTACGCAACGATCTCGAACATTTACCGGCAATACAATTGCATTCGACTGTTGTAAATAACGCAGACTATGTATTGCGTGCATGTCAACGGGAATATAAGCAATCTGGATTAACGCTTGCGCAATTGGGGAAACTCATGTCCCTCTTGCAAAATCTAGCAGATGCTCCGCAACAGAAGATTTATTCTGCCGATGCTCTCCCTCATCAAGTAGATGCATACGTGTTGATTAAATCCGGCGGGGTACAGGATAAGTCAATAGCAGGCCTCTATCGTTACGATGATAGGAAAAACTGTCTGGAACAAATCGTCGTAGATGTTGAGGCGCTAGAGAACGACATTAAATCAGCCCATGTGCCATTCAATCGTTCTCACTATCAGAAATCAAAAGTTAATGTTTTTCTTATTGGGAACATAAACAAAACCAAAGATAGCTTTGGTAATTATGGTATCCGCAAAGCATATATAGAAGCTGGAAAAATTGGCCAGTTGATGATGCAACATCAATCTGAATTAGGTTTGGGAGTTTGCCCGATCGGGGGTATGCGTTTCGATAAAATACGGCATTATTTCGATCTGGGTCATAATCAATTATTTTTACACTGTATGCTTATCGGTGCCTGGGATCACAACGGAAATATTTCGTTACCCATTTTCTCCGAAAATACACCTCCCCTCACCCTGCCATCAATGCAAAATGCTGATGAGAAAGCAAAAACAAATCAAAAATTGGCCGTCATTGGTGTTTCAGGTCGCTATCCCCAAGCAGATTCATTGGAGGAATATTGGCAGCTATTAAAAAATGGTGAATCCGCTATTTCCAAAATACCCGAAGATCGTTGGGACGCCGAGTTATATGTTAGCCGTGAAGCTGGTGATAAAAAATCCTACAGTAAATGGGGGGGATTTTTAAATAACGTACAACGTTTTGACAGCTTGCTGTTTAAAATAAGCCCGTCTGAAGCAAAAATTATTGATCCGCAAGAGCGATTATTTCTCGAAATTATTTGGGAATGCCTGGAGAACGCGGGTTATACGGCGCAGACTCTCAAAGCTAGCGCAGGAAAAGTTGGGGTTTTTGTTGGCGTTATGTGGAGCGACTATCAAAGTGTAGCCACACAAGGATGGAGTGAAGGGAAGATTCAACAAGCCCTCAGCTTTCATTCATCCATTGCTAATCGAGTGTCTCATTTCTTTGATTTTGAAGGCCCAAGTTTGGCTATTGATTCCTCTTGTTCTTCCGCGCTTAGCGCCATGCATCTTGCGCGACAAAGTATTGCCACCGGCGAATGCGATGCAGCGATTGTAGGTGGCATTAATTTAATAGCGCACCCTTATCATCAAAATATTCTGTGTGGCTTAAATTTACTTTCCCAATCAGAAGTTTGCAGCGCATTTGGTGAAAACGGTACCGGGTGGGTTGTTGGTGAAGGTGTTGGTGCGGTATTGGTTAGACCTGAGGAAAGTGCTCAACGGGCCAGGGATAATATCCATGCAAATATTCTTGCGACCTCAATTTCACACAGTGGCTCAACACTTCGGTACGGATTTCCTTCCGCAGAAAAGCAAGCAAAATCTATCAAAGCTTGTTTCGAACAAGCGAATGTTCGTCCACAAGATATTTCCTACATTGAATCGGCCGCTACCGGTTCCGGTCTTGCCGACAGTGTCGAGGCGGAAGCGATAAAAATCAGCTTTGCTGAGACAATTACCAATCCAATTGCGATTGGCTCAGTTAAACCTAACGTTGGCCATTTGGAATCAGCATCGTTCATGTCGCAGCTGACGAAGGTGCTGCTACAACTACAACACGGGAAAATTGCACCGTCTATCAATAGCGAACCCAGAAACCCACTCATTAATTATCCAAGTTCGTCTTTTTACATTAACACCGAGCTTAAAGATTGGACGCAAAGAAAAATGCCTTCTGGCCATGTAAAAAGAATGGCCCTAATTAACTCATTTGGTGCTACCGGCTCCAGTGGCCATGTAATTGTTGAGGAAGCGCTTCGAGTGGCTAATGATTGGGAGAGGGATATTGCGGTTGTCATCCCATTATCGGCACAGTCCTGGCACCAACTGATTTTGATTTCACGGGCACTACTCCAATTTATAAATTCAAGCCCCACTGGACGTCGACTTGCTGATATTGCATTTACCTTACAAGAAGGCCGTGTGGCACAGAAGCAGCGAATCGCTTTTGTGGTTAATTCAATGGGCCAATTAAGGGAGTCGTTGGAAAGTTTTATAAACAACTCCACAACTTCAACGCTAGCTGGATCTGCAATATTTGGCTTCTTAAGCCAAACGAATTCAGATGCGCAATTACATTCGCTCGCGACACGCTGGATGAACAATGAAAGCGTCGACTGGAGTTCTGTCCAACGGGGAACTGAACATCGCATCGCCCTACCCACCTATCCATTTAATCAGGAAAACCATTGGCTGGATACTGATTTGCAAGTTGAAGCTGGTAGGCAATCCAATGAACCTGGTAAATTTTCCAGAGGGGACGAACCCATGGTAAATAGTAATTATTCTGATAAGGGCATCAATGGTACTGATGCAAAGTTGCTGAAAGAAACCCAGGCATGGTTGCGTGCAATGTATGCCTCCCTTTCTGGTATTTCTGAATCCATAATAGATGTTGACACCTCCTTAATAGATTACGGTATCAATTCTGTCATTATCAAATCCATTAATGCAGAAATAGACAATCACTTCAATAACGTTTCCAAAACCATAATGTTTGAATGCCAGACCATTAGTGACCTGGCAACCTATCTTGTCAGTAAACATCACCCGGAATTGATAAAACTTTTTAAAGTTGAAAATGTTTATTTGAATGCTGTTAATCCTGTTTTATCCAGTGCTTCGACACACATTAATACCGGTATAGAGCCCCGGGTTGGAATCAATCGCGATATTGCCGTCATAGGTATGGCTGGTCGCTATCCACAAGCGGGAAACCTTGAAGAGTTCTGGAATAATTTATGTGCAGGGAAAGACTGTATCACCGAAGTTCCCGAAGAAAGATGGAATGTTCAGGATTTCGCGATGAAAAATCGTTGGGGAGGTTTTATCCGGGATGTCGATAAGTTTGATCCCCTGTTTTTTAATATTTCGCCTACAGAAGCGAAAATCATGGATCCCCAGGAACGACAATTTCTGGAAGTTGCATGGGAGTCAGTTGAAAACGCCGGTTATACGCGTGATGACTTGCAACACCGATTGAAGGGACGTGTAGGCGTATTTGTAGGAGTCATGTACAACGAATATCAGTTGTTTGCGGCTGAGGAAATTGCCAAGGGCAATAGGATTTCGTTGGGCAATAGTATTGGGTCCATCGCGAACCGGGTTTCTTATGTCTTGAATTTAAAAGGGCCCAGCATGGCAGTAGACACATTGTGTTCATCCTCGCTCACCGCTGCACATTTGGCAGTTCAGAGTATGAAAAGTGGCGAATGCGATGCTGCAATTGTGGGGGGTGTTAATCTTTCATTGCACCCAAGCAAGTACCTCATGCATGCTCAAATGAACATGACCTCAAGCAACGGTCGCTGCTCGGCATTTTCTGACCAGGGTGATGGTATGGTTGCCGGTGAAGGCGTGGGATCCATAGTTATCAAATGGTTGGACTCCGCACTTGCCGATGGCGATCAAATTTTTGGCGTGATTAAAGCAACATCTGTTAATCACGATGGGAAAACCAATGGCTACACTGTTCCCAACCCTGTGCAACAAGGTGAGCTGATTAGATCTGCATTAAATGATGCGAAGGTGGACGCTGCACACATTAGTTACATCGAAGCTCATGGCACCGGTACAGCGCTTGGTGATCCGATTGAAATTAATGGTTTGGCTCGAGCGTTTCAAGATTACAGTGATAAAAAACAATTTTGCGCAGTGGGTTCGGTGAAATCCAATATCGGTCATCTTGAAGCAGCGTCTGGTGTGGCATCTATTTCCAAAGTGCTGCTGCAGATGCGCCATAAAAAACTGGTTCCTTCACTGCATACTCAAACGTTGAATAGAAACATTCAATTCGAAGAGACGCCTTTCTATATTCAACGTGAGCTAAGTGAGTGGTTACCAAAGAACACCTCGTTAAAGGAAGGCTCAACCGGAACGCGACTTGCGGGTATCAGTTCGTTCGGAGCAGGTGGTGCAAATGCGCATATCATTCTTGAGGAATTTGAAACCGATTTGCGTGCAGAACACCAAGCGCCCGCACTGACAAGTGAGCAAAACAAAACTGAACAATTATTTGTGCTATCTGCAAAGAATAAGCTTCGCTTAACTGAGTATGTTAATAAATGGATAGCACTCCTCGAACAACATGATGTTGATTTGTCAGAAAACCAGTTTGCAAACTTATTGTACACCTCGCAAATAGGTCGAGAAGCCATGCCGGAGCGTGTGGCAATCCTGGCTGATACATCCACGAAGCTGTTGCAAAGCCTGCATGAATTTAATAACCAAAATTCTTCCGAAAATGTTTTTACGGGTAATGCTACTTCCGATAAATCAAGTTTTGGCTCAATTGTCAGTGGTGATGAAGCCAGGGAACTTATAGATGTACTTATCCGTCATCGGAATTTGACCAAGCTTGCAAAGTTATGGGTCAGCGGTATTGCTATTGATTGGCATAATCTTCATCAAGGAGAACGGCGTCAACGGGTAAGCATACCGACCTATCCTTTCGTACGGGAATCCTATTGGTTGCCTCAATCCAACGTTCCAATCAATGGAATGAGTAATGTAATTAATATCAATCAAAAAGATGTCGCCCCGCTAACGCTGCATCCATTACTGGATCAGTATCGTGCAAGTTTAAGTGCGATCAGTTTTAGCAAACTATTTACCAGTCAGTCGGCATGGATAAATCAACTGTCCGATAACAACCATTATTCAATCGGTGGTGCCGTTATATTGGAAATGTTGCATGCGGCAGCAAATCATGTTGCCGAAGAGAAGCGGCTGACAACGATTAGGCATTTACATTGGGCAGAACCAAAAATCCCCAACAACACATCGTATGAGCTCTTGCTGAAACTCTATACAAAACCAGATAATCCAGTGGTTCAATGCGTGCTTTCAGCGCAAGAGCAAAGAGCCGATAACGCTAAAGATGTAGCTTTGGCTGAACTGGTCTTTGCTTCTCCGGATAACATCAGGTTTATTGACGGATATGTTGATTACCAACTAATAAAATCCCGTTGTGAGAACAACCTTTCAGCTGTTGTGATACCTCCAGTGTTGCGCGAATTTAATTTTAGCCAACATGAAGCAATTGTGCGGATTGAATGCTGCGAGGAAAAAGCAGTTACCAGTTTCGATTTAAATCATTCTACTCGCTTGTCGCAAGAATTCCTGGCGAGCCCTGCCTTGTTAAAAAATGCGTTGTTAGCTGCGGCGATGTTCCATGGCCAACTGAATAACATTGCATCGTCTAAATTGATTCCGATATCTGTATTGCAAGTGGATATTCATCGCAAGATTTCTGATAAATGCCATCTTCATATTATTCGTAGCACAGCCAGTGAGTTAGCTCCGGATGACATAGCCTACGATATAGTAATGATCGATGGTGCTGGTCGTCAGGCAATCAGTTTACGTGGTGTTACTTTCACTCAAATTTCCTCTGCCGAGCATGGCTTAGGTGAATCTGCAGTGATACTGGATTCGCAATTAAATATTAGCCAACTGGAATATAACAAAACGGAGTGGTTTGAACGTCAGATAAAATCTGTAGATTCTGTATCAGGCACCACCCTGATTTTCGACAATGATGATCGCCTATGCACTTTGCTCCGGGAAAAAAGCAAAGATGATCTATATCTTATAAAAGCAGGAAAATCATTCAAAAAAATTACCTGGGGGAATGGTCAGGATGGTTTTCAAATAGATTCTGGTAATGGAGAGCACTACGAAAAGGTGCTTGCCGAGTTTGCGAAGAAAGATAGTGGGACATTGAATATCATTCACAATTGGTCAAAGAAAAAGTTTAATGACGGGAGTAATACAACAGAGCAATTGCACAACGGAATTTCCTCACTAAACCAAATTGCAAAACAGGTAGTGAAATTTTCAAGAAGAGTAAAAATGCTCTATCTTTTTGAGGGAAATGACATTCAACCCTGTTACGAAGCTTGTGGTGTTTTCCTAAAAACACTGAGCTACGAAAATCCCAAGGTCAGTGTGAAAACCCTGGCGGTAACTGGTGATGTTAACGTTGTTGCTCAACAGTCCATCAATGAACTTTCTGAATTCAGCATGCATGATTATGAGATTAGGTATGACGGTGACAAGCGAAAAGTCAAGCACTACCTCCCCTGCCCGCAAACATCAATTCCAGCTGTGGATTCCGGCTTGGGCAATTCTGTCCTGCGAAAAAATGGTGTGTACCTGATCACTGGCGGCATGGGTGGTCTGGGTTTACTGTTTGCAAAATATTTAAGTCAACATTATCAAGCACGTCTGGTACTAACAGGTCGCAGGCTTCGCGATAAGGGCATGGATGAACAACTGAAACAATTGCAACAACTGGGTGGTGAAGTTGTTTATCTTTCTTGCAATGTTAGTGACGAACAACAACTGGAAGATTGCCGGGCCCTTTGCTTACAGACATTCGGCGAACTTAACGGTGTTGTGCACGCAGCCGGTGTATTAAAAAATGGATTGATTGCCAATAAAATTGGTAACGAAACAAGCGAAGTGTTGGAGCCCAAAGTTGATGGAACAATGACTCTTGATAAAGTGTTTGCGAAGGAACACCTCGACTTTTTTGTTTATTTCTCCTCAATAATCGGTGTAATGGGTAATATTGGGCAAAGTGATTACGCCTACGCCAACGGATTTCAAAATCACTACGCTCGTTATCGCAATACTTTGGTTGCTGCTGGAAAGCGTTATGGCCGGAGTCTATCGATTAATTGGCCTTTGTGGCAAAACGGGGGAATGTCTGCTGATGCCCAGACCGAAGTTTGGATGGAAGACAGCCTTGGTTTTGTAAGTCTGTCCTCGCGCTTGGGTTTGTTGGCTTTTGAAGAAATTTTGAATTCGAAATTGGAGCAAGTGATTGTTCTGAGTGGGTTCCCCAATAAAATCAATGAAACCCTGGGGATTCATGAGCGAGAAATGCCGAGCCGTTACGACGCAGTCCGGCTGACACAGTGTCGCACATTTGTTAAAACCGATGTCGCAACTCACCCAAATGTTCATGATATTGAGAAAAATTCTGCCGCTAAAGAAACAAACTATCCAGATGTCGCCGCAGGTATATCCCAATTTTTACGTGAAAAGATTGCTGAAGCAACCGGTGTTGATGAAAACAAAATAGACGACACCGTCGAATTTTGGGAACTTGGATTGGATTCCATTTTATCAATGAAGATTATTGAGAAAATAGAAGCGCAATGGGGTCTTCGACTCTATCCAAATGAAATGCTTGAATATAACAACGTACAAAAGTTGAGCGCCTACCTGAAAAATGAAATTGACGCGCGGCCTGTTGCTGAAACTGCCCGGCATATCGCTGAAATTGACTCAATTACACATGAGGTTGCTCAAGCTGGGGAGCCCGACACCGGGAAGTTTGAATCACGTGCGGAGCTGTTACCTTTCCTGAAGAGACAAGTTGCAGCTTCAACAGGTGTGGATGAAACGCAAATTGATATCAATGTTGAGTTTTGGGAGCTTGGCTTGGATTCGATTCTTTCAATGAAAATCATTGAAAATATTGAACATGTATATGGAATTCGTTTATATCCCAATGAAATGCTTGAATACAATACATTGCATAAACTTGAAGCTTACCTGAGTGCTGAATTGGCTGAGTCATTAAAATCCAAATCAGTAATAGACGATTCGCAAGACTCATCAAATACAGATAATTTTGAAAAAACTCCATCCTCGAATCCAGAGAGCCAGGCTGGGGTTGCACCTGAATTTGACTGGAAAATCCAGGTCACTTATATCAGCCCTGCTACCGAAGTAAAAAAACATACGAAAAAGAAAATAATTTTTGTATTAAGTACGCCGCGTTCAGGGTCAACATTATTTAGAGTCATGTTGGCAGGTCACAGTGGTATTTTCTCACCACCGGAGCTGCACCTTTTGCCCTATGACACCTTGGACCATTGGAGCAATCGACTAATTGATTTGAATCAGAAGCATATTAAGGAAGGACTCACCAAAGCTATAGCGGAGCTCGAGTCACTGAATGCAGAAGCTGCAATAAAACGTTTGGATCGCTTGCAACAAGAAGGCTTCACGATAAAACAAACTTATGAATTGCTTTTGGAAAAGGCTCAAGGGCGGTTTGTTATCGATAAATCGCCAAATCATGCGTTGGATCTCAACACACTACGTAATGCAGAATCTGTGTGTGATGAACCTCTATACATTCATTTGGTTCGCCATCCACTTTCAGTGATGGAATCGTTTGTACGAAATCGATTTGCCAAGATGTTTGGTGTGAACGAAAACCCCTGGGAATATTCGGGCAATCTGTGGCGTGATATGAATAACAATATTCTGGAACATTTAAGTCAGGTACCCTCTTCGCGAAGCCGTTTGATTCGCTATGAGGACCTTGTTGCGCATCCAGAAAATATTATGCGTTCTCTATGCTCATGGCTGGAACTACCTTTTGAGATGGAAATGCTCAAGCCTTACGAGGGTAACAAAATGACTGACGGCCTGCGTGAAGCTTCATTGTCTATTGGTGATCCTAATTTTAATCAGCATAGAAAAATCGAAAGTCACTTTGCAGATAATTGGAAGCATCATGCGGACAAAATCAATTACCTGAACCCGGCTGCTGTCGCTCTCGCACAGGAATTTGGATATTTGGTTGATGACGCTCCCGAAGCAGAAAAGCGCGTGATAACGCAAATCAGCTAAATGTAATATAACTTGTCATGGTCTGTTTGCATAAGGCGCTTGCGACAGCACCGTTGCGGGAGACCTGGAGGATTAATGAACACCATTTTTGAAATCATTGCTTTGTTTTGGCGAATACCAGGGTTTATATTTTCCTTTTTATTTTATCGAGGAACGCGTTTTTTAATTCTTGGTGCAGCCAAAAGAATTTTTGAGAAAAAGTTGAAAGCGAGAGAAAAGCTCTCCTGGACTGCCTATTCCGAGTCGCTTGAGATCCCCGGTGCATTACCTTATATGATGTGCACCACCTCACGTTGGAACCCACATGCGCCATTAGGAAGTTTAGGACCTTTTAATGTTGAGCAACAAATTGAAATCGATTTGGCGTCTCCGAGAAAATCGGCGCGCGGATGGATTATCACTGTGTTTCGTGGTGATTTTGAGGTAGTTAAATTAATCTATCCCGGGAATAGTAAAGATGAGGGGTGGTTAACGATTGATTTACCTCCGGATCAATACCGGATTTTGGTGCGTTATTATGGTTATCACGGCAATACAGTTTTCCCGGCCGTTCGAATAGACGGAGTGGTCGCCAGTGAGGCTCGTGATGTTGGTGACGAGATGGGTAAAAGTTTGGATTTCTTTGAAAAAAATGTGGTTAATCGCAAAGGGATTTTTTATTTTTTTACCCAGTACTATATTTTCCAGCTATTACGTTGGAGAAAGTTTTTACCGGAAAAACTGGTTCGTCACTTGTATCTACCCGTTGGTGATCCACAAATTACGCGCTATCGCTACGGAATTTTGAAAACATCCCAGCGGCTTGAACTTACCTTCGGCGATGAAATATTTGACAAGGCTGATGTATACGTCACCTATTGCAACCGCTGGGGCTTTCCTGTTTTTTGGGATAAGGTTGAAACAAATGTTTTCCATTCACGAGTTGCTTCAGAAGATCTCGTTTACCTTGTGCGTGTGGTTAACTTCCTTAACCAGGAAGAGCTTGAATTGGAAACCTATCATTTCATTGATCGTGTTGAACCACAAAAATCTATAAGAAATGAAAATAAATGGGAAAATTCACAAGGAGTCCACACTAAAAATTTTAGATTGCCTAGCGAAAACTTATCTCAACAGGAGAGCAAAATGAACATGCAAAAATTTGTATTTTGGTCTGGTGTTTACACGATTTCACTTGGAGTTTCTTTCTTCATCCCCGGATATCTCGCTTTTTTTGGTTTTAAGACACCGGATGCTATGTATTGGACCTTAAACACCGGGTGTTTTGTTACTTTTGTTGGCGTTATTCTCATATATTGTTCACGCAACCTAAAGGAGCGCGCGGGAATTGTTTACGCAAATGCTGTGCTGCGAATTCTCGGGTTCTTTATGCTCGCAGGTTTTGGCTTTTTTGGGGAACTAGGTAAGATTGCAATTTTGGCTGGTATCATTGATTTGGTGATAGGTGTTACTTATTTATTAGGGTTACCGGCTAACCAGAAAAAATCTCATGGTGACTTGTTGCTTGACCGGGAAACCGCCTAGCTTTTTTATGTATTCGCGCTAATAAGGCTTTTTAACGCAAATCTATTCATTGCAATAAAAGTCCATTCAATATGCCAAAGGTGGCTACATACCCTGCAAGCGTTTAGTTATAAAAGGAAATAGAAAATGAAAATTACCTATGTTAACGATAGTTACCGCGACATAAATTATATGGAAAAGCCGGAGGATACCAAGGATCACGAGGTTGAACTGGAAGCTGAGCAGGTTGCCACCATTGCGGAAATTTTTAATACCCCGCTTACTGGTTCTTACAATTGGGATTACCTCGAGCACGAAAATCGCATTAAAAAATTATATGAGTTAGGCAAATCACTCGCATGGGATGCCAATAAAGATATTGAATGGCAACGCTCACTTGATTGGCACCAACTTCCAAAACGCACTAAACCGGTCAATGAGCATCCCCTTAATAATTATCCGCCCTATGCCAATTTGAGTGATGAAGATAAAGCATTATTTCAATGGCATAGCCAATCATGGATATACAGCCAATTTTTACACGGGGAACAGGGAGCATTATTAGTTGCGTCACAATTGGTTTCCTGTGCCCCAACATTTAATGCAAAGCTTTATGCTGCTTCCCAAACTTTTGATGAAGCTCGTCACGTAGAAGTATTCAATCGTTACATTCAGAGAAAATTAGGTTTTATATACCCAATCAGCGTCCCGCTTAAATCCATTCTTGATAGGGTTTTGACGGATAAGCGTTGGGATTTCAAATTTATTGGTATGCAAATTATCATTGAGGGGCTTGCACTGGGTGCTTTTTATACGATAAAGGCAACCACTATGGACCCGGTTCTACGCCAGATACTGGAACTGGTTATGCGAGATGAAGCGAGGCACACTGCCTTTGGAATACATTATTTAATTGATCACATTAAAACGTTATCGGAAGAAGAAGTTGAAGAGCGAGCCCAATTTGCCTATGAAGCTTGTGTGCTTAGTCGGGAGCGCTTGATGCAGTTTGAGGTATGGCAGCATTGGGGATTCGATATTCAATCATGCAGGGAAATTTCACTTAACGATGGTCTGTTGGTGAGTTTTCAAAAAAGCTTATTCTCTCGAATAATTCCTAATTTGAGACGAGTGGGTTTATTGACTGACCGTGTTAAAGAAAAATTCGACAAAATTGGATTTTTAGCTTATGCCGACCTACCCGATGATGGAGACTTCAATTGGGCCGAATTATCCAAGCCCCTTACAACCGTTCGTAAGGCTGCGGTGGCATAGTTTTTTTCTAAAATTTTAATAAGTAATTACACACGCACCGTAATAATTGATGCGTGTTTCAAATAAAAAAGGGACCAATGGTTCCTTTTTTATTTGCCATACAACTACTCTTTTGAGTTCGCTGCGGGTGATTGAGGCATTAGCGGATTACAGTTCTTAATGGTTACCCTGCCTTCCAGCAAACTGCCTTTTGAATATTCACTGAAAATACAACTATTGGTTTCCGGGTCATAATTTTCCACCCAGAGGTTGTCGTCTTTCCAGGTGGCTTGCAAATGCATTTGTCCTTTGGGTACTTCAATGGACATGACGCCACCATAATTTTTTACAAAATGTTGCTCGTAATGGAATGTATACATTAACCAACCGATGATGAGGACGGTAAGACCGCCAATTAGACCCGCTTTCCATTTCAGATAACGGCCTACGCCCCAAAATACGAATAAGGCGACACTGATAACAGCAATCCAATACAGATAAGTAATCACAACATTTCCCTCTAACTAATTGAAATTACCGCCTATTCAACAGACTTTTACGACCCAAGGCAAGCAATCCCAGCATTAGTAGGCTAATCAAACCCATACTGCCGCCACCATCATCTTTTTGGTTGAGTTTGGTATTTTTAACCGGGCTTAAATTGGCTGCTGTATCGGGATCTGCATTCAGAACCACAATGTTTTGAATCAATACCAAATGGTCTCCGGTAACAGGGGCGTTATTCTTGTTGTCATCGTACGTGTAATTGCGCAAGGGGAAACCACTAAAAGCTCCCTGCGTGAAGCGATTGAGCGCGGCGATAGAATCCACAATACCCATACCATTTCCGGTTACCTGGCCAAAAACAGTAAATCCTCCGTTTTGTTTGTCCAGGTTTTCAGAGTTATCTTTAAGGCTAATGAACCACTGATTAGTTGCTGAATTGGGCTGATCTTCCAACTTGGCCATGGAAATGGTGCCGCGCAAATTCGAGTAGATAGGTTCGTTTTCAACTTTTGAGTTCTGTGCGATGGCCACCAACGGTAATTTTCCCTGATAACTGTATCCTCCGCCTTGCACAACAAATTCCGGTACTGACCGATGAATAACAGTATTGCTGTAAGCATTTGCTTTTACATATGCCAAAAAGTTGGCCACGGTTTTCGGAGTGGTTTTATCAAAAAGATTTACTTCGAAATCACCCATCACCGTTTGAAACTGTACCGTTGTGGCTGAAGCTGCCTGGCTTAAAACAAGGCTACTACCAATACAAAGTGCGGATGCTGTGTGTTTAAACCGTTTAGCGGACGATGCAAAGCGAGGGAAAATCATCGACAAAACCTCAAAAATTAACAGAAATAGTTAGTGGCTTGATTTAATAAGCCTTGTGGAAAAGGCATGGTATTCCGTCACTATCTTTGAGGTTGTTGTATTTTGTAATGCTGTTTAAGCTCCCTGGTTTAGTCCTCTTCAGAAACTTTTTTCCAATGACCATTCGCCTGTGGTTTAACTTCGTAACGTGCCCAGGCGCGAAATTCAGATCTCAGGCATATTCCAGTCGCATAACCTCCGTCCCCTGCCACAACTTTGTAAATGACCTGGTCTTTGCTGGCGATGGCGCTATCAGCGGCATCCACCACCTGGCGCACACTCCACAAGTTCCCCAATTTGCCATTGCTATAGAAGTGACCGGCGATGATCTGATCTGGGTGGGTAATATTTTTCTCGGCATGCTGCTTGGCAAGTTCGAGTAACTGCGTCAGGTTTTCGCTGGTGATATCCACATAGGAGTTAAGCTGTTCCATCGCTGCTGAAAAGTCTTCCTGGGTTAATTCAAACTGGCGTTCCGAGGCCACAGCAGGCTTGGCGATTTTGCGGCGTACAAGATGCGCCGGATAACGGCGCCAAGGGAAAAAGGCGTTAAAAGCGACCGCCATTATCACGATGCTAAAAACGTTGATTGCAATAGGAAACACCAGGTACCAATAATCCAGGCGATATATTTCTGCCCCACCAATTACTGCTGCCAATGCAGTTGCGCCACCGGGCGGATGGATACAGCGGGAATAATGCATCACCGCTACTGCAAGCCCGACTGCCAGCGCCGGGGTCCAGGTTTGATCAGGGAAGCACTGCTGGCAACTTACACCAACGAACGCCGACAACAAGTGCCCGCCAATCACCGCCCATGGTTGCGACAGCGCGCCTTGCGGTACAGCAAATAACAATACTGCCGATGCACCCATGGATGTAACCATTAATAAGGTCCCGGCGGTATGCATAAAACCATCGGGAAAGCACCAGCGGGTCCCCCAATAGACCGCCACAATTCCGAGGAAAGCGCCAATCCCGGAAATAAGTTTTTCTCCATGGCTTGTGGTACTGCGCTCTATACCCAGGAAAAGTCGTAATTCATGCAACCAGTGTTTTACTCGCATAATTGCTCTCGCTGCCCCACAAAAGCGCAAGATCCTAGTCGCTTCCTTGTTTTGGTGCAATTACGCCGTCGGGGTATTTTTTTTTCTTGACCTTACCACCATGGTAAACCCTAACCTGAGTCCATCTTGACTAAAGGCATCAACCGCTTAGGAGTTTATTATGTATGCATTTACGGTGAAGACCATGACCTGTGGTGGCTGTAGCGCCGCCATTACCCGCGCCATCCTGGCGGCAGACAAATCCGCCACAGTGAATGCAACTCCCGCAAATCGCCGGGTAGAAGTGGAAACCCGCTTGAGCCATGACGATTTGCTCGAATTGCTCGACGATGCAGGATTCCCCGCAGAACTAGCTTAGGAGATTGATGATGAGTACTGCTGCCCACGAACTGGATTTAGCCATTGAAGGCATGACCTGCGCATCCTGCGTTGCCCATGTAGAGCGCGTACTGGCCAAGGTGGATGGAGTGCAAGCCGTAAGCGTTAACCTTGCGACAGAACGTGCGCATTTACGTCTATCCCAACCGGTTACTCCGGAAGCGTTGATCCAGAAGGTTGAGCGCGCCGGTTACGGTGCTCACATGGTGGAAAATACGGAGCAACCCGAAACTGCTGCCAAACGGGAACAGGAGCGTATCGCGCTCGCGCAGCAATTTAAATGGAGTATGGCTGCAACCCTGCCGGTTTTTATCCTGGAAATGGGGTCGCATATCATTCCCGCATTTCACCATTGGTTGATGGCAAACCTCGGTATCTGGAACTGGATAATCCAGGCAGTGCTTACCACGGTGGTAATGTTTGGTCCTGGGCGGATTTTCTATCTGAAAGGTTTGCCTGCCCTCGCCCACCTGGCACCGGATATGAATTCGCTGGTTGCCCTGGGCAGCCTGTGGGCATGGGCTTATTCATTGGTGGCGACCTTCGCCCCCGAGCTGCTTCCCGGAGGCACCGTCAATGTTTATTACGAAGCGGCAGCAGTCATCGTCACGTTGATATTGCTTGGTCGTTTGATGGAAGCCAATGCTCGTGGTCGCACCAGCGATGCCATTGCGCAGTTGGTAAAACTCCAGCCACAAACAGCAACCCGCCTGCACAACGGCCAAACCGAAATAATCGATATCGCTGCAATCCAGCCGAACGATTTGCTATTGGTTCGCCCCGGTGAGCGAATTCCGCTGGATGGTGAGATTATTGAAGGCAGTTCGTTTGTCGATGAATCGATGATGACCGGTGAACCGATTCCCGTTAGTAAATCCCCCGGCGCCGAATTAATGGGTGGCACGATCAACACCAACGGTTCCCTGACTTACAAAGTCACCAAAACCGGCAAAGACACCATGCTGGCTCGCATTATTGAATTGGTCGAAGCTGCGCAAGGTGAAAAGTTACCCATACAGGCATTGGTTGATCAGGTGACGCGCTGGTTTGTCCCGGTCGTGATATTGATTGCACTGATAACGTTTGGCGTCTGGTTGGTATTTGGTCCCGAACCTGCATTAAGTTTTGCCCTGGTCAATGCCGTGGCGGTATTAATTATCGCTTGCCCCTGTGCGATGGGTTTGGCAACACCGACCTCAATCATGGTTGGCACCGGTCGCGCTGCGACGATGGGATTATTATTTCGCCGTGGCAGTGCACTGCAAAGTCTTGCGGAAATAAAAACCATCGCATTCGATAAAACCGGAACTCTCACGTTGGGCAAACCACAGCTAACAGATTTTGAAATTGCCGCCGGTTTTGACAAAAACACGTTATTGTCATTAGCGGTAGCTGCTGAGCAACATTCTGAACATCCCATCGCCCAGGCATTAATTGATGCAGCAACAGCAGCCAACGTAAATGCCGCGTTACTGGAATCATTTGAGGCCATTCCCGGTTATGGTTTGCGCGCACACATTTCCGGGCAAACTGTTTTAATCGGCGCTGATCGATTATTCAAACAACAAAATATTGATCTAGCTATTTTTACTAACACAGCAACAACACTCGCCAGCGAAGGTAAAACACCCATTTACATGGCGGTCGATAATAAAATCGCTGCAGTAATGGCATTGGCCGATACCATAAAACCCGGCACGCTCCCCGCATTAAATGCGTTGCACGGTTTGGGTTTTAAAATCGCCATGATCACCGGTGATAACCAACACACAGCGAATGCAATTGCAAAAAAACTGGGCATCGATGAAGTTATTGCGGAAGTGTTGCCAGACCAAAAAGTTGCAGCGCTGAAAAAATTGCGCGCACAACACGGTGCTATCGCTTATGTAGGCGATGGGATTAATGATGCGCCTGCACTGGCGGAAGCGGATTTGGGGTTGGCAATTGGAACCGGTACTGACATCGCGATTGAAAGTGCGGACCTGGTGTTAGTGAGCGGTGATTTGCAAGGTGTTCCCAAAAGTATTGCGCTCGCACGTGCAACCATGCGCAATATCAAACAAAATTTATTTTGGGCATTCGCATACAATGCGGCATTAATTCCATTAGCCGCTGGCGTCGCCTATCCTTTCTTCGGTGTGCTGTTATCACCGATGCTGGCCGCAGGTGCGATGGCATTATCCAGTGTATTTGTAGTCACTAACGCATTGCGTTTACGCCGTTGGCAAGATTCCAAAAACCATCGGCAGGATTTTAACCAAGCGCAATAAGGTCAGCATTATGAAAAGTGAAATGAATAATCGCGCATCAAAACCGGCAATGGAATTAGCAGATGCCCATGCCAAGGGTTTGCACAGCATTGGCGAAGCCGCAAAATTAACCGGCCTTACCGCCAAAATGATTCGCCATTACGAATCACTTGGATTGGTAACACCTACGGATCGCACTTACGCCAATTATCGCGTGTACCAAACGCGTGACATCCATTTGCTGCGCTTCATAAAAAGCGCGCGCGATCTGGGTTTTTCCATGAAACAGATAGCAATACTCGCCAGTCTTTGGCAAGATTCAGCACGCAGCAGCGCTGAAGTAAAAAAACTGGCGCTGGTGCATATCCAGGAAATGGATGAACGTATTCATTCATTGCAGCAAATGCGCAAAGCACTGAGTGATTTAGCGGGCCGTTGCCACGGCGATGAACGCCCGGACTGTCCGATTCTTGATGCCATTGCCTGCAACAGTTGCCACAACCCCGATTAATACTTATTTATGAATGCACGCAAATCTGTACATATGTTAGTAATTGCCCTGTGCTTGTGGCTACCGTTGCAAGCAATCGCAGGGCAATGGCAGCATTGCGCGCAAATGCAATCCATCCTCAGCAATCTCGATCAAAACAATAGCCAATCCATTGAACAGGAAATCCCGCCCTGTCATCAAATTGCCGATACAACAATTCAAACAAGTGCCGACCAACCTCAACAAAATTTGCAAGACAGTGACATAAAATCCTGCAAGCATTGCCAGTTTGTTTGTCATTGGCATTGTGTATTATTAAAAGGCGATCTGGTTTCCGGTCTTATCGATTTAACACCCTATTACATTCCCTTTAAAAACCCTTCCCCTGCCCAGCCTTTGTTGTCACAACCGCAAAAACCGCCGCAAGCTTTCGCTGCGTAACCATTCTATTTTAAGTTTTTAAAATACTTTTCGTTGATGTGTTTCAACTGCAAAAACACAAATAAAATAAGGCTTTTATTATGAGCAACTTCCGAACATGGGGAAGGCTGGCGTGCGTATTGATCGCAAGTACGCTGCTGGGCGCGTGCGCCGTTACGCCTTCCAATACGCCAATAACCAACATTGAACAACAACTTGGCAAACAATTTCCATCGATAAAAATCCCGGAAAATTCACTGGGGAAATCCACTGCAACAATTACCACCGATGAGCCGCTAACGCTGCCACAAACACTTCAAATCCTGTTGTCCCACTCACCGCAAGTGCGCATAGAGTTGGCACAACTGGGTGTTGCTGATGCCGCGGCATTACAGACGGAATTGATTGAAAATCCGCATATCAGCATTGGCGCGCTAAAACCGGAACATGGCGGACGCTGGCAGCTGGACACATCACTCAGTCAACCACTGCTCGCGTTATTCACACGCCCATTACGGCGCGAACTCGCGCAGGAAAACTTGCTGGAAGCACAATTGCGCTTGCAATCCAAGCTACAACAATTAATTGCGCAAACCAGTGAACACTATTTTGCTGCCGTCGCCGCTGTGCAACATTGCTACGTGCAAAATAAAATGCTGGAAGCCACCACTGCGCGGCAACAGCTGGCATTGAGCTTATATCGCGCCGGGAATATGTCGGAGAATAATTTTTTATCTTACGACAATGAATTGCGCCGCGCGCAACAACAAATGGAAAAGCGCCAAACCACTGCTTATGAAAAACGCCTGGAGTTGTTAAATTTAATTGGATTACCCTCAATTGAAAATATTGAATTTACGTCGCAGTTGCCATTACTTCCTAAAGAAGAATTTAACCACCAGCAATTGTTAGCTCAGGCAAAAGCACATCGTACGGATATTAAAATTGCACAACAGCAATTGGCCATCGTGGAAAAACGCCAGCAATTGGTTAAACAACAAAATGGCTGGCGCGATATCACCTTGGGAGTAAATGCAGAGCGTGAATTTGACGGTGCCAATAATGTC
>DATJLF010000045.1:0-3976 GCA_035490715.1 Cellvibrio sp.
ACGCAACACAGAGCCGGACACTTGCATTCCCGCCAGCGCATTACCGGAAGTTATTAGTGCGAGTTCTTGCATCAATCCGGTGGAAAGTCGATACAGTTCCACAATCACTGGTGCGCCGCCTTCCGCTAGGTTCACACCTTCATACTTGAGCGCGTAGGTTTTTTGCGAAGCATTCAAGAAGGCTAATTGCGAACGCGCCGCGTAGGAGTAAGCCACTTTGAAGGGAAACGCCGGGCTTGCAGGCAATGAATTAAAAATCAGATTTCCAAATGCCGCGTCCAGCGTGTAGTGGTTAGCGGGAACGACAGCGGGTGTCCCCGCACTATCGGTGATCACCACGCTACTCACACCCGGATTTGCTAACGCATATTCAGTACCAACGACAACCGGGTTGGGTAAGTTCTCGGCAGTGACCGTTCCGGTGGCGATATCTGTAACTGTGCCGTTAGTAAAGCGGGCTTTGTTTTCCGCGTTGAAATCGTGAAAAGTCATGTTGAGTGTCATATCATTGGAGATATTAAACTCTCGCACTTTTGAACGTTGGCCGGAGTAGCTTTCCTGATGTGCTGCCTTTTCTTCAGCAAAGCCAACACTGAAGGCCGAAACGTCACCCACCCAGCTGTAGGCACCGACGACGTTTGCGATCACTTCGGCAATTTTAATTTTGCCTTGACCGTAGTAATAACGTTCTGGCTTCGCCATGGTTACTCTCCCGAATTATCAGATCGTTCAGCAGCAGCTTGCGCTCCTGCCGGAATTTGCTTAATCACTTTGTGGTTCAGTAAAAACTTTGCTTCACTTAACGTCACATCTATTTTTTGTCCGGGTTGATAATCTCGACCCGCATGTCGGTGCGCTTTATCAAGCGTTACCTCAATCAGTTTTGTCCCCATTTGCGTTGCCTCGGAAATACAAACGTTGTGTAAAAAACTAAGGGAAAATAAAAACAACCGTCTCTATAAACAACCGGTGCACTTCGTTCGGCGCGCGCCATTGGGTCAACGTCATCAGCAGGTTTCCACCCCTGAAGTGCAACCATCAAATTACCTAATATCGGGCCTGCTTCGCGTCTGGCTGCTTCACCATCATTAACGGCATCGGCGGTTTGAACACTTAAAACAAATGCCCAATATTGTTTAACCACTTGAACCTTCTTCATTCCGCCGTGGCCTTGCGGTCCAGGCAAAACTCCATCACCCAAATAGATGACATAAACCATCGGGCTGGCTTGCGTCTGATCCTCCAAGACTTGCAAATCGGGCAAACCTTTTACATCCACAAGCCCAGTGACTTCATTGCGAATGTGCTGAATGAAAAGGTCTTCCAAAAATAAGTAGTCGTGTTCTATCACCAGCGCTGTCCCCAATCATTACGCCCCGGAGAAATCATCGCGGCGTCATTGGTAGGTGTTGCTGCATTGGCGCTATCAAGGCCCAAACTCAATTCGCCGTTCGCTAACCCGGATAAAAGCTTGCGTTGATCTTTGGCCGCAATTCGTGCCGGGTGATCGTCTTGAATATTGGTGTGCAATGCCAGGTAAGCCAACACGCAAGCGATGCGCTTTAACACCAGCGGTACACTCGGCAATGGCAAGGTATAGCGGGTTTGCAAATACATATTGATTTCGCCTGCTGCATCGTCGATTGCACGCTGAACAACCGCCTCATCAATAATGACAGCTGGTTTATTTACCCTGTCGGACAAAAGAAGAATGTTCTTTTCCGTGTAAGTGGTAATTAAATCATTCAGCGTGCAATACATTACGGAGCCTCATTCACATCAATCTCTTCTAGCAATGCAGCACCTTCTTCAACCACCAAGTTGGGATCAGCTTTTAGCGTTGCGATTTGTTCGTCGCTCAAACAATCCAACGCAATCCCCGTTGGCTCTTTGTTGAAACGAAAACCACAACGGCGAAAACTTTCGCCACGTGATGAAATAAATAACGCAGGAATTTCACCACCTTCACTTGCTTTTTTTGCTGCCATATCAAAAACCTCGAAAATTTATAATCGAACCGGCATGCGCAAATCCATTTGCACAACTGCACCGGGGCCTCGGTATCGTCCTCTGCTTCGCTATGGTTATTCGCTAGGCAAGCCAGGGAGTGACTTTGACCTTCACCAAATTTTTATTAACGTTAGTTTCACCTCCTGTGAGCACCTCTGCCTCCAACAGTTTTAGAGCTTTTTTACGGTAGCTCGGAGGCACTACTAAAACAGTTGGACGTATATTCAGCGATCTTCCGTTGTCACCTTTCAGGTTTTGCATCGCCGTGATCGCAGCGTCAAAATTTTCTTCTGTAAGATCTTGCTTGCTGGCATAAGCGAGTTGCCACAGTGCGTAACCAACATTCAAGCGTGCATCCGCTCCGTATCGATATTCTTTGCGCATGAATACAGCTTCGTTATTTTCGGTATCCATACTTACAAAGTTATAATCTTTACGTTTTTGCAAAATCATTGGTTTCACGTAACGGCTGGTATCCATAATGAACCACGGGATGCCGCCTCCACCTTGGAAATTACTCACGCTAACTTCTGCACCATCCGCGTTTGTTACAGGGTGGTCTGTATCGAAAAAGAATTGACCGTCATATCCCTTTTGGGTGAATCCATTTTTCAGCATGTTGTAAACCAATTCGGCAGGATGTTCTTTAGCGTCCTGACCAAGCTGGGACATCATCGGAGCGTAAACACCGTATTGATCATCTTCAAACGCTTCCCGTGGAACGCCGACGGTATTTTCGAAAGATTTGTTCACGATGAAATAGTTGTGTTGCTTCAGTGCTTGAATGACCCGATCACCAATCCATTCGCGGAAGCCGGTAGTTTGTCCAAGCCACGGATAAGCCTCTTGCGAGGTCGTGGATGGAACTTCGAGCACTAAGTCTTGGTAATCAATGGGTGCGCTATCGAATGCTTTTTGGAATGCAGCTTTATAGCCAGTAAAAGCCATCTGCAAATTCGCTCTGTTTACAATCATGTTCTTGCTCCACTAAAGAATTAATTTGGTTTGGTGATATCCGCGTTAGCCGATCTTCACCCATACACCGGCAGAATCGATATCAACAATTTTTCCGGCGATGGAACGCGTGTTTGATGCGCTGGTTTTCGCCACCGTCTCGTCATCAACGATGTAACAATCCGCACCTATATCAGCACGGGCGATTAAATCGGCGGAGGAAGAGTTTTTGAAAGGGAAAACACCTGTGCGCGTTTCTACGCGTTTATCACCTGCAGCACCGGTCAGGTTATCCACCTGATCAAGTGCAACGCCGCGAGCTTTTAAACCGGTAGCAGCAGAGCCGGGTGCCGCATTTCCAGCGGCATTAAGTACTACCAAAGCGCCAAGAAAAATTCTGGTGTTGGCCGCTACCGGGTCACTGTAATTGACTCCATCGCGGCGCTTTATTTGACGATCTGCTGACAAAGCCATAGCGGCCTCCTAAATAATTACTGGTTATACAATCGTGAATCAGCTGTTACTAAACTGATTTATTCCTTGGCCTTTTTGTAATCCGCCGGATCAATGCCCATGTTGGTACAAATGGCAAGTTCGTCTTGCGTTAAGCCAGTTTTTTCATCGGGAACCGGTGGCTTACCGTTCGTTTGTGAGCTGGTGAGTGCTGCAATAGTGGGTTGATCTTTCAGGTAGCGAGTTAATGCAGCTCGATCTGATTTCGCTAAATCTTCCGCCCATGACTTCATGGACTGGTGCAAACGACCATCGTCAATCGCTGCTTTAATTTCTTCCGCAACGGTTTTTTCGTCGCCATCATTTAATCGCCGAGTAAGTATTGCAATTTCATCGCGCAACTCAGTGACGACACCAACAGGAACATATTGCGCAGGGTCGATGCTCTTGGTTTTTAACGATGTGCAGGCCGCAACCAATTCAGTTTCCGTTGCGGTATCTGGCAAACCAAGCGCGCCGCGCAGAGTTTTGAAATGGTCTTTCGCTTTGTACGCGGTTA
>DATJLF010000046.1:0-7083 GCA_035490715.1 Cellvibrio sp.
GGCGAATCCCGTCATACTGCGCGGCATAGTAGCTCCTGGAACTAAGTCGTTCACGGCAAAGGTAAAATTCAACGGGGCGGTTACGTCAGGCGACCATAACTGGTAGAGTTCCCCGGCACATTAACAATCGTTTACAGATGCGGGATGGTATCACAGCTTTTTTACCATCCTTTTGAATTTCTGATTTTTTTCCCCGCAGTAAGGATCTCAATTATGCAACGTCCCAGTGGTCGCAACCCCGATCAATTACGCCCCGTACGCATCACCCGCCGTTACACCAAACACGCAGAAGGCTCAGTGTTGGTGGAATTTGGGGATACCAAAGTGATTTGTACTGCAAGTGTGGTTAATTCAGTTCCGCCGTTCCTGCGCGGCCAGGGGCAGGGCTGGTTGACCGCTGAATACGGTATGTTGCCGCGCTCTACCGGTACACGCATGGACCGTGAAGCAGCGCGCGGAAAACAACAGGGCCGCACCGTGGAAATCCAGCGGTTGATTGGCCGCTCGTTGCGTGCGGCGGTGGATTTATCTGCTCTTGGTGAAAACACAATTCACATCGATTGCGATGTTATCCAGGCCGATGGCGGCACTCGTACCGCGTCTATCACGGGTGCCTGGGTGGCGTTGGCCGATGCGGTTAACTTTCTGAAGGCGCAGGGCAGAGTTACTGGTGAGCCGCTCAAGCGTGCGATTGCTTCTATCTCGGTAGGAATCTATCAAGGCGTACCTGTGCTCGATCTGGATTACCCCGAGGATTCCGCCGCCGATACCGATATGAACGTAGTGCTGGGTGATGATGGTGGCATTATTGAAATTCAGGGCACCGCAGAAGCGGAACCATTTACTGAAACAGAATTTGCAGCAATGCTGGGTTTGGCCAAGCAGGGAATTGCACAGTTACATCAATTGCAAAAGCAGGCATTGAGCGAATAAAAGCGCTTTAAAAAAGCGCAGCCAATCACTGCGCTTTTTTTACTGATTTAATTTGCTACTCCGCTGGTATCAATCCCAAATTCCGTACAATTTGTGCAGTCGGTTCGGTTTGGTTCATCGTGTAGAAATGCAAACCGGGTGCTTCATTTTCCAGTAGAGTCTCGCAGAGTTCGGTTATCAACTCTACGCCAAATGCTTTCAAACTGGCTTCATCATCACCGTAATTTTCCAGCGCCTTGCGCAACCAGCGGGGGATTTCTGCACCACAGGCATCGGAGAAACGGGTTAGATTTTTGTAATTAATAATGGGCATGATGCCGGGATAAATCGGCTGGGCTATGCCTGCTTTCCGGCATTGGTCAATAAAGAAAAAATACGAATCCGGGTTGAAGAAATATTGCGTAATCGCACTATTCGCACCTGCGTCAAATTTTCCTTTCAAATACCGCACATCATCGCTGTAACTTTTGGCTTGCGGATGAATTTCCGGGTACGCCGCCACTTCCAGATGGAAATGCTCGCCGAAATGTTTACGAATGAAGGCTACCAGTTCATTGGCATAAACCAATTGGGAACCACCACCCATACCGGATGGCATATCGCCACGCAACGCAACGATGCGATCTACACCTGCGTCTTTGTATTCCTGGATTAACGCCTTGATGGTTTCTTCATCATCACCACCAAAAGAGAGGTGTGGTGCAGTGTTGATGCCATCCCGGATACATTGCGTCACCAGACCTTTGGTGTTGTCGCGCGTGGAGCCCCCGGCACCGTAGGTGACGGAAAAGAAATCCGGATTAAAGAAATTTAATTCGTTGCGCACATTAATGAGTTTCGCTTTTCCTTCCAGTGTTTTGGTCGGAAAAAATTCAAAACTTAAACGCAATTGTGAATCGCTCATGATGCTTCCTGAATTTGGTTTTTAATTCCTCCCTTTAAAAAAGGGAGGAGCAAATCAACTTAATATTTATAAGATTCAGGCTTGAACGGGCCTTCCACTTCCACGCCGATATATTCAGCTTGTTGTGAAGTCAGTTTGGTAATCACACCACCAAAACCTTCCACCATGTCTTTTGCCACTTCTTCGTCGAGTTTTTTCGGCAACACACGCACGTATAAATGTTCTGATTTTTGCTCAGCGGGCAAGTTGGCAAATTTGCGCTCGTACAAATAAATTTGCGCAAGAACCTGATTGGCGAAAGAGCCATCCATAATGCGAGATGGGTGACCGGTTGCATTACCCAAATTCACCAAGCGGCCTTCTGATAACAAGATCAAATGATTATTAGTGGCTTTGTCGCGGTAGATTTTATGCACTTGTGGTTTAACTTCTTCCCACTCCCAGTTTTTGCGCATAAATGCGGTATCGATTTCGCTATCGAAGTGGCCGATGTTCGATACCACAGCACCATTCTTTAATGCGCGCAACATTGCTGAATCACATACGTTGACGTTGCCGGTCGTGGTAACAACCAAATCGGTGGTGCCCAATACGATGTGATTGATATCTTCAAATTTACCGGTGTTGATGCCGTTATTGTATGGCGATACCACCTCAAAACCATCCATACACGCTTGCATTGCACAAATAGGATCGATCTCGGTCACTTTAACAATCATACCTTCCTGACGCAGTGACGCCGCAGAACCTTTACCCACATCGCCGTAACCAATCACCAATGCTTTTTTGCCGGCGAGCAAATGGTCGGTGCCGCGTTTGATGGCATCGTTCAAGCTGTGACGGCAGCCGTATTTGTTGTCGTTCTTGCTTTTGGTGACTGCATCGTTCACGTTGATCGCAGGAACTTTCAGTGTGCCCTTTTTCAACATGTCTAACAAACGATGAACACCGGTGGTAGTTTCTTCAGAAATGCCGTGGATTTTATCCAGCATGTGCGGATATTTTTCGTGGACGATTTGCGTTACATCGCCACCGTCGTCGAGGATCATGTTCGCATCCCAGACTTTGCCATCTTTATTAATGGTTTGTTCAATACACCACCAGAACTCTTCTTCAGTTTCACCTTTCCACGCAAACACCGGAATACCAGCAGCGGCGATTGCAGCAGCGGCGTGATCTTGTGTTGAGAAAATATTGCACGATGACCAACGCACTTCTGCACCCAGGTCGATCAATGTCTCAATCAACACAGCAGTTTGGATAGTCATGTGGATGCAACCAATAATTTTTGCATCTGCCAATGGTTTTGAGTCTTTGTATTTGCGACGCAGCGCCATCAACGCCGGCATTTCGCCTTCGGCGATTTCAATTTCCTTGCGACCCCAATGGGCGTCTTTCGCAAATTCTTCGGGGGTTCTGGCGGCAACTTTGTAGTCGGTGAAGCTCATAATCGGCATCCTGTTTTTTACGTCAATCTGTAGGTTGGGCAGCTATGCCCAACATGATGGGGATTAATAAAATTTTTTGTTGGGCATAACTGCCCAACCTACATAATCCACAAATTTAAAGCGCTTTCTTCAGCGCATCAGCCTTGTCAGTTTTTTCCCACGTAAAATCGGGAAGCTCGCGACCAAAGTGACCGTAAGCAGCAGTCTGGCGATAAATTGGACGACGCAGATCCAGCATTTCAATCAAGCCGCGTGGACGCAAATCAAAATGCTCACGGATCAAATTAATAATTGCCGCATCAGAAATTTTTCCGGTGCCGAAAGTGTTGATCGAAATAGACGTTGGCTCAGCAACACCAATGGCATAACTCACTTGAATTTCCAAACGATCAGCCAAGCCTGCAGCAACAATATTTTTTGCAACATAACGGCCAGCGTAAGCCGCAGAGCGATCTACTTTTGAGGGATCTTTACCAGAGAAAGCTCCGCCACCATGGCGAGCCATACCGCCGTAGGAGTCCACAATAATTTTGCGGCCAGTTAAACCGCAATCGCCCACCGGGCCACCGATAATAAATTGGCCGGTCGGATTAATGTGGTATTGGGTATCCGCATGCAGCCATTCTGCCGGCAGAACATTTTTAATAATTAATTCGCGCACGGCTTCGCGAATGTCTGCTTGTTTTACATTCGGGCTGTGTTGAGTAGAAAGTACAACGGCATCAACTGCAACGGGTTTGCCGTTTTCATAACGCAGCGTCACCTGACTTTTTGCATCGGGACGCAACCAGGGCAATTCGCCGCTCTTACGCAGTTGCGCTTGTTTTTCCACTAAACGATGCGCGTAGAAAATAGGAGCAGGCATTAATACAGATGTTTCATTGGTGGCATAACCGAACATCAAACCCTGGTCGCCTGCACCCAGATCTTTTTCATCGCCTTCGTCAACACCCATAGCGATGTCAGCAGATTGTTTACCGATTGCATTTAATACTGCGCATGATGCACCGTCGAAACCGACATCGCTGGAGTTGTAGCCGATATCCAGAATTACCTGACGGATTAAATCTTCCAGATCGACATAAGTAGACGTGCGTACTTCACCAGCCACAATTGCCATACCGGTTTTTACCAGCGTTTCAACGGCAACGCGCGCATGGGGGTCATCTTTTAAAATTGCATCGAGAACAGCATCAGAGATCTGATCTGCCAATTTGTCGGGATGGCCTTCGGAAACAGATTCAGAGGTAAATACGGAATATTCAGACATAGTTTTTTTCCCTTAAAAAAATAAATATTCAAAATAAAAATCGATAGATAAAACTAAAAATTCGTCGGTTTAAAAAACTGGCGCAACTGGATTTGAAAACCGTTGCGCAATGCAAAATAAACACTTTGGCCTTCATCCAGATTTGCGGCGTTGGCCCAGCGCGAAAAATCCTGCGGATCAAAACCTTGCCACAAATCGCCGCAAGCATCGCGCGCCCAATCCTGTTCGTGACGACACAAATCGCAAATCAATAATGCGCCGCCCGGTGCCAGTGCATGACTTAAATCCTGGAAAATATCAGCGGGAGATGGAGTGTGGTGCAGCACCATATTTACCAGAATGCAATCGACCAATACTTTGTGGCTAGGTAGACTTTGTGTATCGCCATGGATAAATTCGATATTGCGCAAATTATTTTCACGTGCGAAATGTTTTGCTTTATCGAGCATGTTGGCGGCGTTATCCAGCGCAATTACTTGATTGAATTGCTGCGCCAACACCGCTAGAAATTCACCTTCACCGGGGCCGACTTCCAGGGCGAGTTTTTTATAGCGCAATGAGGTGTTATTTAACAATTGCGTCATCTGTTCGGCATACACCGGATAGCTTGCAATTAAATCCTGTTGCGCACGGAACTTATCCGCGCTCTCACTAAAAAATGCCTGCGCCGCCTGGCTGCGTTCTAGTTGCAACTCGATAATCGGTGCACGTAAATGTTCGGCGATGGGCAAGGCATCCAGGCTCGCAAACAATTGTTGCTGGAGTGGAGCGAACGGATGATCCGGCGATAAATAGGCACGGCGATAAAAAATCGAATTGGCTTCGCGGCGTGAACTCAATAAGCCGGCATTGGCGAGCACCTTTAGATGATGGCTCATGCCTGATTGCTTGATCGAAAAAATCCGGCACAACTCCAGCACCCCGTACGAGTCCTGACTCAGCACGCGCAAAATTTCCAGGCGCAATGGATCACCTGCTGCTTTTAATAGGTTGGCGAGCGGGCTAAGGGGCGTTTCCAGTTCGACCGTATCGGTCAACACAGGAAGGTCGTCGGGGTTGTTGTGCAAAGGTTGGTTCATTCTTTGATCAGTCGCCAGAAATTGCTGTGCAGTCTAGCAGTCCAAAAAACCTATATCAAAATATTTTGATATAGGTTTTGGGCTTTTTTATGCTCAAGAAAGGGGCGATGGATGGTTTTTGTGATTAATTCTGCCAATGAGGGTGGTTATTTCTTTACGGCTGGCGCTTGCTGGGTGAAAATGCCAGCCCATTTTGTCTGTGGCATCTATCACCTGGAGTGAGTGCCGCACCCAGCGACGGCGGCTGGAACCCAACGACATAAAAGCCCATCAGAGGCCTGTAAATAAGTGGCGTTTGCCCATTAGTGCTTTGCAACCCCAGGGTGCCCTGAACCGTGTAAGCGGCCGGCGACGCGCCCAACTACAACAGCAATCAACTTTATTTAAGGAGCCTTGAGTTTCATGCCAACTCGTCAACACCTTGCCAATGCGATTCGCGTCCTCTCTATGGATGCGGTTCAGAAAGCCAACTCAGGCCACCCGGGCGCCCCAATGGGCATGGCGGATATCGCCGAAGTTTTGTGGAACGATTTCTTACAACACAACCCGCAAAACCCGCAGTGGGTTGATCGCGACCGTTTCATTCTCTCGAACGGCCACGGCTCCATGCTGATTTATTCCTTGCTGCACCTGAGCGGCTACGCGGTTTCTATCGAAGACTTGCAACAATTCCGTCAATTGCACTCCAACACGCCTGGTCACCCTGAATTGGGCTACACCCCGGGTGTTGAAACCACTACTGGTCCATTGGGCCAGGGTATTGCGAATGCGGTAGGTTTTGCATTGGCAGAAAAAGTGCTCGCGGCACAATTCAATCGCGACAGTCATGACGTTGTTAATCACTTCACTTATTGCTTCCTCGGCGATGGCTGCATGATGGAAGGTGTTTCCCATGAAGCTTGTTCACTGGCCGGTACTTTGGGCCTCGGTAAGCTCATCGCTTTCTATGATGACAACGGTATTTCTATCGATGGCCATGTTGAAGGCTGGTTTACCGATGACACGCCCAAGCGCTTCGAAGCTTACGGCTGGCATGTAATCCCGGCGGTTGATGGCCATAATCCTGAGGCGATCAAAGCGGCAATTGAAGCGGCGCGTGCTGAAACCAAAAAACCAACTCTGATTGTAACCAAAACCATCATCGGTTTCGGTTCGCCGAACAAACAAGGTTCGCACGATTGCCACGGCTCACCCTTGGGTCTGGAAGAAGTTGCATTGGTGCGCAAAACCCTGAACTGGGAACACGAGCCATTTGTGGTTCCTGCTGATGTTTACGCCGGCTGGGATGCAAAAGAAAAAGGCGCTGCGAAAGAAAAAGCCTGGGGCGAAAAATTTGCTGCGTACAAAGCGGCACACCCGGAATTGGCTGCTGAATTTGAGCGTCGTGTAATTAAAGGCGATTTGCCAGCGGACTTCGCTGCAAAAGCGGAAGCGCTTATTGCTGAGACC
>DATJLF010000047.1:0-19923 GCA_035490715.1 Cellvibrio sp.
TGGTGCGGATGATGAAGTGGTTGTTGATGTGGCTCCAGCGAGCACGCTTTATCATTTGATTGTTGCCGCAATGGAGTTGCTGGATCATTTTGAATTGGAAACTAAAAAATAATTTCATACAAAAAACATTAAAATATAAATTCCGCAAAAACAAAAATTACTTTTTGCGGAATATCTAAGCGACAAAATTTTTACATCCTTATTAAGATTATTGACAGGAGTTTATTGGGACGGATATTTCAGCCCGCGAATTTGGCAAAGGAGCATGGATGATGATGCCGATCAATCTCCCCTCTCATCTTTTCCTTTCCAGATTCCTATTCATATTGATGTAAATTTCTATGCATCGATTAATTATTTCTAATGGGTTAATTTGGAGCTTAAGTTTATGGAAAAAATAATAGGTCGTTTTGTTCTGGCGGTTGCGTTGTGGTTTTCGAGTTCTGCGTTTGCGGGTGAGTTGGAGTACACATATACTTACGGTACTCCATCAGCTGCTCCAACTGTAGACTACACTATGCCCTCCGGTTCAGATGTTGCTAATGCCAATAACTATACGAGTTACGGAGGCATGTCTCCGCGAGCTGCCGCTGAACGGGCAGCAGGGGAGGCGAGAGGTAGAAAAATTGGAGAATGCAAGGCGAAAAATGATTTAGCCTTAAAAGATACTAAGCTCCTTCAACTAAAGGAATACGAAAACAACACCAGCACGTGTAATAATTATAATATTTTAGCGGCGACATCTGGTGGCGTGGGTTACATAACTGCTGTGCCTACATTTGGTTTCACTGCTGCCGTAGCATCATCTGCTGCAGTGACTTTTATTGCTGCAGCTCAAATTTGTCAATCCAATGCTGATGGAGCGTATGCTGAGAAAGATATAATCACAGAATACACTTTCAAAAATTTCGACCAACAGGTGTGTGACAAAATATGACGGAGAATGTTATGCATAACCGAACAGTAAAGCAATTGAGTGGGGCGCAAATACTGGCCCGCATAATCTGCCTAGGTGTTGTTGTGCTTTCAATTTATAAGCTTATCGATTCGAGAGATAAGGTGGTGTCGGCGGCTCAGCATTCAGTAATAGGGAGTAATGTCCATGAGGCAACATCTGATCATCTTGAAAATGTAAGTTTAGAGCAGCCTTCTTCTATTTCAGAAGAGCAACCCGCGGAAACAAAGATAACAGATTATGATGTTCAATCTCTCAAAACCTGGAATGAGCAATCGGGTTACATATCCCAGCAGGATCAGTCTGTATATGAGGGATACAGTGAGTCTGTACTAGAATCGATGGTTAAAGCAGGTGATTCAAGAGCTGCAGCTGCCTTAGGCTATCTGCACGCCAAAGTCGGGGATTTTTCGAAAGCAAAGTTTTACTACTGGCAGGCTGCTGCTCTTGGCGAAACTACATCGTTAGGAAAACTTGCGCTACTTGTTGAGCCTGCAAGTTTTACAGAAATGAAAATTGAAGAGCGACGGGGGCAAATCAAGGAGGTTATGGCTTTGCTTAAATTGGCGGAGTTACGAGGAGACTTAAGAATTTCAAGGGTGGTCGGTAACGGCGTAAAATTGAAATATGAGAAAAATTTTGGGCCGCTGACTTTTGATGAAGCTGAAACCCAACAAATTAATACAAGAGCATCCGTTCTGTATTCAGACCTGCAACAAACAAGAGATGGGTATGGGTTGGGTGAATTTAATAATGAAACCCCGGCGATTATAAAAAGGGATTATTCTTCGCAGAAGTAGCAGCTAGTTGTTTTTATGGGCCGCAATAGCGGCCTTTTTCATTTTTCTGAATAGCCTTTATTCTATCATCGCTATATTTTTTTTATTGGCTCTAGCCCACCAAAAAATATCATTAGCTATTTTTAACGCTATTAACAGCAGCAATCCGGCAACTGGGTCGTTTTTTCTCTGCAATAAAAAATCCAGAACCAATAATCGCAACATGTAGCACCATAATTCGTTTATAAGGTGCAAACATGACTCTTTCAACTTTATCAGCAACAGCTCCCCTGTTAATTAAATCGCGTAACCAGTCTATCAGTTGATAATTGCTAGTGCGATAACTGCCCAGCCAAGTTGGCGCTCATGAATAATTGGCGCTATTGAAGCGATGATTTCAACGAACTAAGGTTTGTGCTGCAAACTATTGCCGAATAACAACACAATAAAACTGCCATGGGCAAGACAAAATATGCCGTAATGGAAGGTAAAAAAAGTGCGGTGAACAAGGTAAAAACAAGTTCGTTGACGTGCAGACAAGGGCGAATAACAATCTTTAATATTGTAAACCCGCCGATTATTAAATTTTCCAGCCAGTATAAAAATATCAAATCAAAGCTTTTCCTGCCCCAATACAGCACCCCATAAGCAGGAACTAAATTGAGTAGTATCAAACTGGCAAGAAAGAACGATTTGTTACCGATTGTTATTGTAGTCATATCGGGTTCGCTAGTTGTTCAAGGTTGTGCGGGGTATCGCATTAAAAATCAAGACGTAAAAAAGCGCGCAAAGACGTTTCCCTGCGCGCATTACTTAATAAACAACAATAATTATTTTCTACCCGGTGCCGGTCCGGTGCTTTTGCGAATAATAAATTCGGTGGGCAACACACACTCACGCTGGCTCAGTGGTTCGCCTTCAATCACTTTCAATAACATGTCCATTGCCATTTTTCCCATCTCTTCTGCTGGTTGTGAAATGGTGGTGAGGCTTGGGTCGGAATATTTCGCGTAAGCGATGTCATCAAAACCGGTAACAGAAATATCTTCCGGGATACGAATACCCTGGTTTTTCAAGGTTTGCATCGCGCCGATTGCCATTTCATCGTTCATGGAAAAAATTGCAGTGGGGCGATTTTTCATATTGCAGAATTGGAATGCGGCATTAAGCCCTGACCACATCGTGAAGTCACCTTCTGCAATTAAATCTTTTTCGAAAGGAATGCCAGCTTCAGCAAGCGCTTCTTTGTAGCCCTCAAGACGATCAATTGCATGGGGGTTGTCCTTCAATCCGGAAATAACACCAATGCGTTTATGTCCGAGCGAAATCAAATAATTCACCATGCTCTTGGCGGCGCCGCGGTTGTCGATGCGAATTGCCGGGCCGGTGGTGTATTCGCAGCCGCACGCATTTACACAGGGAACATCGGCAGGAATATTGTTCTGGCTTTTTTCGGAGCTGGGGCGCAGTTGCACTATGCCATCGGCAAGGCGGGTTTCTACACGGCGAATATATTCCAGCTCACGTTCGGGCGTGCCGCGCGTATCACCCAAAAGTACCGCATAGCCTTTTTGATGTGCGCGGTCTTCCAGGGCGCGAATAAATAATGAATAGAAAGGGTTGGCGATATCCGGCACCAGCACGACCACCGCAAAAGCACGCGCTGAACGAAAATTGCGGGCCAGCATGTTGGGGCGGTAGCCCACCTGCGCGATAGCGGCGTGTACCTTATCCAGGCTTTCCGGCGAAACTTTTTCCGGGTTGCTCAGGGCGCGTGAAACAGTTGCAACAGAAACACCCGCCAAGCGAGCAACATCGCGAATATTGGACATAAAAATGACCTTTGAGGAGCTGGAAGTTAGCCAGTTGATATTGAATTTATTGGGAATTTGTTTATTTGTGGGAAAATTTACTACAGCGCGCCAAAAGAGACTAGAAAAAAAACATGTAAACGGTTACATTAGCGTTTCATGGTAATGCTTATGGTCGGCTGTGCTATATCTTCGCTGGCAGGTGTTATCGATTGCAGTTCCCCTGGGTCTCAGTTCTACCGGTAAATCCGGAAGCGTTTGCATGGACGTGCTGGGCCAGATAAGAAAAGCGATCACCGTGATCCATTTAACCTGGCGATCCACATAATAAATTGGTGCGTTCATGAATCTTCCATTGTTGGATATTGCAATTGTCTTGCTATTTATTTGCTCGACAATTTTCGTTGGTTTTTGGGTATCTGCCCGCGCGTCCAAGGATATGAACAGTTATTTCCTGGGTGGAAATAAATTGAAGTGGTACATGCTGGGGTTATCCAACGCGTCGGGAATGTTTGATATCAGCGGTACCATGTGGCTCGTGTATTTATTGTTTGTCTATGGGCTGTCGAGTGTTTATATCCCCTGGTTGTGGCCTACCTTCAACCAAATATTCCTCATGGTTTTCCTGGCGACCTGGTTGCGCCGCTCGGGTGTAATGACGGGTGCAGAATGGATTATTTTCCGTTTTGGCGATGATCGCGGCGCGCGTTTATCCAATATTATTGTGGTGGCATTTGCGCTGGTGGGCGTTATTGGTTTTCTCGCCTACGGCTTCATCGGCATTGGTAAATTTGCCTCTGTATTCTTTCCCTGGAAACTTTCTGATGATC
Organism: Cellvibrio sp.; assembly: GCA_035490715.1. GTDB lineage: Bacteria > Pseudomonadota > Gammaproteobacteria > Pseudomonadales > Cellvibrionaceae > Cellvibrio. Next base: position 4,376 of record DATJLF010000047.1, read on the forward strand.
CGCACATGAATGATGTGTATTACGGTTTGGGAATGACCGCTATCACCACCTTCTACATCATCAAGGGCGGAATGTTCTCGGTAGTATTTACGGAAGTATTCCAGTTCATTGTCACCACCATTGCGAGTATCGGCGTTGGCATTGTGGCGATTCATAGTGTCTCACCGGAAATGATTGCGGCCGTAGTTCCCACAGGCTGGGATAGCCTTGCAGTTAACTGGAATTTAAATGTTGATTGGGCGGGCCGCCTGGATGCAGCCAATGAAAAAATTGCTGCCGACGGGTATTCATTGTTCGCCATCTTTTTCATGTTGATGCTCTTCAAAGGTATTTTGTTGAGCCTCGCCGGGCCTGCGCCCAACTACGATATGCAGCGTGTGCTTTCCACACAATCACCGCGCGATGCGGCCAAAATGAGTGGCTTTGTCACGGTGGTGTTGATGTTTCCTCGTTATATGCTGATTGCCGGTTTAACTGTTATGGCACTCGCGTTTTTCATGAATGATTTACGGGCGATGGGCTCCAATGTGGATTTTGAACAAATACTCCCTTTCGTGTTGAAAAACTATATTCCCAGCGGGTTGCTCGGATTGTTGATCGCCGGTTTGCTTGCCGCGTTTATGTCCAATTTCGCTGCGACGGTAAATGCTGCACCGGCTTATGTGGTTAACGATATTTATAAACGTTACATCAATCCCAATGCGCATCCAAAACGTTATGTGTATATGAGTTACATAGTGTCGCTGTTATTCATTGTGATAGGTGTTGCCCTCGGCTTTTTTATTCCAAGCGTGAACACGGTGTTGCAATGGATTGTGAGTGGTCTTTACGGTGGCTATACCGCCTCCAACGTACTCAAGTGGTATTGGTGGCGATTCAATGCCTACGGTTATTTCTGGGGAATGGCGGTGGGTATTGTGCTGGCGCTGTCACTGGCGATTCCGCAAGCGAACACCGCCGTCGCACATGGTTTAGGTGTATTTGGTTTGCAGCTTGAAAAAGTTGATTTTATTTACGCATTTCCCTGGCTGCTATTGGTCTGTCTGGTTACTTGCGTGGTGGCTTCTTTGGTCACAGCGCCCTCTGATACTGAAGTGTTGAAAAAGTTTTATGTGAAAGTTCGCCCATGGGGTTTCTGGGGGCCAATACATAACCTTTGCTTGCAGGAAAATCCTGATCTGGCAAAAAACACCAATTTCATTCGCGATATGGTGAACGTGGCAGTGGGCATTGTGTGGCAAACCTCGTTGGTTGCTGCGCCCATTTTCCTGGTGATCCAGCAAAATGGAAAATTTTTCCTCGCAATGGGTATTGCAGCTGTTTGTACGCTGTTCTTGTGGTGGAACTGGTATCGCCATTTGCAAGACTATCCGAAAGACATTCCATCGACGTTGCTGGTTGGCACCAAAGACGAGCATTTATTAACGAAATCCTGATGTGATTTCCGGTGCGGTTTATCGCCGCATCGGAAAAATTATTTGAGTTTGTAATCGATTACGAAAACGTGTGCACCTTGCATGCGGACAGACATTGACTCATTGGAGTAAAAACAATATGAGCAGCTTTAACGAAAAAGCCAACGCGTTGTTGCAGCAACATGAAGCTTTGGTGACGAAAAAAAATCAGAAAAAAACCAGTGGCAATGGCATTTATGATTGTTATGAAAATCCAATTCTGACAGCTGCACACGCTCCTGTTTTCTGGCGTTATGATTTGAATGAAAAAACCAATCCATTTTTAATGGAGCGTCAGGGAGTGAATGCTGCATTTAACTCCGGTGCAATTTACTGGAATGGAAAATATATTCTTGCAGTGCGTGTCGAAGGTGTTGATCGCAAATCATTTTTCGCCATAGCAGAAAGCCCTAATGGCATCGATAATTTCCGCTTTTGGGATTATCCCATCACCATGCCGGAAACCGAGCGCCCGGACACCAACGTTTATGACATGCGGTTAACAGCGCATGAAGATGGCTGGATTTACGGGTTGTTTTGTACTGAACGCAAAGATGAAACCCGCCCGAATGACACCTCGGCAGCAGAAGCCCAATGCGGTATCGCCCGCACCAAAGATTTGAAAACCTGGGAGCGTCTGCCGGATTTAATTACCTATTCCGGCCAACAGCGTAACGTGGTATTGCACCCGGAATTTGTCGATGGGAAATACGCGCTTTACACGCGTCCGCAAGATGGTTTTATCAGCGTGGGTGCGGGCGGCGGTGTAGGTTGGGGGTTGACGGAAACCATGACCAATGCGGAAGTAAAATCTGAAGTGATTGTAGATCCGAAGGTTTATCACACCATCAAAGAAGTCAAAAATGGCCAGGGCCCTGCACCGATAAAAACCGCAGAAGGTTGGTTGCACCTGGCGCATGGTGTGCGCAATACCGCTGCCGGTTTGCGTTATACGCTGTATATGTTTATGACTGAACTTACACGCCCATGGGTTATTAGCCACAGACCAGCGGGTCATTTCATTGCCCCGCACGGTGAAGAGCGTGTGGGCGATGTTTCCAACGTTACCTTCGCCAATGGCTGGATCGTCAATGAAAAAAATGAAGTGTTTATTTATTACGCTTCATCCGATACGCGTATGCACGTGGCTACCAGCACAGTAGAAAAATTAATTGATTACTGCAAAAACACACCGGAAGACGGGTTGCGTTCTGCGGCATCGGTTGCGGTGCGCAATGAATTAATCAGTGCAAATTTAAAACTGCTTCAGAACCTGGTCTAAATAAATGAATGCTGTTGTATTGCCCGCGCGCTTTGCTCCTCTGGCGCAGGAATTTCACACTGAATTGATCGCTATTGCTGATTGGTGGGTAAAGTATTCACTTGATCATGAACAAGGCGGTTTTTATGGAGAAGTTTCGGCAACTAACCAACCGGAAAAAAATGCGAGCAAAGGTATTATTCTGAACGCGCGCATTTTATGGTTTTTCAGTGAAGTCGCACGTGAGGTGAATAATCCGGATTATCATCGCTGTGCGCAGCGCGCCTACGAATACATCGTTGCTAATTTTGTGGATAAAGAATTTGGTGGCGTTTATTGGGAGCTGGATGCTGCGGGTGTTCCAATTAACACCAAGAAGCAAATTTATGCACAAGCATTCACAATCTACGCGCTTTGTGCCTATTACCAATTAACGCATGACGCGTCGGCTTTGCAATTGGCCCAATCCTGTTTTTTATTGATTGAGCAGCACGGTATTGATCACCTGCGCGAGGGGTATCTGGAAGCATTTACCCGTGAGTGGGGTGTGATTGAAGATCTGCGGTTAAGTGAAAAAGATTTAAATTATCCCAAATCGCAAAATACACATTTACACATTCTGGAAGCCTACACGCGTTTGTATCAGGTTGATCAGTGTGAGTCAGTCAACGCTGCGTTGCGCTATAACATCGACATGTTTGATAAATACATGATCGATAAAAACACGCATCACCTGCGCATGTTTATGGATCTGGAATGGAAAGATTTTTCGCCGGGCTATACCTATGGGCATGATATCGAAGCCAGTTGGCTGATTGCTCAGGCCCTTGAGTCACTAGGTGATGATGCGTATACAAAGGCACTCACTCCAACGCTGATCAACATCGCAGAAGTCACTCTGAATGAAGGGATTGGTGAACGCGGACAAGTGCTGGATTCGTACAATTTTTCAAGTCGTACGGTCAACACAGATACCGTATGGTGGGTACAAGCAGAAGGATTGGTTGGCTTTTTGTATGCCTTCGCCATAACCGGTGAGCAACGATATTTTCTGGCGGCAAAAAATGTGTGGGAATTTATCAAAAACTATCAAATTGACAAAAAAAATGGCGAATGGTTTTGGTTGTCCTCACTCGATGAAAATAGAAGCAGCGTGAATTACAAAGTGGGTTTTTGGAAGTGCCCATACCACAACGGACGTGCCATGCTGGAAGCTGTGCGTTATTTGCAAAAAGTGAATTAATAGGACGAATGTTTTCACTGAAGAAAAAACGACAACTGTGTGGAACAGTTGTCGTTTTTTCTTTGTAGTAATATCAAAAACGAGGGGCAAAAAAGACAGGATAAACAGGAAACATCTGCTAGATTTATTACACCTAAAACCACTTCGTCAGGTAGTTGTTATGAATAAAATAAGATTGAAAAAAACATGGTTGGAAAAAGTAAGGTTATTGGGAATATGCGCCACATTTGTGGCTTGCTGCTTAAGTATGACAGTACAGGCGGCTGACTCTAAAATGTCTGTACCGCATCAGGAATTTGTAAAAGTAAAGGGAACCCAATTTGAAAAAGCAGGTAAACCTTATTATATCGCCGGTACCAACATGTGGTATGCCGGTTATTTAGGGGCTGCCAGTAAAGTAGGTAATCGTGATCGCCTCGCAAAAGAATTGGATACACTTAAATCACTTGGTATTAATAATTTGCGTGTGCTGGCTGTGTCTGAAAAAAGCGATATTAATTCCGTCGTCAAACCGGCAACCACCCATAGTTTTGGCAAGCACGATGAAGAGCTATTAAAAGGCCTGGATTATTTTATGGCTGAAGCAGCCAAGCGTGATATGACCGTAGTGCTGTATCTCAATAATTATTGGCAATGGTCGGGTGGCATGAGCCAGTACATGAGCTGGGTGGATGGCAAACCAATGCAAGACCCCAATGTAACAAAAGATTGGGAAGGTTTTATGGCGCGCTCTGCCAGTTTTTATCAAAGCGCAAAAGCGCAAGAGGAATTTCGCAAAACAGTTAAAACAATTGTTACGCGTGTAAATACCGTAACCGGTAAGCCATATAGTGCAGACCCTGCAATACTTTCCTGGCAGCTCGCTAACGAGCCTCGCCCTGGAAACTCCAAAGCCACTGAGAAAGAAAAGAAAATTTATGTGGATTGGATTAACGGGGTTACTGCCTACATTAAGGAATTGGACCCACACCATTTGGTGAGCACCGGCAGCGAAGGTTTGATGGGATCAGTCAATGATGCACAATTATTTGTGGATGCACACGCTAGTAAAAATGTGGATTACCTGACCTACCACATGTGGATCCGCAACTGGGGCTGGATTGATAAAACCAATTTTGCGGGCACGTGGGATGCCGGTTGGGCGAAAGGAAAAGAATATTTAAATGTTCACATTGATATGGCGAAAAAAATTGGCAAACCCATTGTGCTCGAAGAATTTGGTCTGGATCGTGACGGTGGTGCTTTTGATATTAAAACCACTACGCAAGTACGCGATAAATTTTATCAAAATGTGTTCGATGTACTTTGGCCGCGTATGCAAAAAGGTGAACCAATCGCCGGCTATAACTTCTGGGCATGGAATGGTGCTGCAAGAACCAAACGCGCTAATTATTGGTGGCAAGAAGGCGATGATTACATGGGTGATCCGCCGCAGGAAGAACAGGGCATGTACGGCATATTTGATTCGGATAAATCCACGATTGCGATTATCAAAACCTTCAATGAAAAAATTCATGGTTTAAATAAGTAAATTCAGCGCGCCTAAAGTAAAAAACTGCAATCCCGGTTGCAGTTTTTTTTGCTAATCCATTAATTTATATGATTAGTCGTACACAAAAATCCCAATAAAAATTCAAAATCAGGTAAAACATCCATGACAAAAAAATTATTTTTCAGCCTCGGCTTTATTGCATCCGCATTCATGCTGGGCACTCACGCACACGCACAAAAATTTGAACAACTAGCCAAGGTTCCGCAATTGGGCTGGAATAGTTGGAATACGTTTGGATGTAATGTCGATGAAAAAATGATTCGCGAAATGGCGGATGCAATGGTGAAATCCGGCATGAAAGACGCTGGTTATGAATACATTAATATCGACGATTGCTGGCACGGTGAGCGCGATAAAAATGGTTTTATCCAGGCGGATAAAAAACATTTTCCCTCCGGCATGAAGGCGCTTGCGGATTATGTGCATGCAAAAGGCTTAAAGCTGGGTATTTATTCGGATGCAGGAAACACCACCTGTGCGGGGCGCCCCGGTAGTCGCGGTCATGAATATCAGGATGCACTGACCTATGCCAGTTGGGGCATTGATTACGTGAAATACGATTGGTGTGATACCAAGGATATCAACCCCGTTTCCGCTTATGCCACCATGCGCGATGCCTTGCATAAAGCGGGGCGCCCGATTTTATTCAGCATCTGCGAATGGGGCGATAACAAACCATGGGATTGGGCGAAAGACGTAGGGCATTCGTGGCGCACCACTGGCGATATTTATCCCTGCTGGAGCTGTGAGCACAACCATGGCTCCTGGTCGTCATGGGGAGTGTTACCCATTTTGGATAAGCAAGCGGGATTGCGTAAATTCGCCGGCCCTGGCCATTGGAACGATATGGATATGATGGAAGTGGGTAATGGCATGAGCGAAGAAGAGGATCGCTCTCATTTCTCGCTCTGGGCAATTATGGCATCACCGTTAATTGCCGGTAATGATTTGCGCAATATGAGCGAAGCGACCAAAAAGATCCTTACTAACAAAGACATGCTTGCTATTAACCAGGACAAGCTGGGTGTGCAGGCGATGAAATGGATTGATGAAGGTGATATCGAAATCTATGTGAAACCGTTGGAAAAAGGTGAATTCGCCTTCCTGTTTTTGAATCGCGATGATGTTGCCCGAGATTACGCATTGGATTGGACTTTCCACTACATGAAAGATGATATTTTCAAACACGAAATTTTCTTCGATAAGAAAAAATTCAACTGGCGTGATATCTGGAATGGCGGCACGGGTACGACCGCTGAGAAATTCACTACCAAAATCCCGGCACACGGTGTGGTGGTGTTACGGTTGACCCCGCAGTAATCCGCATTATCTTTAAGAAAAAATTAACGGCTATCTCCCGCTGTAGGTGGGCAAAAAACTCTGATGGGGTTAATCCTTGGGGATGGCCGTTTAATGAATTTGTTCTCATAAATAGATTGCTTTACTCTCCAACTCTGAAAAGCCATTCTTTACGAATTTGCAATTATCAAAATTAAAAAGGTTGTTTTTTGATCTTTGTTGTGTAAAATTGCGCCACAATTTGGATTGCTCAAACTGAAGGATACATGCAGGACAGTTTTCTTGTTTGTTCCGGCCTCAAGTTCAGCAACTCCTTCGATATTCCCCTCGACATAGAAATTTAGTTGCAAAAAATCAGGAGCAGTTTGTGTTTATAACAGGACGTCCCAGTCAGTTTTTTCTTTTTTTAATCCTTTCTTTTATCGCTATGTTTTCGTTTCACTCTCATGGAGCCACGTCTCCGTTTGGTGATGCTGAAAAATACAATGCTTTTTTTCTTGAAAACTTCCAGGCCACTTCGTCTGAAGTAGAAGGACGGCTTGCGGCCGGAGGAAATATTGAACTTAATTCCTATAATGTTGGCGATACATTGCCCCCAGGTTATCAGGGCGCCGTCATGGTTGCCGGGGGCAATATCTTATTCCCGAATGGCAGGGTCTATTACGGGGATATTTATGCAGGAGGCAGCACATCAGGTATTGGTGCTCCTGTTCGCAATGGAATGCAAATGGATGCACATATTTATGAAAATTATTCTCCTCTCCCTGTTAATTTTGAACTAACAAAAAGTTTATTAAAAAATTTATCCCTTCAATTATCCAATCTTACAGCAAACGGAACAGTGTCAGTCACTTGGGCAGGTATGCAGCTAAAGGGTGATTGTGTGAGTGATCGTCAGGTTTTTAATTTGAATGGTGATATGTTTAAAACCATACATGCCTTTGCAGTAAGTTGTATTCCATCTGGAGCAACTGTGATTATTAATTTAAGTGGAAGTCAGCTTGGAATAAAAAATATTGATTTGTCTTCTCTTAAGAATTACCGTCATAAAGTATTGTTTAATTTTTATCAGGCGACTCGGCTGGAAATCAGCAGCGTGCGTGTAGAGGGTAGTGTGCTGGCCCCTTTGGCGCACATAGAAAATTCGACTGGCACTGTTGTTGGGCAAACTATTGCAAAATCTAATAATTCAATACTGCATTTTGGGTCTGAGTTATTTAGTGGAAATACACAGACTACGAGCCATAGTAATAAAGCCCCCAAGGCTGTGGACGGAAATGTAACTGTTGCTGAAGACAATACAGCGTCGGTCATGCTAACTGCCAGTGACGATAATAGTGATCCTTTGCAATATCGTGTTGTAACTGCCCCTCTTCACGGACATCTAACAGGGGCGGGGTCCAGCGTAGTATATGTTCCCCAACCTAATTTTTCCGGGGTTGATGGTTTTCAATTCGTTGCCAATGACGGGCAGGTTGACTCCAATACAGCAACAGTTTCGATTCAGATTACGGCAATTAATGATGCTCCCGTGATTACTTCTGTTCCGGAAGGCGAAGCAGCTGAGGGTGATTTATATCAATACGCAATTTCGGTTAATGATGTTGATAATGAACAGCCATCGATAACTCTTTTGGCTGGGCCTTCGGGCATGGAACTGAGGAATGGTGTTATTAGTTGGACTCCGAATTATTCCGATGCGGGTGAGCATTCTGTAACTGTCCAGGCACAAGATTCCCAAGGCGCCTCTGCTAAACAGACTTTTAATTTAGTAGTGGTCAATACTAATCGTAAACCTGTCATGGAACCTCTTGGCGACGTAACCCTGGCGAGTTCTCAACAGCTCACTGTAGCGCTTCGGGCAGTTGATCCGGATGGTGACTCGTTGGTGTATTCGGCAACCGGGTTGCCAGAATTTGCATCACTGGATGGCACTGTAATTTTGTTAGCGCCTGAAGCTGGCAGTTCAGGAGTTTACGGCCCTGTTAGCGTGGAAGTGAGTGATGGAACACTCAGCCACACAAGTACCTTTATGATCAATGTCACTCGCGCCAATCAGGCGCCTGTCATTACATCTGTACCGGAAGATGTTGTTATTGAAGGTTCTGTCTGGCGTTACACACTCATCGCCAATGACCCCGAAGGTGATGCACTTACCATGGAAGCAAATGGACTTCCGTCAGGTGCATCCTTTAATTCCGTAACTGGGGAATTGGTGTGGGAGACTACAGGTTTGGAGGTAGGGAGTTATGGAATCCAATTATCGGTTACTGACTCTCAAGGAAATATCGCCAAACAGAATTTAGCCATTTCTATCGTTCCTGCATCACCTGTGGTGACTCATGAGGGCAGGGAATTTTGGCTGTCAGTATCCAATAATCATTTTACCGATAAAGGCGATTTCACTATCTACCTTGTTTCTCCTCAAGTTGATACGACAGCGGAGATTGACATTCAGTTATTGAATCGAAAAGAAACACTCATTTTACCTAAAGGTGAGATGAAAAAGTTTTCAATTTCGTATGTGGAAATGCTTACTGCGGGAAACAGCAAGCTCAATCATGTTATCACTAAAGGAGCGGTGCATATCGAAGCGGGTAGCAAAATTATTGCTTATGCGATGAACCAACAGCAAAGTACAACAGATGGTTTGTTGCTGCTACCAAATGAGGTCTTGGGGCGACATTATATTGCGGGACAATTTACCACCACACATTTGAATCATGAGCCTTTAACGCCCGTCATTGACATTGTTGCTACTGAAGACGACACAGCAGTTACGATTAATCCGTCAATGGATGCTTTTATAGGTGTGCCAGGTCATGAAATTAGAATTCCAAAAGATACTCCCCATACTTTTTCACTGAATCAAGGAGATATTTTTAAGCTTCAGGCTAAATCATCGGCGAAAGCAGATTTAAGTGGCTCGATAATCAGTGCTACAAAAAAAGTTGCAGTATTTGGCACCAATACGTGTTTGTTTTTGGGAAATCTTTATTGTGACCATGTCACAGAACAATTACCTCCGTTGGAAGCATTGGGGCAGCAATATTTATTCGCACCACTTTTTGGCGGAGAGGCCGATACGATTCGGATTATAGCTGCTCATGACAATACAGAAGTTCAAGCTAACGGAAAGTTGATAGCGAGATTAAATGCAGGGGATTATTTCAATTATCTGGCTATGGAGGCGCAGCACGTTGTAGGGAATAAACCTTTCATGTTATTACAATTTGCCAATAGCGCTAAGTTTGATCTCCCACCATACGGAGTAAAAGGTTTGCCAGCGGATATTGGCGATCCTTCAATGGTTTTGTTGTCATCGCCGGAGCAGTATTTGCGTGAATACACTGTGAGTACATCTCCTGTAGCTCTCGCGTTCAATTATCTCAATGTTGTAATTCCTGATGCTGCGATCGGCTCACTGGTATTAGACGGTGCTACAGTTCAGCAGAATCTATTTAAAAAAGTAACAGGTACATTATATTCCTACGCGCAAATAGCTATTGATCCTGGTATCCACAAGATAGCTGCAAATCAGCCATTTGGTTTGACGATTTATGGTTATGACAAAATGGAAAGCTACGCTTATAGCGGTGGGATGGCTATTGGTCAACCACAATTTGTGGATAGTGTCGATGTGGAAATTTTGCAAAATAGTTATCGCGCTGGTGAGCAAGCGTGTATGCGAGTTAAGCTGAAAGATAAATCCATGCGCGCAGTGCCCGGTGTTCAAATTGCATTTGATGTTTCAGGTATTAATAACTTAAACACTTATCGATTATCAGATACTAATGGTGAAATTAATTTTTGTTATTCGAGTTTAGATGAGGGAACTGATCGGCTCGAAATTACAATAGGAGCTTTAACGAAAGGTGTTGATGTAACCTGGGAGGCGTCGTCGCAAGGAATCAACATGGCTCCGAAGATAGCATCACTTCCAGCGCTTTATTACACCAATGGTATTCCTTATACATATCAGGTGATAGCAAGAGATATCAACGACGATAACCTCACTTATTCAGTTATCAGTACTAATAATTTGGTCGCAATATCTTCTTCCGGTTTATTGACCTGGGCCCCGAATGTTTCCGCATATCAACATACAACTTGGAATAAAGTTGATCCCGAGTTGGATGTCAATTCAAATTTGGTGAGGGAGCAAATTAGTGTTGAGATAACAGTAAAGGATAACCGTGGCGGAGTAGCGAAGCAGAGTTTTGTATTAAATGAATTTTATCCATTTAATAGTGACCCGGTGTTTCGAGTACAACAGCCCGTTCCAACTGCGACAGTAGGGGTTCCGTATATTTACGATCCTGATTATCTGCAGCGAAATTCGAATGACTTTGGTTATCGTTTTTATGTTACCGATGTTGATGGCGACAAAATTTATGCTTCTATGCTCAGTGGGCCATTAAACGCGCAGCTTAAAATTGTATGTAACGAAATTATTGGTAATAAACTTGGTGATCCTTCTTGCGCGCGTTTAAAACGAGATATTGATTGGACACCAATAATTCCTGGGCGTGAAACCTTCAAATTTGAAATATTTGATTCGCGTGGCTCCGCTGTAAAAACGCAGGAATTTGCAGTAGATGTAAAACCTAACTTTCCTCCGCTAGTTCATTCTGTGCCAGAACCGGAAACATTGCGTGTTCCGGTAGGTGGGTCGTTTGTCTACACGTTGGATATCGAAAATGACGTGCCCCAAACCATTTTTGCCAATTATGACAAGGTGAGAGTGGTATTTGAAAACCGTCCGGCATTACTACGAGATTTTATCGAGCCATTTGGTCCGTTCAGTGCCAAGACTCAACTTAAATGGACACCCACGGCTAACGATATCGGTCAGCATAAAGTGCGATTTCATATTGCAGACAGTATTAATAAATCGGTATCGCAAGAGTTCACTATCACAGTGGTAAATGACAATCGCGCACCTGTTATTGTTGAGACTGCACTGAACCCTACGGTGGAAGCAACCATACCTTACACATTCACCCTGCATGGGCAAGATCCGGATGGTGATCCGTTAGCGTTCTCGATCATGGAAGGTCCAGTTGGGTTTACAATTTCTCCGGCGGGAGTAATCAATTGGACTCCACCACTCTCTACCGCTAATACATCACCTTATATATTGATTCGTGTCGGTGACGGCAAAGGTGGGTTTGGTTATTTGAGAACTTCACTCAATGTCAGTGCCTTTAGAAACCAGGCACCGTCCTTTTTGCCAGTTTTCACCCCAACGACAGCCAAAGTTGGTATTCCTTTCGAGGCTGCCTTTCCCGCAACTGATCGTGAAGGCTCTCCAATCACCTACAAAATGACAACAGGGCTGCCGGGTGCTATCAACGTCCAACCCGATGCAAGTGGTAGAGTCAAATTCACCCCACAGCAGACTGGCACATTTGTATTGCACATTGCGGCGACTGATAACCTGGGTGCACAAACAAGTAAAAATGTCACGCTCAATGTGCTGGCGGCGAATGACCCTGCCGCGGCGCTTAAGGCCAGCTTGAGTCTGTCGCACACAGCCGTGTCGCCTTCAGATGTGATCATCGCCAAAGTGCTACCTGTCAACGCGGCGCGGGTTCCCATTGTGACCTTGAAAGCAAATAACACCAATTACGTGGCCGATGCGAACCTCATTGCGAATATTCCTGCTAACACCATGGTGCCAGGTGAGAACATCATCACCGCTACAGTAGATGATGGGCATGAGCAGGTCACAGTCAGCGGGTCTGTTTTCCTGCGTGACCCTACAGATACAACCGCTCCGAATATCACCATCCATTCTCCCGCATCCGGAGCTGTAGTTTCTGCACCGGTCGATGTGACCTTTAGCGCATCGGATAACGTGGTGGAATACACGCTTTATTACCAGCGCACCGGCCAACAGGAATGGGTAGAGCTTTCTCGTGGCAAGGCCTCCGGTAATGTATCGCAGCTGACAGCAGCGCAGTTCGATCCCAGCATGCTGATCAATGGCACTTACATGGTGGCAGTGGAAGCTAAAGACGCTAATGGTAAAACCTCAATGATTGGTCATCCGGTAGTTGTGGAAGGCAATCTAAAAATTGGTCATTTCAGTTTTACGCAGGAGGATTTATCCATTCCGTTAGCAGGTATTCCTGTATCAGTCAGCCGTACTTACGACAGCCGTCGCCGCTTGGAAAAGCTTGATTTCGGGCATGGCTGGACAGTGGATTATCAGAACGTTCGCATTGAAGAGAGCACCGAGCCGAGCCGGGGTTGGTACTTCTACCAGAATATGGAAACGTTCCTCCAGAACGGTGTTGCTTTCCGGTTAAAGGGCAACTGTATATCCCCTACATTCGAAAAAACGGTGACCGTAGCGTTACCTAATGGTGATCTTGAAAAATTCTCTGTGCGTGCCGGGCCGTTTGAGAGCGGAGGTACGGCAATTTCCAACCCTGATTGCCATTTAAATATCTCGCGTTTTGTAGTGCTGTCTTACGTACCGATAGAAGGAACCCAATCGACATTGGTATCCAATGAGGGTGAACTGTACTTATCGGATATTAATAATGGCAACCTGGTCTATGCAGGCGATGAGGCTCCGGCGCCTGTTAGCTCCTATACCCTTACGACTAAAGCAGGGTATGTCTATCAACTGGATCAATCATTCGGTGTTCGCTCCATTACCGATCCAAACGGCCACAAGATCACCTACTCTTCTGCAGGCATTGTGCATAGCAATGGCACTGCGATTACCTTTGAGCGCGATGCTGCCAATCGTATTAAAGCAATTGTTGATCCCAAGGGAAATCGCACTGAATACACCTATGACACCAAAGGTGATTTAGTTACGGTGAAGAATCCTGTTGTGCTCTCGATAAATGGGACTGGTTCAACTTTTGTTTACGATAGTGATCATCGATTGGAAAACATGACAGATGCGCTGGGGCGTCGCGTTGTGAAGAACATTTATTCCGATGATGGTCGCTTAATCGCCCAAGAGGATAATCAGGGGAATCGAACGGAGTTTACCCATAGCCTATCGGATCAATCGAGCCTGATTACGGATCGCGATCAACGCTCCAAATTGCTGGATTACGATAGTAGGGGCAATGTGCTTTCGGAAATTCAACTGGCCAGTGGTTTGGTTTATAGCGATAGTATCGACACCAATTACACCTACGATGAACACGACAATCAGTTGACCCGTGCAGTCGGTAGTGAGCAATACACCCATACATCAACTTACGACGCTAAAGGTCATCAGCTCACCCAAACAGACCCACTCGAAAACCAGATTCGCTATGAAAATTACAATAGCTATGGTCAGGAAGGGCGCATTGTGGATGAAATGGGGCGTGTGCATGACTTGCACTACAGCGCTTCAGGTCAACTGGAACGAATTGAAGGACCAGAAATTCAGGATGCGCAAGGTGCGGCAATACGTCATCAAGCCATAAACCAATTCAATGAAAATGGGTTGGTGGAATCCACCACGGATTTGCGTGGCCATGTCACAACCTACACTTATTACGATTATTCCGACCCGGAAAATACCCGTGCCTGGATGGGCAAAAAGAAAACGGAATACTCTGCTGAAGGCGGTGTTACTACCTACACCTACGATGCCAACCTGAATGTCGCTACTGAAAGCCGATTGCGCATGGTTAATGGCGAGGAAGTTACAGAAACGCTCGATTATGATTACGACACGCTGAATCGCTTGGTCAGAACTACCTATCCTGATGGTAGTAACACCGAAACCCGGTATGACCTTGCAAGTAACGCTGTTGGAGAAAAGGATCGTTTCGGCAACTGGACTGAAACGGATTTTGATGCTTACAACCGGGAAACTGAAATTCGTCACCCTGATGGTAGTAAGGAAACGAAAACTTACACACATGAAGGTTTATTGTTAACACATATAGCTAGAGATGGCGTTGTGACTCGCTACGAGTACGATGATTTTGGTCGCCAGTGGAAAATACATAACGACACCGCAGGCACCTACACCGAAACCCGCTACACCCAGCAGGGGTGGGTACAGTACGAATGGGATGAGCGCCGTAACAAAACTGAATACACCTACGATCTGGCAGGGCGCAGGGTTTCAGTAATTCGTCATGGCCAGGAGGGCGTGGATGCTCCCGTTACACACAGTTTCACCTATTACCCCAACGGTGAGCTTGAATCGGAAACGGATGCATTGGGGCGTACCACCCGTTATACCCTCAATGCACTGGATCAACGCACGGAAACGGTGTACCACGACCTCAGTACAACCGTTACCGAGTTTGATCCCATGGGGGCACGGTTACGCACGTATGACCAAAACAATAAGGCAACCCGTTTTGGTTACGACGGATTGGGTCGTCTGGACAGCGTGCAACCGGAAGTCAGCATCAACGATATTCAAGTTCCGGAAACCACCTATACGTATGATGAAGTTGGCAATAAACTCAGTCAGACCGATGCCAAAGGCAACACTACCCGCTGGATCTATGACTACCATGGCCGCGTGCTCAGTAGAACCCTGCCTGAAGGCCAGCAGGAAACGTTCGCCTACGCGGATGGCAAAGGTTGTTTGGCTACAGAGGCAACTACTTGTGCATCCACAACCAGCCCGCGCCTGCAAACCCATACCGACTTCAACGGTGACACCATCACCACCGCTTACGATGTCATGGGGCAAGTGGTTTCTGTGCATTACAGCAAGGACGATAAACAGGAAACCTACAGCTACACCGCAGGCGGACA
>DATJLF010000048.1:0-6353 GCA_035490715.1 Cellvibrio sp.
TTGGGTCGTTTCGGTATCACTACCGGATGTCGCTTTTACCGTAATCGTTTGATCAGCAGAGACAGTACCGACAGAAGCAGTGTAGGCACCACCATTAATCGAATAGGTTCCACCGGTAATGGAAACCGGTACAGCGATATCAATCCCTTTTACCGTAATAGCCTCTGACGTGTATTCAGTATTCACCGCCGCTTCGTTTTTGGGAGCGAAGGTAAAGGCATCCGGGGTTACATCGGCTGCCGTAGTGACCGTGAATTTGGCACTGACTCCCCCCACGGTGATGGTAGCTTCTTTGGGGGTATTGGTTTTATCGGAAGCGGTGATACGTACCGCCAGGGATTGGCCGTTGGTAATGGTACCGGCCGCAGAGGTGAAGGCACCGCCATTGATGGAGTATTCCCCACCGGAAATGGATACGGGGGTAGAAGTATTGATACCACTGATGGTTACGGCGGGTGAGGTTACGGCAGCACTGGTGGCGGCATTGGTCGAGGCCGTGAAATTAAATGTGTCGGGAGCCGTGTCCTGTGCAACAGCGGAATTATTCGTACCCGAGTTGCTGGAGTTTACAGGTTTATTGTCGTCACCACCGCCTCCGCCACACGCTCCCAACAAGCTAATGGTTAATATTTGCAGTAGATGAAATAGCGAGTTTGTTTTTATTGAAATCGTCATGATGTAAATACTCCTTAAAAGTAACTGATGAAAAATGCGTCGCATTCTAATAGGTACACGTCAGGATAGCTGTAGGAGATTGCCTATGTGTTTGACGATATGTGGATTGGTTTTTGAATGAGTGGATGAATTTATAAAAGGGCATTTTGAAAATACCGCAAATTGGATAATTAGATATCGGTTCTTGCTGTGGTCAATTGGGGCGAAATGGGTAGAAGCTGTGGTAAACGCGTAGCGTTTTCCATGGCTTATGCCCATGGTGCGTAGCATCGTCCCGATTGTCCATCAGCGGAAGGATGGGGATTTAGATAAGAGTTACATTGATGATGTTAATAATAGATAAGTTATTTATTAGTTATTATCGTTACGGATTGTCGAGGCCTTATATATAAAGCGTTTAACTGGATATGTTGTGGTCAAAAACACGGTTATCGGTGGTCAAAATCTCGAAAAAGTGTGGTCAAACAATCGAATCTTTGGTGGTCAAAAACACGAGGATTACGTGGTCAAAATCTCGAGCTTATTCACTATTTTGCGATCATCATTTACTTATTCCAGGCTAATTTTTTTGTGGTCAAATTCACGAATACGAATGTTTTGAAAACATACTGTATGTTATTTGTCGCTTGATAATAATGCTTATATATTTCGGCTGATAAATGAGCTGTTCTTGAATTAAAAATGTTTTTTACGTCAATTCTGTGTGGTTGAAATCACGATGATAATTGCTTGGTGTGGTTGAAATCACGATGTGCCGGCTGAAGCTGCGCTAAAAATACGTGCCTAAATTGATTTCTGATGGCGTAGAAACGCTGCTTTGTCCTGATAAACCTGAATTTTTTCAACAGTTCCTGTTTCTTTAGCTGTTTTGTATTCGATGAAATAATCTGGAATGGCTTGATCTTGAACCAGCGCCTTTATCTTCCTCCGAAATTCCCGTAACTCTGATTTCACTCCAAATTTTCCATAAAGCGTTTCCAAACCAATTTCCCAATAAGTTTGGTTGCCACAATGTTTGCGGCATAGCTCGTACATACGCCGGTCGTAAGGTGAACGCAGTTTGAAATAGTCACGGTTATAAGTGAGGATGCGGTGATTGGTGATGGATGCGAAGAGATGCTCTGAAAGCACGACTTCAATGTAATCCAGGCGACCGTTTTTATCGGTCACAGTGGTACCGGAATCAATCAGGCCAAAGACCTCCCCTTTTTTATTTTCGGCATTGCCAATATTGCTTTTAAACGTAGTGCCCCGCAGACGGGCCAGCGTATCGGTAATGGCGGCATACGAACGCCCGTCAGTATTACGGTTGGTACTGACTAAATAATCATACGCAGTAATTTTCAACCGGCGTGTTACTGTCTTACCACGATTTAAGGCTTCTGCTATTTGTCCAAAGCAATACAACAATAAATCTTTATCGTGGATAGTCGCTCTACCATTCACTGACGGAATAATTTCCAGCCAATTACCTGCCGCATTCTCATAGCGAAAAACATCGATATCCGGTTTCGAGCTGATAGCAAAAATGGGGTATTCCATAGAGTGGAGGTCACTCTTGGGGGCAATGTCGATGATATCGGCAACAAATAAATCCAGTTGATCAGCTTTTTCAATTGCGTGGCTCAATGGAGTTCTCCCCTACCCTGTTCGTCGTTATGGGATTCTTCAATATTGCCGGAATGCCACTGTGCACGTGTCTCCTTGGGAGACAGCTGCATACCTGCCAGTGCAAGCAGGTGTTGGGTAATAGCGGTACGAAGAAGTGAACTACGGTCTTTACGCACGCCCTCCTCATAGATAACCTGTTCCAGGACTTGGTTGATCCTGTTATCCAAAATTGTGCTCAATGTGACCGGAATGGCTTCGGTCGATCCGGGGACAATAAATTCTTCTGCAATCAAGTTGGCGGCATCCGAACGTAACAGAAATTCCCGTGTGATATCTTCTATCCAGCGCGACCGCTGCTTCTTGTTGTAATTGTTTTTCGCCATCGCCGAATCCATTTTTTCGAGCATAGCTTTCGGTACCCGGATGCTGGATCGTGTTCCTTTATCAGATGCTTTCGGGAGTGAAAACTTAGTCACCTTTGCCTCCTTCGATAGCGGTGATCAGTCGATTGATGGCTTCATTTATATCTGCCGCTTTGGTCAGGTTCAGGGACTGTAAGGTGGATTCCAATTTCAGTTGTTTGGCTGCCGCTTTTAATAGCTGTCCGACGGAGGTTGCCTGAGCTTTATCTGCCAGTTTGATTTTGGCCAACACTTTAGATTCCTGTTTAATCCCGTTCAGCTTGAGGTGCAATTGTTCAGGTGATAATTGTGCCAGCGCCGCTGCCGCTTTCAGGTCATTCACCTTACCGAGCTTTATTGCATCAATCAGAATATTTTCCGGATAGCGTAATACGGCAAGGTAACGCTGGCTCTCTGCCCTGCTTCGGCCCAGCATTTTACTGAGCTTGGTTACGGAAGTTTGCTGGATTCCCGCTTCGGCCAACACGAGCTTTTTCACATGTTCAAGCCGTTCCCAGAGGTTCATATCTTGTCGATGGACATTTTCTTCCCATTGCAATGTGTCGATTTGATGGCGGGAATATTGTTGGTCAAGGATCCGCGCAGCTATGTGGCTTTCGCCCAGCAATAAATGCGCAAGTAAACGACGTTCTCCGGCGATGAGATGAAAGGTACTTTCATCCCGCCAAACTACTATAGGGTGAAGTAATCGGTCGGCTGACTTCAGTGATGCAGCAAAGCTCACCAGGGATTCCAAATCGCCCGCCGCTTTGCCTGTTAAGTTGGTCGCGTTAGCCACTTTGGTGACGTAGTCTTCAATCCAATCGGTAGCTTCATCGGCATTGAATAGCTGTTGATCCAGCGGAAATTTACTTGCGATCATGAGAACCTGATCCTGCGTGAGCGCAAGCTTGCGCGGGTTTTCCGGATCGCAAACGATATAAGAGACAGGAATGGTTTTCGCTACAATTGCTTTGATGCTTGCGGCGGTAGCAACCTGAGCAGCGACGGAGCCTGCCCATTTTTCGGAATTCGATTCGCTTTGATCAATTTTTCCGGTGCTAACCCGATTACCACTGGCGCTGCCAAATTTTCTTGCCATGACGTTTTTCCTTTCGTGGTGTCTCCTTGGGAGACACTATAAAAAATCAATAAATTTCAGAGGGGGAATATCTGCTGTAGTGTAAAAGCGCCCACGGAAGAACTTTGTTTATGAGCGACATGTTGAGCGGATATCTGAAAAATACTACGGGGTGATATACCCTTTAAGTCGCGCTCCGGAAATGCGGTTGATTGTGGCAAGTAAACCTCGGGCGGAAACATTATGTTTCCAAGTTCGTGGTGAAGCATTTCCAGGGTACTGCGATGGATATTTGTATTGGACCGAACTTTGTTAGGGCAGAGACCGATAAGGTTCAATTGCGTTAGCTCGTCGCGCGAGAAGTTCTCCGACTGAATAACTTGAAGCATTGCATTGATTCCCTGAAGGCTTTTTTCTTCCGGTTCAAAAGGAATAATGGCATGGGTAGCCGCCCTTACAGCGGAACGAAAGATCGGATTACGGCTGGGTCCTGTATCGAGGATAATTAAGTCATAAGTATTTGCCACATCTTCCATGTGCAGGAATTCGCCTAATCGGTCAATAATCAGTGAGGCAATCTTGCCTGAAGCATTGTCGTATTCGCTGTTGATGCGCTCAAGCAGGGCAGGGTGGCCAACCATTATTTCCACCACGTGTTCAAAACCATTTTCGGGACGAATGTAAGTGGGGTGTGGAAGTACTGCTTTGCCGAAGAAAATATCGGCGATATTGGAGCGTGAATCCAAGTCAGGATCACCATCATAGTCAGGGTGCAATGGTGGCAACTGTCCACCGGTTGCCTGTGGGGCGGTTTCCATCCCCACCCAATAATCTGACGAATTGCACTGCATATCCAAATCAACTACCAGCACATTTTTATGTGCGACTATGGCGGCATATTCTGCTATTACACTGGCGACCGTTGTTTTACCCACTCCACCTTTTTGGTTGAGTACGGCTAACACCTTGCTTCTATATTGAACCATTCTAACCTCCTAATAACATACAGTGCATAATATACATGTGTTATTTGATAGGGCAAGTGTCTCCCAGGGAGACGGAGAAGTTAGTGGATAAAATAAAAGTGATTGCTAATCAAGTTCAGGTTTTAATCCCAGGGTATTAGCTAATACATCCAAATCATCAATTCCATAGAAATCCAGAATCAGCTTTCCGTTTTGACGTTTAGCGTCAAATTGAATTTTTACACCTCGTCCTAAAGAATCCTCCATCCTGCCTTCATAACGCTTTATATCTGCATCTAAATGTTGGGCTTGGCCAGCAACGCGCGCCTGGAGCTTTGCGACTGATGACTTATGGGCTAATAACTGGCGCAGGATGGGTTCACGCGCTGCTGGTTTCAAATGGCAAAGCACACGAAGATGACCAAGGGTGATTCGATCAGGATTTTTATCCCATAAGCTAAATTCCTGGTCACTTAACGCCAATCCGACCCGTTTATAGTGGGTGAGGGTATACACCTTTGCGATACCAAGTTCATGACGAATGTCGCGATTAGTCCATCCTTCGCGACTTAAAAAAGCGATGATATAGGCCAGTTGCGGGTCATTAAGGTTGATGGTTTTGCGAAAAAACTCTAGAGCTTCTTTACAGTCGGTTAAAAAAGGAAGCATTCGATTACCTTTTTTAGTCACAAGACTAATTATTCTGATAAAGACGGGAAGTGTAACCGGAGAAATTAGTCCTGTGACTAAAAATGTGAGTGGTTGATGCCTCTTCATCGCTACCGTAGAAATATCCAACCCATTTCGAGGCAATCAGAGTAAAAGCTTCTAGCATTAATGAAGAATGCAGATATCACATCAGGAAGCGTTTAAAGCTCCAGTTGGTGGAGAGAAATATGAATGCGCAAACAGTTCTGGATGAATGGAGCACGCATTGCAAAAGGTATTTTTCCGATGCTAACGGGGTTCATCCTATTCACCCGTGCATTATTAATGGCCAAGCGCATTATGTTCATGCTCCCGGGCTGGCCGAACGGGATCCTGAATATTACTTGCATCTTCGTCGCTTCGCAGAATGTCATGGAGTAGGCCTTAAGCCAGATCAACGAAAACCTGGTGCCGATCATCCTGTTTGCAGACGTAAAAAATTTATTCCGGTGATTTTCCTTGCGATGAGTTTTTTTGCCCCGCAATTATTCGCTGAACACGTAGATCAGCAACTGGGACTGATGGCTATCAATGCCGGAGTTGATTATCAGGATCCCGGGATCCAAACAAGCGGAAGGTTTGTTGAAAAGCTTGAGCGCAGCCTGATGAGCGAAACCTTGAAGCAAATCCTGTTGGCACACCTGGATTCAGAGAGCGACTATCCATCCAGTATGGGACAAGATATCGAGGATCTATCGCTCTATTACGCCCAATACCCGGAAGTAATAAAATTGCTGACATCGCTAGCAAACGCGGATTGGAAATTGCGCTATGCCCCACATACTTTTCAAACAAACGTGAGCGGATCGCGTTTGCAAATTGATCGGATTGACGTATTTTTTGACCCCAGATCGGGAGCCCGACTCAAGTTTTATGACAAATGCAAAACACAAAAACCATTTTGTGTTGCGT
>DATJLF010000049.1:0-12872 GCA_035490715.1 Cellvibrio sp.
GCCGAAGCCGAACGGGATACTGTTGAGTTGCTCGATGAAGAGCAAGAAGTCGACGAAGACTTTGATCCTGAAATTATTGAAATCTTTATCGAAGAAGCAGGCGAACTGCTTGAGGAAATCGACGGCGCCCTCAACGAATGGCAAGACGATTGGAATAACACCGAATGCGTGGAGCAACTCAAACGCTCACTGCATACCTTTAAGGGGGGTGCACGTCTGGCAGGTTTGATGGATCTGGGCGATTTATCACACGACTTCGAAACCATCCTGATTGAAATGGATGAAGATGCCGAGTTGGATCAAGCCTTCTTCGGCCGCCTGCACAGTTACCAGGATCGACTCCACGCCGGGGTCGAGCGTTCACGCGCACGCCTGAATGGCGAAACCGTCCCACAAACGCCACAAGCCAAACCCAAAGCGGAAGCCGAGCCACCATTACTGCAGAGTTTTGTTAGTGATGACGAGATCGCCGAAGAAATCACCTATAGCAGTGATGAAACCGGTGCAGATGATGAAAGCTTCGATGAAGGCTCAGCCCCGACCCAAGGTTTCAGCAAACCGCGCGTCGTTGTAGACAACACCCGCGAAGCGGGCATGCCGTTCACGCCTGATGGCACTAGCGTTGAAAAACCGAATGTATTGACCTTCGCCCCGAAAGCCAAACCGGCAGCGCAAAACCCGGTTGTACCAGGAGCGGAATTTGGCGGCGTACGCGGTGGCCAGGGCCCGGCACCACAAGTACAACACTTGGCAGCACGCCGTTCCGGCCCGCAAGAAGTAGTGAAAGTTTCTGCGGAATTGCTGGAAGAATTGGTAAACCTTGCCGGTGAAACCTCCATCAGCCGGGGTCGTATGGAGCAGCAAGTCAGCGATCTGGGGGGCGCCATCGAAGAGATGGATTCCACCATCCAGCGTTTGCAAGAACAGCTGCGTCGCCTTGATATCGAAACCGAAGCGCAGGTTCTGTTCCGTCAGGAGCAGATGATGCAGCACGAGGAATTCGACCCGTTAGAGATGGACCGTTACTCTCAATTGCAGCAGCTGTCGCGGTCGCTGATTGAGTCGGCATCTGACTTGATGGACTTGAAATACACCCTCGCGGACAAAACCCGCGATGCGGAAACCCTGTTGCTGCAGCAATCGCGTATTAATACCGACTTGCAGGAAGGCCTGATGCGCTCACGCATGGTGCCCTTCTCCCGTCTGGTGCCACGTTTGCGCCGTATCGTTCGTCAAGCCGCCAGCGAATTGGGTAAAGAAGTTGATTTCGAACTCGATAACGTCGAAGGCGAATTGGATCGTACCGTATTGGAACGCATGGTGGCGCCGCTCGAACACATGCTGCGTAACGCGGTGGACCACGGTATTGAACCACCGGATGAGCGTATGTCCGCCGGTAAGAATGCTACCGGTCGTATCCTCTTAACACTGGGTCGCGAAGGCGGTGATGTAATCCTGCGCCTGGTCGACGATGGTCGCGGTATTAACCTGAAACGCGTCCGCGAAAAAGCGATTGAGCGCGGTTTGATGGCTGCCGATGCCCAGCTCGCCGATCAGGACATTATTCAATTTATCCTTCACGCCGGTTTCAGTACGGCAGAGAAAGTGACCCAGATTTCCGGCCGTGGTGTGGGCATGGACGTGGTGCACTCCGAGATCAAACAACTCGGCGGCGCCATGTTTATCGACTCCAACTGGGGTCAGGGCACAGAGTTCACCATCCGCCTGCCGTTTACCGTGTCGGTTAACCGCGCATTGATGGTGCAGATTGGCGACGACCTTTATGCAATTCCGCTCAACACCATTGAAGGTATTGTGCGGGTCAGCCCCTTCGAGCTGGAACACTATTATCAGGACGAGAGCGCACGCTTCGACTACGCCGGCGAACAGTACCTTGTCCGCTATCTCGGCACCCTGCTGGATTCCACTGCCCAACCCAAGCTGGATGGCCAACTTTTGCCATTGCCCGTTGTGCTCGTGCGCAGCACCGAGCACACCGTGGCATTGCAGGTGGATCGCCTGCTCGGCTCGCGCGAGATCGTGGTAAAAACCCTGGGCGCACAATTCAGTGCCGTACGCGGTGTATCTGGCGCCACAGTAATGGGTGACGGTAGCGTGGTTGTGATTCTGGATCTGCATGCGATGATCCGCGAACAACTGGCATTGGGAACCCAACACGCCATCCAACTGGAACCACTCAAAGCCCTGCCAGCGGCAGAAGAAGATCAAAGCGAAAAAACCATCATGGTGGTGGACGATTCGGTAACGGTACGCAAGGTAACCGGCCGCTTCCTGGAACGCGAAGGCTTCCGGGTTATCACCGCCAAAGACGGCGTGGAAGCCTTGCAAGTACTGCAAGACCATATCCCGGATGTCATGTTGCTCGATATCGAAATGCCGCGGATGGACGGCTTCGAAGTCGCGAAGAACGTGCGCACCAGCTCGCGCCTGAAAGATTTGCCGATCATCATGATCACCTCGCGTACCGGTGAAAAACACCGTGAGCGCGCTTTCAGCCTGGGCGTTAACAAATACATGGGTAAACCCTATCAGGAGGATCTGCTACTCACCAATATCAACGAGCTGCTGAAAAAATAAGGCGCAATCATGCTTCGCCTGGGAATACTGGTCGATAGCGCGCCGAAACAGCAGGTACTGGCCCAGCTGATTGCCAAGTCCGGCCATAAGCTGGCCCACCAGCTCCTGCTGGGCCAAGCCATGCAGTTGGCGGAAGAGCAGGATCTGGATGCCTGGCTCGTGGATGTCGCCGAGGATTATGCGGACGACCAGCAGTTGCTGGAGACGTTGTTCAGCAGTAGCCGGATTCCGGTGATAGTGAGTGATAGTAGTGAATTTGTAGCGGGATCAGAGCAGCATACCGCCTGGTTACGTCGGATCAGCCTGCGGTTGCAGCGGTTGCGCGGTGATATCAACCTGCAACAGGCCGTACCCGCCACTGAACTTTGGGTATTAGCTGCCTCAACCGGTGGCCCCGCAGCGGTAAAACGATTTTTGGCAGCCTTGCCGGCAAACCTCGGCATCGCCTTTTTGTATGTACAGCATATAGATGCAAACCAGGCCGTCACCCTGAACCGGATGATGACCAATGCGGGCAGCTACCCGGCATTGGTAGCAAGCCAGGGTTTGGTATTGGAGGCCAACAGCCTGACCCTGATTACGGCTAAAGACTCCGTAGAACTGCTGGCGAATGGCACACTGGTCGTCAATTACGGCCAAGCCTGGAAAGGCGATTACGCACCGTCTATAGATCAGGTGGCTGCCAACGTCGCCCGGATCTATCGCGAGAGTAGTGGTTTGATTATTTTTACCGGGATGGGCGATGATGGCGCCGCCAGCTGTCGCATCGTTAAACAGGTAGGCGGGCAAGTATGGGCCCAAAGCCCCAATGATTGCACCAGCGATTCAATGCCGGTGTCCGCCCTGGCCACTGGATGTGTCGGCCTCTCGGGAACGCCCGAATATCTGGCAAGGGCATTGGCTAAACTGGTTAACAAACACCGGCTAACCCGCGCTCACAATAGCGCCGTTCGGGTCACCAGAAACGCGGCCCCGCAAGCCTGAACATAAATAGCAGTTCACAGGAATTACCATGAGAGCGCCTCAACGCATAGAAAAAAAAATCGAAGAAGTGGCAAGCCTGCTCATTCCATTACAAGGGCGCGTGCTACTGGCACCCAACGTAACGGTGGCTGAAATTGTCCCCGTATCGCAGGTGGTTCCCGTACAGGATGCGCCCGCCTGGTACCTCGGTAATTGCAGTTGGCGCGAACAAACCATCCCCCTGCTCTCGTTTGAAGTGATGAACGGCGAGGAAAAACCGGTCGTCGTCAGCCGCTCCCGTTTTGCGGTACTGAATACCACCGGCCAGCACGATTCACTACCCTTTATCGCCATCGTCACCCAAGGTTTGCCTCGCCTCGCGCGCGTCACCGAAGAAGAAATCACCGAACGTGAAGACGCGGAAAACAAACCCTACGAATTAATGCACGTATCCTGGGCCGGTGAAGAAGCCGTTATTCCCCATGTTGAAGCCATGGAACGCGCCTTCCTCGATTACCTGCACCTCGAGTAACCGTGAGCGAAACGCCTGACTTAATTGTCGAGGATCTCATCCTCGGCATCGGCAAAGCCGTCGTCAAAGGCGCGCTCATCACCACCCATTACACCGGCTGGCTGGAAGACGGCACTGAATTCGATTCCTCCCACCGCAAAGGCAAACCCTTCCAATGTGTTATCGGCACCGGCCGCGTAATCAAAGGCTGGGACCAGGGCCTCATGGGCATGCAAACCGGCGGCAAACGCAAACTCCAGGTCCCCGCACATTTAGCCTACGGCGAACGCCAAATCGGCTCACTCATTAAACCCCATTCAAATTTAATTTTTGAAATTGAATTGCTGGAAGTTTTGACAAGGGATGACTAAAACCCAATTATTTTTAACTGAGAACAATATGAGAATTACCGGAATTATTATTTGTGTCGCGTTGCTGTCTGCATGTGGTGGCGGAGAATCAGGAGAGCCAAAAACACCTGAAAACAGCTCATCGTTCTCATCATCAACTAATTCATCTGCAAGTGATCCTATTACATTAATCACCGCTGAATCCGCACCGCGATTAACAGGTGCACTCCTCGACACTCTCTCGCTAGCTAGCCAACCTACACAGTTATCACCCTCCTACGAGTTAAAAGACGGTACTCAAAAAGGCGTGTGTGACAACAATGCGAGTTCATACACTGTTAATATCAGCAATAACGGAAAAAAAATAGAAGAGAATTACCAAAATTGTTACACGTTAGTAATCTATACCGACAATACAGGTGAATATTTTACATATTCAGGGAAGCAAACTCAGACATTCTCAGAATCTGGCAGTCAAGATGTTATTCAATATTCTTGGGACCAATTTTCATTGATTGATGGATCTTCAGAAAAAGAAACTCTAAACGGTAGCGCCGAATTTAGAAATTTGGGGAATAGTACAAGCTTTAATATTAATGCTTCTATAGAAAACTCCCTTCAAGGATTATTTAATTTGAATAATTTTTTCGTGGAGTTATCTAATAATCTGACTAATTTTTCAGACATTAAAACATTAACCGGAACTATTGGATTAGTTAATTTAGCTACTGCCAATATAGCGCACTCATCAGATGATACCACAATCAGTCTATTGGGTTTAAATTCATCGTTAAAGATTTATGAAACTAATGAAAAAATTAATCTGGATCTAGATAGCAATAATGATGGAGTCATTGATGCTGCAGTATCACTGGAAAAAAATATCGCAGACAATCTTTCTGAAATAGCGCTACGCAAAAATATTCCTCCAGTTTATATAAACGGAAACACTCAAATAAAATTAAATTCATTAAAATTAAAGCCATTTACTTTAAAAGAAAAATTTACTCACCCGGCAGGACATTTACTAAAAATAAATCTTGAGTTAATTGAGGGAAATGAAAGCGATTTACAAAGAGTAGATGCGACTAGCTTCGCATTAAAAAGTCACATATCACAACCTTATGTAACATACAGATTCTACGCATATGCAGTTGATGCATTTGGCAATCAATCGCAAAAAATTGATATGTCGCTTCATATTAGTTCTGACACTGATGAAGATGGTAATTTTGATATCTATGATATTGATGATGATAATGATGGTGTAGATGATAGATTTGATTCATTCGCGCTAGACGCAACAGAATCAAAAGATACTGACGGCGATGGAATTGGGAACAACAAAGATCAAGATATCGATAATGATAATGTTGCAAACGAGTTCGATGCATACCCTTTAGATAAAAACTGTAATTTTCCTGAAGAAGGCGATGGCAAATATTGTTATCAATCCATCATGTCGCCAAAGGCACTTTTTACCGATAAAGACGGAATTTTTTACTTAATGTCTTTGAGTAAAATTGTAAATGGTGAGCACGATGGGATGCATGGCATTATAAAATGGGATTCAACTCAACAAAAAACAATTGAAGTTGTTGAAGATGTTATTCCAAATAAGTCATTCGATGGAATTTATGTTGCTAGCTCACACCTATATTTTTTCCATTATCAAGATTCAAAAACTATTTATGTATATAACCCTGCTACCAATGAAGTAACTCATTATTTTGATCATAATGACGAAATCATGACCTTCACTTTCGAGAAAGGATATTTGGTATTACTGACCCTTGATTCTAAGGGTGATATCTTCTACGAGAGCTACAATTCAGCTGGAAAACTAGTTTCAAAAATAAATTGGTTAGTCGATATTGATAATATGCCAACAACTATAGCATTTAGAAACGCTGAACTTATCCCTTTTTGCAAAATCTCCACTTCAATTGATAGTGATGGTCAATTTATAGAAATTGGCGACAGAGCTAATCGATGGCAAGATCCTTGTAATAATGGATACGAAAAGTTTATTTCTCTAGATGGAAACTTTGCAGTGCTATCAGGATACGAACACTACTATGGCGATGCAGGTATTTATAGCAATTCAGGCATTCGGTTGACGCCCGCAGACTGGAGTCTGGGTTTTCAAAGCGCTTGGTCAAATCTGGGCTTTACTTTTTCCGATTATGTAGATGGCCAATTTAAATTGAATGTAATTACACCCTATGGCGAAAAATTATTTAGTAGAGCTTTGCCAGAGGGAAACTATGAACCTCATATCTATTTTAATAATGGAAAAATTATTGTATTTTCTTATCAAGAAACAGGAGGGGTTCGTATTGGTATATACGATCAGGAATTAAATCCTATTGATCCATAATTCAATGTATTTAGGCATTGACGTAAATTGCAATGCCTTGCACTATTCTCAACATTGAGCTTTACTATCAATCGGCTTGTTTTGATGCATCACTTAGTTTGGTTTCCGCTTCTAACCTAAAGCACGAGCAAATTAATAAAATTAATGGATTTGTTCTATGACTTTATGTAAACGGGACAATGTATATTAAAAGCCTAATTTGGTGCTGGCCGGTAGAGGGATTTCCAGTAACTCTACTTGGCGTACTCTCCAAAGTTGCAGCCTACTATATTGGCAAACATACTAGGTGTTTTAATTCAAAACATAAATTTCACTCCAAATAGGCCAACCACCACACAATGGCATTTATCATCGTCACTGCCACTGATTTATCGATCAACCTTGCTTGTACCTTGCTCAAGTATTTTGTTGACGCGCAAACACTGGTTATAAGCGTTAAACTTAAATTCAGCTCGCGATATTTTATCCAAGAATTTAGAACTTTGCGTTTAGTGAATAATTCTCTGAGCAGATAAAAAAGTCATCGCATTGATTTCTCAGTAAGCCAAGCTCTGTCTTTAACAATTCCGGCGGACTTACCCAGCTCAAGCAAAGTTTTCAGATCGGCCAGCACCCAAGTGAATTCACAGAATTAAGAGCCTGCTCCACCTGCTCTTCAAGCGAACCTGAATAGCCAGCATTAACTACGGTATCAACGGTGGTGTTATCAATCGCTTCAAATGTTCATTACACTGTAGTGAAATCAGAAAATGCTACTTTAATTTTCTAATTGAGAATCAGCTCTAATGCCGTCACCTCGAAGACACTCCTTCCACAATAAATCCCCAGATAACTGCCTAGCCGATTTCGAGCAGTGCACTGGCAGCATTTAGCCAGAACTGCGACAAAATTTCCGGATTAATAAATGTCTCGTAAACTCTTCGAACCTCAGTTCTGATAAGTGTTTCACAGATGCTTCAGGCATTTTTCAGGTCTCCTTTTTTATAGAAATTAACGCAGCATTTGTCTCAACAGTTTCGCCACGAACTCTAATTATCTATAACGTCAAACTTGCCATCTTCTATCCATGTTTTTATTCCCGCTGCGCCCCAGGCGTTTGCTATTTTTAATTGTTCTTCGGCGCTCATTAATTCGAAATTTGCGATGAGGGATTTATCGAAATTTAATTCATCTGCATAAATTTCCGTACCGGATTTGGTCACGCTGCGTTTAACGTTATTGCTGGAGGGGTTATAGGTTATGTTTACGTGTAAACCTTCGTATTCAAAATTCAGTGTATCAGGCATTTTATGACTCCTTTTTTAAAAGCTTTGCATTGATGTAAACATCAACGCACCCGTTTTAAACTTTGTACGGTGAGGTCTAGCGCTTTGTGCATATCCAAACGCGCTGAGTGACCCACATCGGGATGGTTCAATTCGTTGTTTCGTTCGGAAGGGAGAATTGGCGATGTCAGATCATCCGCGTCGGTGGGTTCAAAATCTGCTTCTTCGCCGATGGTCATGGCACTGCGCCGCAACAAGATGCGGATTTGCTCGGGCTCAAGATCGGGGTTAATAGACCACATCGCGGCGACAAGCCCTGCAACCAATGGAGTTGCGTAAGAAGTGCCACAGTGTTTTTCGCCCTCTTCATTAATTTTTAACACTGAACTGTGCACGCACGCCGCTGCGGTAATATCTACACGCATATCTATGTTGGACGCACCGCGCTTTACGACGTAATCCGGATCATCCACGCGCGCATTTTTATTATTGCTGCGCTCGTGGCCGCCAACCACCAATAGTTGTTCTGTAACAAACGAGGATGGCAAGCGATATTCATCAAGACCGGAAAATGAGGCACCGTTGCCTGCGGAATTAATCACGATCACATCCGGGTGTTTCATGCGCAGCCACAGGAAAAATTCTTCCAGCAATTCTTCGTAACCACTCATTGCCAAGCCGGAGCGCACCAGCGAGTCCACATCCTTACCATCTACATTTTTTGCGCCGACGCGATGAATACCCCAGCTCCAATTTAATACGCGCACACCGTCTTCCACCAAATTGACCGAGGCCGCAATATTCGCCGTAATACCCGCATCGGAATTGCGTTCTACAATCACATCGAAGCCGGGGCCTGCTTTATCAAGCCCGCGTAAGAAACCGGAATTACCGCCGTTATTCCAACTGGCCGCCAAAATGCCCGCTACGGTCGACCCATGGGATTCCGGTTTTTCCGCATCGCGCGCGTACACGCAAATACGTTTTGTGTTGTTGCTGTTGTCGTTATTGCTTTTATTATTATTGCGACAATCGCCAAGGTAATCAGAAAAATCCGGTGAATCAAAATCCACATCACGTTCAATTACACCAATTTTTATCGGATGTGTTTCCAAAGGCTGTTTTTTGGCTGGAACGCGGCGTAAATAAAAATCCACGGCATTGAGAAATCGATTGGCTGCCCATTCATTCTGGTTAATTGCATTGCTGATCGACCCTGCCTGTTGGGATATTGCCTCACTGAATTCTTCTTCAGGCATTTCGCTTTCGATAGTTTTTTCCGCACCGCTTTCTTCAATAATGACGGCATCCACACCAATTTCATTACCGATGCGTAGCACTGATGCATCCCGTTCGGTCAGGTTGCGCGCCGCTAAGCGAAACTGATAGGTATTTAGCGGAGGAATGGCTCCAACAATTTTTGCATCATATTTTTTGGCAAGTTGCTGTGCGGTTTTTAGTCCGTCAAAATTTTCTTCCACAATGATGCTGATCAGGTTCACGTAGGTCGTTAAGCCGTCCATATTTTTTGCAACTTCCTGTTTGTTCGCTGCAACAATATGGCTACCTGTCATACTCAACCACACCGGATTACTTTTTTGCTCACCCGATTCCAGCCACAACGCGCCGCTTTTATATTCACGCGGTAATGTAATACGAATTAAATTTCCATCGTGTTTTACTTGTTCCCGTGTGAGTGTTTTTTCACCCAGTTTAATCATCAACGTTTCACGCGTTATGTTTCCGGTTGTGCTGATGCAAAACTCCTGCATTGTTGGGTTAAAAAAATCCCCGCACTGTGTTAGGTGTTTAATGCGAATACCCTCGGCGTAACTGGCCGCCGAGGCCAATGAAAATAATGAAATGTATAACAGTCCCTGGAGCCATCGTTTTGCAAACTGCATTATTAGATCCTCATTAGCTCGATGCTATCTACCTGCTCTATTTAATGTTAACTGCTCTCTTTGTTTTTTATCTTTCACTGTGTTTTATCCGTCCCTGCGCGTTATCTATCTTCATGACAAACCAATGCTGTTACGACACGGAGGAACAAAAGCCGGTTCCATTGGGCAAATGCCCACTACTGGCGCTTTAAAACAATGACAGGTCATTTGAGTTGAAACAGGGTGTTTAGCGATGTCAAAAAATTTACGCCATACTTTGCGCCCTGAGCCATTCTTTCGGTGAGTAACCGCTCTGGGCTTTAAAGGCGCGCGATAAAGCGGATTCACTGCCATAACCCGCTTCTTCCGCGATCAATTTGAGTGAACGCCCCTGCTGCAGCCATTTTTGTACCAGACCGATGCGCCAGCGTTGCAGATAGGCCGCCGGCGTTTCACCGACCGCCTCGCGAAATTCGTTGGAAAATACACTGCGCGACATACCCGCGCGCGCGGCAAGGTCCTCCACTTTCCAGTCCTGCTCTGGCGCTTCGTGAATCGCCACTATCGCCCGGCGCAATTGCGGGTGTGTAAGCCCGGCGAGCAGGCCGACGCGGGCGCTGCCATCCTCCATGAGTTGCCGTAATACCTGAATCAATAACACTTCAAATAGACGGTCCAGCATGGCTTGCCGCCCACAATAGCGAGCTTCCGCCTCGGTAAACAATAGCGTCAACACCGGCACACTGCCGGGCAAGCGAGCAAGCGGAAAGCAGACGCATTCCGGCAAGGCATTGAGGATGGGATTGGCAGCACCGCCTGCAAAACTGATGTGGGAGCAAACAAAATCCGCGCCGCGCGTTGGCTCGGTTACAAATCGATGGGGAGTGGGACGTGGGTAAAACAACAAGCTCGGCTCCTGGATGTGTAACGCGAGTTTATTACCCTGATACACCTCTACCTCGCCGTCTTTGATCAAGTGCAATTGTCCGTTGGGGTCTGTGCCATCCAGCGCATTAACACCACACAAAGGGCCACTTTGAAACGTGCGTGCGCTCACCGAAAAATGCCCAAGCAATGCAGCGAGACGATCAACCATAAGATTTCTCCACTAATAAAATACGATTTGTCAAAAAATCTGTACAAATTGTAGCAATTCGTATTTTAAATCGGAAGACAATGCTCCTCGTCACAATGATTGACGCTTCACAACCACTAACGCTTCACAACCAAAACCATGGAGATACCAACATGAAACCTGAACAAATTCTTTATACCGCAGAAGTCGTTACCACCGGTGGCCGTGAAGGTCGCTCGCAATCCACTGACCAGGCGTTGTCGGTGCAGCTCTCCACACCCAAAGCGTTGGGTGGCGCTGGCGGAGCGGGCACCAACCCCGAGCAACTATTTGCCGCCGGTTACTCCGCCTGTTTCCTGGGCGCCTTGAAATTTGTGGCCGGCAAACATCGCATTAACTTACCGGCAGATGCACAGATTAGGGCGCAAGTAGGCATAGGGCCGATCCCGACCGGTTTTGGCCTGCGTGTACAAATGGACATCAACCTGCCCGGTTTGCCATTGGCTCAAGCGCAGGAACTGGTCGATCAGGCACACGTGGTTTGCCCTTATTCCAACGCCACCCGGGGCAATATTGATGTCACCTTGAATGTGACTGTCGGGTAAGGATTATTATCCTCAACAGGATAATGAACGACAAAAGCCGATCACTCTTGATCGGCTTTTGTTTATTCCCTTTACGGTGCTACATGTCGATTAATCCACTTTCCAATCGACAAGTAATAGGACTTCGATGACAGCAGCAATTTTTAACAATCTGATGGTCGAATATCTTAATGAGGTTATAACTGCAACGACGAAGGAGAATATCATGTCAAATCCAGTGAAAAATCTGGCGCCGCTAAAAGCATTGCCACCGATTGTCAGCCGCGCCGATTGGTTAAAAAACCATGAAGCGTTATTGGTAAAAGAAAAAGCGCATACGGACGCAAGCGATGCATTGGCCGCTGAGCGCAGGCGCCAGCCGATGGTGTTGATAACAAAAGACTATGTGTTTACCGGCGAGAACGGCGACGTTGGTTTGCTTGAATTATTTGAAGGGCGCCGCCAGTTGATTGTGTACCACCATATGCTCAAACCCGCAGACGAATCACCGTGCTCAGGGTGCAGCATGTTTACCGATATGATTGGGCACCTCGCCCATTTGAATGCGCGCGACACCACATTTGTTTTGGTTGCACGCGCCCCGATTAACGAAATAATTCCCTTTAAAAAACGCATGGGTTGGGACATTCCCTGGTATTCCACCGCTGACCGTTTTAATGCTGACGTTATGGGGGAAGACAATGACCAAGGGATAAGTATTTTCTTGCAGGATTCAGGCAAGGTTTATCACACCTACTTCTCAACAGGGCGCGGCATTGAACACTTGGGTAGTGTCTGGACGTTGCTTGATTTAACACCGCTGGGCCGTCAGGAAAAATGGGAAGACTCCCCTGCCGGTTGGCCACAAACCGAACCTTATGAATGGTGGAGGTTACACGACGAGTATGAAACAAAAAACAATTCATCGTGCTGTAGTTAAATGCTAATTTTTTGAAATCGCCTAACGGTTTATTGCTTTATTTAATGAAAGTAAATCCAAAAAAAACGCAGCACAGATTATTTGTGCAGCGTTTTTTTATTTTTCCTAACTTCTACTACAACTTAAAGAAGCTCAATAAGTGAAACAAGCGTTAGCTTTCCATCCTTCTTTGCAAACACCGCAAATCCACCCACCAATATATCGTCGATAATTTGGGCTTCGGTATACACCCAATATTTTTCTGACATTAAAAGAAGCGAATCCCCTTCAACAACCTCCGGCGCACCCTTCAAACTATTTTTCAAAATAGTTTCCCATTGATC
>DATJLF010000050.1:0-83793 GCA_035490715.1 Cellvibrio sp.
GAGCCATAATTGTTGGTCACTTCGGGAATACCCGCATCATGCGCGGTGGGGTGCGGTGTTCCCGCAGCGGTGCTCACTGCACCTAGCGCTGTTGTTAATGCGTTTGCATCCGAGTTGGGCCCATCCAGTGTTATTGCAACGGTTGATGCAACACCGGTCGCTTTATCCACAAATTTCAATTCATTCGTCACCTGGTCAACCACGGCATCAACGTTGATGGAATTAGGTGAGTCAAAGTTTGCCGAGTTAATCAGGTTGGCTAACGCTGACAACGAACTGGCAGAACCGGTATTTAAATTAATATAAACACTTTCCGTCGCCAGGCTTACCGGATCGGTACGCGACATCGTAAATGCAGTGGTGTTAGCCGCATTAAACGTAATAGGTGTTGCGATGGTGCCAAGGTTTAGCGTTGTGGTGGTTGATGTTTTTGAACCCAACTGCGCTTCATTAACGCCAGTGCCGTTAGTCGCAAAACGTTGGCCGGTGGTTTCCAATACCGTTTCATTGGAATCCAGGTTGAACGATACATCTACCGCGGTAGTTTGACGCGGTGCCTGTGAACTAACGTCTACACGCAAATCGCCCAACACACCACTAACGTTACCATCGGCGTCGGCCGCAAAACCTTGCAGCAATGAACCGGTGCCATTCACGATGTAACCATCTTTATCCAAACCAAATGTACCCGCACGGGTAAACAAACGGTCACCGTTTTTTTCTACCACGAAAAAGCCTTCGCCATTGACCGACAAATCCAATTCGTTTTGCGTGAACTTTAAATTACCCTGGGTAAATTGCTGGCGAATATTTTGGATAGTGACACCACTACCCGGCGTGTTCGAACCACCACCGAGTAATGTACTGGTGTATACATCGCCAAACTCAGCGCGCGAAGATTTAAAACCAACGGTGCTCGCGTTGGCGATATTATTGCCGGTTACTTGCAGATCTGTATTGGCTGCACGAATTCCGCTTAACGCTGTGTTGAACGACATATTACACCTCGACCATAACAATTAATGGCTGATAAAAATTTTTAACGTTGTGAATTTAATTAACGGCTTAATCGCTCAAGGTGATTAATTAAATTGTTTAACTTGACTAGCTTCTACTGCACCCACACCGGCAAGGTTCAAAATTAACGCGCCGTTATCACCAATAGACACACTGTTAACGTTGGCACTTAGCGATGTCTTCAGTGCCTGCTTTTCACCATTTTGATCAGCAGTCACTTCAAATTTGTATTTACCGGCGGCAGCTGCATTTTCACCGGCTTCCCAATCCAGCAGCTCACCATTGACTTCAATATTTTGCCCATCCCAACGGAATACCATTTCACCCTGGGCTACTTCACCCACTGGAATTCGTTGCGCCAGGGTACCTTTATCATCGTAAATATTGATGGTCATATTTTTGGTTGGGTAATTCAGTTCAACACTACCAGCCACCACACCATCCTCACCTGCGCCCAACATACTGGAGTCAGATTCGACAACCACTTTGCTACCCACCAATGACGATGCTTGCAATGCATTGTTTGACATAAAACTGTTAAACGTTTTATTCAAGCGCTCCAAACCTTCCACCGAACTGAATTGGGCAAGCTGCGCTACAAACTCACTGTTATCTTGCGGATTCAATGGGTTCTGGTTGTTCATTTGCGTAATCATCAGCTCAAGAAACGCCGCTTGACCCAACTCGTTATTATTTTTTTTGGTTTCCGTGCGTTTGGTAATACTCAGGTTGTCAGTAACGCTGGAACTGCTATTAGTGCCGCTAACCGTAGACATAATATTCTCCCTCGCTAATTACTGACCAAGTGTTAATACACGTTGAACCATTTGTTTGGCCGAATTCATGACTTCCACATTCATTTGAAATGAACGGGATGCCGCAATCATATTCGCCATTTCTTCTACCGGATTTACATTCGGGTAATACACATAACCTTCTTCATCGGCTTTCGGGTGATCAGGTTCATAGCGACGTTGCAACGGCGCATCGCTTTCGACAATTCCCATTACCTGTACACCGGCAGCAGCGTCAACTTCGTTGTCACTGTAGGTGCCTTCCACCACGGCATCACGCATCGCTTGTTGCTGGATGGCGGCAAACACCGGTTGGCGACTGCGATACACTTCATCCACACTCGAGCTGGCAGATTGGGCATTTGCCAGATTGCTGGCGGTGGTATTCAAACGCAAACTTTGTGCGTTCATGCCGGTGCCTGCGATATCAAAAATATTTCCAAGTGCCATGATCTGTACCTATGCCATTCCGATGAATGATGAAAAAACAGAATTACTCGCCCCGAATTGCGCTACGTAAGCCGGTGAACTTGCTATTTAAAAATTGAAAGCTCGCCTGGAATGCCAATGCATTCTTCATGTACTCCGCGTGTTCGATTTGATCTTCCACAGTGTTGCCATCAATCGACGGTTGTTGCGGAGTGCGGTACAACACATCGCCTTCATTAACATCCATACCACTGGCATCAATGTGGCCTTGCTGGGTGGTCGCCAAATCAAAACCTTGTGATGGGTTCATTTTTTGCTGCAATGCTTGTTTGAAATCCAGATCTTTGGCCTTGAAGTTTGGCGTATCGATATTAGCGAGGTTGTTAGCCAACACTGAGGCGCGTTCAGAGCGGAAATGCAACGCGGATTCATGGATCCCCAAAGCTTTATCGAAAGAAATAGACATATTTATCAATCCGGTAGAGGTAGCGCGGCGACCAGTTTCTGCCACTTTTTTAACGGTTGCTTACATCAAAGCAACCGCTGTGCCAACCGCCAATTTACGTTTTAGATGCTTGTTTTTATTAGTTTTTTTATGGCAGGGGGAACCTGGAAATTAAAGCGGCAATCGTAAAGCGGCAAAGGCTTTCCGCTTTTTTGTTTTTGCCGTAGTGAAATAAAAATGCCCGCACGAAGCGGGCATTAGAAAAAATCCAGACGCCGTTAGATTGCCCGGTAGAGAATGCCGGGCTCACAGCGAACCATCTCAAATAAGTCAGCAGCACCTGCCAGGCCTTCAGACGATCCAAGAAACAACAGGCCTTGGGGCTTTAACGCAGTATGAATTTTTTGCAGTATTTGCCGCTTCAAATCAGCATTGAAATAAATCAACACGTTACGGCAAAACACGATGTCAAACTTGCCGAGACCGGCGTAGGAATCCATCAAATTGAGTGAGCGAAAGTCAATTCGCTCTTTCACAACACTTTTTACCCGCCACAAGGTCGGAATTGGATTATCAAAGTAGCGTTCCAATCGTTCTGCGGATAAACCACGCATTACCGACAGTTTGTCGTACTCACCGCGCCGGGCTTGCTCCAATACAGTGGAAGATAAATCGGTTGCAACAATTTGCACCTGCCGGGGTAAATTCATTGCCTGCCGTTTGAATTCTTCCACCATCATGCTAATGGAGTAAGGTTCCTGGCCGGAGGAACAAGCCGCAGACCAAATGCGCACCGGTCCAAACATACGGTTGGCCGGGGCCATTAATTGCGGCAGTAAATTATTTTTGAGGTGATCATAAGGATAGTTATCGCGAAACCAGAATGTTTCGTTAGTGGTCATTGAGTCAATGACCTGATCTTTCAATTTGCGATTAAACCCTTGCTTGAGCACACGCACCAACTCGCCGAAAGAGGCAATATTGTTCTCCTCCAGAATGCGGCGAATACGGTTGGTCACCAAATATTGTTTATTGTCACCCAATGAAATGCCGCAAGCATCTTCAAGGAACTGACGAAATTGATCAAACTCCTGCTGATCCAGATTTTCACGACCAGAGGGCTTGGAAAACGGAGACTCTTTATTAATCATAACTGCTCAATACAACCCATGACTGCATTCTCCTACGCCCAATCTTTACGCTCTATTTTTACATTTTTTCCGGCGGTAGAAGGCTTTCACCCGTGATCGCCAACACACGATCATTCACACGTTTGGCTAATTCGTCCGGATGGAATTTCGCTAAAAAATCATCCGCACCGACTTTGCGAACCATCGCTTCATTAAATACACCACTCAACGATGTGTGAAGAATGATGTGTAAGTTTTTTAACTTCGGGTGATTCCGAACTTCGGCGGTGAAGGTATACCCATCCATTTCAGGCATTTCGATATCACAAATAATCATTACCAGTTCGTTATAAGGGTCTTTTCCTTCCTGCATTAAATCCTGTAAATATTTGAAGCCTTCAGCACCATCTTTTTTAAGCGTTGTTTTTATGCCCATTCCTTCTACCACACGCTGAATTTGTTTCCGCGCGATGGTGGAGTCATCAATAATAAGGATGTGTTTTTGTACAACTCGATCAGCAATACCGTCTTCAATTACACCCACACTCACTTCTTCTTTTGCTGGTGCAACCTCAGCAAGTATTTTTTCTACATCGATGATTTCAACGAGTTGTCCATCTACCTGGGTAACTGCAGTCAGGTAATGCTCTTTACCTGCACCTTTGGGCGGAGGATGGATGTCCCCCCAATTCATATTGACGATGCGCTCCACCGACCGCACCAGGAAACCCTGCGCCGTGCGGTTGTATTCGGTGATGATCACGAAACAACTTTCTATATCCGGCAACTCGCGACGACCAATAGCCAGGTTCATATCCATAATGGGCAAAGTGCCGCCACGAATATGCGCTACGCCACGAACTACTGAGCTGCGTCCCGGGATTGCATTCAATTGCGGGCATTGCAGGACTTCTTTCACCTTAAAGACGTTAATGCCATACAACTGCTGGCCACCAAGGCGAAATAACAGGAGTTCAAGACGGTTTTGACCAACCAGCTGGGTGCGCTGATTGACACTATCCATTACGCCGGCCATGCAAGTACCTCGTTCTTATCAGTCACTTCTATTAAGGGAGTTGCCGCTACCTCTCGCCAAATTCACGGCATAGTATTTGCTTCGATAGCTTGCAGAACAGTGTAGCGGCAAAAAAGTGTCAGACTTTAGTCGTTGATTAATCGATTCCGGCTGACCTCGGGTTCTTACCCTTGAGGATAGGACAAAATATGGAACTTCCTAGTTTTTATAGAACTTTCGCGAAGAATATTTTGCGCCATAGCGACGTAAATCCGTTGCACGTCAATGCATCCTGCAAGTTGTCAATTTCTTGCTCAATGTTATCTATTGTGTTGATGTTGGCTTCCAGCATCTGTGTGCAGGCTACGGGTCTCTACAGTCCACAGCAATTAACCAAAGAGGTAGCCAGTTTTTTGGCGAAAGACTATGGGCAAACACCGCACGAACGTATCGATATCAATGTTGGCAACCTGGATAACCGCTTGCGGCTCGGGCAATGTCCCAACGGCGTGGAATTTACGACCCAAGATCCTACCGGTTTAGGTGGGAATATCAGTGTGAAAGCCCAATGCAATAGCCACATTAAATGGACTGTTCATGTACCTGCGCAGGTAATGATTCACCGGGAAATCCCCGTTGCTGCGCAAGACATTGTGCGAGGACAATCGATTACGGCCAATCATTTAACCAGCACTGTGGTGAATATCAGCAGCATTCGCCAGGGTTTTGCAGCGAATGTAAATGCAGTTATTGGAAAGGAAGCAAAACGCAATATTGGTAAAGGTGAGCCTTTTCGAACTGCCCAACTGGATGCGCCCACCACTGTAAGGCGCGGCGACATTGTTGTATTGGAATCTGTCGCAGGCCCAATCAAGGTCAGTAGTTCCGGCGTCGCGATGGGCGACGGCCGATTAGGCCAAAAGATAAGGGTTAAAAACGACTCTTCAGAACGGATTATCACCGGCATCGTGAAAGGTCAGGGCTTAGTTCAAATCCTGTAATCAGGGATCGTGTTTATAAATGAAAGTTTTTTGAATTTATTGCTAAAGTTAACCGGATGCTGGCCGATAAGCTGGCTAGGAAGGCTGTAAAACCGGCTTTCCAACTTGTCCGATATAGCAACCGCGACAATTTTTGTTAAATCGCCTGATGGCGAACAGGGGAAACAAAATGAACTTCAACACCAACAATTCACTGGATTCTGTCGGTACAAAAGGTACTCGCAGCAAACCTGCCAGCACACCAGCGGCACCAGAAGCTAAAGCACCTGCGTCCGCTCCGGCGCCTGCAGCGCCTAAAGCCGGCGATCAGGTTGTACTTAGCCAGCAAGCCCAGAACCTTGGCCGTTTGCAAAGCAAAGTGGACAGTGCGCCCGATGTTAATCTGGAAAAAGTAGCAGAAATTCGTCGTGCTATCGCCGAAGGTCGCTTTGAGATCAACCCTGAGCGTATTGCAGAAAATATGCTCAACCAGAATGATTTGTTGGGATAACCATCGTTCGCAATACCCTTAGTGGGTTTGTTACGGCTCTTCCCCGGCGCCATTAACTACCCACTTAATCACCACTAAACAGAGGTTGCTATGTCTCTCGATATCAATAACCTGCGCCACATGATTACGCAGGATTCAGCTGCCATTGCGCAACTCAAACAACTGCTCGCCCAGGAGCGGACCCTGCTGGAACAACGTAAGCAAGATGGCTTGCAGGACATCATCGCGCAAAAAGCAGCGCTGGTTGATCAACTCAATGAAAGCGCCAAGTTACGTCACCAAATCCTCACCACTCTTGGCCTACCTACAACAGCCATTGGCTGGGACACCTTCCTGCAACGCAATACGGCAACCCTGCCCTTGCGCGATGATTGGAAAAATCTGGTCAGCGAATTTGAAGAGTGCCAAAAAATGAACGATGTGAACGGCAAAATGATCGCCCGCTCACAACAAACCGTAAACCATTTGCTCAGTTTACTGCGCGGCAAAGTAGCAGCCCCGTCGCTTTACACCGCACAAGGCACCAAGACCCAATACACTTCTTCATATACAGTTGCAAAAGCTTAAACTTTTCCGCTCAACTCTATATAATCCGCGCCGCACGCTCCCAGCGTGTGGTGCGTCCCTGTAGTTTAACCGGATAGAACGTATGCCTCCTAAGCGTATGATGTGGGTTCGATTCCCGCCGGGGACGCCATTTTTAAATTCCCTTCAGCATTAAAATTCCGCATATTTTTAGAAAGCTCACAAAGTTTTTAATCGCCCCATTAGAAATCATTCATTAAATATTGCCTTCATTCAGCTGAAAAACATTTTTGTGACGGAATTGCATTGCCAAGTAATAACAGACGGCAAGGACAGCATTAGCTGACGAGCTAATTAGAATTCGTATAGATGATCCAGACAACGGTTGCTGGATGCCAAAAACAAAGGCCGATGCGCGACCGACTATATATCCAAATGCAATTGGCCATAATAGAATTCATCGGGATTTATATTATCACTGGCTAAACAACAGCCTTTCATTAATGACCACCGCTGGCCAAGTTCGAGCGTTCTTAAACACCGTGCGGATGCAATTATTGCAGGGCAATATCAAACCAGAAATGAAATTACAGCAAGAAATCGATGAAGCTGAATACAAACACTGGCTCAAGAAGAATCGCAAAGTATGATTTACAAACTTGGATGTGATTACGAAAACACCGCGCTACTTTCAATTGACGGTGTTGAACTCCTTAAAAAAATGCCAGCACTTAGGCCAAAGTTTTTTGCAACACCAAAGCAAAAGGAATGGGTAGCTCCTGAAGCATCTTTCTACTACAGCGAGAACTATAAAGGCAACATCAAAGTTACCCCAGACGTAACAGTCTGGACTACAGGTGTTTTGGCCTTCAGCCCTAAAGCTTATGATGTATTTCATGAATTACTTGCTAACGCTGGTGAGTTTTTACCAGTATCTGTTGATGATGAGACACATTATTTATTCAATACTCTTTATATCATTCCGGATAAAGCTATTGATAAAAGTAAGGCCGTTGAAGTTATTGACACTGGCGTTCATTTTGGTCAAACCAATGTAGCTTTTGATGAGAGTTTTTTAGGCCCTGAAAATATTTT
Organism: Cellvibrio sp.; assembly: GCA_035490715.1. Lineage (GTDB taxonomy): Bacteria > Pseudomonadota > Gammaproteobacteria > Pseudomonadales > Cellvibrionaceae > Cellvibrio. The sequence continues at coordinate 7,942 of DATJLF010000050.1, forward strand.
TGTTTTCAAATCAAACACAAATAAACTGCTGTATAGCTTTTGCACTGATGAATTCAAAAATATTTATGATTCAAATAATTTTAAAGGAATTATCTTTGAGCCTGTGGATGTGAAATGATCTACAGGCTTACTGACGACTATATAAATACCTGTTCATTGCTCATTGATAATGTTGAGCTAGGAACAAAAATGCCGACGTATAGACCAAAGTTTTTTGCTCAACCGCGCGCGCAAGAATGGGTTATGCCAAAGGCATCATTCTTTTTTGGCGATGGCAAGGAAGAGATGAAAGAGGATCTTCCTGACGTGACAACTTGGTCTACCGGCGTTCTGGCCTTCAACCCTAAAGCCTATGATGTATTTCACGAATCGCTGGCTAAGGCAGGTGAGTTTTTACCAATATCCGTTTATGGTGAAACATATTATTTATTCAATACGCTTTATATCATCCCGGATACCGCCGTCGATAAAAGCAAAGCCGTTGATGTTATTGACACCGGTGTTCATTTTGGTCAAACCAATGTAGCTTTTGACAAAAAGCTACTAGCAGCTGAAAATATTTTAGTATTTAAATCAAATATCAATAAGCTGCTATATAGTTTTTGTACCGAGGAATTTAAAAACGTTTATGAATTAAATAATTTTAAGGGAATTAACTTTGAATCTACATGAAAGATTACATAACACGATAATTTAAAAAATGCTATTTCGAAGCACTTAGGCTTATAGCGCTCACTTGAAAAGCCCTGCAAGCCCTGGCATCGATAAAAAATCAGAAGGTTGCCCAGATTTAACACTCCCGTCAGATTTAAGCCGAGACTTGCTATAAACTAGTACACAGGCAGTTTTAGCTCTAGTGATCCCAACATAATGCAGATTAAGATCCTGCTCCCAACTTGGATAAACCTTATCATTGAAGCTCGCGCCAGGAACCCGATGAGGAAAAACCCAATCATACAAGTCCAAATGAAACACTATTTCAAATTCTAAACCCTTTGATTTATGAAGCGTCATAACTTGAAGCTCCTCACCGTTAGAAGGCGTATATTGACGCAGCTTATCAGGTATATTAACGACCTCAGCCAAAGCTGCAAGATCTAAAGCAGTGACTGGTTCAATCAAACAAATATTCGCAAGACTGCAAATATCATTTATTAAAGAGCTATCTGAATTTTTTTTAAACGCTCTCATTCTCTCTCTAAGCTCTTTCATTTTTTTTGAAGTTAATACTTCTTCTAAATCAGAAAACCCCACAATATCATTCATTAGGAACCCTTGATCAAATCGGTATCGCAGTAAATCAGAAAAAAAATTGGTAGCTTTGGTATTCATGACAGCCAATGCATCATCAGCATATATTCTATGTGGTATCGTTAGATTTTGAGATAAATATGTCAAACCTTGATTATTTCTCACAAGAATTGCCACATCTCCATATAAATTAATTTCGAACTTTTTCATTGCTTGGAGGATGACAGTATTTAATTTAGTTGCGACGTCTAGCTGCGTCCCAGAATAGCACTTGTGATAAACTCGGATGGAATCAACATCTAATAAGGTGCAACTTTTCAGAAAATAATCTATTAGCATAATTGGTAATTGATGGATGACACCTATGATTAGTATCAATAATGTGATGTTCAAAAATATCAGATTGAGAAACCAGTTCATTTATGAACTCTGGGCTACTCCCCCTCCATCCATAAATGGACTGCTGCACATCACCTACAGCAGCGCCCGTGATTCCCAAGCTAATTATTTTTAGAAATAATTGGTGCTCTGGTTGTGATGAATCTTGATATTCATCCACATAAATAGATGAATATCTAGCTTTTAAATATCGTTGGCACGCGTAGGATTTATCCAATATAAAATTGGCAATTACCCCGACGGATTCTAAAACCATAACCCCTTTTTCGTAGCAACTTATAAAAAAATCATGGTACCTTTCATATTCATGTGTTGTTAAAAACGAATTTTGCTCTGAAGCATCGGGAAAGACCTCTTTAAGTTCCGGATCAAGCTCGTCAAATAAAACACAACGAACCTGTTCTTTATTTTTCCCATAAACTTTACTTGCAAAAGGATAAATAATTTCACTTAAACAAAAATGGTCAATAGTTCCAAAAAAACTTGATTTTATATCAAAACCATCCTTATTGCATTTACGCTTAAGCTCTCGACTGGCCTTAACTGTAAATGTAATAGCGATAACGCCTTTATGGCTTTTAAGGTTTTGCAGTTCTTTTCTAATTTTCTCTACGATAACAAATGTTTTTCCACTACCTGGGCATGCAGTAATTACCATGCTAGAGCCTGAATTGATTGCCAATATTTGACGGTTCGTTGGAACAATAGTCATTCTAAATTCCCTTCCGCAATCTTTAAGCAATTCAATATTGGCTTCGCTAGCTCGCCATCTTTTATGGTGCTAAGTGAGTCTTTATGATCCTGCAAAAAGCTTCGCATTCTAATTGCTTTTTTTGCAGCCATATAAATTACAGCATCCTCAACATTATCCTTGCCAGAAAAAGCCAATAGCTCTGCAGGAAGCTCGACAGCCAAATCATGTTCAAGATCAACTTTAGATAGATACACCCCGTGAGGATTAATTATCTCAGATATCTCCTCCCATACACCCGAAGCCACTAAAGTTTGGGGCGTTTCAGCAACATCAACATGCTCTTTTTTTTCCATTTTTAATATAGTTAGGCATCGATTAATTCCTGCGAGATTTTTCTTTTCAACTTTTTTTACTGTAATATTTGAAACATCATTATCGGTTCTCATAACCCAGGGAATTTCCATTGCATTTAAAATGCTTGCATAAACCTCAAACTGAACACCGTCTACGCATAAAATAGAAATATTATAAAAATCCAAGTCAATATCGTTAATTTTTGCATATTCTGAATAGAACAACTTTTCAGATGGCCCCTCTACTAGTAACACAACCTTCGCAAAAAAAGCTTCAGCAGGCAAGATACTCATTCTATAACCAAGGTCATCCCATGCATCACTAATACAAGCTGAACAACCTCCGCTTGCCGCATATGTGCCGCTACCTCTATTGACCAAATGAACAATTGAGTCAGGTTTATACCTCTCAGTTATCTGCGGGGAGTGAGTAGTTATAAGAGTTTGCCCGGGCAACTCTTTAATTAGGTAATCAGCTAGCTTGCGTTGCTGATGAGGATGCAAATGAACTTCCGGCTCTTCGACACAGTAAAAAACAACTTCATGTGCGGGATCATGTTCTCGCTGACTTTTGGCTTTCCATAAAGCCAATAAAATTTGATTATTTCTTCCATCACCACCTAACATAATTTTTGATCCACTAGATGATGCGCTTAACTGCAAATTATCTATAAACTGTTGAACCTTAATGGAACCCGAATCCAAATGAACGCCGTAACCATTAAATGTATGAGATAATTTTTGGAGTTCGTCATTAATTAAATTTGTTGAATTTTTAACATAATTTAATTTTCTTACACGTTCATTAACAACATTTAACCCGCGCCCTATCCTATCCATTTGTTTACTATCAATTTCTTTATCCTCTTCAGTCCGATCTAATTGAGATATTTTAAGCAGTTGCTTTTTTCTATATCAATAAATTTTTGCAAATCTCTTTGTGATCGAACATACCTCAAATTTATATACTTCAAATAAAACCTGCTATTTATCTCTTCCAATTCCTCCACATCAGATCCAGCATATAATTTATAATCAAGATTTTTTCTTGAAGCTGTAAATCTAAAGATAGTCTTTCCTTCATTGCTAACATATCCTTTAAGTACAGCAAGAACTGCCTCTTCATCAATATTTGAAAAGCAAATTGTTATAATAAAATCATCAGACTGAGTGCCATCACTTTTTATATTAAAATCAGACTCATTAGGTTCAATATCCCTATCTGAAAGAGATTTATCTAATAATATTCTCAAAGCATGTATCAAGTTTGTTTTGCCAACATCATTCACTCCAATGATTAGCGTGCTCTCTTTAAAAGCAATGTCCGCTGCTTCAAAGTTTCTAAAATTAATGAGCTCAACCTTATCAATAATCATAAATTCTCCTTAAGGGGCGCTTAAGCCTTTATTTCGTCTTGCGCGCAATCAGGCCCCCGCCCCGCCCGCGCTCTTTACGTGTGTGTTTTTATTCACTCTCATTCACCTGGTCAAAGCCATGCAGCATCTGGGCTGGATAGGCCAAATATAGGGTGAAAAAATTATTCGGATTTATTCAAATTTGATGGGTTTGGGAGCGAGGATGCGCACGGTGAGGAACAGAAGCAGCGGGAAAACCAAATCATCCGGTGAATCGGTTCCGTAGGGGGTGCCAAGCGAAGCCAAAGTAGTCCCATACGTTCTAAGCAAGCATAGGCTATATTCTATAAAGTGCGAATTACAGCACATTTCAGCGCCACTACTTTCGCCGCTATTGCGGAAGTTACAGGGCAGATTCCCCGGTTCTAATTCCCAATGAGAGAATAGAACCGGTGTATTAAGCATTGTTAAGCTTTATTTTCATCACCTATTTTGATGTGTTAGGTTTTCCGCTTTTCTCAAGCACGATAACCATTTCTTTCGCTACCAATGCAGCTGATGGCAGGAACATCGTCGAGACGATACGATCATCAGTAATTACGTCATGCTTGTCTGGAATATTATCTTTGTTGATGGTGATCGCGCCTTTTTCTTTAAGTCTTTCTTCAACAAGAAAAGGCAGTAGGCTACCTTGTTTTGCCCAATCCTTTTCTTTCTCTGTCGAGTCTGGAAAAGCTGCAATGCGCTTACCCTTTACCAGGGGCTGACCATTGGAAAGTGTTGCGTTCGCAAATGCGGCAGCCCCGTGACCAACACTTCCAATTACTCCGCCACTCTCGTAGATTTTCGCAATGATGCCAAGCAAATCTTTATTAGAAGCCACATCAAAAACATTGCCGTAACCACCACCGATGAACACTGCTGAGTAATCCCCTGGATTCACTTGCTTAGGCGCTAAAGAGTTATTGGCTTTACTCAAGAAGCCCTCGTATTTGATGGTGTAGCTGCTAATCCCCAAAGGGTCCCTCGCAAACGGCACTGCACCACCCAGCGGAGAAGCAAAATCCACGTCGTAACCATGCAAAACAAATACATGATATGGCGGTGCATACTCCCAAAGATCGTTTCTGGCTTCGTGCTTCTCGGGATCTCCCATATCAGTCATGTTCGAAGCGATAACGAGAATTTTCTTTGCATTACCAACATGAGCTGGTGTGCTGGATGCGCCAGTTTGGGAAAAACTCAACGACGAGAATAGTAAGGTGATAGCTGCAATAAATAATTTTAACAACATATATTTTTTCCAATGTGACTGATTAAAATCCTGATTTAAGTCATAACCTATAAAGCTACGACAAACCTTAGACACAAGCTGAATTCACATTGGATTCATCGAACGTCACTTTATTTACAGAAAAACCATACCAGCGCAACTACTAACTTTCCAACCACTTGGATGCAGCAGGGCAATCAAATTATCGGGTAAGTCCATTGAGTAACGAAGCCAAAGTAGTCCCATAGGTTCCAAGCAAGCGTAACGCACATTCTGACAGATGCGAATGACAACTTATTTCAACGACAGCATGGAGGATCTCTCTATTTGCTTAATCCCTGCAACATGATTGAACTTCAATTATTTGCCGTTATCACAAGTTAAATGATTTCAACTTTCGCCGCCTATTGGGAGGTGGTTTATTAAAATTGCGACTTACAACGTCAATGGTATTAACGCGCGCTTGCCGGTTTTGCTGAGATGGCTAATGGAAGAAGAGCCGGATGTTGTTTGCTTGCAGGAATTAAAAGCGCCACAGGAAAAATTTCCGGCGAGTGTAATTCGCGAGAGCGGATACGATGTTATCTGGCACGGGCAAAAAAGCTGGAATGGAGTGGCGATACTTTCACGGGTGGGCGAGCCGTTGGAAATTCGGCGTGTGTTGCCTGGCGATCCTGATGATGCGCATAGTCGTTATATTGAAGCGGCGATTAATGGAATTATTGTGGGATGCCTGTATTTGCCCAATGGCAACCCCTTCCCCGGCCCAAAGTTCGATTATAAATTGCGCTGGATTGAGCGATTAAAACTGCACGCCGCAGAGCTTATTTCCTCAGGTGCACCGGTTGCACTACTGGGTGACTACAACATTATTCCAACCGAATTTGATGTGTATAAACCCGAACGCTGGATTGACGATGCATTATTTAGACCGGAAGTGCGCGACGCCTATAAAATGCTAATCGCGCAAGGATGGACTGATGCATTACGAAAAAAATATCCAAAAGAAAAAATTTATACATTTTGGGACTATTTTCGAAACGCTTATGCGCGCGATGCAGGCCTGCGAATTGATCATTGTTTATTAAGCACCGAGCTCGCAAAAAAACTCGTAGCCTGCGGCGTTGATAAACATGTTCGTGGGTGGGAAAAATCCAGTGATCATGCGCCCGTTTGGATTACATTTAAATAATCTCCTTGCTCCTATTTATGCTGTCGCCTGCCTTTACTTTTAGTCTATGTGGCATTTTATCCGTTTTTATTTTGTAAACGTTGTCGTTATATAAGCAAAAAAATTGCGGAATTATTTGCAGGCGAAACCGTCAACTGATAAAGCCCCATGAGGAGACGAGTGATGAACAGACGAAATAATGTGGCACCAAGAGTTGATAACACAGACCGCCCTGCGGAAGCCGATGAATTGGATTTTGATAATGACGAGCCAACTCCCGGTTTTGAGGACCAGAGCATTCTACCCAGCAATGACCCCACCGCACGGAATGCAGGTTTAACCGAGGCATCCCAACCCGGCAAAGGCCCTACTAATGATGATTTGACTAATGAAACGTTAATATTGGAGGACGGTGCTCGTTCTCCGCACGAACCTGAACAAGGCACTATAGACCCCACGGATAAAACGCTCTCCATTGTTAAAAGTAATGAAATAGGTGCAGGTGGCGGATTGGATGAGGCGGAGCTGGCTAGAGTTGATCCGTTGAACAAGAAAAAACACGCACAGAAAAGTAAGGGTAATTGATAAGGCTATATACGCGAAAAATTTTACATAAAGGCGATTCATCATCGCCTTTTTTAGTTTCATTACGCCAGTTAATCATTAGTTTTTTCCATCAACTTTAATAACACACCATTTGTCCACCCAAAGCCGTCCTGAACGGGGTACTCGCCACCCCCGGCTTCAAGTTCCAAATCATAGACATTGTATTTTTCAACCATTTTTCCGTGGCTTTTGTATACAGCAAGATTCATATCAACCCACCGATTACGGATAGTGTCGGCTAGCGATTGTTGTTGATAATTTTCAAGTCCTTTAATAGTAATCCAATGTAACGGTGCCCAACCATTCGGTGCGTCCCATTGTTGATTGGTATTGTTTAATGTCGTCGTCACGCCGCCGGGCTTCAGGAATTCGCGTTCGATTGTTTGCGCGACGCGAATCGCTTGTGACGGCTCCGCCAATTTAAAATATAACGGGAACATCGCAGCTAGCGTTTTATTATCAGTTTCATGTTTTGATACAAAATCGTAATCGTGGAAAAATCCGTCTTGCTCATCCCACATGTAGCGTTGAATCGCAGCACGCCTTTTTTCTGCAAGCTGCTCGTATTTTTTTTGTAATGGTTTGTTATCTGCTTGCTGATAGGCCTCTGCCAATACTTTCTCAAGGTGATATAGCAACGAATTCAAATCGACAGGAAGAATTTCGGTGGTATGAATAGTGGTCATCTTCGCGTGATCCTTGAACCAACGCCCGCTAAAATCCCAGCCCGATTCTGCTGCTGCACGAATGTCCCGATATCGCTCAACAGGCAAGCGATGCGCTTTTACCAGCTCAATATCCTCAATATAAGATTCAGGGCGTGGTGTTGCACGTTCATCCCAATAGCGATTCATAATTGAACCATCGGGCAATAATACAACGCGTTTAACAGATGGCTTTTCATGAGTAAGTTCAGCAGCACCACTCATCCAGAAATCATATTCTTTTTGCAACCGGGTTACATATTGCACCAATGTACCTTTACCGCGGCCCTCCTCCAATAATTTCACCATTAATGAATAAAACGGTGGCTGCGAGCGCGTTAGATAATAAGTGCGATTACCGTTAGGGATGAAGCCGAGCGTATCAATGAGGTAGGAGAAATTATCAACCATATTTTCGATAAGATCCCACCGCCCGGAAGTTTGCAGCCCGAGCATTGTGAAGTAACTATCCCAATAATAAATTTCACGGAAACGTCCGCCAGGTACTACGTAAGAATGGGGAATGGGAATTAACGTACCGCTATCAGTTACTGAGCCTGGCTCACGGCTTAGCACGTTCCACAAAATCCCAATATGCTCCGCAGCTGATTTGGAAGGATCAGTCACAAAATGTGAAGTATTATCGAGCGGAACTGCAAAATGGGTGGTTACAAAATCTTTTAATGTAAATCCCGGTTTTAATTTATTGTCTTCATAATTTTGTAAAATTTCTTCATCGGAATATAACGGGATTGAGTCAACAAAGGTTTTGGAGTCGCTAAACATGCCCGAGGTTTGTACGGCTACAAACAGATCGCGAAAGCGATCTTCCGGGCTGGCTAAATTAACGGTGGTTGCATCAACCCGGCTAACAGGCTGATCTGAATTGATAATTTCGGTATGGGTACAGCTTACACATAGTATTTGCATTGTAAGGCACACGCAGCAGATGAATGGGTTTTTCATATCAGTCAGTCTTGTATTCGAAAAGCACGCAAATTTTCTGCCAGCACTACTCCAAAAAGACAGAATTCGTTATAAAAAGTTCGTTTTAATGATTTCGGAAAAATTGAACATATAAAAAATATAGTTCTCTATAGTTGACCACAGCACTCATTAGCAAGATTTAAGGCTAATAAGTACCTCACCTGTTAGAGGAATAAATTATGTCATTCAATCATCTGGAATCTGACTGTATAGAACACTGCACTGCGTGTAGCCAAATATGTTACTCCATGGCGTTAAATCACTGCCTGCAAATTCGCGGCCCACATGTGGAACCTAATCACTTTACACTGATGTTAAATTGCGCCAAGGTTTGTGAGACTTGTGCCACCTTGCAAATGAGTGATTCAGCATTTAGTTTTCACATTTGCAAACTCTGTGCAGAAATCTGCGAAGCCTGCGCTGCAAGTAGTGAAAATGTGGGAAACATGGAGGATTGTGTAACAGCCTGCAAAACTTGCGCAGAAAGTTGCCGCGAAATGGCCGCTTGAGTTTCTCCTGCGATTTGAGTTTTCCTGTTACCTCCGTTTTCCGGCAGCCTATTTTTCGGTAAATGATTTCTTGAACTCAATCGCCATGCCCCAATAATGCACCTACCAATCACAAGCGCAGGTACAAAACATGCTGGAAACAATCCCGTTTTCGTTGTTGGAATTAGCGTCGGTACGCGAGCACTCAACGATCAGGGAGACGCTACAAAATTCGCTTTGCTATGCCCAGGCAGCGGAACGGTTGGGGTTCAATCGTTTCTGGTTGGCCGAGCATCACAACATGGAAGGCATTGCGAGCTCAGCGACTGCAGTATTGATTGGCTACATAGCGGGCGGCACAACAACACTGCGCGTTGGCTCCGGTGGAATTATGTTACCCAATCATCCGCCATTGGTTATTGCGGAGCAATTTGGCACCCTCGCCTGTTTATACCCGGGTCGTATTGATTTGGGGTTGGGCCGGGCACCAGGAACTGATCCTATCACCAGCCGGGCATTACGTCGTGATGGTCTCGCTGCAGAGGAATTCCCCACAGAAGTTAACCTGTTACAACAACTTCTCGCTCCGGCGCATCCCGATCAACGCTTGAAAGCCATTCCCGGTGCAGGTACCGAAGTACCCATCTGGTTGCTCGGCTCAAGTTTATTCAGCGCCCAACTCGCTGCAAAACGCGGATTACCTTATGCCTTTGCGGGCCATTTCGCCCCGCGATTAATGCGCGATGCATTGCGTATATACCGCTCCCAATTCGTTCCTTCTGCAAATCTTGAAAAACCCTACGCAATGCTGGGCATGCCAGTGATCGTTGCAGATACCGGGGAGGAAGCTGCACATTTGGCAACAACCAGCCATCAACGCATCCTTGCGCTTTTACGTGGACATCCGTTGTGGTTAAAACCGCCGGTTGAAACAATGGAAGGGCATTGGAATATTGAAGAAGAATTGAATGTAAAAGATTTTTTAGCGCTCGCGGCGGTAGGTAGCCAAAGCGAGGTTAAAACCAAACTCGAACAACTCGCTGCCGAGCTTGGGATCGATGAATTTATGTTTACGATTGATGTGTATGACCCACAAAAACGTTTGCGGGCATTGGAACTGTTGGCGGATATGAAGGCTAAACAATAGTCAAAAATTTTTTTCCAGCTCGGAACGAGAGAACCACTTTCCTTGCGTAAAAACCCCGTTAACACTGCGACTATTATTTATATCCGATAATGGGTTATGTTTCAGCAAAATAAAATCGGCACGAAAACCAGGTTTAATCATGCCTGCCACGTGACTCTCGTTGAGGTAAGCCGCTACATTTACTGTGCTGCACCGTAACGCTTCGTAGGGAGTTAGACCGGCATCTACCAGTAATTTTAACTCCTGATGCAAAGAAATTCCCGGCACCAATGTTCCAAAAGTATCTGAACCTGATAACAAAGGAACACCAGCATGATGTAATTCTTTTATTAATAATTGCATAAGCTGCAAATTTTTTTCTACCTCCAAACGAGTGATGGGAAATCCCTCTTCCTGATAAGGGTTAGTCGCAGGATTTAACCAAAATGCTTTTATGTCCTCAGGCAAATAGGCCATATCAGGATCATTTGCCAAAACTGCCAAATGTTCATCGGATTGCCATACGCCCACCATCTTGTAAACAATTAATGTGGGGTCAAGATAAATACCGGATGCTGCAATTTGATCGACTACTTTTTTACGCTGCGCAGGATTTAACAGGCGCGACACATTGGCTCTATATCCAGTGAGAAAATCGACTGAAATTTCCTGTACACCTCGCTCATCAGTAGCCACATACAACAACTCTTCCGCGTGCTCTAACGCATCCATTTCCAAGGTTCTATTTAAAGACATTTTGTGCTGCGCGTGTCCAACCACTTTTAAACCTCGCTCTTTAGCGCCTTTTAATATTGCATTGTAAATTTCCGGTTTCAGATCACCATGAATTTTCACAAAACTAATTTTTTTCAAGGTTTGCTCATCCAATATTCGAGTTACCTCCTCTATATCCTTTGGAAATTCACCTTGAAGATGGTGTCCACTAAGCAAATAACGTGGCCCTGCAAGTTCACCCGCAAGAACATTATTACGTAGGGCTAAATGATCATATCCGCCATCCTCAGGGCGCATATTCACCACAGTGGTAATGCCATTGGCTAAAAAAAGATCGAACATTTTTTCCGGGTTCCAGCGGACATGTACATGCATATCTGCAAGCCCCGGCATCACGTATTTTCCTTTTCCATCGATACGAACTAACGCGTTAACATGGCTTGCCTCGGCTTGTTTAACAACACTAATAATTTTCCCATCATCGACGATGATTGCCCTGTTGTGCAGAACTTCAGGCTTGTCCATAGGAATAACGTGAACATTCTCGAAAATATAATCGATAGGCCTACCAACATTATTTATGCAGCTCGATAATAAAAGCGCTAATAAAATTACTATCAATATTTTCATACCAAAATATATCCTTTTTTATAACGCGTAAGCTTCACCATTAAATGAGGTTCTACGGCCGTGAATCCAGTTAGCAACTAACCTGAAATAACCATTTTTAATTCGAGTATAACGACGACTACCATCCGGTAATTCCACGAACTCGTACATGCCATGATCTGATTCAGGGAACAAATACACTTCCAGTTTTTGCTTTTTGTTTTTTCAATCCCGTCAACACCGTGATTGTCCGCTTTGCCGGTGCTTCGCGGTCTTTATCGGCCACAATCCACAGCATAGGAATATCCGTCTTCTCAAGAACAGCAGTAGAATCATAATTCCATATTAATTCCAGATTATCGAACAATGCCGGGCCAAAGCGACGCAAATCATCTTTATTCATTCGCAACATAGCACCACTATATTCACCATGAATAGTTTTAGTCCAGCTTTCTGAATGAAGTATTTTTTTCAACGTTTCCAACTCCTTTAGCCCACGTTCGAAATTCGACGTTAAAATTTTTGCAGTAATTACCGACAGTTTTTTAATTTGCTGTACATGTTTTTTTGAAAGCCCCTGACTCTCGGCTTCCAGCAACATTTGATCAAGATCCTCATCAATGGGAGAGCTTGTTAATCCATATCCCACAACGACAAAATCTGCCGACGAGCGATTGCCCGCTAAAGGTGCAACCCAGCCCCCCTGGCTTTCTCCCCAGAAGCCAGCACGACCAAAACGATCCCCGGCCAGTTTTCGTGCATGTTCCAAGGCCGCTGCCGCATCCGTTGCTAACAACTCAAAATTCTGGGTATAAAATCCTTCAGATTCACCTGTCCCTCGTTTGTCATACACAAACACAGCTATTCCAAGTGCTACCATCAATCTCGCTTTGGCATTACCAATTGCCGCTGTTTGCTCCGAACCATGCACCATCACAACCAGCGGATATTTTTTGCTTAATTCTTGAGGTTCGATTAACTCTCCTACCAAGCGAGTATTTGCAGATGTAAATGACGTCGTAATTCGCCGAATGGCAACCGGACGAAGCACACTGCGGATAGAACTATTTAACCGGAGAAAATTTTCATTGCACTGAAAGGGAAAGTTTTGTGAATCAACATCACCAAATAATCCATCCAGGGTTAAATAAACAAACTGGCTACCTGTAGCAGTGGATTTATTGCGCAGTACCGCCACATTTTCGCTGTCATCACTGTAAATACCTGGCGTACACTTCGCATTCACATCAAGCCGAAAACACATTAACAACAAGCCGCCAAGCATAATTTTCTTACATTTATTCATTCCAACACCTTTAAAGATTCCTTTGGAAGCAATATGGATGTTGGACGGAATAACGAGGAGAATGGATTCAACGAGTGAAAAATAAATATGAGGGGGAGTCACCTTTATCGGCGACCATAAAATAGATAGGATCGAATACGCCTGCACTTCAACCGGAATTAGACTCAACAAACCGCCTGGATGCATTATTCGTTTAAAAACGACCTAGTGACAATAATTAACCCTCTTAACCATATCGTAGAAAATTTACTTTTTTCAAATCAAAACAAGTCTTGCACCCACTGCTTTCTTTTTTCCTGTCGCAATATTTCCATGTGAGTCCACGCCGTTAACAATGCGATATAGAGAATATACGTACCCAACATATTAATAAGCAGAGGAAATAGCATGGACACATCGATGGCGCCTTTTGTGATCGATGCAGGCTGATGCAGGGTGTTCCACCAGTCGACTGATTTTTTAATAATAATTATATTGACCACACCCACAAGCGACAGAACAGCGGCGGCTTTATTTCCGGCATCTTTATTCTGGTAAGCCTCCTGTAAGGCATAAACTCCCAGAAACAGAAAAAACAAAATCAACATGGATGTAATTCGTGCGTCCCATACCCACCAGGTCCCCCAGGTTGGTTTTCCCCAGATTGAACCTGTCACCAAAGCGATCAACGTGAAAACTGCACCCAATGGCGCGGATACTTTCATCGCCATAAATGAAAGTTTTGTTTTCCATATAAGGCCTGCAGCACCCATAACAGCCATCAGCACATAAGAGACTTCTGCAATATGTGCAACAGGTGCGTGAACATAGAGAATTCGGTAGCTGTTACCTTGCTTTGAATCTACCGGTGCAAAACCCAAACCCCATGTAGTTCCCACGATGAGAAGCACTAACGCTATGAAATACAGGTAGGGTAGCCAAATGTTGGTTTTCTGGTAAAACCAAACCGGGGAACCAAATTGGTACAACCAGTTCCATCGCATGATATTTTCTCCTTACAAATTAGTGGGAAGGCCTCAATTAAAGGACGCAGACTATAAAATTTCTACGATTTATTGCAAAGAGATTCACCGCATAATTGGCAGCAAATTCACAACTCGCAGCACAACCAGTTACAATGCATCCAACTTTCTTTTTCTCCTCCGTGTTTATGAACCTGATTTTACTCACCCCAGATGACCTGCTTGACCAGAATCGCGCCGTTATACGCGACGCGCGCCGACTCGCGCATATTCGCGAAATTCACGGTGCCAATACTGGCGAAAGCTACAAGGTTGGATTAATCAACGGAAATATGGGCAAAGGTACGTTACTGAACATTTCAGAAACCGGGCTGGAGCTAGAACTGGATCTACACCAACCTCCGCCACAACCTTTGCCGTTGAAATTAATATTAGGACTGCCACGCCCGAAAATGCTACGCAGGATATTGCAAACAATTGCAACGCTTGGGGTAAAGGAATTGCATTTGATTAATTCCTACCGCGTTGAAAAAAGTTATTGGCAAACTCCGTTTTTGGAGGACGACGCTATCCTGCAACAACTCATTCTGGGGTTGGAGCAAGGTTGCGATACGCAGTTGCCAAAAGTGCATTTACATAAACGCTTTAAACCTTTTGTTGAAGATGAACTACCAGGCATCATTACTAACACTACTGCATTGGTTGCTCACCCTTACACCGATGTAGAGTGCCCACGTGCGATTGATTTTACATTGAGTTTGGCGGTCGGTCCTGAAGGTGGTTTTATTGCCTACGAAATTGAACTACTGCGTAAAATCGGTTTCGATGCGGTTCATTTGGGTGAAAGAATTATGCGGGTTGAAACGGCTGTTCCTTATTTATTGGGGCGGTTATTCTAGAATTGCCCCATCTTTCTTTTTAAAGATAATCAAAAAAACAATTATTTGTTTGCAAGGATTTTTTCGAATCGATCTATCGGCACTGGTTGGCTCGATAGATAACCTTGATAGTAATTGCAATCAAAAGATTTTAATATCGCCAATTGTTCAACTGTTTCCACCCCTTCTGCGACCAGCTCCATATCCAACAAGCGCCCCATGGTGATAATGGTTTCCACCAGCACACGGTCGTTACGATCTTCAATAATATCGCGTACAAAACCTTTATCTATTTTCAATGTGCTCACGGGCAATCGTTTTAAATAACTGATTGATGAATACCCGGTGCCAAAGTCGTCTAACGAAAAACTTATACCATGCTTGCTGAGCGTGCTCATGGTTGCAATAGCGTCGTCTACTCGTTGAATAACAATTCCCTCCGTAATTTCCATGTCCAGCGAATCTTTGGGAATTTGGTATTTCTCCAGCGTCGCAACAACATCATCGACAAACGCGGCCCGGCGGAATTGGCGAGGGCTGATGTTAATACTTAAACGCATACCCGGCTTCCATAAACCTGATACATGCCATTTCACCAATGTTTTACAAGCGTCCTCAACTACCCATTGCCCTACTTCGATAATCATGCCGGAAGTCTCCAATACAGGAATAAACTCCACGGGTGACACCATTCCTTTGGTTGGATGATGCCAACGTAGCAGAGCCTCGGCGCCGACCACTTCGTTGGTTTTGATATCGATTTTAGGTTGATAGTAAAGCTGGAAATGTTCCTCTTCGAGGGCGCGATGCAAGTCGCCTTCCATCGTTAATTGACGACTGACTTTATCCGCCATTTCTTCGTTAAAGAATTCAATAGAATCACGGCCCTTTTCTTTCACTTGATACATGGCCGTGTCGGCGTAACGTAACAATTCGTGTACAGAATTATTTTTATCGGGATAAACCACAACACCAACGCTACACGTTACCCGCAGTTCCATGCTGTCGTACATATACGGCTGGGAAATAATGGAACGAATTTTTTCGCTGATTTCACCCGCGCGTAATGCAGCTGTTTCAATATTTTGATCCAGCACGGTGAGAACCACTACAAACTCGTCGCCACTTAAGCGAGCAACCAGATCTTCTTCCCTGACCGATTGTTGCAAGCGCGACGCCACGACTTCAAGAACGCGATCACCTACCGGGTGCCCAAGGGAATCATTGATCGTTTTAAATTGATCGAGATCGATAAATAACACCGCGCCAAAATAACCATGGCGCTCCGCCCTGCGCAGCTCATGCTCCAAACGTTCCACCAATTGAACACGATTTGGTAATCCGGTGAGCGCATCGTGATGAGCCATAAATTCCATTTTGGCTTGCGCATTTTTACGCTCGGTAATATCTACCGATACAATCAATGCAACTTTTTCATCATAGAATGCCAGCGGCATGATGTGTGTTTGCAAAAATAATTGCTTACCGGTGGCAGTGACAAAACGCTCTTCGATAACATCCAGCTCTTCATTACCGCGAATAACGCGATAATCATTTTGCAACATAGTATCGATGTCAAACACTGAATTTTTTAACAATTGACGTACATGTAAATTGCGCATTTGCTCCGGGGTATAACCTAATTCGTTTGCCAGTGCCTTATTCGCAAACAAATAGTATCCGGCAATATTGCGCGCACCAATCATTACTGGCAGATGATCAATAATCTGGCGCAAGTGCTCTTCACTTTTACGCAGCGCCAATTCAACCGCACGACGCTTTGCCAATGACAGTTCAACGATGTCCAGCAATTGATTCGAGCTGGCAATCAGCTGCGCTAATTCATCTTTTCGATGGGAAGGTAATTGTGTAAGGCGATTCACACCCGGGTGATCAGGATTGATGTTGTTAATTTCGCGCGATAAACGAACCAGTGGTTTTGTTAACGTGTAATAAAAAACAACGAAGAGCAGTAACACCAAAAACATGTTGCGCAACAATCCGGTAAACAACGCCGTTTTGGATCGATTATAAAAACCTTCCAATGCCAGATCCATGTCCACCGAAAAGCGAATACTTCCCGCCGTACCATCGGTATAACCCGGCAACAATAAGTTTTCGGTGTATTCACGGGTGTTATCTGTAATTTTACTGGTGAGCCAGCGCGTCTTCACTTCAGGCCGTGTGCTGCTGCCTTGGGCCAATACATTACCGGTATCGTCGTAAATCACAACTTCATAGATGAATCCGTAACGCAACAACCCATTCACCACCTCATAGGAAAGCTCATCATCCAACGTTGAGACTGAACGCACTGCTGGCGGCGTGGCGACTTTTACAACGCGATCAATAAGCGACTCGAGTTCTTTTTCCTGATTAAGAAAATCCAGGTAAAGCTGGACAGAACTCAATAAAAAGCTAAGAACGAATGCCAAAATGATACCGATTTTGGCAAGCTGGAAAGAAATGCCATTAAAGAAGGACGGGGCTTTGTCTCTCATCGACCTTAAATTTCCGGGAACTGAATATCGTTATTCGAATGGGGAAAGCGCATCCCCGGCAACTGAAATGTGACTGACTTGGCAGGAGTATAGATCAATATTATTCAAGTCGCCTAAACCTATATGGTTATTTTCTATAGGAAAAAAGCTATAAAACAGTCAATGGATCAACCACAGGCAGGTCAAACGACTTTGCCACCCCTTCATGGGTTAACACACCGCGATGAATATTCAATCCCGCTCGCAATCCACTATCTGTTTTCAGGCTTGCCAGGCCATGATCGGCTAATTGCAATAGGTAAGTCAGGGTCGCATTGGTAAGCCCCAACGTCGCCGTTCGCCCCACAGCACTGGGGATATTTGCAACGCAATAATGAATAACGCCCTCATCAACATAAGTTGGTTGTTGATGGGTCGTGGGGCGAGAGGTTTCGAAACATCCCCCCTGGTCTATGGCAACATCAACCAGAACACTGCCGGCCTCCATGGTACGGATAAGGCCACGAGTCAACAGCTGAGGCGCGCTGGCTCCCGCATTTAATACACTCCCGATAACCAGATCCGCCACTTGAACATGCTGGTCGATACGCTCTTGAACCGCATACTCACAAATAACTCGCCCTCGCCATAAATCATCGAGATAACGCAACCTGGCGATAGATTTATCCATTACTCGTACTTGAGCTCCCATACCTATTGCCATAGCCGCCGCGTTCGCACCGACGACTCCACCACCCAATATCAGGACATTAGCGGGTGCGACACCGGGAATTCCCCCCAATAAAACACCTTTACCGCCTTGGGCCGCCTCCAAATGGTGAGCCCCTGCCTGCACGGCCATACGACCCGCAATTTCCGACATCGGAGCCAATAATGGTAAGCGGCCCAGGCTGTCTGTAAGGGTTTCATAAGCGATACAGCTTGCACCTGAAACCAGAAGAGCATCAGTCAAAGGGCGACTGGCCGCCAGGTGTAAATAGGTGAAGAGAATGTGACGATCTGTCAGTAATGAATATTCTTGTGGCTGTGGCTCTTTCACTTTAACAATAAGGTCAGCGACAGCATAAACATCTGCGACTGTATCTTTTAATTCTGCACCCGCATTAAGGTACTGGAGATCACTAAATCCTGCGGCAATTCCAGCACCGCGAGTCACATAAACATCGTGCCCGCGCGCGCGTAATTCAACAACTCCTGCCGGCGTTAACGCCACACGATTCTCACCGGTTTTAATTTCTTTCGGGACACCAATACGCATAAAAATATCCTGATTAGCCTGCGCAGATCACTGAAGTATAGACAGCAGATTACACAAAGAAATTTTTGAATAACATGCAATAAATAATGACTACGTTTTCAAATATTTAGCCAAAGCGGGCCATAATTAATTCAGAAATAGATGGAATTTTTAGAGCCAGCCCCCAAATTTAATTGGTAACAGCCACATACAAACCAAGTTGGCGCAACTTATGCTGATGTTATTGTGTATAAGGTTGATGAGCTTTTTTTGACGCAACTCCTTTCACAAAAAATGGTTTGAGTTGTCCGTTAGCTGTGATTACTGACAAATTGGGGCATGTTTGTGACAAGAACGGAAGAGGCAGCTATGAGTATTTATGTAAGTGATCTGCGTGAACAAGTAATTAAACCGTGTCTGGAAGTGTTAGGTGATTTTTCTGAAACCGGTGCAGATTTGTTGATGGGTACAGCAGCTCAAGAATCGATAGCCGGTCCGGGTTTCTGCCCTGATCGACAGGGCTTGGGGATTTACCGGATCACGATTCAAAAGCATTATGAAGTATGGGATAAGTACTTGATTCAATTTCCGGATTTAGCGTCTTTGGTGCGAGGGTTAGCCAGCCAGCAACAATTCCTGAAAAATCCTCACAGCGAATTGGTCGGAAATTTAAGTTACGCCACTGCAATTGCCTGGATGATTTACAAGTCCAAACTAATCGATGTCCAAAAACCTACCGATTTAAACAACCTTGCACAGCTTTGGGCATTGCAATTTGATAACGGCACAGGCTGTACCCGTAGATCTGAAGACTTCATCGACACTTATCGCGTAAATCTATTAAGTTCAGAGAATCAAAAATTAGTTGCGTAAAGATATTAAACAGCCTGGGACAATTGAAAAAATTACATAAAACTATTTAAGCGTCTTTAAATACGCCTCAACTTTACTGAATATCCAATATATCCATATATTGCACCCCTTCATCGCGACGCATGACTGACGGCGTCACGCCACAAGCTTCTTCTTCGGATTCACTAGTTTGTTGCGATTCCAGATTGATGAAATCAAATAATTTCAAATCTGCCAATTGCGATGGTTGTACATTGCGAATTGCCGAAAAAATAGTTTCTGTGCGCCCCGGATACTGACGCTCCCATTGATGCAACATATCCTTTACCACCTGACGCTGTAAATTTTCTTGTGAACCACACAAATTACATGGAATGATCGGGAAACCTTTCAGCTCGGCAAATTTGGCGATGTCTTCCTCCGCACAATAAGCCAAAGGTCGGATAACAATATTGCGTTTGTCATCCGAAAGGAGTTTGGGTGGCATGGCTTTGAGTTTGCCGCCGTAGAACATGTTTAAAAATAAGGTTTCGATAATGTCATCACGATGGTGACCCAAGGCAATTTTGGTTGCGCCTATTTCGTCTGCGAACCCATACAAGGTTCCCCGGCGTAAACGCGAACACAAACCACACGTTGTTTTCCCTTCTGGCACCACCTCTTTAACAATGCTGTAGGTATCGCGCTCGATAATATGGAATGGAACACCGAGTTCACTCAGGTATTGCGGCAACACATGCTCCGGAAAACCTGGTTGTTTCTGATCCATATTTACGGCAACCAACTCAAATGAAATTGGGGCCGTCTTTTGGAGACTGAGCAATATATCCAGCATGGTGTAGGAATCCTTACCACCGGAAAGACAAACCATCACTTTATCGCCATCCTCAATCATTCCGTAATCCACAATGGCGGTGCCGGTCAAGCGGCGCAGACGCTTCTGCAACTTGTTGAATTCAAGGCGATCTTTGCGTTCGTTTAACTCTTTCATGGATGCAATTCTTTTGTGACAAGGCTTGTAGATACGATTGTTTACCGGCCGCAGCCGATGAGGCGCGCATTGTACGGATTTTACCCGTAAGTTGAAATCAATCGTGGCATGGCAATTCATTGCCGGTCTATACCGCTTGCCTTCGCCGATATCGCCGTTTACAACGGCAGTTCTGTGCAAAATAAAAACGAAACTGGCTTCAGAAGCCGCCATCTTCAAGGCCTCAACCTATGGCACAGCACTTGCTCTATTGGTTTTAGCCCCTCTGTATTGATATTCAAGGGGAGAACAATTGCCACGTGGAGGTTGCAATGTCGCTGTTTGATAAATTATTTAAAAAACGCAGAACCGGAGATCTGAGGCCCCCTGTAAGCCGGCTTATCAGTGATCAGGATTTGCCAGCAGCGTTAATTCCTGACCAATACTTACCGCTATGGGAGTTACAAAAAACCAGGCAATTACTGGAAGTCAAAATCCACGGCGCCAGTCGTACCTATCAGAGCATGATTCTCGCTGTCGATATTGATCGCGGCCTGTTATGGCTGGACGACCTCTTTCCACAACAACTGCTTCTGGATACCGGTGATCACATCACCTTTCGACATCATCGCAATGGTGAACAGCTCGTCATCCATGCGCCGGTTGTTGCCCTCGGCTCCAGTTATGGCGCTGTCGGTTTTGCCATTGAACTCCCGGAATTTGCAGTCTATACACCCAGGCGTAGTTTTCCGCGCTATGCGATTGGCCATGAATCCCCCTTGAGTGTAAAAATTCGCACCCTCGGCCAGGAACCTAGCTATGGCACCCTTCAAGATATTTCCGCCGGGGGATTACGCTTGATTGTTGCGGGCAACCTGCTGCCTTACCTGCGTCACGGAGCTCACTTGCCTTTATGTGAAGTGAACCTCAGTGACGAATTGCAAATTCGTTGCAAGGCCAGGATTTGTGCATTTCGAATGGGCAGAAGCCCATATCGCCACACCCAAATTAGTATCGAGTTTTTGGATTTAGAGGAGGAAAAGCGCCTGGCGCTGTCCCGATTTCTGTATGAATCCCAATTTCGAGTTACCAGCGAACAAGAACTTGCGCACCCAGGCAGAGTACAGCAAGACGTTAAACGATTCGCCGCCGCCTGATAAAACGGAAAGATAAACTCAAGCAAAATCAATTAATTACTAGAGTTTTCTCGATTTTGGTCTAGCGTTTAGCTATACCTTGTAGCCAAGCTTTTTTGAAAAACAGGATCTGCCTATGCGTAATAACGGCCATGTCACTGGACGCGAAATTCATTTGCACAACCAGGACGAAATTGTCTCCTCATCCAATCTTCGTGGTGATATTGAATTCTGTAACGATACTTTTTGCCGCATTTCAGGTTACAGCCGTGAAGAACTCATAGGTCAACCCCATAACATATTGCGTCATCCACAGATGCCACCTGCCGCATTTGGAATGCTTTGGTCTGCTTTAAAGGCAGGTAAACCCTGGATGGGTATGGTCAAAAACCGCTGCAAAAATGGCGACCATTATTGGGTGGATGCTTATGTCACTCCCCTACGCCAAAACGGGCAGATTTACGGGTATGAGTCGGTCAGGGTTAAAGCCGATGCCGCGATAGTTAGACGCGCTGAAACAGTTTATTCCCGACTGAATGAGGGTAAACCTGCATGGTCGTACCCGGAAAAGCTATGGGCTGATTACGGCACCGGGGTCCTTCTCACTTTCACCAGCTGGCTACTGATGGCCATCGCCGCTGTCATCTTCAATTCATCAACTACTGCAACCGTATTCGCCTTGTCGATTCCTGCATTACTGATTGGTGTTTTTACCCAAATCCAACAACAAAAGCGTATCGCCCCCGCTCTGCAAGAAGCACGGGCAATACTCAATGACCCGTTCGCCGCCTACATTTACACCGGCCGTTGCGATGCAACAGGTGAAATCATCCTGGCACAACTTGCCATTAAATCGCGCTTGCGTACCGCCCTTGGTCGATTTGGCGAATCAACTCGCGAATTACAAGGCAAAGCAGAAGCAGCACATCATCAAGCGCGTAAGACTTACGAGGGTATGACAGCCCAACAACAGGAGACAGCCGGTGTTGCCAGTGCCATGCAACAAATGGCGCAAGCAGTGCAGGAAGTCGCCAGTGGTGCAAACCAAACCTCCATAGCAACAGGCACTGCAATTAATGAGGTAACCAACGGAAACCGGGTTATTGAAGGCGCTCGCCACGCGATTGATGATTTATCAAAAACGGTCAGCGACCTTGGTAACGTACTTAGTAAATTGAGTGAAGATAGCAGCAAAATTGCAAGCGTTGTCGATGTCATTCGCGGTATTGCCGAACAAACCAATTTGCTCGCATTAAACGCAGCGATTGAAGCAGCACGCGCCGGTGAACAAGGCCGCGGCTTCGCGGTAGTTGCCGATGAAGTTCGCTCATTGGCACAACGCACCCAGGAGTCCACCGGTGATATACAACAGATCATTGGTAATCTTGGTAAAGCAACAGACGATGCAAGTACCAATATGAAAAACTGCCTGGCTTTGGCTGATCGTAGCGTAAATGAAATGAGCAATGTGAACGCGGCATTGGCCTCAATTTCCGATTCAGTGAATGTTATTGACCAAATGTCCCATCAAATTGCCACTGCGGCAGAAGAACAATCATCAATGGCGATGGAAATTGAACGTAACACATCATCCATTGCGACAATTTCCAACCAGTCCCAACAAGAAATTGGCATCGCAGATAAATTAAATAGTGAGATTGAACAGCTTTCGCAAAAACAACTGGACTTGATCATCAGGTTTAATTAATCAACAAAGATTTAACAGCATAAGTCGTGGTTTTTCAGATAAATGACGGTAAGCTTAGCAGTATGAAATTCGAATCTGAATGAAGCATTTGCGGAAAAACTATGAGTCACGCGGAAATGAGTACACACGATTTGCTAAAGCTGGATCGTGAACATGTATGGCACCCTTACACAGCATTTAATAATCCTGGCTTAATCGTTCCGGTTAGCCACGCGCAAGGCGTGGAGTTACATTTAAGCGATGGACGAGTACTGATTGATGGTATGTCATCCTGGTGGAGCTGCTTGCATGGCTATAACCATCCGGTATTGAATCAAGCCGTTATCGATCAATTGGGAAACATGGCCCATGTAATGTTTGCAGGCATTACCCATGAACCTGCCGTGAAATTGGCAAGCAAGCTCGCGCAAATTACGCCAACAGGTTTGAATAAAGTTTTCTTTTCCGATTCCGGTTCTGTCGCTGTTGAAATTGCATTGAAAATGGCAATCCAATACTGGCATGCGCAAGGTCAGGCACAACGCACAAGCTTCCTAACGTTCAAGCGTGGATATCATGGTGATACTTTTGGCGCTATGTCTGTTTGCGATCCGCATTCAGGAATGCATCACTTGTTTCACCACCTGCTCTCGCATCACTTATTTGTAGATGCACCAACCTGCGAATTTGATGAACCGTTTCAGGAAACACATATCGCTAAATTTGCTCAATTAATTCAACAACACCGCCAAAAAATTGCAGCTGTCATTGTTGAGCCCATCGTACAAGGTGCAGGGGGAATGCACTTTTATTCACCCGATTATTTACGTCGCATTCGCGAGCTTTGTGATAAAAATGAAATTTTATTGATTGTGGATGAGGTGGCAACAGGCTTTGGCCGAACAGGGAAATTATTCGCAAGTGAGCATGCCGGTATTAGCCCGGACATTATGTGCCTGGGGAAAGCAATGAGTGCCGGCTACATCACTCTGGCTGCAACTATGTGCAACGATAAAGTTAGCAATGGTATTAGTCGTGGAGAGAATCCGGCCTTCATGCACGGGCCGACTTATATGGCCAATCCCCTCGCCTGCGCTGTCGCTAATGCAAGCATCGATTTATTATTAAATTCCAACTGGCAAGAAAATGTTGCCGCCATGAGCAAACAATTGCGCGATGAACTTGCACCCTGCAAAGATTTTTCTTATGTAAAAGATGTTCGTGTACTGGGTGCGATTGGTGTGGTTGAACTCACCGACGATGTAGACATCCGCAAGTTAATCCCATTGTTTATTGAACAAGGCGTATGGATAAGACCGTTTGGAAAAATTGTGTACCTGATGCCGCCATTTATTATTACCCGCGAACAATTGGGGCAGTTGACATCTGCTGTGCTGAAAGTGATCTCAACCCTTACAAAATAATCTCAAAAAATAAACCCTGTCAATGCAGGGTTTATTTTTCAAACAACTTCTTTTTTGATTTTTTATCTAATTTTTCGAATACCTACAGCATCACGAACTTTTTCAAGCAAGGGTTTGCTGTATGCACGCGCTTTCTCGGCACCTTGTTGTAAAACTTCTTCAATGTGCGCGGGATTTGACAATAACGCTTCATATTTTTCGCGCGCTTCCGCGAGTTGACCGTTGATCAGTTCAAACAACTGGCGCTTTGCTTCACCCCAACCAATACCAGCCGCAAATTGCTCGCGCATGTAAGCCGTTTGCTCAACTGTTGCGAACGCTTGCCAAATTTGAAATACAGGCGATGAATCCGGATCTTTAGGTTCACCGGGCTCGAGTAAATTAGTCAGGATTTTATTGATTGATTTTTTCAGTTGCTTTTCCGGTAAAAATAACGGGATGGTATTACCGTAGCTCTTACTCATTTTACGACCATCCAATCCTTGTAAAACCGCTACGTTATCATCCACCACCGCTTCCGGTAATACAAAATGCTCGCCGTAATGATGATTAAAGCGTGCGGCAATATCACGGGCCATTTCAATGTGTTGGATTTGATCACGACCAACAGGCACTTTATGTGCGTTAAACATCAAAATATCGGCCGCCATCAAAATCGGATATGAGTAAAGACCCATGGTAATCGCGTAATCGGTGTCTTCGCCGGCTTCCAGGTTTGCGTCTACTGATGCCTTGTAAGCATGGGCACGATTCATCAAACCCTTGGCGGCATTGCAAGTCAAAACCCAGCACAGCTCTGGAATTTCCGGAACATCGGATTGACGATAAAAGACTGCATTGTCAGTATCCAGCCCCAGGGCTAACCAGGTCGCAGCAATTTCACGCGTGGACTGATGAACCAGATCCGGCTCCTGGCATTTAATTAATGCGTGGAAATCGGCAAGAAAGTAAAAGGACTGCACATCTGCTTTTTGACTGGCCTGAATAGCCGGGCGTATTGCACCGACATAGTTGCCCAAGTGCGGTGTGCCTGTAGTAGTAATACCCGTTAATACACGATGCTTGTTCATGGTGCCCTTTCTGTTATTGATCAATAGGGTTCAAAATCAGGGCGCCATCATACAGGCAAGCTATAAAAAATTGCAGCTTGCCACAGGAATGAACATACAGAAATCAGAGTCCCGCGTAGTAGTTGGCAGAGTCGCGGAGGATGCAGCTGTCGAAGCCAGCCTGGGTTAACAAATGTACCGCCACATCGCAACGACGACCTGAATCATCAGTCACAACATAAGTAACTGAATCATCAAGATTCTTAAGGTTATTACGTAGTTGGTTAAGCGGAATATTGCGACTATCCGGCACAGACTGTATGCGTCGCTCCAACGGCAAACGCACATCCAGAATTTGATAGGGAGGCATATTAGGCGAACGCTCTTTTAACTCCGTCGCGCTAACATACTTGAGAATTGGTTCTTGTAATAGTTCGCGAAAATCTTCCTTTTTCAAGCGCATGACCTTCCCGGGGGTAATCATTTTTACCGTTGCATTTCGAGTAGTGTCACCCACCAATGCTTCTTCACCAAAGTAATTACCCGGACGCAACGCAGCCAGAATTTTACCTGCAGGATCCATCACCATGGCACTACCAGATTCCAGCACGTAAAAGAAGTCCCCTCGCTCACCCTGCTTGATAACCACCTCATCTGCCTGAACTTTTTGCCCGGTAAAGCGAATGAATAATTGGCGAATATTGGCAGGTGGCAAACGGCTAAATAATGGGGATTGCAACAGCGAAGACATCCAGTCGTTATCGTCATGCAGACTTACGCCGGACGTGTCAACTTCTTGATCACTGGACTCACTCCACGCAAGCACCAGATCGATAAAATCGCTATCAACAGCCAATAAGGTTACGTCAGATTTGGCAACAGCAGAGACCTGGGTTGGCTGGGTGATATTGAGCGGAGAGCGACGGGATTCACTTGCAGGGTTAATGGTACTTACCTGGAAATTGGAATCGATCAAGTCAACCGTTCCACCAACCAGATACACTTTTTCCGGAAACGGACGCCCGCGCTTGAAAATAATAGTTCCCTTGGATACCTCCCGCAGATTGGCCTTTTCTGCAACCTGGGTCAGATACTCATGACTCAAAGTATTAAAAGGTGCGAAGGACGCTAATACATCAAGGCTGATCGCCATTTTTTTTCAGCTCCGCTTGTCTAACTTACTCGGCCCGGTACCCGACAATCAGGTGTGGCAAAAGCATTTTTATTAGAAAAATCGGCGCGATTATAAACAGCTGCCTTATTTAACGGGCAGGCACGTGCCCAGTCTTAGCACTGGTTCACATACAGGTTGAGAGAAAATGCTCGTTCATCCTTGAAAAACAAATCTCTCATTTCATCAAAGTCACCATCGCGACAGGCGCTTTAAGGTAGTTAAAAAATTCTACTCCTGCTTTATACAACCACCAACCATCTTTAGTTCCTGCAAGCTCCCGAATTGAGTGCATTGCAAAAGTTGGACAACCAACATCAATTGTTTTAACCCCTACTTCGGAGGCAACCACGGGACCTATAGTGCTCCCACAACCCATATCAGTTCGCGCAACAAATGCCTGAACCGGAACTTCAGCGCGTGCGCAGAATAAACGGAACAAGGCACTGGTCTCACTCGTAGTGGCATAACGTTGATTGGCATTCACTTTAATAACTGGTCCGCGGTTCAGTAATGGCCCGTGATTTTCATCGTGTTTTTCCATGAAATTTGGGTGGATACCGTGCGCATTGTCAGCAGAGATCATCATTGATCGTTCAATTACCCTCACCCGCTTATCTACTTCAGGCATCAACCGTTCAAGGAATTGCTCGAGCATTGGCCCTTTAGCGCCGCAACACGAAGCACTGCCAACCTCCTCATGATCGGTGCAAATCAGCAGACTGGAAACTTCACTGCTTGCATTAAGTAATGATTCCAACCCTATGTAACAGCTCAATAAATTATCAATTCTTGCGCTGGAAATGAAGTTTTGCTCAAACCCTACCAAAGCTGGTGCCTGGGTGTCATAAAGGCTAATTTCATAATCCAATACTTTATCCACTGGTAAGCCAGGATGTTGACGTTGTAACTCGCTGAATAGCAGCGCCCGGAAATCAGGAACCGGGGAGTCCTCCGCTGGAAGCTGCAAGACCAAAGGCACTATGTCTTTTTGAGCATTGATAGAACGTGCGTTGTTAGCTTCCCGATCCAAATGGATGGCCAAACTGGGAATTGTCGCAACTGCGCGCTCGAAATCAACCAATACACTAACTATCTCACCTTGCAAATTACTACAGGAAACCCGGCCCGCCATCGATAAATCACGGTCATACCATGGCGCCAGCAAGGCCCCGCCATAAACCTCTACCCCCAACTGAAAGTATCCACGGCGGTTCAACTCCGCACGAGGTTTTACTTTCAAACAAGGACTATCAGTATGTGCTCCCATCATCCGGATTCCAGTCTCTAATAAAGGCGAGACTCCATAAATGAAAGCAATAATCGATGAATCATTACGTGTAATGACGTATCGATTTGCCGGCTCAAGTTCCCACGCGTCACTTTCATTCAAGGCTATAAAACCTGCGGCGACCAAACGCTCCTGCAAATTACGTGTGGCATGAAACGGTGTCGGGGACGATTGCAAGAACTTAAGTAAACCCGCGTTAAAGTTGTCAAGCGAAAGTAAATTGGCCATAGGTTCACACCAAAGAATCGTTGGAAGTACGGATACGCTGGCGTTTTTGCCAGGAAACTGAATCACGTAAATATACAGGCTGTGCCTCGAGCGCAGTGACTGTTTGCCCAGCTGCAAATCTGGCCGCACCGATTAAAGCGATATTCTCTGCATGTGGATGTACATCCAACACACAAGCGTTAGTTTTTAATTGCTGCATCGCAAAATAATGCCATCCCGGACCAATACCAACGAAAGCGCCTGAAAGATTGATGACGTCATTGTGTTCAACTAACATTGCCGGACTCATCACTGCTTCTTCTGATATCGGTGTTACCAAATCACCACTTTGTTCATATACGCCCCAATACACTTCCTCCATTCGCGCATCCAACGCAACTAATAGAGGAACGGCAATTTCGGGACTTTGCCGATAAAAACCAAGGGCCATCGCTTCCAATGTAGATACAGGGATCACAGGTAAATCAGCACCAAAGGCCAAACCTTGGACAATCCCTGCACAAATGCGCAACCCCGTAAAGGAACCGGGGCCTCGTCCAAATGCAATTGCATCCAAATCCCCGAGGTCACATCCTTGGGATTGCAGCAATTCATCAACCATCGGAAGCAATCGCTGTGTATGGCTTTTGGCTGCAACTTCGTAGTGGGAATTCAAAACTCCGTTTGCGTAGAGTGCAACGGAACAGGCATCTGTGGATGTATCCAGAGCGAGAATAAGGCTCATATCAACCTTCAATCAAAATCATAGAACCAGTGTAATAGCCAGATTGGCCTGAAAAAACTCAAGGCAAAAAAATAGGCTCCGTAGAGCCTGCTTTTTTGTCTCGATAGCTATTTTTAGCCGAGCACAGTCAACAATTGCTGACGAATAGAATCAACGCTGCCTATACCACTAATTCGCGTGTACCTGGGCGCCTTGCTTGTTCCAGATGCAGCCAGATTTTGATAAAAACCAACGAGCGGCTCAGTTTGCTCATGGTAAACACCCAAACGCTTACGCACAGTTTCTTCTTTATCGTCAGTGCGCTGAATTAATGGTTCACCTGTCACGTCATCATGATCCGCTACTTTTGGAGCATTATGGATAACGTGGTAAACACGACCTGAGGCTTCATGCACACGGCGACCACTCAAACGGGACACAATTTCTTCATCAGGGACATGGATTTCAATAACATGATCAATATCCACACCAGCGTCTAGCATGGCTTCTGCCTGCGGAATGGTGCGAGGAAAACCATCAAAGAGAAATCCATTAGAACAATCGCTCGATGCAATACGCTCTTTGACCAGGGAGATGATTAAATCATCCGGCACCAAACCACCTGCTGCCATAATGTCCTTGGCTTGTAAGCCTAAGGAAGTGCCCGCCTTAACCGCAGCACGCAACATGTCGCCGGTAGAAATTTGTGGAATACCAAATTTCTCCATGATTAATTGCGCCTGGGTACCTTTACCCGCCCCAGGCGCGCCCAACAGTATCACTCTCATCTCGGATTGCTCCTCAGCATTATTTTTATCGGGGCAAGGGACAAATCAAAGCTAACGCCTGCCCACGAAACACTGGCTAAACACGCCCCACAAAAGAGGCGTTACGATACACGCCCGAGACAGCAATCACAATATGCCGGTAAACCGTCTTCCTAGTAAATTGCGGAATCGAGGGGCTTTTTTTACTTATAAATAGCTAATTGAGGCTTATATTATGAAATACATCCTCATTTCATTGCCCATGAGAAATTTTCATCCTAGAATGGGTGAATAAATACGATCAATCAGGATAAGACCATGCCCCACGCTATTGAACTAGATGAATATGACCGGAAAATTTTGCGCGCCCTTCAAGAAAATGCCGATTATTCAATGGCAGATTTGGGCAACATGATTGGCCTTTCCCATACTCCCTGCTGGAGAAGACTGAAACGTCTTGAAACAGAAGGAGTCATTCGCGGTAAAGTTACGCTGCTTGACCCCAAGCTGCTAAATTTGGGGGTGACCGTGCATGCTTACATCACTATTAAAAATCATGACGCCAGTTCGCTCGAAGCATTTGAACATGCCGTGCAAGCCATTCCCGAGGTGGTTGAATGCTACTCCACCAGCGGCGAGAAAGATTATGTGTTGCGTGTTGTCGTTGAGAGTGTCGAGCACTATGAAAAGCTAATGAAACAGACGTTAATTCATTTGCCCAACATAGGCTCAATCAATTCGGCATTCGCGTTAAAACAAGTCAAGTTTACAACACAATTGCCCATCTAATTTTGCATTGGGCTGCATCAAATGATGACATTGGAATTGCCATCATTTTGACAGCGCAGCCCAACTGGCACCGATGATTTTTCCCAGCATTACCTCATCTACATCGATCAAACCCAGCAATTTTTTTCGTGCAATTTCAAATATAGGCTCAAACCCTAGCGAGAATAAAATATCGTCTGGCAAATCTTTCAATTCAGCACTGGCTCGCCCCTGCGTAAAAAAATCAAACAACGGAGTAAGTTCCTGCTTTGCCGCTTCCTGGGAGCTGCGCAAAAGATCAGGAGGCAAATGATCAAATTGCCCTTTGCTTAACAAAATGTCAGGCTCGCGCATAAATAATTGCCAAAAAGTACGCGCGAGGTTTTCAAATTGATGTTGTAACACCAAACCGCCTTGGTATGTAGTGCGTAATTCAGCAGCAACGCGACTGATAATTTGCCCATGCAATTTATTAATTAAATCCTCACGGTCATCAAAATATAAATATAAAGTTCCTGTAGCAATGCCTGCTTCTTTGGCCACATCGCGTATCGAAAAACCATGAAAACCTTTGGTCGCTAACAATTTAAGCGTTGCTGCTAAAATGATTTCACATTTATTCATGGTCAATTGAGGTTACTCCGTTGCTTTTGATGTAGACCAACGTTTTGCCAAACGAAATACCACGACAAAAAATACCGGTACAAAGAAAATAGCCAATACGGTTGCCGAAAACATTCCACCAAACACGCCAGTGCCAATTGCATTTTGACTACCAGACCCTGCACCACTACTTAATACCAAAGGTGTAACGCCCAACATAAATGCGAGTGACGTCATGATAATTGGACGCAAGCGCATGCGCACTGCTTCCATTGTTGCATCCAGCAAATCCATACCTTGCTCATAAAGCGATTTGGCGAACTCTACGATGAGAATCGCATTTTTTGCCGCAAGACCGATTGTCGTCAGTAAACCAACCTGAAAATAAACATCATTCGACAAGCCTCGTCCCATAGCGAACAACACTGCACCAAGCACTCCTAACGGCACAACGAGCATTACCGAAAATGGCACTGACCAACTTTCATAAAGCGCGGCAAGACATAAAAATACAATCAAAATGGATAAGGCATATAACATTGGAGCCTGATTACCTGATTGGCGCTCCTGCAATGACATACCAGTCCATTGATACCCGACGCCCGCTGGCAATTTTGCTGCGATTTCTTCTGCGGCCAACATTGCATCGCCTGAACTTACTCCAGGCGCCCCTTGCCCCAAAACATTTATTGATGGCACTCCGTTGTAACGCTCAAGACGTGGTGATCCATATATCCATCGACCTGATGTAAATGCAGAAAAAGGAACCATTTCATTTTCATTATTGCGGGCGTACCAGTTTTTAACATCTTCCGGCAACATACGATATTTTGCTTCGCCTTGCACATACACTTTTTTAACACGGCCCTTATCAATAAAATCGTTTACATAACTGGCAGCCCAGGCTGTTGAAAAAATACTATTAATTTCAGTTAAAGAGACGCCTAGCGCAGCAGCTTTTTCTTGATCAACATCCAACTTAAATTGCGGATTGTCTTCTTGTCCATTAGGGCGCACACCAACCAAACGATTATCTTGCATTGCCATGCCTAAAAACTGGTTGCGCGCCTGCATTAATGTGTCGTGTCCAACACCACCCAAATCTTGCAACTGCAAATTAAAGCCCGATGAAGTTCCCAACTGGGTAATCGCCGGTGGAACAAATGGAAAAACCATTGCATCTTTAATTTGCGCAAATGTACCCATTGCACGACCTGCTATTGCCTGGACATGCTGCGATGAATCAGTGCGTTCGCTCCAATCACGCAATCCGACAAATGCGATACCGTTGTTTTGTCCGCGCCCACTGAAACTAAAACCAATAACTGAAAACACAGAACGCACATTCGCTTTCTCATTTTCCAGATAATGTTGTTCAACTTTATCCATCACCCCAATAGAACGTTCTTTCGTTGCGCCTACAGGCAGCGTCATTTGCGTAAACAACACACCTTGATCTTCATCGGGTAAAAAAGATCCGGGAAGTCGTGTGAACAATAATCCAAGTACTATTACAATCGCGACGTAAATTGCCATATAACGCCCCGTGCGACCTAACATGGATTTAACACCGGATTGGTATTTATCTGTTGCACGATTGAAATTGCGATTAAACCAGCCAAAAAATCCTGTTTTGTGATAATGATCTGCATCAACCGGCTTCAACATACTGGCGCAAAGTGCAGGAGTTAGGGTCAATGCGACGATTACGGACAACACCATGGCCGATACAATAGTGATGGAAAACTGCCGATAAATAACACCGGTTGAGCCACCAAAAAAAGCCATGGGAACAAATACTGCCGCGAGCACCAATGCAATACCAATTAACGCACCGGTAATTTGCTGCATGGATTTGCGTGTAGCTTCACGCGGAGAAAGACCTTCCTCGGCCATAACTCGTTCCACATTTTCTACCACAACAATTGCATCATCTACCAGCAAACCAATCGCCAATACCATTGCAAACATCGTTAGTGTATTGATGGAAAACCCGAAGGACTGCAAAACAGCAAAGGTACCCAGCAATACAACCGGCACAGCAATGGTCGGAATCAATGTTGCACGGAAATTTTGCAGAAAAAGGTACATCACCAAAAACACCAAAACGATGGCTTCGATGAGTGTATGCACTACTGCCTCAATAGAAAGCTTCACAAATGGCGTGGTATCGTAGGGATAAACTACATCTAAACCCTGCGGAAAAAACTGTTGCAATTGTCCAATTCGCGTGCGTACTGCATCGGCGGTATCCAGTGCATTGGCACCTGAAGCAAGCGTAACCGCAAGTCCGGTTGCAGGACGATTGTTGTATTCCGTTTCAAATTGATAATTTTCACCACCCAACTCCACGCGAGCGACATCACCCACGCGAATCTGTGAACCGTCCTGATTAACACGCAGCAGAATATTTTTAAATTGTTCAGGAGTATTTAAACGAGTTTGCACAACAATACTTGCGTTAATTTGTTGGCCGGGTAACGCCGGGGTTCCGCCTAATTCACCCGCTGCAATTTGTGCATTTTGCGCACGAATCGCACTGACCACATCAACGGTTGTTAATTTATAGGTGGCAAGTTTGTTCGCATCCAGCCAAATACGCATAGCGTATTGCGAACCAAATAATTGTATTTGCCCGACACCATTAACGCGGCTCAACTGGTCCTGGATATTTGCCGCAACATAATCTGCGATATCGTATTTATCCATTCGGCCATCGGAGGATACAAATGCCGCCACCATCAAAAAACCGGCCGAAGATTTGGTTACGCGAATACCCTGCTGCTGTACTTCTTGCGGTAACAAGGGCATCGCGGTCTGTAATTTATTTTGCACTTGTACTTGTGCGATATCGGGATCAGTACCCGCCATAAAAGTTACAGTAACTTCACCACGACCACTGGATTCACTGGTTGATGACATATATTGCACATTATCAATGCCGGTAAGTCCCTGCTCGATAATCTGGATTACTGTATCTTGGACTGTTTGTGCGGAAGCGCCCGGATAGTTAGCACTAATACTCACCGAGGGGGGCGCGACTTGTGGATATTGTTCAATAGGCAATTTCGCGATGGACAATATACCGGCAAGCATGATGATGATTGAAATCACCCAGGCAAAGACCGGTCGATCAATAAAAAACTTGGCCATAATCAACTACTCCCCAGTGTTCTCGCTTACAGCAGGAACTGCTTTCGCCGAGGCGCCGGGTTTTACTTTTTGCAGTCCTTCAACGATGACTTTATCACCCACCTCCAACCCGTTTAGCACTAACCATTGATCACCCACAGTGCGAGCAACGGTGATACTACGCATCTCAACTACGCCTTGATTATTCACGAGCATTGCAGTTGCATTGCCACTTCGGTCACGTGTCACACCGCGTTGGGAAACTAAAATGGCGTTGGTGCGAACACCTTCTTCCAGGGTCGTGCGGACAAACATTCCGGGTAGCAATAATCGATCAGGATTAGGAAATTGCGCGCGCAGGATCACGGTACCTGTTGATTCATTGACGCCAACCTCAACAAATTGCAATTGCCCTGAATGCCCATAACTGGTGCCATCCCCTAAAACCAGGTGCACTTTTGCCGAATCAATAGCTTTAACACTACCTTCCGTCATTTGGCGCCGCAGTTGTAAAAGCTGTTCTGCCGACTGGGAGACATCAACATAGATAGGATCCAATTGTTGGATTTCAGCAAGCACATCGGCTTGCCCCGCATTGACAAGTGCGCCCTCGGTTACGTTGGACTTACCAATTACGCCGTCGATAGGCGCCAATACTTTGGTGTAATCGAGATTGATTTTTGCTGTAGTTACTCCGGCTTTTGCTAATTGAACTCCCGCCTTCGCCTGCCCCAAGGTAGCCATCGCATCGTCATAATCTTGTTGGCTAATCGCTTTAATCGCGACCAACTCCTTGTAACGAGACTCACGTGCAACCGTTGCCGCCAGGTTAGCCTCAGCACGAGCCAATTCTGCCATTGCACTTGCCAACGCAGCTTCAAAAGTTGCAGGATCAATTTGATATAACGCAGTACCAGCCTTGATTTGTGAGCCTTCACTAAAAAGGCGCTTTTGGATAATACCGCTAACTTGCGGACGAACTTCTGCTTTACGGTACGCACTTGTCCGCCCCGGCAGTTCTGCTTCAAGCGGGACATCACTACGGGTAACCTCAACTACACCAACCTCAATGGGCCCGCCAGCCGGTTTCGCACCTGAGCTTTTCCCATCGCATGCGGTTAATAAAAGTCCCAATAAAGACACAACAAATACCGGCTTGTAACGAAGGCGAAACACCATGATTGACTCCTGAAGTACATTATCCGCAAAATGAACAATTGTTCATTTTGCGGATAATAAGCGCAGGATGGTTAAATACCAGCATGTTTTTGCATTAATTAACGATTATGAAAGTATGTAAACAGATCGAGGTTTAATGAGGGAAATGACGTGAATAACAAAACTCCTGGCTAATCGCGCAGGAGTTTGTTGAAGACATCGATAAGTTGGTTAATATCAACTGGTTTGGTTAGATAATCAAAGAAGCCTGCATTTCTCCCCCGCTCTATATCGTAAGGCATGGCATTCGCGGACAAACCAATCACGGGAATCTTGTTAGTGGAAGGATCATTCATCAATACGGCCAAAACATCATAACCATCCATGCCAGGCAGGTTTATATCGAGAATCACAAGATCAGGGTTAGTACTGCGAGCTTTATAGATACCCAGGAAAGCCTCTTCGGCAATATCCAGCTCCAATTGCGGGTAACGTGCAAAAATTTGTTGCAACAAACGAATATTCGTCGGGTTGTCTTCGACATAAAGAACTTTGCAACGACGCTGCACCTGCAACATCGCAGGGCTGTAATCCTTTTTTCGTACATGAGGCAAAGTATCCGCAGTCCACTCCACCGCAATAGGGAAATCCATCCAAAAAGTAGTGCCTGCGCCTTCAGTGCTGGCGAAATCTAACTTGCCCTGCATCATTTCCACTAATTGCTTGGTAATTACCAACCCGACACCGGAACCTTCAATATTGCTGTTTTCTGCACTTAAACGATTAAAAGGTTGGAAAACCTCATGCTGCCGCTGCAATGGAATACCTCGGCCAGTATCGCGCACACTAATGCGTAATTTGGGGCCTTCTTGAGCGGCCAGTATCACTTCAATCTCACCGCCAACATGATTGTATTTAACCGCATTACTCAACAAATTCAGCAACGCTTGTTTACAACGCACATGATCAGCAACAACATAAGTATTAGCGTGCTCTGCAATACGCGCGGATAAACGTATACCGCGTGCATCCGCTTGCGGCTGAACAAGGGTAAAACACTCATCCAACAAACGTGCAACCAAGACAGGTTCCAGTGAAACCGTCATGTTGCCGGATTCAATTTTGGCCAAATCGAGAACATCATTAATTAATTGCAATAAATGTTCACCGGCCTTACGAATTTCACGCACATTTTCAATTTGTTGGGCTTTTAAATTTCCATCGTATTCAAATAATTGTGTATACCCCAGAATTGCATTTAGAGGGGTTCGCAATTCGTGGCTCATGCTGGATAAAAATTCGGATTTCGCCTTGTTCGCTTTTTCAGCTTGTTCTTTCGATTGAATCACGCGTTCTTCAGCGCGTTTTACTTCAGTGATATCCATATTGCTACCGGACATCATGATCGGCTGGCCCTTTTCGTTGAACACTGCACGGCCACGGCCGCGAATCCAACGCACATCACCTTTAATATTGATGAGGCGGTACTCCACATCAAACGGCGCACGACCAGCCATGTGCTCAATGAGTGCATCATCGAATTTTGCCAAATCTTGCGGATAAATATGACGCCGCCAGATCTTCAAGCGATCTTCACCCTCAGTAAGGACATCATCCAGGTCATCGTAACCTAATAGCTCCCAACAACGATGTGAGAAATGAAACCCGCCGCGATCCGCATACCACTCCCAAATACCGTCACTGGATGCCTGGATGATGCGTACCTGACGGGCCTCACTTTCACGTAACGCCGCTTCCACCTTTTTAATTTCCGTTATATCGAAATTAACGCCCGACATTAGCGTCACCTGGCCATCATCATCACGCATTGAATCAGCGCGAACCTGCGTCCAAATATAATCACCACCTTTGGTTTTTATTCGATAGGAAACATCCATCGGCTTACCGGTTCGCAAGTGCTGGCGCGTTGCCTCTATTGCAAACTCGCGATCATCCGGATGAATGTACATAAGCACTTTGGATGCATCACAGATATCTTTCGCATCATCAGGCCCATAACCAAGACGCATCCAAAAGCCACCAGACCATTCAATGTGTTGCTTTTGTAAATCGTATTCCCAAAATCCATAACCGCTTCCATTAAATATTCGCTGGAAACGCCCCACGGTTGCCCGTAAAAGCTCCAGATCATCACTTGTCTGCAAAGAGGGATTAAAACTGATGTGTTCAATCATCGGATTGCGGCTATTAGTCATTGGAATTACACCTTGAACAAAGTGAATTGACGATACTCCAGATTATTTGATTAAACAACGCATGGAATTGGTGGATTTTTTTGAAGCCCAAAACAACAACAGCGCCTATTGGCGCTGTTTGTTGATGGAGTTAAAACGGTTACGGCATTTCATCCACTTCTGTACCTTCTTCTTTAGCTTTAGGCATTAAATCTTCTTTCGCAATACCCAAAGCCGCGGTGATATTGGCACAAATATAAACTGAAGAATAAGTACCAAACACAATACCAATAATGAGTGCCAGAGCAAAACCTTGCAAAGTCTCGCCAGCAATGAAATACAGGCAGAACAAAACGATGAATACCGAAGCCGATGTCATAATCGTACGGCCAAGTGTTTGTGTAATTGAGATATTGATAACTTCATGCGGATGCATTTTGCGCAGCACTCGGAAATTCTCTCGAATACGATCATAGATAACAATGGTGTCGTTAATCGAATAACCAATTAACGCAAGGATTGCAGCCAATACAGTTAAATCAAAGTCCAATTGGAAAAACGCAAAAAATCCTATGGTAATAATTACGTCATGAATCAAACCGATAATAGCTCCCACGGAAAATTTCCACTGGAATTGCACAGCAACATACAGAAATACCAGTGCGAAAGCCGTAAGTAACCCTAGACCACCCTGATCGCGCAATTCATCCCCAATTTGTGGACCAACAAACTCACTGGAACGCAATTGAATTTTTGCGCCGGTCGCAGACTCAATTTTTTGAATTAATTGCTTCAGATAAACTGTTTCAATTGAGTTCTCCAGAATCACCAACACCTTTCCATCGCGAACCTGATACTCAACGCGACCATACTCACTATTCGGAAATAAGTTCTTCTGCCGCAAATTGTCTTCTGATGCATTGGCAATTACCAATGCGCTGGAGAAGCCCTCAAATTCGCGGGAGGGGCGCTCAACAGCTTCAAGCACGGCACCGGCATTGGTGAGTTGTGTCGTTAATAATACTTTTGCTTTATCTTGCATCTGGTCTTGTGTGCGAATCATCACTTCCTGATCAGAACCGAACAAAACTGCAACGGGACTTTTCAACTCTTCTTCTTCAAGCACACTGCGGATCTTATCCAAATCAGCAGGACGATCCAGCATGATTTCAAGTTGGGTACCACCGGTAAAGTCCAGTCCCAATTTCAAACCATTAATCGCCAATGCTCCCAAAGAGATCAACACAAAAATAACGGACAGTGCGGAGGTGTAATGTCTTACACCCATGAAATCAATAATTCGTAATTCCTTAGCCATAACAGTGATCTCTTAAATCGAAATTTTTTGCAGGTTTTTACGACGACCGTACACCAGGTTAGCAAGCGCACGGCTGCAACTTACCGAAGCGTACATAGTGGTAATAATGCCCACGATCAACGTCACAGCAAAACCTTTAATGGGACCAGTACCAATCGCAAAAAGAATTACACCCACAATTAAGGTTGTAAGGTTGGCATCGAGAATAGTGATAAACGCGCGCTCATAACCGGCATAAATAGCTTGCTGGGGTGAGGCACCATTCTTAAGCTCTTCGCGAATACGCGAGTGGATGAGAACGTTAGCATCTACCGCCATACCTATAGTTAATACGATACCGGCAATACCAGGCAATGTGAGCGTTGCACCAAACATAGTGAGCATTGTGATCATCATCACCAGGTTTAATGCCAATGCGAGATTTGCAAAGATACCGAATACCCGATACATAAGTATCATGAACAATACAACCAGGCCGAATCCCCACAACGTTGCGTCAACACCTCGCTCAATATTGTCAGCACCTAATGACGGACCAATGGTTCGCTCTTCAACAAAATGCATGGGCGCCGCCAACGCACCAGCGCGCAATAACAGCGCCAGTTCCGAGGCTTCAGCGGGACTATCCAGCCCGGTAATACGGAACTGCACACCCAACGCACTCTGAATAGTGGCCAGACTAATTACCTTGCGCTCAACATATTGCGTAGTTTTTTCTACGTCTTCGCCTGCAGCATTTTTAACAGTCTGGGTACGGGTTTTATATTCGATGAACAGAATGCCCATGCCACGTCCAACATTGCTACGTGTTACACGATGCATGTGGGTGCCACCTAGGCTATCCAACGTAATGTTTACTTGTGGCTGATTGGTTTCCGGATCAAAACTACTGGTGGCATTGGAAACACGATCACCCGTCACTATGATTTGACGCTCAAGCTCAGCATTCCCGCGCTGCATTTGCGTCAATTCATCTTTGTAAGGAAAGGACTCTTTATTGGAAACCAATGTTTCAGGTGAAGCACCCAAGCGGAACTCAAGGTTGGCAGTTTTACCAATAACACGCTTGGCTTCAGCGGGATCCTGGATACCGGCAAGTTGCACAATAATGCGATTGCGGCCCTGACGTTGGACAATAGGTTCAGATACACCCAATTCGTTTACACGATTACGGAGGGTAATCAGGTTTTGACTGAGTGCGTAATCCTCAATTTCGCGTACGCCCGCCTCAGTGAAGTTTGCGTAGAACGAAAATTCATTTTGTTCGTTATCTGGTGTAGTAAATACCAGTGTAGGAAAATCACCTTTTAACAAAGATATAGCTTGATCACGTGCTTCAGCGGAACGAAAACGCGCATGAATCTGATTATCTTTAAGTGAAGCTACACCCGCATAACGCACTTTGGCTTTACGCATTTTGTCTTTCATATCGTCAGCGTTGATTTCCTGACGCTTGGCAACTGCGGAAGCAGTATCAACTTCCAACAAAAAATGCACGCCGCCCGCCAAATCCAAACCCAGCTTTAAAGGGTTGGCGCCTATAGATTGCATCCAGGCAGGTGTTGTAGAAGCGGTATTCAAGGCAACTACATAACCATCACCCAAGGCTTTCTGAATTATTTTTCTTGCAATTAATTGCTGCTCTACATCACGCACGCGCAACATAGCAGTTTTGGAATTTACCTCTCCACCAAACGCATCAATGTTGGCCTCTTTTAACGCGGCTTCCATTTTGGTAAGTACAGGGGCGTCAATTACCTTGGCACTGGAGTCGCCGGAGACCTGAATTGCCGGGTCAGGCTTGTACATATTAGGAATTGAATAAATAACACCCACTAC
This sequence comes from Cellvibrio sp., assembly GCA_035490715.1. Lineage (GTDB taxonomy): Bacteria > Pseudomonadota > Gammaproteobacteria > Pseudomonadales > Cellvibrionaceae > Cellvibrio. The sequence goes on from DATJLF010000050.1 coordinate 48,868, forward strand.
TGCAAAGAATGCCAGCAGCAGGTATTTCCATAGAGGGTAGCGATTTAGCATAGGGATTTCCCACTTTCGACGGCGATTTACTCGCCTTTCTATTACTTGCACACAGCCGTTACCCTGGCTGCGGTATGGTCAAGGGCGCCGGATTATACCCTTTAATTCACCGGCAACAACGATGAAACACTCATTGTGGTGGCGCAGGAGGTACTTCCAACCCCTGACGGCCATAAAACTCGTTCAAAAACTCATCAAATGCATTTTCACTGAGCGATTTACGCATATCTGCCATGATGCGCTGGTAGTAACGCAAGTTATGGATGGTATTCAATGTTGCTCCCAGCATTTCATTACACTTATCCAAATGATGCAGATACGAACGCGAAAAGTTTTTACAAGTGTAACAATCACACAAGGGATCAAGCGGGCCAATATCGTCCCGATATTTAGCGTTACGCAATTTGACCACACCCTCACTAGTAAAAAGATGGCCATTGCGTGCATTGCGTGTTGGCATCACACAGTCAAACATATCCACACCACGGCGCACAGCGTCCACTATATCGCCAGGCTTTCCCACACCCATCAAATAACGCGGCTTATGCTTCGGCATTTGCGGGGTCAGATTTTCCAGGATACGCAACATATCCTCCTTCGGTTCACCCACCGACAAACCACCAATGGCATATCCATCAAAACCGATTTCGGTTAAGCCCCGCAGAGACTCACTGCGCAAGTTGTCATACATCCCGCCCTGCACTATGCCAAACAATGCAGAGGGATTATCGCCGTGTGCAATTTTGGAACGCTTGGCCCAACGCAATGACAACTCCATCGATTCTCGCGCTTCATGGATAGTCGCCGGGTACGGAGTGCACTCATCAAAAATCATGACGATGTCCGAACCCAAATCGCGCTGCACCTGCATGGAGGTTTCAGGATCGAGAAATACTTTGCTTCCATTAATTGGTGATTTGAACGTCACCCCCTCTTCCGTGATTTTGCGTAACTTACCCAAACTGAAAACCTGGAAGCCACCAGAATCCGTCAGAATTGGTCCCTTCCATTGCATAAAATCGTGGAGGTCGCCGTGCGCTTTCACTACTTCAGTGCCAGGCCGTAACATTAAATGAAAGGTGTTGCCGAGAATAATCTGTGCGCCTATATCCTCAACATCACGCGGAGCCAAGCCTTTTACCGTCCCATAAGTACCGACAGGCATAAATGCTGGTGTCTCCACAGTCCCGCGCGGGAATTTCAAACGACCACGACGTGCACGTCCCGTTTGGCTATCTACTTCAAATTGCATAAAACATTCACTACCCAGATCAGTACTATTCACATCTGGAGCAGCCATACTTGGATCAAGATCAGTCACAATTCGCTCTCTGATTGTATCGCGCCAACTTGTTGCGAGGCGGCGGCAGGGTTGCGGGTAATAAACATGGCATCGCCATAACTGAAAAAGCGGTATTGCTGTGCGATCGCCTCTTGGTAGGCGCCCATAGTAAAACGAAAGCCCGCAAAAGCTGAAACCAGCATAATCAGAGTGGATTCAGGCAAATGGAAGTTAGTCACTAACGCATCTACCACCTGGAATTCATAACCCGGGTAAATAAAGATATTAGTCTCACCCTGATAGGGATAAATCTCGCCGCGTTGATTCACATTTATATATCCCTGGGCAGCAGATTCAAGGCTGCGCACACTGGTAGTACCCACAGCGATCACCCGCTTACCCGCCGCTTTGGTCGCACGTACCAACGCACAAACTTCCTCCGACACATCCATAATTTCCGAATGCATTTGGTGCTCGGCAATATTATCAACGCGCATATTCTGGAAAGTGCCCGCTCCCACATGCAGAGTCACAAACGCAACCTGCACTCCCTTGGCTTTCAAGTCCGTCAGCATTTGCTCATCAAAATGCAACCCAGCTGTGGGTGCAGCAACAGCCCCTTGCTTCTCGCCATATACGGTTTGATAACGCTCTCGATCAGCAGCAACATCATCCCTATCTATGTAAGGGGGAAGCGGCATATGGCCGATACGCTCCAGCACAATCAACACCGGGTCATCACCCAAAAACTCCCACTCGAAAAGCGCATCATGACGCGCGACCAAACGCACTTGCGTTTCGTCCTGAAGAATGACGATGGAACCCACTTTCGGTGCTTTGCTTGCGCGGGTATGAGCCAACACACGACGGCTATCCACCACCCGCTCCACTAATATTTCTACCTGTCCGCCCGAGGTTTTTTGGCCAAAGAGGCGCGCAGGTATTACGCGTGTATTGTTAAATACCATCAAATCCCCTGATTCAACTAAATTCAGCAAATCGGGAAATTGGCTATGGGTTAACTGGCCTGTAATACCATCTAATTGAAGCAAACGGCTGCCGCGCCGCTGGGCTGCCGGGGCACGAGCAATAAGGTTATCGGGGAGTTCGTAATGAAAATCCTGGCGGCGCATAAAAACGTTCAACAAGCACTGAAAAGGCCGGCAAGGGTATACCATTTACCATGCCTGCAAAACCCTTTGGTTCTATATGTTATTTATTCAGCGGCCGAACACAGACGATTCATTTTTTGGTCAACCAGCTTACTTATTGAAAGATTTAAGGAAATTTCTAAATTAGTGTTTGACAGCGAGTCGCAAATCATTAAAATGCGCACCACTCGCCAGTGTGGCGGAATTGGTAGACGCACCGGATTCAAAATCCGGCGCCCTTAAAAGCGTGTCGGTTCGAGTCCGACCACTGGCACCAAATCGCAAAACAAGGGCTTACAGCAATGTAAACCCTTTTTTTTCGCCTGCAATTTGCAATTCATTTTTATTAAGTGGGCACCAAGTGGGCGCTTTAAATTTTTTATCTCAAAACCCTCGAGATTGCTGGCTTATCACTCCAACCCGCAATGAAATGCACATTCACTATCTTTCAATTAACTCAATCGCTGAAACAGTCTTTCTTCCTTCTATATAGAACCCGCGCGGCATCGCATCATTTTTTACTTTCGCGGTTTTATATTTTTCAAAAACGCGTCAGGTCGGGGGAGGAGTGAATTTTTGATCTAGTGACGCTCATCACTACCGAAAAAGTGAAGAATGACATGCCACACATATTGGTCTTCAATGAAGTGTTACAAATTAGAAGTATTTAGCACCAAAAAAGATCTTTATTTGGCACCATATTTGGTGCTATATTCATCACAGGCATAGTTAAAGCACCTTTGCATTAACTTTACCGGCAACTAACGTTAAACGATTCAACGACTAACTAATTATCGAACTTACTCAAACGACTAACTAATTATCGAACTTACTATGTTGAATCAAATTTTGGCCGACGCTTCCATAAGCGTCACTGACCTCAAAAAAAACCCTATGGGCGTGTTAGAGGCTGGTTCACCAGTGGCAGTGCTGCACCACAACAAACCGGCCTACTACTGCGTTCCTAGTAATGTCTGGGAGGCCATTATCGAGCAGCTTGAAGATATGGAATTAAAAGCATTAGTAGAAAAACGTGAATCACGCCCTGGGAGAACATTAACCCAGGTAAATGTAGATGACCTATAAGTTATTTTTTGATGATGAAGCTTTAAAAGAATGGAAAAAATTGCAACCACAAATCAAGGAGCAATTTAAAACAAAACTGAGGGAACGCATGCAAAACCCAAGAGTGCCGAAGGATAAACTTCGGGACATGAAAGATGTTTACAAAATTAAGTTACGTTCGGCTGGATATCGCCTCGCTTATCGTGTTAACGACAAGAAAATTGAAATTGTTGTGATTGCAGTAGGTAAGCGTGAAAACAATTCGATTTATGAAACTCTTGGAAAAAGAGTATGAAAACAAAAAAGGCAGCGCAGGCTGCCTTTTTTACTGTGTACTAGCTCAGACCTGAGCTGACAGTTACCGGTTTTTTCTAAGTGCCTGTCAGTTTAGATTTGAGCTAAATTCCTTAGCCCAAACCTTCTTCCATCAAGCAATGTTTCCATCGGCGTACTACCGCAGCAAACCTTGCCTTGATGAGTTCTTTCATTGTTGTAGTATTTCATCCATTCGTCCAGATCCTTTTGCAGATCCTCCAGTGTTACGTAAAGTTTTTTACGGAATGTCACCTGATAAAACTCCTGCAATATCGATTTATGGAAGCGCTCGCAGATTCCATTGGTTTGCGGTAACTGTGCTTTGGTTTTGGTGTAATCAATATCGTTGATCGCCAGGTACAATTGATAATCGTGTTGGTCCATCCGGCCACAATACTCTGTACCACGATCAGTAAGAATTCTCAGCATTGGCAATTGTTGCTGAGTAAAGAATGGCAATACTTTATCATTGAGCAAATCGGCTGATGTGATCGGTGTTTTGCTGATGTATAGCTTTGCAAATGCGACTTTACTGTAAGTGTCTACAAAAGTTTGCTGGTAAATACGACCTACGCCTTTAAGATTGCCGACATAAAACGTATCTTGCGATCCAGGGTAACCCGGATGATGCGTTTCAATTTCTCCGAAAGCCTCATCATCAATCTTTTTGCGTTCCAATACAGCTATTTGGCTGTCGGTTAACAGAATGCCTTCGTTAGCTACTTTCTCCTCCAGTGCTTGTAATCGCTTTTTAAAGCTCTCAACACCGTGCCTTAACTAAATCTAACAAACACCACTACCAGAGACAAATACACCAACCTTACGTAATTCATTGCTAGTACGATGCTGCCCATGAGCAGGTTGTTCCAGGGAGTAATCAAGGACCGCTTTCTCAGTTGCAGAATCAACGCGATTTTTAACATTCGGAGTACGTTTGCTCCGGTTAATTAATGCACCAATGCCACCTTCCAGGGTTAGCTCTTGATAACAATAAAAGGTGTCGCGGGAAAACCCCATTACCTTGCAAACTTTGGATGCGTTGCCGAGTTCTTCCGCTAAATTTAGCAAACCGGCTTTGTGTTTTATGATGGGATTGTTAGTATGTAGCATGAGAGTTACCTTTATGGTTTTGTTTCAGGATTCGACACCCATATTCAAAACCGGTAACTCTCTTCTTTCAAGACGAAGTGTCAGATTTGGTCGTGACTAGTACATATCAGGCAAGCCGATAACCCCCTCCTAATTTAATAATCAAATAGCTCGATTATCGAGTTATTTGATTAGGAATTGATTTAATAGAAGTTTCACTTAGTAAATAGCTCTACCCCCATTAATTGATATAAACTTTAAATGAACCATTACCAGCATCTACCAAACGCAATGCAGAACAGCGCCGATTTTCGATGGTAAAAGTGCGTTTCTTCGGGTTCGCTCCCAAATCCACTACACCACCTTCGATACCTTCAAAACCATCATCCTGAAAATCAACTAAACCATTTGCCTCCAAAAGTGGGCGAATGGTTGCCGTAACAATTCCCGTGTTTCCATTTTTGATAGTCACTTGCACGAATGTGTAATCGCCGTTTAAAGGGATGGTGTGCATTGCACCGTTTAACGTTTTAAATTGTTCACTTGGAATATGCATCAATATTTCCCCTTGTTAAAAGTTTGCGGCCAATAATCTTTTGGCCTTTATAAAGTTTGCTGAAAAATACACCGCACCAAACATACGTTTGATACTGATAAACTCATCATCCGCACCGGTGACCACTTCAAATGCGCACATGATTCTTGTGCTGGTTTCGTAGTGCCACATGATTTGTGTTCGCACAAAATTGCATCAAAAAGAAGCGTTCGGACCTACCGTGCTTCTTTGGTGGATTCATTCAAACTTGTATTAAATTCGTGAGCAAACACATCAGCCTAAACTGTTTTAAATCCTGGTAAATTTTCAATACTGCAATTCCAGATGGAAGAAATACTTTGCATGTAATTACAGCGTCTATTGTGCCGTTACTGAGGGCGATCAATCGATTACTCCCAACATGGGGGACATGTGTTGTTTGTATGCAGGTATCAACAATAAGGGACGCAAGGGTGAAACATTTCGCTGTTCGTCACTTGACTAACCATAAGTACAGGAAAAGCGGTCGCCGCAAATGCTTCTTCAATTACCTCATGAAAAAACGTGAATATTTTGCTGCGGAAAGACATGTTGGGGCACGGTGCGCTAGCTATAACTATTTGCTCTACGCAAACCGCAACAATAAACCCATTTATAACTTTAAATGCCAGCCAGAACTCTCAATGAAGGTATGCACTTAAGTGTTAATTTGCTCTCAAGAGGGAATGACCTTTTAAAAATCAATGATTTAACATACCATTGCGCCAAATTTACGTAGACATTGCGATTCAAAATTCAGCAATCGTTTTGCTCACACACTTTAAACTGCTTATCATATCCCACTCGCTCCTTCCCCTATCAATAAGGATCGTATGAGCCAACACAATCAACTTCAAGCCATTATGTTTGCCGATGTTTCCGGCAGCTCGGCACTTTATAAACGTGTTGGTAATTCAGAAGCCAAAGCCATTATCGATGAAGCCATACATTTCATGACCGCGCTGACTATTGTCAACGAAGGCACCGTAGTGAAAACGATTGGTGATGAAATCATGGCCCGCTTCAATGAGGGCACGCAAGCATGCGAAGCAGCAATTGCCATCCAGCGACGCTGCATAACCGAGCCGCGCCTGAAAGATTTAGGTATTAGAATCGGTATTGCTTATGGTGATGTATTGATTACTCACAATGATGTTTTTGGTGATCGGGTTAATGACGCTGCGTGTGTTGCACATATTGCACGCGCCAACCAAATCGTCATCACGCAATCAGTATTCGATGTGCTTACACGTATATTGCAATACGACTGCCAAATGTTTGATCGTATCAATATTAAAGGCGAAATCGAATACACATTGATTTATCGTTTGGAGTGGGAACACTCCACTAAAGATAATCGCGCTACCATGGTAATGCCAATTCATGATGTCGCCGGTTTTGTTGAAAGATTCCAATTGCAGCTCAATCTTAATGGACGAAACATTTTGTTGCTGCCTGAACAAATGCCTTATCACATCGGCCGTGACGCCAATAAATCGCAGTTACTAGTTGAAAACGAGCTCGCATCACGTGAACATTGCCACATTGCATTTAGCCGCGGCAAATACGTGTTAATCGATCACTCTACCAACGGTACTTATGTCTATCTGGAAGAACAAAATCCAATTTATTTACGTCGTGAAGAATTACCGCTACAAGGTGAAGGAAAAATTTCATTAGGCCAAAAGCTGGAATCAAGCTCATCGTGCCTGATCAGTTTTAAAGTGTAACTTGCATGAAAAAAAAATCTATTTCGAACCCCATTATGCAAGACTTTGCAACCCCCAGCTTATTGCGTCGCTTCGCCGCCATGATTTATGACAGCTTGTTATTAATGGCAATAAGCATTTTGTACGGCGCACTAGCAACAGGAATTAATGTACTTATCAATGGCGCACCCGCCACTGGCGAACGAGTGAGCTGGAATGAATTTGGCGTAGTGGTTTTTATAGGGTGGCTGGCAACAATCAATTTCTTTTTTTGTTATTTCTGGCATAAGTCAGGGCAAACGTTGGGTATGAAAACCTGGCGAATGCGCATGCATCAAACTGCAAATATGGAGCTACCGACTTATAAGCAATGTGTTATTCGCTGCTGTCTCGCGCCGATCTCATTACTTGCACTTGGTATCGGGTATTGGGCAATGTATCTCAATACAGAACGACAAACTCTCCATGATAAAATCAGCAACACAAGAATTTTGTTATTAGCGAAAGACAAAAAATAATAAAAAAGTGCAACTCAACGCGCCCTGTTCAAAAGATAAATACCCAAGAAAACACAAGCAACAATAGGAATTAACACAGCAATTAATGGTGGAAAACCAAATACCAGACTAGAAGGCCCTAGCAGCTTTTGCACTAACACAAATACAATCCCAAAAACCACACCGGTAAATATCCTTTGCCCCATAGTAACGCTGCGTAATGGGCCAAAAATAAATGATATTGCAATTAGAACCAATGCAGCCGTTGCCAAGGGTTGTAAACTTTTTTGCCAGAATGCCAAGCTGTAGCCGCTTGAAGTCAGATTCTGTTTTTCCAGATAATCAATGTAGTAATGCAAATTACGCAGGGAAATATCTTCCGGGGCCAACACAAGAATATTAAACAAATTGGGCGTGAGATTAGTTTCCCATTTTCGCCCAGGAACGAGTTCATTACGAATCTCATCGCTATCCAGATAGGTGATTGAAATATCTTCCTCCTGCCAATAACCATCCTGATAGGTTGCCTGACGGGTGAAACTCGCAGACTGCAATTGATGTTGGTCGTTGAACTGATAGCGAGTCAACCCATAAATCACACCATTAGGCAACACTGCATTTACATACATAAACTCATTACCTTCACGGTTCCACATATTTTGTGGTGCTTTTTGCAAGCCGTTGTATCGCAAAAAGGTGCGTCGATTATCTGCCATTTGTTCGGTGTAAGGCGCAACAAACTCACCCACTAACAAAGCAACCATGATAAACGCCAATGCAGGACGTAATGCCATCCATGCGATTCGCTTTACTGAAACCCCGGCCGAACGAATAATCACGAGTTCACTACTGCTAGCCAACAACCCCAAACCAGCCAGGCAGCCAATCAAACAAGAATAAGGAATGTAGTCATATAGACGACGCGGCATAGTAAATAGCATGTATTTGAATGCTTCAAATGCAGTGTAATTTTCGGTAACACTATCGAGCTGGCTAATCAAACCGAAAATAAAATCCAATGCCAGAAACACCAACAGCGTCAATGCGATTGCAGTAAAAACCGTACGCGAAACATAACGGGTTATTTTATTCATGGAGCCACCTTCGCTGATTTACCGCGCATTTGCATCAATGCTTGCCAATTCATCATTAATAACGCGATAACCAAAAAAGGTATATGCACCGCCCACAAACCAAACGTCGGTGAAAAGTCGCCTTCAGCAATTGCACCACGCGCATTGATCAAAAATGCAAGGTAGAAAACATAGATCAATATTGCAGGCAACATTTTAAGGTAGCGCCCTTGCCTGGGGTTCGTCTTACTTAATGGAACTGCCATTAACGTTGCAATGAAAACCATTAAAGGCATGGAAATGCGCCACTGTAATGTGGCTTGACTATCCGCATCAGAAGCACCTATTAATTCAGCCGTTGTTTTTGCATCTGACTCGCGCTCAAATTCTGCAACGCTGGTTGTCGGGGGAAGATATCGACCCCATTCATCAAAGCGTGTGATTTTGAATTCCCGCGTTCCAGGCCGCCCTTCGTATCGATAGCCGTTATGTAACACTAAGTATCGCTGACGATAATCCTCAATATACGCCTGCGTACCACTCTGAGCGACAACCACAGACGAAGCAGAGTCTGATTCACGCTGGGCAACAAATACACCATCAAGCTGGCGATTGTCATCACTCACATTTTCCACGTAAGTCATAATTTTGCCTTGGCCTATAGCTTGGAAGCGCCCTTCTTGTAAACTTTCGAATTCGCTACGATTGCGCTGCTCCGCCAGGGTTTGGCCTGTCATCAATGCTCCGGCTGGACTTAACCAGAAACTAAACACCGCCACAACTGCAGCAATTATCGCGGCGGGGATAAGGGTTATACGCAACAATTGCCATTGGCTCATCCCGCAAGCTGAAAGCACTACCATTTCACTTTCGATATACATCCGCCCATAAGCCAACAAAATGGCCAGATAAAAACCAAGTGGTAAAATCAATTCCAATAAATACGGCATGCGGAATGCAACTACTTTGAATAACACATCGACCGCCAGCTTTCCTTCAGCGGCATCGTCTAGATAGCGGCTAAAATTGCTTGTTAGGAAAATAATTAATAGGACCGAACTTACCGCAAGGCTGGTCACTAATAAATCACGGGACAAGTAACGAAAAATAATCAAAGGCTGCTTCCTGAAGTCAAGACTTTCTATCAATCATGCAATGCTCAGCAGGATGTACCCGCAAGAATCTGCTCAAAAATCATCCATGTCATTCTGAAAATAACCAACCACTCTAACAACTGCTATTAATGACTTGGCTTAAGCGACGGGGTTCCGCTTTTAACGGAATTTTCACCGCCATGCATGATAAAAATTGTGGCATTATCACGCACTACGCACGATTTGTCTTGAATGAATTATTGTCTGCCTATCCAAGGACTTTTTATGACTTCAGCTTCCAACCCCGCAAAAAAATCTGTTAGGAAAAATGCTGACGCAAAAACCAGCAACTCCAAATCTACGTCTGCCAAGCCGGTAAGTATCCAGTTTTCTGCCAAAACAATTGATACGGTAAAACACTCTACCCAATGTCTGGTTGTCGCGGTTTATGAGGGGATTAAGTTGTCATCTGCAGCAACCGAAGTCGACGCTGCTGATGCGCACCAATTAACCACTTTGTTAAAACGGGAAGGTTTTCAAGGCAAAGCTGGCCAGAGCTTGCTCCTCCTTAATCCCCAAGGCATAGCAGCGGAGCGTTTATTGGTGTTGGGATTTGGTAGTTTGAAAGATGGGGGATTAAGTGCAGAAAATTACCGGCGGGCAATTCAAAAAATTAGCGAATCACTGAAAACAACCCCTTGCTCGGAAATCACTTTAGCTTTTAAAGATGTGAGCGTTATAGCGCAAGGCACTGATTGGCAGGCACGCCAATTAGGAGAAACTCTGGGCCAACTGGAATATCGCGCTGACGGTCTAAAAAGCAAACCCGCCGAAATTAGTTTTCAGTTAAAGAAAGTAATATTCAGTACCGGGAAAGATCAGCTCTCCCAAGCCAGTAAAGGATTGGCGCTAGGAGAAGCTGTTGCTAAAGGAGTTAATCTCGCACGAAACCTGGGTGATTTACCCGGCAATATTTGCACCCCAACCTATCTGGCTGACCAGGCTAAGCAACTTGCCAAGGGCCAAGCAAAACTTAGTGTGAATATCCTTGAAGAGAAACAATTGAAAGAGCTGGGAATGGGCTCATTTCTCTCAGTAGCCGCAGGTAGCGACCAGCCGGCCAAATTGGTTGTGCTTGAATACAAAGGCGGCAGCAAAAAAGACGCACCAATTGCCTTGGTGGGAAAAGGTATTACTTTCGATACCGGTGGTATCAGCCTGAAACCAGGCCCGGCAATGGATGAAATGAAATATGACATGTGTGGTGCAGCCAGCGTACTGGGCACAATCCGCACTTTAATTGAGCTTCAAGTGCCGATAAATGTTGTAGGTGTTATCGCCGCGACAGAGAACATGCCCAGCGGTTCTGCCACCAAGCCAGGAGACATAGTTACCTCCATGTCAGGCCAAACCATTGAAGTTCTGAATACTGATGCCGAGGGCCGCCTGGTGCTTTGTGATGCGCTGACGTATACGGAAAGATTCAAACCCAAAGTTGTGGTTGATATTGCCACCCTCACCGGAGCCTGTGTCATCGCACTGGGTAACCATGCAACGGGACTGTTCAGTAATAATGATGAACTGGCAAAAGCACTGCTCAAAGCGGGTGAAGAAAGTGGTGACCGCGCATGGCAGTTACCACTTTGGGATGATTACCAGAAACAATTGGACAGCAACTTTGCCGACATAGCAAATATCGGTGGTCGCGAAGCAGGCAGTGTAACAGCAGCTTGCTTTTTATCGCGTTTTGCCAAGAAATTCACTTGGGCTCACCTGGATATTGCCGGCACTGCCTGGCGCTCCGGTGGAGCAAAAGGAGCAACTGGTCGCCCTGTGCCTTTGCTGGTTCAATATTTGCTGAACCAGGTTTGATTGTGACAAGCATCGACTTTTATGTTTTGCCCGAAACAACCAGCGAGGCTCGCTGGTTGTTTGCTTGTCGCCTGGCCGAAAAGGTTCAACGCATGGGGATGCACGTATTGATTTTGGTGGACTCGGAAAACGAAGCAAAACGGTTTGATGAATTACTTTGGACCTTCAAACCAGAGAGCTTCGTGCCGCACCAGCTCATCAACGGCAGTAAATCTTCGCCAGTAGAAATAACCTTTAATGACCAAGCTGGCGATCACCAGGGTTTATTGCTTAACTTGAGCAAGATAGTACCAACCTGGTTTAGCCGCTTCGAACGCGTTAGCGAGATTGTCACCCAGGAACCGCAAATGCTTGCGTTGAGTCGCGAGCGATATAGCTTTTATAAAAGTCGTGGTTACCCTATAGAAACACGAAAAATTTGATTACCCAAACATCCTGATTGCTTTTATATCTCGGACACTTGTAAATATCATGGCCAATACGAATAAAACCAAAGCCGAAATTTTGCAGGAGCTGGAATCCATCAAGGGATTATTATTGGAAGAAGATGACATCCCCATTTTGCAAGACTCAGAGATGATTGAGGATGAATCATTTAATAAACCAGCCTCTCCCTACACTCGCCATGAATCCGTGTTACCGGGCCAAGGTTCGCTGTTTGGAGAACAAGGCCCCTCATTCAAAAACAGTTACGCAAACCACACTATTCCTGACTTTACAGCAGCGCACATTTCTTCAACGGTAGATCCCAAACACCCAAACTTCGCCTCATCATTGAACAACTCGAATAATCATTCAATAACTTCACGCCCGCTCGCGAAAGCAGCGGGGGAAAACCCTTTTTTGCCACAACATATCCGCGAGCGGCTGCACGGTAATAATCCCCCACCCTTGTTTGAATATGAAACCGCTAAAAAAATTATCAGTGCAACAAAAAGCACATCGCATAAGGTAGGCAAACCACGGCAACATCTCATTGATGATGTAATCAGAAGCATGATGCCGCAGATTGAAAGTGAGTTGCGGCACCGCTTGTTTGCAATGGACGTAGAAGATCTTGAAAGACTTCTTAACGAAGATGATTAAAACAGAATGGTATTATTGTGTTGCCAGCTCTCGTGAGGTTTTCACTTTGCCGAAGGCCCAAATAGCGATAAAAACCAGAGCAATATTGACGAGGAATACCTGATGATAGCCAAAATAATCCGCTACCAAACCAACCATTAAACTGCTCAATAAATTTCCTATGTGAGTTGTATTCGTATAAAGACCTGATGCCGCACCGGAGCGTCCTGGCATCAAATCCTGAATTACCGACACACCCAAACCAGCAAGAACACCAATAAAAACGGCATTAAAAATCTGCAACACAAATAACTGCCACAACTGATCCGCAAAATAAACACCGGTATAGAGCAACAACGCTGCAATACCTGCACAACGGATTAATGTTATTAATCGGAAATGCGTTGCGTAATGGCCAGCCAAAAGCATGAAGGGCACTTCCAATGCAGCAGTAGTTCCCATCACCCACCCCATCCACTGCGGCGCCAACTGTAAATTGTCTTTCAGATGAATAGGGAGGCTAATTAAGTAAGAATTATTAACTCCCCACAGCAATGAAAAACCAAATGCACAAATCCACAGCGATTGCTTAATCGCCGGCGACAGCGGAGCTAATACACTACCCTCGTTGGTATTATTGACACTTCGTTTTTTGGGAAGTCGCGGTAACAATTTAAAACTGACAATCGCCACTAAAATATACAGGCATGCGGCGACACTATAATTAACATCAAAACCGAAATAGCTGGCGAGTAAAAAACCCGCTGGAGGCCCGGCTACCCAGGCAAATGCGATTTGTGCACGCATAATCGCATTGAATAAAGGAATTCGCTCGGAAGGAATTTCGGCCTCCGCATAATCAAGGCTATAAGCCATGATCTGGGAAAAAGAAACCATAGAAAGGCTAAGCAAAAATATTGCGGTAAAAGCAACTAACCAATAATTCCTTGAAAAAGCAAAAATCAAGCAAGCAATTGAACCCAGGACGCAAAAAAACGCCACTAGAGGTCGACGATCCTCAAGTTTATCGGACCAATGTCCAATCCAATGGTTATAAGCAATGCTCGCCGTAGCTACTCCTGCAAATGCAGCCCCAACCAATAAAGGCCGAACACCAATTTCTTTTGCTAAAAAAAGGCTAAATGTTGGTAAAACTAATGCACCAACCAAACCAGCCGTGAAAAACAGCGCATAAATACCCAGCGCCACAGGACGAAATAATGGAGAGGACACAATAACGACCGCCGGGAATGACGAATGAAAGTAGTAATAGCCAGGCGCATATCATACCCAAACTGGTTTATTTGCTCATCAGCCTGCCGAGGATAATTATTGTCTTTGAAGGAAAAAACAGCCCTATGGCAATGCATTGCGTATAATTCGTATTATTTCCACGCAAACTTGCGAGATTTGCTATGTATTGTATTAGTTTCCAAATTCAACCTGAATCCGCCCGTGATTTTGACCGCACCGAATTTTTACAGCGTGCGCGAACTGTACGGTCACCTGAAATAGATGCAATTGAAGAAAAGGGAAAGCTTTATCTAAGCTTTAATTTTTTTACCGAATATCCTGCCCAACTCTGGCAAGAATTACGGCAAGCCTTATTTGTCGACATTAACTATGCACCAAAACTTGCCCCGTTGTGCGTAGTCGTTTGTGAAGGCGAAGCCGATGACGAATATCTATTACTGCATCACTTTGATTCCAACGAAAAACTGGATTCATTCTAATTAACGTTTAACTATTAACTTCCCAGGTATTTCATGTTAGCAACAATTAATTGGTTTCCCGGGCATATGCACAAAGCCCGTAAAGAAATTGCGGAAGTAATGCCCCATGTAGATGTGGTTATTGAAGTCATTGACGCACGCCTTCCTTTCTCAAGTGAAAACCCTCTTGTGCCCGGTTTACGTGGCGATACACCGCTGATTAAGTTACTAAACAAAGCAGATCTTGCTGACCCTGCAATTACTGCGCTTTGGGTAGAAAAAATGGAAGCAGAAAATGGAGTTAAAGCCCTACCCGTCAGCCAGCAACGCCCGGACCAAATCCGCAACTTATTAAATGTCTGTACAAGTCTGGTAAGTGAGCGACAAAAGGAAGTCAGGCCCGCGCGCGCAATGATTATGGGAATTCCAAATGTCGGAAAGTCCACTATTATCAACACTCTGGCGGGACGTGTGATTGCCAGAACAGGCAATGAAGCCGGCGTTACAAAATCGCAGCAAAAAATCAAATTAGAAAACGGAATTTTACTGACCGACACACCTGGTTTTTTATGGCCAAAATTGTCGCCCCCCTCATGCGGCTATCGACTAGCAATTACCGGCGCAATAAAAGACACCGTTTTTGATTATGCTGACATTGCACTTTATGCTGCCGAGTATTTATTAAAAGCGTACCCGGATGCGTTAAAAAGCCGTTATGGTTTGAATGAACTACCCGATACAGATGTAGAGTTACTCGAAGCCATCGGAGTCAAACGCGGCTGTACACGCAAAGGTGGTGGAGTGGAAATTCAGAAAGTCTCTTCCCTACTCATTAATGAATTACGATCAGGTCTATTAGGGGCAATCAGTTGGGAAACACCGGAAATGACTGAAGCAGAAGTCGCCAATGCCAAAGCAGATGATGAAAAGAAACGATTGGAAAAAGAAGAAGCCGACAGGATTCGCAAACTTAAAACAAAAAAAAATCGCCGTTAAGTGGCGATTTTTTTACCTTTATGAAACTTATAACAAACTGCGCGCATAATCTGCCAATGCGTGGGGCTCTGGATTTTTTGCCAAATCATCGGGTAATTTTTTTACATGCCATATGACTGTCCACTCCAGATGCTCACCAGTATTTAATGTCACCGCCGCTCCCTGTTGCTTCATCTCAATAAAAATATGTTCGACATGAGCAAATAACTCAATCTCCCGTTCACCTTCTGCGATAGCGGAAGGCGGATTATCCACAAACTCTTTCATCAACAAATAGCCTTTGTCGATGTAGGCAACCCAACCTTCTTTTCCATCTTGCATGATTTTATGATGATCGGTACGAATCTTTTTCTTGTCGTATTCAAACCAGGTTAATTCGTCAATTAACTGAACATCTAGCGGATAAAAAATACCGCTCACCGGATCGGTATCGCCACGGGGATAAAATAATGTGCCCGATGAAGGCAAGCGAGTCACCTCTAATGGGGCAACGCTTTTTTCTTGCTGGGAGTGATTAAAAATACGGTAGGTAACAGCAATCCGCTCTTCACCCGCCGGCATAAACGTTTTACTGAATTGATAACCCGTTTTAGGATCAACCCCACTGGTTAGGGTCAATCGATCCCCTTTCACGCTGATTTTGTAGGGCTTGCTATCCAGAACCTCAATGGGAGGCCATTGCCATTCAGATTGGGGACTCGACCAAAGTACGGTTCCCCAATCAGTGTTTTTATCAAAATCGACAATAGGTACAAGAATTTCGTGCCCATCGTATTTCAGGGAGGATACCCTGCCCGCTACATCGGGCATGATTTCCATACGCACAGGGCCTTGCTTGAGGTACAACTTGCCTTTTTCCTGCTTACAAAATGCAGGAAGTTCGGTCGATACATCCTGATCCTGGCACCCGACTAATACCGCTTGCAGGCTTAGCAATGCAATCAGGGAATAACATTTAAACATTGCGGATCTTGGCCCTCTCGTGCCGGAATTTTTGCGCACCCGGCAAGCTTACGCCCCAACGGAGCTACTGATACAAACTATTTGGCAGTGTAACGGCTTTTAGTTCTTACAACCATTTGCCAAGGGGTAAAACCTAGTAAAGCAACGTAAATAACTTGCGTTGAAATTCGATTGCCAAAGCATCCCCTTTGCCCAATGCGGTAAGGATCGAATTGAAAGTCTTGCGCGCTTCACCTTCGGCAAAATTTCGATCTTTACGAATAATATGGAGCAAATGTTCCAATGCAGGACGATGCTGTGCTTCCTGGTGATATTGCAACGCCAATTGAAAACGAACTTGCAAATCATCGGGTGATCGCATGTGAGCATCTTCCAATGCCGCTAACTCCGGGGTTTTGGCTGCTTGTTTCATTAATGCAATACGAGATATCAACTGTTCATACAATGCATCCTGATCAGCCATTTTAATGGAGGACAAAATCAACTCGGCACTATCAATACGGCTCAACTCCAATTGGCATTCCGCCATTAAGAGATTTATCGCTGGCAATTGATTCGACGCTTCCAGGGCCTGACGCAACAAAGGAACAGCGTCCACATAGTTTTCAGCTTGCATTAGCTCGCGGGCCTGAGCTAAAGGAGCCTCCCATGGTTTAGGCAAATATTTGGCCAGAACCTCCCTTACCTGAACCTCAGGTAAGGCACCTGCAAAACCATCTACCGGCTGGCCATCTTTCATGATCATTACTGTGGGTAAGCTACGCACTCCAAATTGCGCACTAATCATTTGTGTTTGCGCATCATCAGCATCTACTTTTGCCAATAAAAAAGAACCGGCATATTCATTAGCAAGCCCTTCCAATATTGGCATCAGGTTTTTGCAAGGGGCACACCAGTCTGCCCAAAAGTCTATTACGACAGGACGTTTGAAGGATTCATCAATTAAAAATTGCTGGGCATTTTCCAGTGTGATATCGACAATAAAAGGTTGCGGGGTGTTCACAGTATTTACTCCATCTCGCGCAAATGAATAACGATGTTTGCCTCATCAGAGGAAACATAGGCAATTGTTTCAGTAATTGTGATGGTGAACTTCATGGTTTTATCCACCAACGCTACCAATGGTTGTAGTTCTTCCTGAGTAAATGAGTGAATTTCCACTTTAGGGAGCGCACGAATTGCTGTGCGATTACTCTTCCACCACACATCCATTCCTCGACCATAACTGAAAACTTTTATCGATTGAGCTTGGCTTGATGCTTTTTTTAACCGCTCCGGTGTTGGTTGGCCCACTTCGATCCATTCGAGGAGCGTGCCGTTATCATGCCTCAACCACAAATCAGGCTCATCCGTTGAAGAAAGACCTTTAGTAAAGCTCAAGTTTGCCGCAGCGCGATAACAAAAGGCTAGAATACGCACCATCATACGCTCAACGGTTTCCGACGGATGCAAGGCGATAGTTAAATTGAAGTCGCCATACACATTTCGATCCATGTCCGATAACGTCAGGTTCGCTTTATAAATTGTCGCTTTTTCAGCCACATTTGCCTCACACAGATAGTTAGCCTTTTAATAGGGATCGCAGTTTACCAAAATGCCAAACACTTTTGATTTCACTACCCACACATCAACACAAACAGCAGTGGATTTTCTCGCCGATAAAACCGGTTTACCCAAAGCTCGTATAAAAGATGCAATGAATAAAGGTGCATGCTGGTGGACGCTTAAAGGCAAACAAGTTCGTTTGCGCAGGGCGACTAAAGTCATGCCCCAAGGCACAAGAATCCAGCTCTATTACGACGAACAAGTTCTCGCACGCCAACCGGAAGGCGGAAAACTTATACTTGATATGGGGCGCTACAGCATCTGGTACAAACCTCACGGAATGTTAGCCCAAGGTTCGCAATGGGGAGATCATTGCAGTTTATTACGATGGGTTGAATTGGAATGCAAACGTGAGTGTTTTCTGGTTCACCGACTAGACGCTGATGCAGCTGGCTTAATGATCATTGCTCATGACTCAAAAGCTGCTGCCCTGCTTTCGCAACTATTTCAGACTCGCGATTTGAAAAAATATTATTTGGCGCGAGTTGCTGGTGAAATAAACGCAAAAGCATTACAGATTGATCAAGCACTGGATGGCAAGGAGTCAGTCAGTATCGTAAATACAATAAAGATTAACGATGATCGCTTATCAACGCTGGTAGAAGTATTAATTGAAACAGGCCGAAAACACCAGATTCGTCGCCACCTGTCCGGTATTTCTCATGCCATCATTGGGGACAGGCTCTATGGCAATCCAGGTAAAATCCCTCTACAGCTTCTCGCCTATAAACTGGAATTTCGCTGCCCTATCACCAAACAGCTAATACAGTTGGAACTGCCCAATGACTTACATTTGTAACAAGACCTCATTATCCGAACAAGGTACGCTGGGCTGAATCTGGTTATGGAATAAAGTGCATCCAAACTAAAAATAATCGCACCGCTCCTACATCACAGCTACCCACCTCACATTCGAAGGGATTATCCATGAGCTTACCATTCAACCCGGATGCGGAACGTATTATCACCCTGGATGTACTGAGAGGCTTCGCACTCTTTGGCATCCTCTATGCCCATATGATTTTCTGGTACGCCGGCGGTCCCCTGCCAGAAGAAACTTATCAGCTTTACAAAGAACCGGGCAGTGGTATCGCCATTGGTATCTACATGATTTTCATCATCAGTAAGTTTTTTTCCATTTTTTCATTTTTATTTGGCCTGAGTTTTTATATCCAGATAGATAAGCTGGCCCAGCGCCATCAACCTGTTGTTAGACGCTTTGGCTGGCGCCTGGCGATACTTGGCGTAATAGGAATATTGCATCACATTTTCTGGCGCGCTGATATTTTAACCATCTATGTTCCGCTGGGATTTTTGCTTTTGTTCTTTCGCAATCTGAGCAATAAAACTTTACTAGTTGTGGGTACGCTACTGGTATTAAATATTCCCACCAAGTTTGCTGAATTGATGTCAATTCTGGTGCGCGATCAATTGCAGTTAATTCAGGAAGATCACAAAACAGCTGGTGTCGCTTACTATGAAATCATCAAACAGGCTAATTTCATGCAGATGATTCAGCACAACATCCATGCTGTATCAGAGAAACTGAATTACCAAATCAATAGTGGGCGTGGTTTCATCACTTTTGGTTTCTTTTTATTGGGCATGCTTGCCGGGCGCATGCAATGGTTTCTCCACATAGAACAATCCAGTGCTCTGTTTAAACAGGTTTTAAAAAGAAGTGGTTGGATACTGTTAATTGCACTGATCGCTGGCGTTATTCTAGGTGCAGGCAGTTTTATCTTGAAGATTGATTTTCAGAAAGTACCACTTGCCGGATGGGCTGGCGGTTTTATCCTCGAATTCTTTAATACCAGCCTGACACTCATTTATATCACCGGTATCAGTTTATTAATGCTAAAACCGAAATGGGAAAGATGTTTAAAACCTTTGGCTAGCGTAGGGAAAATGGCATTAACTATTTATTTAAGTCAATCGATTATCGGTGTCTTCCTATTTTTCAATATCGGCCTTGGGCTATTTACATTGACCAGTCCTGCGCAAAATGCGTTGTTATGCATCGTCATTTTCAGCATACACATTTTTATGTGTCGCTGGTGGTTAAAATACTTTAGCTATGGCCCAATGGAATGGCTATGGCGCTCGGCAACGGATCTAAAATGGAAACCATTGAAAAAAATTTCATTGCCTGAATTAAAACAGAATAAGTCAGCTTAAGTACGGGTAATAAAAAATCCCCTTCGACAATCATCGGAGGGGATTTTTTATTAAATAAACTTATAAACCAGCAATTAATTACATTGATTATTCAATGCACATGCTTTAACTGCATTGGAGAAAGCATATCCAGTTACATAATCTTCCCAGGTAGACCAAGCCATAATACCGCGCAAATCCGGATAGGTTTTGGCTGGTTTATAACCATTACCACAATCGCCTGAACGCAAGCACCGCATTGCGGCCTTCACTACAGTTGGATGGGTATAACCACTGCCCGCCGCTGTTGGTGCTGTAGATGCCGGTAGACCGATAATAATTTTATTCGCCGGCAAACCGAGATAGCTTACACCGGTGCTACCAATCGCGAAGCCTTCAATCAGTGCTTCGGTCCAGGCAACCAATCCATCTTGCGTAGCCGAGTTATAAAACTGTCCATTTTTACCTGGCATCGAACCCGTATTGTAGTACTGCATTTGAATCCAGCTGATGTCGTCGCGCAGCGCATTAATCAGTGGTAGATACACGCCCCAATTGTATTGACCCAACCAGTTGCCCGGCAGGTTTGCACCAATTGTGTGGGCCGTTTCCGGAGCCATCGTCAGCAGGAAGCTGGCGCCATAACGTGTTTTTAAACGCTTGATCGCACGAGCAAGGTAATCAGCAGAATACTGTGGACTGGTTAGATTGATTTGTGCATTCGGGTTGGTATGCAAGCCTTTTTCAGTATCAATATCAATCCCATCCAGACCAAATTGATCCTTAATGGCCACAAAGGAATTTACAAAATTATCTTCTTGCGTTTGGTTAGTCAAAACGAACGTTGCATTAGCACCACCAATCGATAACAACACTTTTTTGCCCTGTGCTTTGGCTGCAGCAATTTGTTGAGCAGTTGGATTGTTTTGATAACCACCTTCGTTACTCAAGAATAATGAACCATCGGCATTAATTCTTGGGAAAGAAATATTCAGCACCGTGTAATTCGGAATTGCAGTCATTTCTTCCAATGGCCAATGCCAGTTTTCCCAATAACCAACCAACTCTTTTCCAGTTGACGGTGTTATCGAACTAACACTTGAACTAATACCTGAAGAAATACTGGAGCGAGAAGAAGATGGGGCAACACTGCTTGGCGCTGAAGAACTGGAGCGCGATGTTGCCACACTGGAAGAACCGACCCCCGAACAATTACCACCCGCAGTCCAGGCCTGTTGCCAGTATGTCCCCGTACCCGGCGCATAAGCCCAGGTCGCAGTTGATGAACACCAACCAGGAACCTGGCAGGTATAAACCCCACCTGCATTAGTCACTACAGCGCCGTGACTATAACTGTTACCAACCAAATAAGTTGGACACAAGCCAATGCTGGAATTCATAGAGGAACGAGCACTTGATGGGACGCTGCTTGACGCCACCAAAGAGACAGCAGATGAAGAACGCGAGCTACCTGGTGTGGCAGAGCTGAGCGCAACACTGGAAGTGGCTCCATCACATGCACCATTGTCAGTCCAATGCTGCCATTGGCCGGAGGAAGTAGCAGGATTGTTCCCCTGGCTCCAGTAATTCGCGATGTAACCACGGTTCAAATGTTGAACTTTGCTTCCCTGGGTATAAACACTGGCGCTATTCCATTGTGATAAACCAGTGCAATTTACAGCGAATACATGAGTTGATATCAGGGATACACCGAGCAGCGTTCCCAATGGGATTATTTTTTTCATCGAAGTTACCTATCCTTTCATTATCGTTAGTTAGGGAAATGGAACTGGCGAACACAGCAGGCTCTCTCACCGTCGCTGGCTAGTTGCAAAATTCGCCGGAGCACTATTGTCAACGTTGTCATTTGCAAGTACAAAAACCTTCGATAAATAAATATAACTATTCACTTCGGAGGGAAATCGGTACTGGCAGGAGGACAAACATACTTCAGGACAAACGGCTGTGCGGGAGAATAAGTTCATATTTTACCCGGCGCAAGCATTTTGATAATGAAATGAGGATTACCTACCACTTATGTATCTCTTCAAGTGAGTGCGCATAAAAACGGTTCTTACGAGACTCGTTGTTGGATAGCATAGATAAAAAAATAGCGCCGCATGAGCCATGGGCGCTATTTTTTCTCACTCCTGAAAACCTTATTCCGGTCTCATATGTGGGAACAATAATACATCACGAATAGAAGGTGCATTAGCAAACAACATGATCAATCGATCAATACCAATACCCTCTCCCGCTGTTGGTGGTAACCCGTACTCCAACGCGCGCACAAAGTCAGCATCGTAATACATAGCTTCATCATCGCCTGCATCTTTCGCTTTAACTTGCTCAAGGAAGCGCTCTGCCTGGTCTTCTGCATCATTTAACTCGGAGAAGCCATTAGCCAATTCGCGTCCGCCAATAAAAAATTCAAAGCGATCTGTTACCGCTGGATTATCGTCATTGCGACGAGCCAATGGTGAAACTTCTGTCGGATATTCAGTAATGAATGTTGGCTGATCCAGTTTGTGCTCAACCGTCTCTTCAAAAATTTCAGTTTGCAACTTACCTAAAGGTGTACCGGGTTTTATTTTCAAACCAAGTGATTCAGCAATTTGCATTGCACCTTCAATGGTGCTCAATTGCTCAGCCGTTACACCAGGGTTGTATTGCAAAATAGAATCGAAAACGGAAAGACGCGTAAATGGTTTTCCAAAATCATATTCACTGCTCTGGTATTTCAGCGTGGTGCCACCTGTTACTTCCATACAAAGTTTGCGCAGTAAATCTTCCGTCAAATCCATCAGGTCTTTGTAATCCGCATAAGCCTGGTAAAATTCCATCATCGTAAATTCAGGATTGTGGCGAGTTGAAACACCTTCGTTGCGGAAGTTACGGTTAATTTCAAAGACGCGCTCAAAACCGCCAACTACCAAACGTTTCAAATATAATTCCGGCGCAATACGCAAAAACATTTGCATATCCAGCGCATTATGGTGAGTAATAAACGGTTTCGCCGATGCACCGCCAGGAATTACATGCAGCATCGGTGTTTCTACTTCCATAAAGCCACGACCAACCATGTAATTGCGAATAAAGTTCATACACTGTGAACGCAAACGAAAAGTGTCGCGCACCTCCGGGTTTACCATTAAATCCACATAACGTTGGCGGTAGCGCATCTCCTGATCAGCCAAACCGTGGTACTTATCCGGAAGCGGACGCAAGGATTTGGTGAGCAGCTGGAACTCTTCCAGATTTACATACAAATCGCCTTTACCGGATTTGTGCAGTGCGCCCTTAACACCGACGATATCGCCCATGTCCCACACGCCCCACTTTTCTTTAATCACTTCTTGTGCTGCTTTGTCGGCGTACAACTGAATAGAACCTTCGCCATCCTGTAACACCATAAACGGGCCACGTTTGGCCATTATACGACCGGCAACGCTAACGACATGATTTAGCGCTTCCAATTCTTCTTTGCTCTTTTCACCAAACTGCGCGTGCAAATCCATACTCTTGTCATTGCGACGAAAATCATTGGGAAATGCATTACCTTTTTCACGAATAGCGGCCAGCTTCTGGCGGCGTTCAGCGATAAGTTTATTTTCATCCTGCGCTTGTATTGTCTGGTTTTCGTTACTCATAGTCTTCACTGATGTCATTAGAAAAATGGATAAAAAATCGTTCGGCTAAAAATGCAATTACAAGCCGGCTTTCAAACTTTCTACAATAAATTGATCGAGATCACCATCCAGCACCGCTTGTGTATTGGATGTTTGCACTCCGGTACGCAAATCTTTAATGCGCGAATCATCCAATACATAAGAACGGATCTGACTACCCCAACCAATATCAGATTTGCTGTCTTCCAATGCTTGTTTTTCCGCATTGCGTTTCAACATTTCCTGCTCATACATACGCGCGCGTAACATCTTATAGGCTTTATCGCGGTTGGCATGTTGCGAGCGTTCGTTCTGGCACTGCACAACGATTCCTGTAGGAATGTGGGTAATACGAATTGCCGAATCGGTTTTGTTAACGTGTTGCCCACCCGCCCCACTGGCGCGATACGTATCGATCCGCAAATCCGCAGGATTAATTTCGATTTCGATATTGTCATCAATTTCCGGCGATACAAATACAGAGCAAAATGAAGTGTGGCGACGATTACCGGAATCAAACGGCGATTTACGCACCAAACGATGCACGCCAGTCTCAGTGCGCAGCCAACCAAATGCGTACTCACCCTCAAAATAAATGGTGGCGCTTTTTATACCGGCTACATCACCCGCAGAAGCTTCTTCTAATGTGACTTTAAAACCTTTGGCCTCACCCCATCGCAAATACATACGCAAAACCATTTCGGCCCAATCTTGAGCTTCAGTACCACCAGAGCCCGATTGAATATCCAGGTAAGCGTTATTTGGGTCAGTCTCGCCCGAAAACATACGGCGAAATTCCAAGACACCCAGCTGCTTGTCAAGGCGCTCCAACTCAGCCTGAACATCCACGACCATGGATTCATCATCTTCTTCCACAGCCATATCGAGCAGTTCACGCGAATCGCGCACACCACTATCCAAATCATCGATCGTTTTAACGACCATCTCCAGGGAGGAGCGCTCACGTCCCAATGCCTGGGCGCGCTCGGGGTTCTCCCAAACAGAGGATTCGCCAAGATCAAGCTCTACTTCGGTTAATCGCTCTTTTTTGAGATCGTAGTTAAAGATACCCCCTAAGCACATTAGTACGGTCAGTCAGGTCTTTAAGGGCAAGTAATAAAGGATTAATTTCCATGATTTAGGCGCAGTTTTATCCGGGTTTAGGCCTGAAACAGGCAGAAAAAGCGAGGCGCGCATTCTACATGAGATACCCCATCAGGCCAAATCGCCAAACTTCGCCAAAACCACCAACCCAGGCATTAATGTTTATTTTTGCGACACCCTTTTCTGTAAACGGTTACATCTATATACTTTTGGGTAACCGGTTACATGATTCTAAAATGGTGCCGATACCCTTTTACTAATAAACATAAAAATGTGGAGCCCCCATGATGTATTCAAGATTGTTGGCACTCGCCCTTGCCATTGGAATTACCGTAGCAATTTCAGCTTGTGGCGGAGGTGGAGGTGGAAATACCCACTCAACGCCCGGAACAGCGAGCAGCATCGCAAACTCCAGTGAAGGGCAACGTTCAAGCGCTTCCAGCTCAAGCAATCCGGCAAGTTCGTCCAAGGTGAGTTCAGCCAGTAATTCGAGCATAGCTGTCGGGCAAAGCTGCGTGGTTGATGAAAAATCATGGCCAATATGCGTCCAGAACCAAAGTGGTTGGGCCTATGAAAATAGCAAATATTGCATAGCAGCCAGTTTTTGTCCTGCCAACCGTACCACGTTGCCAACAATTGCCGGTCGCGACACGCCGGTCGATGCCAATGCAACCACCAAAACACGAGCAATTTACACCTATCTACGCAGCATCTGGGGCAAATCAACCCTCACCGGGCAACAAGACCTGACATGGAAAGATGCCATCAATATGGCAGAACGGGTGAAAGCCGATACCGGTAAATACCCCGCATTAATGGGTTATGACTTCATGAATTACGGTATGACTGAGAGTTGGGTTCAGGGATTGGAGCAAACTGAAGAGGCCATCGCCCACTGGAATAACGGCGGCCTTGTTACTTTTTCATGGCACTGGCGCGACCCTGCCCTCCTCAATACCAACAAGATCCATCAAGCTAATTTTTACGTTCGCGAACAAGATGCAAGCATGAACACCAATTTCATGATCCCGCTTGCCAACGGAACCCTGGATACTAACAGCGCCGCTTATACCCAGTTGAATGCAGGTATTGATTTAATCGCCAAAGAATTGAAAGAACTCAGTGATGCAGGTGTTACTGTGCTATGGCGTCCGTTGCATGAGGCTTCTGGTTCAAACGGTGATGGCTGGTTTTGGTGGGGACGTACCCGTACAGATGGCGCGCCGCAAGCTTATGCACAAATCCTTTTATGGCGACACATGTATGACCGTTTGGTGAATTACCACGGCTTGCATAACCTGCTGTGGGTGTGGAATGGCCAGAGTGCTGCCTGGTTTCCGGGTGATGATGTCGTCGATATTACAAGCCATGATATTTACGACAGCACGGACAACAAAACATACAAATCACAAATCGCTACTTACACACAAGCAAGAAAATATTCCGCCGAAAACAAACTCATTGCGTTAAGCGAAAACAGTTACATTCCCGATCCGGAAAAAATAGCGGCGGATGGTGCCTGGTGGTTGTGGTTTATGACCTGGAACGATGGGAATTTCAATACGTCTACACTGGAATCAACTACCCATAAAGATAATTTCTGGAGCGGTGAGTATTACAACACCAGTGCTCATAAAACCAAGGTATACAACCATGCGAATATGATTACGCTGGATGAACTGCCCGAATTCTAAATACTTAACGATGACTAATATAAAGCCTGTGTGCTTTATATTAGTCATTAAAAATAGGCATAAATATCTTAGTCCAACCGCGTGATACGATCCTGCCTACCCGGCATTACCTGTATGCCGGCCTTTAACAAATCTGCATCATTCAAAGAGTTCTTAAAAAACATTTCGAGCGCATCAACATCCTGCGCACCGCCAAGACGCTGCGTTCCTTTTGCAAGAATAAAAAATTTATCTCCGCCGTCCGCCAAAAAATTGTTAATGGTAACTCGATAATTTTTTACCGGATCAATTGTTTCTCCGTTAATCCGAATAGATGCGGGATCAACTTTATCGCAAGCTGGCCCAGATGCAGCCCATGAATAACCAAAACCTTTCGATACTTGCAAAATCCGATTAAAAGCCTGCCCCGGATCTCCAGCAGGATAATTCCAATGTGGCGGGGCTACATCAGCAGAACAACCAGTAAATTGTTGCTCCAATAAAATATGGATTTGTTCACCGGTCAGTGAGAGCGTCACCAAACTATTACCAAACGGTTGCACAGTAAATGCTTCGCCATAGGTAACCATACCATCACCTTCACCCGCCGCACTTGATACAAATGAAAACCCCGGTGAACGTATTCCACCAGAATTCATAAAAGCAACGATCACTTCGCCAAATCCAACAGCGGATGTGGCTTGTAACTGGGCATCGGCAATAATATTGCCCAATGCTGTTTCACCTGCTGCATTTGCAGGCGAGTCAGGCATGGCTGCGGTAATTTCGCCAATAACCCGGTTGGCAATTGGCGTGGCTAAAGAACGGTAGCCATTAATAATTGATGTAATGGATAAATCAGGTGTCATACCGGTTGCACTGCGATCCACTATTTTATTAAACGCATTAACACTCGTGATATCACCACTAACTAAATTCACACTCACATTAATATCTGTTAATACTCTTCCTGCTGAATTGGCACTAGTGACAGAAATCAAACGCCCCGATTTATTGGGAAGCAAACAGTTGTAAGCTTGATGGGTGTGACCAGTAATTACCAAATCAACATCATTCTCAAACTTGCTGACAATAGGTGCAATTGGAGTACTCGCAAGATTGCCAACACACGCATTGATAGTATCTGCTGCTTGTACTGTTGGCTGGGTTCCGCCCTGGTGAATGAGTACAACAATCGCTTTTACTCCTCTCGCACGCAGTTTTGGTATAAGTGCATTTACAGTAGCCGCTTCATCCACAAATTCCAAACCGGCAACACCGCTGGGCGATACAATGGTCGGGGTCTCCTTTAACGTCATCCCGATAAAAGCAATGCGAATCTTTTCGAATGTTTTTATGGCATAGGGCGCAAACAATGTTTTGCGAGTGTTTATATCCACAACGTTAGCAGCAAGAAAAGAAAACTGTGCTCCTTCAAATGGAACAGGAGTACCAACTGCCTCCCCCATGCAAGAATGAGGATCAATCGGGTGGCAACCGCCGCGTTGCAGACGAATTAATTCATCACGCCCTTCATCAAACTCATGATTACCGACGGCGTTGAACTCCAATCCAAGTCGATTCATCACTTCAATCGTTGGTTCGTCGTGAAACAACGCTGAGATAAGCGGTGTGGCTCCCACCAAATCGCCAGCAGAAACCACCACGTTATTCGGATTTTCTGCCTTTAACGTGTCAACATAAGCTGCCATCCAATCCGCACCACCGACAGGAATCGTTGGCGATGAAGCTGCCGCATTGAGTCGTAAATTACCTGGGGCATCCAATTGCCCATGAAAATCATTAAAAGCAATGATTTTCACCTGAACATCAGCTGCAAAACTTATTTCATATAAACTAATGAGCGATAAAAAAACCAAAAAATTTTTTCGAATGTTCATTTAAGCAACTCCACATTCGCTAAACGACGATAACGACGTAATAGGAAAATACTGCTCATCGACAACATGAGCAATAGAGTGGATGGTTCGTCAACCGATGAAATCCGCAAACCGCCTACGGTAGCATTCAGTGGAACACCATCAATATCCTGCACTGATTGCACCAACTCCCCTGTAATTATGTAATCACCAGGCGCAAGCAAAATAGTGAGTTGAGAAAATGAGGAATTTTTTAATGCTGACTTAAAATCGAGAGCCGCTTCTACCTGTGAGTTTACGAGAACAGAGGTGCTTTGATGATACAAACCGTTAATCCAAACCCCAAAAATATCACCCGCATAGCCACCATCCACTAAAGTGAGTATCGAAGAGGCAGATAACGTAAATGCAAAACTTAACGGGGAGCCATCACCCATGTAGTTAGTTGAAGAATCCACTTGAGCATCGATCCATCCTAACCCGGCATCTTGGGCAATAAATTCATCAACATCGAAAGAATACCACTGGTTTAATGATGGACTAATTACTGTAGCCATCGTATTTGCGGATATTACACTACCAAACACAAGGGCAAGTCCCATTAATAAGCGCCTGCACATACCTATCTCCATCAGATTTAGAATTACGACAGATGTTGTCGATCATTCCCCATGATGGAAAAAAAATATGAAACTTATTTGATGGATTTATGAATTTTTTAAGAAAAAGTAATTATATATAGAAAACCCCAATAGCCAGCTATTAGGGTTTAATTAACAATTTCAAAAATATTAGAAGTTCCAATCCGCCATCAACCAGAATTTGGTGGTATCGGTAAAGTTGGCATTGGTATTACCCATTGAATACTGGGCGTATTTAGCAGTCCATACAACAGCACCAAATTTTTTGGTCACGCTCAAATCAACTTCATCACCATAATCAACACTACCTTCATCAGAATCATATTTGTGGTAACTCACTAACGCCTGAGCACCCGCAACAGTTATACCCACATTTAAATAAACATCTTCCAAGCCGGCAGCTGGCGTTGTCAGGAATTTGTCTGCCCAACCTTGAAATGCATGCAAGGTTGCCAATGGAGTGGCGAAACCGTAGAGTCCATCATCTGAACCTAACATTTCGTAGCCGAGCGTAAAACTGTAACGACTCACATTATAGGTTGCTTCTGCCAGTGAGTAGTCTGCTTCAAATAATTGAGCAGCGCCTGCATCCTGTTGTTTTGCATATTCAAGGTTATACAAAAATGATTCCCCTACAACTCCTTGCCAACGAACACCAAATGTATCGCTGGTTAAACCCAATTGTGAAACCGGATCATTAACATCCAGCAAATAGGCGTAACCAATTAATTTTCCCGCATCAAAGCCGGTGTAACTTGCATTAAGTACATGGCTATCCGTATGCAAATCACCCAACACAGGATTTGCTTCACCAAAAACACGATTTACATTTTTAATGTATGCATAGGTTAAGTTTGTGTAGCGAACGGTTTTGTTAGTCCAGGAAACTCCGTCATAGGTTTGCTCATTCTGTCTCCATCCTACATTCCCGATGAAACGAGAGTTATCCAATACTAAACGCTGGCGACCATATTTCACCTGATTATTAAAATTGGTGTAAGAAACAAACGCCTGATTCACCTCGGTACCGGTTGGATCAGCAATGACAGCAACGGTATTGCGCTGAGCCCACAAAGGATCAATATTAGCTGCTGACGTGCGATAATCTACGTCATTAGTCATCTCACTGATATTGTCCATTTCGCCACTAAAACCAAAGCCATTCCACGCTCCGGATTGATAAGAAATTCGAGAACGTGTTGTCCATGCATCGGCTTCTCGCTCGCCATTTTTATTACCCATGGTGTCGAGAGTATCTTCAGTAACATCTTCAAACCGGGTACGGAAATTTATTTTTACCGTACTACCTTGCTGCATAGACTCCGTAAATGTTTTTGCAGCAGCAAAAGGAACTGCACAAAATATCGTACTGACAGTTGCAACAAGAAGATGAACCGTATTTTTTTTCATAGAGCCTTCTCCAAAATTTCTTTACATAAATGTGTGGTTTAAGATCAGCACCGGAGACGCAAATTTTTTCGATTAATTTTTTGCACTAAAAAAATCGTATTGCTTGATCATGAGCAAAACCGGATGTGACTGACATCCGGTTGAGCAAAGCTTATGCCAAACATTTTTTAAAAGATTCGTCGCTGGAATAATTCATTACTAATCAACGAGATATAAATTTCATTATTTTTTTCAGCGAAATTTAATTAAATTTTGAATTGCACGCTTGTGGGGACAGAGGAATGAGCTATGCGTCATTAACAAACAAACGCAAAAAAATTTGCGCACTGCAGAAATGCATTTTCATGCACGGGATTTTTTTGTTTTGCACAATATGAATGCAATTGAGTTTTTTGCGACAACGAATGAGAAATATAAACGCACAAAAAAAGGCCATTTGCTTACGCAAACAGCCTTTTCAGAAGTAATGAATCGCTTAACAAATATGAACGGGCTTAGCATTCCCCAAGCCTTTTTCAATGCGTACATTGGAGAATGTAGCATCCAACTTTCCGTTGGCGACCAGGGTAAATGGTTCGAGGATGAGAGCAAATAATTCTTGTTGTGTGCGTTTAAGACCGAAGTCTGTCCCCGCATCCGGGTAAGCTTTAAGGTTAACCATCAAGGTTTTCCAACCTTTGCCAGAGATCTCTGTCAGTTCTTTCGTAATTTCCACTTGTGAATAGCACGATGGTCCACAACCAATACGAATCCACGCGTTTGCGGCAGGCGCAGAGTCTACTTTAATGTCGAAAATCAATGCAGAATCTGACTCGTAGTAATCACTCAGCACCTGGCGATTTGGAGTGGATATCGCAACAAGACCCTCACCCTCCCCATTCCACAGGGCACGACGCGCATCCTCCTGAACATCGCGATCCACACAGGTCACTGTAAGGGTTGATACGCTAGCGACATTGCCGTTCAGTGGAGCACGATCATTGTTTTTACCTTCCAGGATAATCCCGTAAATCCCCAGTGGGCGACGGTTAAACAATTCCAGAACATGGGAGGTCGCTTCAAAACTAATACCTTCCTCCGACAAATCATCTCCTAATGAATCCTGGTCGCCATAACACAGCCCAAAACCATAAGCAAACAATGGGTCATATTCTTTATCGCCAATATTCAATGGACCTTGATCAGGACGCTTCGGCCAAGAAAATGAAAGCTGTCCTTTAGCAGGATAATTCACCTTTCCATCAGCAGTTTTAAAAATGACATCCGCCACGCCCGCGCCTTCGGTGCCTGGTTGCCAAATAACTGCAAAGGCATCCGACGCATTTAATTCACGATTAATCCACATTGGCCTGCCGGTAATAAATAACGCCACCACAGGAATGCCGGCACCCTTGAGCTTCTTCAATAATTCGAGGTCGGTGGTATCGCCTGCTTTGAGTAACTGGTGTTGAGTGTCGCCTTGCATTTCAGCGTAGGGATCTTCACCAAAAATAACAATGGCCACATCAGGTTTTTCTGTGTATGAACCGTCCGGGCTTAACTGCACAGAACCGCCGGCCGCATTCACGGCTGATTCAATTCCCATCCACAAGGTTGTTGCGCCCGGGAAGTCAGCCATTGTGTTACCTGTACCCTGCCAATTCACCGACCAGCCGCCTGTTTGCTTGCTGATGTTGTCCGCACCATCGCCGGCCAACAACACTTTTGATTTCGGAGAAAGAGGCAACAGATTATTTTTGTTTTTTAATAAAACAATCGATTCACGCACTGCCTGGCGAGCAATTTCGCGATGTTCTTTAGCACCTAACAAGTCATCGCGCCCCGCTAATGGACGTGTAGATGGCAACCCTTTTTCCCAAAGATTCGCGCGCAACTTAACGCGCAACACTCTACGCACCGCATCATCAACACGACTCAGTGGAATGGTTCCATCTGTTGCTTGTTGCAATGTATTGCGATAAAGCTGCTTCCACTCCGGATCGGGAACCATGTAAATATCCAAGCCCGCATTCAAGGCTTGCGGGCAATTTAATGGCGTAGCACCAGCGACAAAACCGTGTCCATTCCAATCACCAACAACCAACCCATCGAACCCCATGTAACCCTTGAGTACATCGGTTAGCAAATAACGATGGCCGTGCATGTGCTCGCCGTGCCAACTATTAAATGAAGCCATTACACTTTGCACGCCTGCTTCAATCGCACTGTAGTAGCCTGCAGCATGAATTCTGCATAAGTCTTCTTCATTGTCGATACAATTGCCCCGGTCGATACCGTTCAACGTACCGCCATCCGCAATGAAATGTTTGGCGGTTGAAAGCACCTTATATTTGGACAGGAAATCTTTTGTCCCCGCATCACCTTGCAGTCCTTCAACCATTTTACTGGCATATTCACGGACCAAATCCGGATGTTCGGACCAGGACTCGTATGTCCTCCCCCAGCGATCATCGCGTGCAACGGCAACAGTGGGAGAGAAATCCCAATCAAGTCCGGTGGCTGCAATTTCAGTCGCGGTGATACGGCCAATCTCTTTAATTAATTCAGCGTTGCGTGTAGCTCCCAGCGCAATATTGTGGGGAAATAAAGTCGCACCAACTATATTGCCAACACCGTGAACGGCATCCGTGCCCCACATAATAGGAATCGCAACTTTACCGTCACTGTCATCCATCGAGGCATTGTAGTAAGCATCAGCAATGGCCAGCCAATCAGCGGCTTTTGAATAACGATTACCATTGGGTACCGAACCACCACCATTAAGGATAGAACCAATGTGGTATTCCTTAACGTCCGCAGGTGTTAAATGGCGTATTTCCGGTTGAATCAGTTGGCCAATTTTTTCTCCCAGACTCATTTTTGCCAGCAACTCTTCAACTTTCGCTTCTATAGTCGGATCTTTTTTAACTTTGCTGGTGATACTTGGCCACTGCACGTTTGTAACCTCCAATGAGTCGGGTATTTTTATTTGGCCTTACTGAATCGCCTGTGTTGCCTCAAGCATAGGCCTAATCATAATGTAAGTTTATAAAGGAAATCCCTGAGAAAACCCGAAGGCCGACTATTGGATTAGTCGGCGACTGGATACTCATCAATGAGTATTTGAACGTTGTATCTCTTATTCACTAACCCGCGGAAACCTTGGGCTGGCGCAAACTACCTTTTATTGACAGCGCTGTCAACGCAAGTCAGGTCAAGCTTTGTTTAGGCTTCCAAATGCTCTCATAATTTAGTTTGTTTGGCATCAAAATTAACAATTCGCTCAGTATTCAGATTACAGCAAAACAAACTTTTTGACCCTTAAAACAGTCTATAAAAAGTGAATTTCCGCTGGGTTCGTTTAGTGGTATCCTCCCCCGACCCAATTACTATTACAAACACACCATCCATAACTATTTGATCTTCTTTATAAAGAAGTTGAGGAGTCTCATGAGCCTGTTACTGGTTGCAGATATCGGCGGCACCAATGGCCGTTTTGGTTTAGTTGAGTTCGACGCTGAAAAAAATCGCGCACGTGGACGGATTAATTACACAGCGGAACGTCAGATCACGCTGAAGTGTGCAAACTACGCCGACATGGCAACAATGATTAAGGCCTGCTGTGCCGAATTCGGGATAGAAATACCTTCTCATGCTTGCCTGGCAATCGCTGGACCTATTGAAAATGGCCAAGCGGCAATGACCAACCTGAATTGGAAGTTCTCTATTGAAGGATTGCGTGAACAACTGGGTATGAAAACGCTCCATGTGATAAATGACTTCGCATCACTCGCTTACGCGGTACCGTTTCTGCAAGAGAATGAACTGATAACACTTTACGACTCAAACAAATCCAATTCGAATGCTCCTATTGTAGTGATGGGCCCGGGTACAGGTTTCGGGATGGCAGCACTGGTTCCCGACAGCGGCAACTGGAAAATCATACCAACAGAGGGCGGACATGCCAGCTTTGCACCAACCAATGAAAAAGAGCTGGACATAAAATCCTTTTTATTAAAAGAACAAAATCATGTTTCTGTAGAAAATATTTTATCAGGTGGCGGCCTTGTTACCCTTTATCGAGCACTAGCTCATATAGCAGGTGTGGAAGCCAAACCCTATACGCCGGCAGATGTAAGTTCAAAGGGAATTGCAGATGAAGATGATCTTTGCCGTGAAGCAGTGTTAACTTTTTGTGATGTTCTTGGTGAAGTTGCGGGTGACAAAGCACTTTCTCTTGGAGCCAAAGGTGGCGTGGTAATCGGCGGCGGCATTACTCCTAAATTGGTTAGCTTGTTGCC
>DATJLF010000051.1:0-4024 GCA_035490715.1 Cellvibrio sp.
ACTCCGGATCGCGCCTCCACTTTTCTTTTACCCGCCGAGGTAAAAGCACTCTGCCCGAGTGGTGAAATCGGTAGACACAACAGATTTAAAATCTGTCGATCGCAAGGTCGTGCCGGTTCAAGTCCGGCCTCGGGCACCATCCAAAAATCCCTTTAAATTCAATTAATTACACGATCTGCGAAGGTATTTGATCATCGTGGGTTCTGTTGATACTTCGCGAAAGTGTCAACGGATTGCGCTACACGCGGTTCAGGTTTTTTCAGCGAGAGTTGCAGCGGATTGCGTCGCACAGCTTCAGCCAAATGTTCAGGGCTTAAGTGCGCATAGCGCATGGTCATCTGAATAGTTTCGTGGCCGAGAATCTTGTTCAGGTCCAATAAATTTCCACCGCTCATCATGAAGTGCGATGCAAATGTGTGGCGCAACACATGGGTGAGTTGTGAGCGCGGCAGCTCGATACCAGAACGCTCCACGGCATATAAAAATGCAGCGCGGCATGATTTAAATAATCGCCCGCGCCTTGGTCGACCATCGAATATTTCTGCCTCCAATTCTTCCGAAATAGGGATGCTACGATTGCGGCCATTTTTGGTTGCTGTAATGTGAATTTTCCCAGCGTGTACGTGTTCAGCGCGCAATTTTTCCGCTTCACCCCAACGACAACCAATGGATAAACAAATCTTCGATACTGTCACGACATCGCGGTTACGGCTGCTTTCCAATTCAGATAACAAACGATGAATTTCAGCGAGCGATAAAAACGACAACTCGCGCTCGGCGAATTTTAATTTTTTTAAACGCGAGTAGGGGTTAGGTGACTTCCATTCACCAATGCGAATCAACTCATTGAAGGCTGACTTCAAGTAAGTTAACTCATGGTTCATGTGGTTTGGCGTGATCCCCTGATTGATACGTGAATGCCTGTGGCAACAACAAGGTGATGGCAAGGTGTTTGTTGGGAGTTGGGCGGATAGCTTCTGGGCGGGCCGCACGATCGAATTGCCGAGCGAGTGGATGGCCAGCACCGGTGTGGCCAACAAAGCGCGCATTCCCGCTGTGCCAAAACTGCGCCCAGGGGCGCACCTGGTGAGCGGCGATATCGTGACCCAGGTACACCTGGAACAACAACCCCTGGGGCACCCGATGGACGAACAGATCAAGCGTATAACCGAACGCAACCACCCGGAATTGTTTGCACGCCTCCACCTGCCCATCCTGGGGCGCGTGGAGGCGATTAGCGACCCGGTGAGGGTTAGCGCCCTGGGTGAACGCTTTCGCCCCCGCTACGCGGTTGACGTGGCGGTGCTGAAGCCCGACGGCCAACCCGATGACCTGGCGCCGCTGTTTCGCGCCGTGCCACTGCCTGTGCAATCGGCTGGCCTTGAACGGGGTATGTATGGTTTCCCGGAGCCAGGCACGATTGTCGAACTGGCCTTTGCCTATGGCCTACCAGACCGGCCATTTATCCGTACGGTACTGGGCGAGGGGGTAAGCCTGCCACCGGTGGAGCCTGGCGAATTGGTTCACCAGGCGGCGCCCGGTGTTTACCAACGCGCAGACGGCGCCGGTAACTGGCACCGCTGCACGGACGCGGACATCTATGATGACTGCCTGCACCACGCCCTGGAATGCTACAGCAGCACCGTTATCGCCCAGGAGTTTTACTCCCAGGTAAAACACAACAGCACGGAACAGGTGCTGGGTGCAAAAGTGATTGAAGCCCTTGGTGCGCTAAAACTGTCAAGCGCGGGCACGGTGAATGTGACTGCCGTGGATAACCTCAACATCACCACCGCCAGTGATCAAAACACCAAAATCGGGCGTGACCTGAAACAACGGATAGGGAACATTGTTGATTCATTGGCGGTGACCAAACAGCTGATAAAAGTTAAGGACGGTGGCAAGGTGTGGTTGGGCAGTGAATCGGTGAACGTGTTGCAGATACTCAGTGATTTAATTCAGGTGGTGGCGGACGTGGCGAATACAGCTTCATCGCACACACATCCTTACACCGATAATGGTTCGCCGATGAATACCCAAGCGCCGAACCAATCAGGGGCATTTAATGGCCAGAAAGGCAGTGCTGATGAATTGATTGGACTACTTGATCCGGTGATTGCGATGTAGGAACATTAACGACCTAAAATAAACTAAACCAAGGAAGTACAATGAAAAAGCCCACCATCGTTGCCACCATTCTCACCGTATTATTAGTTTTGCTTTTTGCTACTTTGCTTTACATTCGACGTGGCGAACTACCAGGTTTGACACTGAATGAGCTAGGCGATTTTACTGCTGGCTTTGCAGCTCCATTAGCGTTTATTTGGCTTGTTGCCGGTTATATACAGCAGGGGAAAGAGTTGCAGCTTAATACAGATGCGTTGAAGGCTCAGCAAAGAGAACTGAAATTGCAAGTGGAGGCCACTAAACAATTGGTTGAACAATCTGATAGGCAAGCAGCATCTAACGAAACTATGGCAAAAGCGGCATTGGCGGAAATGCAGAAACGGATGCAAGATGAGGAAGAATCGAAACTTGTGGAATTCGAGGGGAAGTATTCGCATGCATTTCTGCTGGAAACTGTAGCCCAAGTCGATTTGGAATGTATCAAAGGTCAAGCAAAGGATATAAAAATTGTTTCGATTCCGCATGGCATAAAAGCCGAATACGATGGTAAATATCTGATCCGAACCGGAGATAAAATTGTTGTACAGTTCGATATTGAATCGTTGAGTGGGGCCGATATTGAAAGATTTGAATTGGAATACATTGATACTGCTGGTAATCCTCGAAAGGCAGAATACGAAATTAAAGATTATAGGGTTTATGAGGCTAGAAAAATCGAGGTGAAAGTTTGATTATCAAGTTCAATCTTTGTAAGGTAGGGAATGTTGTAATTAATTCGGTGGCTGATCTTCGTGTTTATAATGAGCTAAATTTATGAATGAGGAAGCAATTAATCTGGTTTTGATTTTGATTACTTTTACAGTGATGATTGTCGGAACATTTATATACTGCAATAGTCCGGATCTGCATAATTGCGGATCTTGCGGAAAATTCCTCAATATTAAGGATAAGCGCTTTTGGTATAAAGTTAATGGCAAGGAGGTTCCTTTTTGTAATTCGTGCCATAAAAAGCAAGATAAAAATTAGACAATCTTAGTAACCTATTAAAAATAAAAATATTATTAATTAGCCGGTCAGTTTTCGTTGAGAATTACCATTTCTGAATAAGTCGTCGCGGAGCACCAAGTTCATTATTGCAATAGCGCTTCTCATTCCGATTCTTTGGTTGTTAAAGCTTTTAATTAATATGAACTGGTAGGGGAGTGCTGTTTTGCTCCCCTTATCTTATGCGGTGTAGAATTATTTGCAGGCTCTCTATAAAAGATAAACCCGGCAAAGCCGGGTTTATCAAGTTACTTCGCTCTATCATGTAACATTTTGTAAACTAAATCTTTTTCCCTTTTGCCCACAACAATTACGGTAATTATGATGCGGTTATCGTCAACCCTATAAGCCAAACGATATCCGGCTGACCGTAATTTTATTTTATATACATCCTTCATGCCTGACAGTTTATCTTTTGGCACTTTAGGATTTATTTGCCGTTCCTTCAGCTTTTTTTTGAGCTGCTCCTTAATTTGTTGTGGTAGCTTCTTCCATTCTTTTAATGCGTCATCGTCGAAATCTATTTCATAGATCATCAATATTTACCCTGGTGAATGTTCTCCCAGGGCGTGACTCGCGTTTTTCTACCAATGCTTTTAATTCCATATCTTCAAGCTGCTCGATAATGGCTTCCCAGACATTGCTAGGCACACAATAGTAAGCCGGTTTGTTGTGGTGCAATACAGCCACCGGAGAACCAGCTTCCAGCACGCCCATGGGGTTCTTTTTAAGATCTGAGA
Organism: Cellvibrio sp.; assembly: GCA_035490715.1. GTDB lineage: Bacteria > Pseudomonadota > Gammaproteobacteria > Pseudomonadales > Cellvibrionaceae > Cellvibrio. The sequence continues at coordinate 3,912 of DATJLF010000051.1, forward strand.
CACTTATAGAAGTGTCCGCCAATATTTGATTGAACATAGTTTGTGGTAAAAGCCTCGTTCGAGAATATTTTCGTCGGTTCGTCGGTTCGTCGGTTCGTCGGTTCGTCGGTTCG
>DATJLF010000052.1:0-105435 GCA_035490715.1 Cellvibrio sp.
TTGTAATGTAAGGCGGATGCCAACAGCGGCTGATAGCGTTCTTTGGCCCAGCGCATGACGCGATTTTCATGTTCGGCAATTTTGCCGTTCATTAATAGCGCAATGGCCGCCGGTACAAATGTCATCGACAAAATCAATGCAGCGGTGAGCGCGATCACCACCGTAATTGCCATAGGGTGAAACATTTTTCCTTCCACACCGGTGAGTGTGAAAATGGGCAAATACACCAGCGTAATAATTCCTACACCAAATAAACTCGGGCGAATGACTTCAGCGGTAGCTTCATAGGCAAGTTGCAGGCGATCTTTGATTGTTAACATACCATTGCGCTGTGCCTCGCCCAAACGGCGAATACAGTTTTCAACAATGATCACCGCACCATCCACAATTAAACCAAAATCCAAGGCGCCGAGGCTCATTAAATTGGCGGAGACACCCGCTTCTACCATGCCAGTAATTGTCATCAACATCGCAATGGGAATAACAGCAGCGGTAATTAATGCCGCGCGCAAATTGCCAAGCAATAAAAATAACACCGCGATTACTAGCAACGCGCCTTCCAGCAGATTTTTTTGCACGGTATCAATGGTTTTATCAACCAGTTGCGTGCGGTCATAAACAGCGGTTGCAGTGACACCATCGGGCAGCGAACGATTAATTTCTTCCAGTTTTATTGCCAGTGCGCGTGCAACGGTGCGCGAGTTTTCGTCCATCAACATCATGGCGGTACCCAACACCGTTTCGCGCCCGTTTTGGGTGGCCGCGCCGGTGCGCAGTTCTTTGCCGATGGCAACTTGCGCGAGATCACTGATGCGTACTTTTACCCCGGTGCGATTGCTGACAATCACATTTTCGATATCGCTAATATCACTGAGCTGTCCTGGTGTTCGCACCAATAATTGCTGGCCATTGCGTTCGATATAACCGGCACCGCGATTATTGTTGTTAACGTTAAGCGCGTTGATGATGTCTTCGAAACTTAATTGCCATTGCAATAATTTCACCGGGTCGGGGGTGATGTGATATTGCCGCGTGTAACCGCCAATCGCGTTAATTTCCACCACGCCTTTCACTTGCATTAATTGCGGGCGGATGACCCAATCCTGTAATTCACGCAATGCCATCGCATCAAACTGCTTTCCATTTTTTTGTTGGGCGTCTTTCGCTTCCACGGTGTACATAAATATTTCGCCGAGGCCGGTGGCGATTGGTCCCATGGTCGGTGAAATATTTTCCGGAAGGTTGGATTTAATTTGCCCGATGCGTTCGTTAATTAAATTGCGAGCAAAATAAATATCCGTGCCTTCTTCAAACACCACGGTGACTTGCGATAGACCGTAACGCGAAATCGAGCGGGTGTAAGACAGTTTGGGCAAACCGGCGAGCGCGGTTTCCACCGGATAAGTAATGCGCTGTTCGGTTTCCAGTGGCGAGTAGCCGGGCGCTTCGGTGTTGATTTGCACCTGGACGTTGGTGATGTCGGGCACGGCATCAATCGGCAGCCGTTGGTAATTCCACAGGCCGAGAATCACCAGCGCCGCGACACCGGCGAGCACCAGCCAGCGTCGCGCAATGGCGGTGTGCAGGATTGCATCAATCATGGTTGCGCCTCCTAGTGATCATGGCTCGCTCCGGATTTCTCCAGGTCGGCTTTCAGAACATAGGCGTTTTCCACCACGTATTCATCGCCCGCAGTTAAACCACCGAGCACTTCGGTATAGATGCCATCGCTGCGGCCCAATTCGAGCGGGCGAATTTCGTAAGTATTCTTTACTTTGATAAACACCACCTGCCAGTCGCGGAAACTTTGCAGCGCACGATTTTCCACGCGCACGGCAACCGGGGTTTCAGCAATATCCACCCAGCCTTCTACCGCCTGGTTGGGCACCCAATTGCCCGCGCTGTTGTCCACCGGCGCGTGGACTTCCAGCGTTGGGGTGTCGCCATGGCGTGGGGTGATGTATTCAATTTTGGTGTTGGCGGTTTGGCCATTGGCGCTGATCTCGATGGCTTGGCCGTTTTTAACTTTGGCGGCATCAGTGGGGAAGGCTTGCAGGTGCAACTCAAGCACGCGTTCATCGAGGATGCTAAAGAGCACGCGATCCGCGCTGAATTCACCCGCATTTGCGTGGCGTTCTACTACGGTTCCGTCGATAGGTGATAGCAGTGGGTATTCGCGCAGGCTTTCATTGGACTCCACCGTCGCCAACACCTCACCGGCTTTCACACGCATGCCGATGGTGGGTTTTACCGAGCGGATCAGGCCGGGATAGCGCGCCTGGATATGGCTCAGGCGTAGCGGGTCCGCGACGATATTGCCGTAGAGTTTGATGCGCTCCTGCAATACGCCTTTGTCGGCGATGGCGGTGGTTAAGCCCGATGCCTTGGCCAGTTTCGCAGGCAATTCAAGGCGGCCTTCGTAGGAGTCGAAATCCCAGTGATAGCGCTCTTTGCCGTGGGTGGCGGTGACGCTGACATCAAAGGAATGCGGTTCTTCCACGACGCCCTGCCCGCGCAAAAAATCCTGCTGCGGCGCAAAGCGGAAGCTGTCGGTTTTACCGCCGAGGCGAGTGAGTTTGACCTCCAGTTTCCAGTCGCTAGGTTTGATGGCTTTACCATCGAGCGTGGCCCAGGCACGGTATTCCGGTGGTACGCCTTGCTCGAAAATCGCCAATTCAACGGCAAAGTCACCCTTCTCTAACAAGCGGCCATTGTGCGGGCCTTTTTCGAATTCGGGTTCTTCATGTTCCTCTTCTTCACCATGGCCGTGGTCATGGTCGCTATGGGCGAGCAACGGTGTGGTAACGCTAAGGCTGATAGCCAGTAATAAGGTTTTTATAAACAGATTCATGGTATTGAAATTAATGGTTTTGAAATTCATGGTGTTGGCTCCGATGCAGTCGACGGGGCAGAAGCAGTCAACCGCTCCAGTTCAATTCGGGTTTCGTGGGCGCGCAGGGCGGCATTGATCAATTCGGCGCGGGTATCCAGCAATTCGCGCTGGGCCATGGCCAGTTCGAGCGAGCTGTAACGCCCTTGCTCAAAGGCATTGGCAGTGGCGCGGCTAGCATCCTGCATCAACGGTAAGATTCGCTCGCGCAGGCTTTGCACTTCGCTCCGGGCTTGCCGGTGAGCAGTGAAGGTTTGATTCAAGCGCGTTTCGAGGCGGGATTTGGCGCTATCTTCGGCAAACCGGGCAGCATCCTGTTCCGCGCGGGCGGTTTGGATCGCGCCGGTTGCGCGCTTGCCATTGGCCAAGGGCACGCTCAACCCTAATACCAAGGCAGTATCGCTGCTTTCCTGCAACTGGCGCACGCCGGCATTCCAGCCCAATGCGAATTTGCCTTCGGCTTCCGCTTTACGTAACTCGGCGGCGCGCAGGCGGGTTTCATCGCCTAACAATGCCAGGTCCGGGTTTTGGGCAAGGCGGGTTTGCCAGTTGGCGAGGGTTTCAGTGCCCGCGTGTTCCGCATCGGTCATGGCAAATAAATCGCCGCGAGCGCGGGTGAAATCCGGGGTGGAATCCGCCCAGTAAGCGCTTAATTGCAGCGCTTCTTCATGGGCTTTCTGGCGGGATTTCTCCAGCGCAATTTCCGTGCGCGCCAAAGCCGCCCGGGCACGCATCAATTCTGCCTGCGGAGTGCTGCCGGCTTGCACGCGTTTGATCAGGCTATCGACCAACCGTTGCGCCAACTGCTGCGCTTCCTCTTCCAGATGCACTTGTTCCTGTGCGGCGAGCAGCGCGATAAAGCGATAATTCACTGCGGCGACCAGATCCAGCAAGGCGACACGCTGCTCACTCGCCAGTTGTTGCTGGCGCGCGGTCGCAACTGCCAGACGACTATCGCGCTGGCCGCCGAGTTCAATCACTGAAGCAAACGACAGGGTGATTTCGGCTGCATCTGTACCTTGGTAATTTCCCGATCCGGCGAGGTTTTCCGCCTCAAACTGGAGGCGGGTCTCGGGTCGCAAGCCGGCCGTGGTTTGCTCACCTGCCAGCGCGGCGCGGCGAAATTGGTACCCGGCTAATTGCGGGTTTTGTTGCAAGCTGAGGCTGAGCGCCTGCTGCAGGTTGATCTCCTGCGCAGAGGCGCAGGCAATAGACACACTGGTTAGTACAACCAATGCAGATAAAAAGCATTTCATAGCAAATCCTGCCCGCTTTTCTTAAATTGGGTGCTTGTTCAGCACAAAGTTATTCATCAGAACTGCATGGGCAGTTCACAGGGAAGAATAATCAGGCAGTGAAAGGTGGTGCGCGCAAAGGTGGATGCGCAAAGGGGCAGGTAGAAGGGACAAGACGTGAATACAGTGGGATAAAAACGCGTTGCCGGTGTGTTGCTATCAGCAGTGCCACAACCATCAACAACAAAAAGCCCAGCTCTATCTTGCTAATTTTGGCGATAACCAACTGCAAAAGATCTACATCTGCATCCTGGTGAACTTCATCGGGGTGATGATCCTGGGAGCCGTGTGCATCCAGATGCATATGCACAGAAACCGGTGGTTCCTGGCCGTCAAAACAAAAATGCCCATGCACACCCATCCAGTTGCCAAACAACCAGAGGCAAAGAGTCAACATTACAAAAATGTGGGCGGGTTTTGGCATGGGTGATCGTTTTTTTAAGACTCGTGCAGCAAGCTTAATGCAGCAGTTGTAATCAGCAAACCCTTTTCACTCATATCGGTATTAACGAATTTGTTCATTTCAGAATTAAAAAATTGATTATGTTCATTTTTGAACATAGTATTAAGTTATGTGTTAATAAAGGAGCTGATTGTGAAAGCAGCGCAACCCATTCCCCTGGTCGATAATGCAACGATGAGTCGCGTTGCGGTAAAACTTTTTTTTGGGATTGCCGATGAGTGGCAACTCACCGATGAGCAACGTTGTACCCTCGCAGGGCTTGGAACTCGCACAACATTGCACAATTGGAAACAAAAATTGGCCGCTGGCGAACCGATTAAATTGGGTAAAGACACTCTGGAGCGATTGTCTTACCTCGCCGGTATTTACAAAGCGGTACAGCTGCTATTTTCCGATCCAGTCCAATGGAAAAACTGGGTGCGTAAACCTAACCGCGACTTTGGCGGCACGTCGGCGTTGGAGCGGATGCTGGGTGGCCGCATAGTGGATTTGGTCGATGTGCGCCGTTATCTGGATGGCTGGCGCGGAGAGGTTTATGTATAGAACCGCCGTCAGGAACGCGACTTATCGCCTGATTCCCAGCCATTTTCCACCTATCGCATTGTTTGAAAACCTGCTCGACCCGGCGGAGCTTGAGGCAGCCTATGCGCTGGAAAGCCTGACTAACCACCGCTTGCAGGATGAAGCCGGGAATATCCGGTTGGTTGCTCCCGAAGACCGTGTAAGCGGGCCAGGAACTACTGCAATTATGGCGGCCTTTACGCACACGGGTATCGCCAGCCGTTTTACGGACGGCAGCTTCGGCATCTATTACGCAGGTTTGAGTCTGGAAACGGCGATGACAGAATCGCGTTTCAGCCGCGCGCGCTTTTTACGAACCACCAATGAGCCCCCGCAAATACTTACCATGCGCTGCTACACCTGCGAGGTGAATGCCGAATTGGTCGATGTCCGTGCTGATCCGCAAGTGCACAATTCCGACAGTTTTACGTATGCCCAAGCCATCGGGCGGCAACTAAAAACGCAAAATGAAATGGGAATTCTGTACCAGTCCGTTCGCCATGCCGGGGGAGAATGTATTGCCGCATTGCGCCCCAACGCGGTAATTCCACCTGCTATCCAGGCAGGCCATTACCAGTTTTATTGGGATGGGAATTCAATAAGCCATGTGCTGGCGGTTGCGAAGGTGGATTGATTGCCACCGCAAAAAAATCATCGCTGCTACGTCATTGTCTCTCCGCGAGGCAACAAGTTATCACTGTCGAGTTAGCACGGTACCGTCCAATACTCAGAATTGGTCGAGGCCACAAGGTCGTAAACCCTTGCCCGGTAACGCCGCTAGAAAGCCCGGTAAATAGCGCAGCAAATTGTCGGGGCGATTGTGTTTTCGCTGGCCATCGTGCATTAGCACTATATCGCCGGCGCTGATACGGTTAAGGCGATTGCGGATTCCGGTGGGATTGCCGAGTAAACCCCAATCAATAATGCTGCGGCTCCACAACACGGTGGTCATATTATCCAGCAGTGTTTGTTGTTGAAGCGCAAACCCCAAGCGGCCATAAGGCGGACGAAACCAGCGCGGCTGCTTGCCGGTGATTTGTTCAATGATCAGGGAAGTTCTGGTGATTTCGCGTTTGGCGTCCTCGCGCGATGCAAACCAGGGATTGGGATGGCTAAAGGTATGGTTGCCAATGCTGTGACCTTCCGCCGCAATGCGCCCCACCAAATGGGAAAATTTTTCAGCCGCTTCACCCAGTACAAAAAAAGTGGCTTTAACGTTATACGCGGCCAGGATATCCAACATGGCCGGGGTATAAACCGGATCGGGCCCGTCATCAAACGTCAGGCAAATCACATCGCTGGCTGACGTTAATGCACGTGTCGAACGAACGGGCGATGGCAAACCGGTACTGGTCTGGAATAAATTATTATTGATCAGGTTGAATTTCATGGTTGATGGATTCCCTGGGAAAATGTTTCAGCAAATTTTGCCGTGTCAGCCAATAAGCATGAGGTTGGATGCGTTTGTTTTCTCGCTCTGCCACTTGTGGAAAAAAAGCTTTTAACAACAACCGAAAATAAAATTTTCGCGCGCGCGTTAATGCTGAATCCGGCAGCTGCTCAATTAAAAACCCGAACTTTTCACCATGGGGGGGCAGCCAACTAATACCGTGAAATGCTTTTACCTGCATTAATTTTTCGTGGTTGTTAACATCCATCGCCAAACGCGACAGCGATGTAATAATTAATTTACGAAAGCGCAATGCATTGCGCATGTAATCGCGTGTTTGATGTCGTGTTTGATGTAAAGGACCGGAAAAACATTCGCGATTAAAATGGAGAATTGCCAACGGATCACCCGGCTCTATCCAGGTGCCATCATTCATCACCCGCCGCTCACCCGAAAAAGATTCAAACGAAAAACTGATCAGCTCATCGAATCGTTCAACCTTATGCTTGCGTCGCCACCAGGCGTCGTACCAACTCATGCATTGATAAAATAATCCACTGGCCATGTTTTAGTTCCGTGTGCTGGCGAAAGAATGCGTCGCATATTTTTTTAAATTCATTAACCGCTCAATTTCCATAACAACGCCGGTCGCCGCATGGGGGTGCCCCACCAGACGCGCATTGGTTGCCATTTTTTTCAAGCCGGTTGAATCACTGAATAAAGTCGACAATACACTGGCCAGTTCCGGCAATTTCACATAGAGCCCGGCGTTTCGACGCTGTAAAAAATTAACGTTATGCATTTCCTGTCCGCCCAGGCAGCAGGTTGCAATAAAGGGTTTGCCGCAAGCGAGCGCTTCACTCACGGTGAGGCCACCGGGTTTACCGACGACCATATCAGCAGCGCAAAATAAATCGCGCATATCACTGCGCCATCCAAATAAATGAAAGCGATGGCGATAACGTTCCGCTAACTGTTTTAATTTTTCACGCTCAGCGGAATGCTCGCCAGCCGTTACCAATAGTTGGTATTGGTGGCGCGAGTCTTCCAGCAATTGTTGTAATGCGTCGATAACACCAATGCCGCACTGGCCACCGGTTAATAAAATCGTTGGATTATTAGCAAGGCCGAGCGTTTGCCGTGCTTGCTCCTGGCTGGGAAGGTTTTCAAAACCCGGCATTAATGGAATGCCGGTCACGCGAATGCGCTGTTGCGCAACACCCTGCTTGCGTAATGACTCGGCCACATCCTGATGACCTGCACAATACAGCGAGGTAGTATCGCGCACCCACACACCGTGCGCACCGTAATCGGTGAGCACACCAATGATTGGTTGTGTGATCACGCCTTTTTGGATATACCGCGAGAGTAATGCGTTGGGATACATCTGCGTCGCCACAATACAATCAGGCGCATAATCCGTTACAAATTTTTTCAGGCGTGATGACAATATGCGGAAAATAAGCCCCAGTAACCCGTGTAATAACAACCGCCCTGCTGGCGTTTTATGGCGATTACAAATACCGTTGATCAATGTATTCAGTAACGCACCATCCAGATTTTTGTACGCGGCGGGTAACGAAAAAATTGATCGTTCAAATTCTTCCGGGTAAGAACGCCGCTGTTGTTCGGTTAAAAAATCAATCAGCACTTGATCAGCCGGTGTTTTACCGGCGAGCTGGCGATATAAATTATTGTCGAGGTTATACAGCTTTTGATAAAGCTCCGGATGCTCGGCGGTCATGCGCAAATAGCCGTCTTGCAAGGCGGCGCTCGCCTGGGGATCTAGTAATTCGGTCACATCAAGAAAACGTGTTTCTATGTGTGGATATTCTTCCTGTAACCGGATGCCAATCGCTTCCGCAGCGCGGGTGTGGCCATAACCGGGGCTAGACGTAAGAAAAAGGACTTTCATAAAGTTTCCTTATTGAAAGTGGGCCTAAAAAATAAACCTGAAATACCTTTTAACAATATTCAAAAATTTTTTTACAAGGCTTGTAAAAACAGCACAGGCCTTTGTCGCATCACCAATCGTTTTTCGGGGTTCTTGACGCGATTTCTCTGCTTGAAAATGCAGCGAGCCTACATCTTGCAAAAGTTTTACCAATTTGTTGCAAGATAATGACTGGAAAAAATGGAAAGGACTCGGAAATGCATCGCGCGTTGTGGGTATTAATGAGAAGACTGGTTTATTTGGAAAAATGAATACGGGTATTAAAGGATAGGTATGGGAAAGTTGGGGCGGCTCACGCCGCCACAAACACCGGCGCAAAGCCACCGCCCTGGGTGCGGAAGTTGGTGGTTTGCCCTTGATACAAACGCGCTGCTACTAATTGGATTTCACCGGCATACACATAAGCGCGGATATCCATTTTTAAGTGTTGTTTCTGGTCATCGACCATAATGCCGCGCTCGCTGGGCGGCACTTGTTGCTGTGCAACATAATCGCCACGCAAAATATCCTCCCATACACGTTTGGTAATTTTGTCACCGCGATACGCCGCTTTGCTGCCGTAACCTACTGACGGTTTAAAAAATAAATGTTTGCGCCTTTGCCACAGCTGTTCCGCGTTGCCAGCGGTGACCAAGAAGGTTTGGGGAACACCAGCGACGAGGGTATTTATATCTGCCGCGGTTGCGCCTGCTGCAGCTAATTGCGTTGCATCACTTAACAGTGCCAGGTTACGTTTATCGGCATAAATAGCATGATGAAAAGGGTCTGGTGTGAGCACAACCGCGTTTTGTTCGTAGGCCACGCGCAACGCATTATTGCCAGCGTGGCTGAGCGAAAAATCCGTCAAACGGTTGTAAACCAGGTCGATGACCTGCTCCTTGTAGCGCAATTGCCGGTGACTAAATTCCAGTTCCGATGAATCCACAATCAATGTTTTGATACCAGCGCCTTGCAACAGATTTTGCGCAATCAAGAACTCCGGATATAAAAATTGCGCGCGTGGGTTTTCATCCACAATCGCGATAACACGCAGCGGACTATCGCCACGCGCCAGTTGCCATTCGCGCCTGAACATGGCAACGAATTCCGCATCCAGTTGCGGCTGCACCTGCGCAGGCGCGCTGCCATTCGCATTACAACAAGCGGTTTGCGCACTGAGCAACGCCGCATTGAGAAAGCCGCCACCGGCATTGGTATTTATTTCAATAATTTGGGGGCCCGCATCGCTCAGGTGAAAATCAAATCCCATAAAAACACCAGCGGTTGCGCTGGCTCGACGGGCAATAGCGGGAGCGTTGGCCAGCGCCAATTGTCGGTAGCCGGATAATCCGGTTACACGCGTAACGGCTTGCACCAGTTCGCGCAATTGTTGCCATTGCGCAGGCGAAATAAACACTGCTGTGTGGGAGAACAACTGCTCGTGATGTTGCAAGACTTCATCGGGCAGTGCTTGCTTGCGCAAATTTGCCAACAATTGGTCGCGATCCAATGTTTTACAAAAACAGCCGCGATTCAATAATTCGGCGGCTGAAGTGCAATGGGTTTTACATTGATTCATAGAAGGCTATCCGCATTAACGACATTGCTCGCGCTGCGCGCCGGGCAGGCCGATAGAAATAACAACGACCAATAACAAAAAGAGCGCACTGCCCCAAAGGCATAACGGCATGCCGCCCAGCTGGTAAAGATAGCCAGATAACAACGTGCCGATAAGTCGTCCTGATGCATTGGCCATGTAATAAAAGCCGACGTCGAGCGACACACCATCATCCCTGGCATAGCTAACAATTAAATAGGAATGCAGCGATGAATTTATTGCAAACACAACACCAAAAAGAATTAATCCGCTGATCAATATTATGTCGATGGGCAGTGGTAAGGTGAGCGAAAATGCGAGGCCAGCCGTCAGCAACGTCAGTAGGGATGCCCACAACAACGCAGTTTTTCCGTCGGGTGCCGCAGGGGTTTGGTGGCGCAAAATAATGGGCACGGCGGATTGGACAATCCCGTAACCGATAACCCAACTCGCCAGGAAGCCGCCTGTCTGCCAAAAATTCCATTGCAATTGACTGCTCAAAAACACCGGTAATGCAACAACGAACCAAATATCGCGCGCGCCAAACAAAAACAAACGTGCGGCGGACAAAAAATTAATTGCACGACTTTGTGAAAACAGTTCGGTAAATTTGGGTTTATTTTTCGCTTTGCCTAAATCCTTCTGCAATAGTAAGAGGCTGGCGATCCAGACCAGCGCCAGGATACTGGCCATGAGTAATACTGACGTTTTAAATCCAACCCATGCCAGCAATATACCACCAAGAAAAAATCCCACACCTTTCAGCGCGTTCTTCGAGCCAGTGAGCAACGCAACCCATTTAAATAAACGGCCTTGCTGCTCGGCGGTGACTAATTGTTTGATCGCACTTTTTGCACTCATTTTGTTCAAATCCTTGGCGATGCCGGAAAGCGCTTGCGCGCCCATGACCAAGGGCACGCTCAACCAGTGCGTAGGTACCGCTAGCAATGCGAGTGCAAATACTTGCAGCCCCAGTCCAATATTCATAGTGCGATTCAAACCGATGCGCGCCCCTAAATATCCCCCCAATAAATTGGTAATCACACCAAAGAATTCATAAAACAAAAATAAACTGGCGATAGCGAGCGGTGAATAACCCAGCTGATGGAAATGCAATACCACCAACATACGCAACGCGCCGTCGGTTAACGTAAACGCCCAATAATTTCCAGTGACGATGGCGTATTGTTTGATTGCCGAGGAGTTGTTCATATTATCTTCAAGGTGCTCCGTCGGTTACGGGCCGCGCAGGCTGAGCGTAGCGATGCCCAACCGCCAGCTACATCAATCCGCCAATCCCACCAATTTCGCCAATTCCGCCGTGCGATTCGCATACCCCCACTCGTTGTCATACCACGCATAAATTTTTACCAATGTATCGTTAACCACCATCGTGGAAAGCGCATCAACAATTGATGACAAAGGGTTGCCGCAAAAATCGCTCGAAACCAATGGACGAGTTTCGTAGCCCAGAATATTTTTTAAATAGGTTTCACTCGCCGTTTTTAATAAGCGGTTTACTTCATCCGCATTGGTAGCGCGACTGACTTCAAATACGCAATCCGTGAGCGAACCGGTTGCGAGCGGCACACGCACGGCGTGGCCATTTAATTTTCCGCGCAATTCCGGGAATATTTCGGCAATCGCGGTGGCAGAGCCAGTGCTGGTGGGAATTAAATTGGAATGGGACGCGCGTGCGCGTCGTAAATCTTTATGGGGTTGATCAAGAATCGATTGCGTATTGGTTAAATCGTGGATGGTGGTGATAGCACCGTGTTTAATGCCGAGCTGTTCGTGAATCACTTTAACCACCGGCGCCAAACAATTCGTGGTGCAAGACGCGGCGGTAATAAGGCGATGTTGCACGGGATCAAACAGCTGATGATTCACACCCATAACAACATTCAATACACCCGGTTCTTTTACCGGCGCGCTCACCACCACGCGTTTTACTCCTTGTTCCAAATAGGCTTGCAGTAAATTTACTTCGCGCATTTTGCCGCTGGCTTCAATCACCACATCACAACCGCTCCAATCGGTTTCGGCAATACTTTTATTGCGCATGAATTTTATGGCTGTGCCATCAATATAAATTGCATTCTCCTCAGCACCGGTGTCAGGCGCCCACTGGCCTTGCACTGAATCGAATTTTATTAAATGCGCAAAGGTAGCAGCATCACCCGCTGGATCGTTGATTTGCACAAACTCAAATTCCGGCCATTGCCAACTCGCGCGCAATGCCAAGCGACCGATGCGGCCAAATCCATTAATACCGATTTTGATTTTTTTCATGTTTGTCTCGCTAATTAATCATTAACAACAACGATTGGGCCGATCTTCCATGTCACACAGGCGACGGTGATTTTCTTCCAGCCAATCCTGATTGGCATCCAACATGGTTTTGAGCATTTTGTTTACCCAGTTGGGCAGGTCTGGATGTAACCGGTAATACACCCACTGCCCTTTACGGCGATCAGCCAACAAACCGGATTCGCGTAGTAGCGCCAGATGACGCGAAATTTTGGGTTGGATTTCATCGAGCGCGCAGGTGAGTTCGCACACACAAAGCTCTTTCTCACGCAAGACCAGCAGCGTAATACGCGCACGGGTAGGATCAGAAAGGGTTTTGCATAGAGAGTCCGGGGTAATCAGCAACATCGTTGTATTTGTCATTGTGTATGCTTTTGTATATATGGTTTTTCGTATATATGTTTTAGTGTATGTATTTACGTAAGTAGTAGCAAGCGATGTTTATGAACCGGGTGCAGGTTTTCAAGATTCCATACAGCAGTGTGGCAATGTTTTGAATAATGATTAAGATTGGTGCTTATCTTTTTATATCCACTAGTGATGACAATTAAGGAAACGAATGAACATGAACGTTTTATTGAAAGGACTGATGAAATTGGCTGCGGGACTGGTAATTTTACTATTGCTGGTTATTGGCGTCTTCGTTGGCATCAATATAAAAGATCAGCCACCATCGGCCGCCGCGATTGAATTCCAGGAGGCGTGGGATAACCGGGCACCAGTGCCCGACAACGATAATGGCTATATTTATTTGTTGGGTTTTGATGTTGAAGAAGCGTCTGACCCGGTTGTGGTAGGGCTTGAACGTATTCGCTGGGCAAGTGAGGCAATAAAAGAGGATTCAAAGGAAAACCTGAATTATCCGCAGCCGCGTTATAACCTGCAGCAACAATTATCAACGGTGATGAATGAATCCCTTGAGCACTGTAAGCAAATCAACCCTGAGTGTATTGATGCTATTGAAAAAAAATCCGCAGAAATTGCCGCTGAGCAAACGTCTGGGCAATGGTTGGAAAAACGTTATCACACGTTGATAACACACTCTGCGTGGCTGGAACTTTCCGTATTGGATATTCGATTGCCGTTGCCCAATTATGGTGATGTGATAAAAGCCCAGCGGTTGGTATTTATGCGTGCGTTTGCAACGGGCGATGCGAATGCTTTTAAACTGCTGGCGAACCAGGATTTGTATTTTTGGCGCATGGTGTTGGCGAATACCGATACGCTAATCGGGAAGATGGTTGCTGTGGCGGCTATTAAAAATAATTTTGCATGGATAAATTTCTTTTTGCGTAAACAGGATGCGAGCACATTGGATGCTGCTATACCTGATTTATTAAACCAACCATTTACGGAAGCGGAATTGTCCTTGTATCGCAGCATCGCGGGGGAATGGGTTTTTGGAAATACGGGTTACCTTCAGCTGGATGAACTGTCTGACAAACCGGCTGAACGATTTGCAGCGAAATTGCTGTTGAAAAAGCAAGACACCAGTAATCGGATTGCTGACAGGCTCAAGAGATTGTTGGATCAAGTCGATGTTCCTGTCAATGAATTTGAGTCCGCCTGGGAAAATAGGGAAGCACCACAAACCATAGTGAAGAGGCCTGCTGCACTTCATTATGTAATGAATCCCTATAATCCGGTGGGAAAAATTTTAGTGGAAGTAGCGAGCCCGGCCTATGATAACTATGTGGCACGCGTGAAAGATCTGGAAGTGTTTCGCCTGGGGTTATTGAGTGCTGTCACAACAATGCAAGCCCCTGAAGCCGGTGTGGTAAAAACGGCCAGTCTTTATAAAAAATATCCATTCGCTGTGGACGAGGCCCGGCGGTCTGTAACAGTCACGGGTTATGGCAATGGGCCGCAGGGAGAACAGGTATTTTTTTATTAACCTTTTATTTTTCAATTAACTTTTTATTTTTGTATTAAGGGTATCACCACATAATAATGAAAACCCCCCTATTTAATATCCATGATTTGATTCTGGTACTCACGCTGGCCGTGAGTTTATTGCTGGTGATTTTCCAGTGGGTGCTCTCCAAACAAAAAACGATAGCCACCTATTGGTTAAATGGTTTTTTTATAGGCGTGGGTGTAACGGCATTATGCAATTTATTGTTATGGAACGATTACATCTCGAATGAATCCGCCATCGCCAAATTGTTTTTATCCATCGTGCTGGCGACAGCGGTCGTGGGTAAAAGTGTGTGTTTATATTTTTATGTGGTTGCCATTACTCGTGCAGAATCGCAATGGCGCAAGGATATTGTTATTCATGGTTTGCAGGGAGTTGTCATCGTTGGTTTGATTCTGGGTGCCGGATTGGACTCGGACCGGTTGCGTTTTGTAGCCGGTAGCCACACTGAAACCAGTGCACAACTCACGAATATTTTTTGGCACTATTTGAAAATATTGCCGGTTGTGTATGCCATGTCTGCCGCATGGGCGGTTTTCCGTTACAAGCAACAATTAAAGGAATTTTATTCCACGTTCAGCTTGCAAGCACCCTTATGGATATTGTTGTTAACACTGGGGTTCGCATTGAATTGGAGCTGGTCATTAGTCGTGCATGTACTGGGCCAGTCAATTGGCATTCAGTTAGCGGATACGTTTGGTATTGCCGATAACTACATTACGTTCTTGTTAGTCAATGCGCTGTTTATTTACAGCGTGTTATACGCACATGAATTGCTGGTTACCCGTGAAAAGCCTGATAAAAAAGAAGCAGCACCGGACGCTGACATTTCGCAAGAGGTGATTGAAAAAATTCGTCGAACCATGGAAGACCAGCAATTGTATTTAACACAAAATTTAAATATTGAAGAATTTTCAAAGCACGTCGGTATTCATTATCGCGAAGTATCAAGCATTATTAACAAGCACTTCGAGACGAATTTTTTCGAGTTTGTTAATGAGTATCGCGTTAATAAAGCCAAGCAAATGCTATTGGATAAAAACAATGCCGATATGACGATACTGGATATTTTGCTGGAATCAGGATTTAACAGTAAGTCGTCATTCCATCGTTTTTTTAAACGTTATACCGGAATGTCGGCGGCAGATTTTAGGAAACAGGACCGGCGTTAAATCTTGAGTTTAATTCTTGTCTCTTAAATCCTGATCTCATGATGGTTAATAAAAACTGTCATCTAAATTTTCAATGAATCAATGCGCTAAAAAAATGATTTTGTTGTAATAGCCTGTAATAGTGTCAATTGGGTTATGTGATTAATCTGCCTCTGTGTGCAGGGAATTCTGGCTAAGGGATTTTTGTATTAACTTTTAAAGGAGATTATCGAATGAATCCAATTGAAACTTTACCGCAAGGAACGTTTTCTGAATTTTTAAAATCAGAACCCGTTATGGGTACCGCTGTTGATAAATTTAAAATTGCACTTTATGGCGACAACGGTAGCCAATTAGGCTGGCTTGGCCAAAATGATGATGAGTGGGCTATTCTCGTTACCGATGAATCAAAGGCGTTGACCCTCGAACTTTATCCGTATGATCAGGTTGATTACTATCGCGTAAAGGGCACTAGCCGCTACATGTCTGTTAATCGCAATGCTTATATCGGTTTTTATAATTGGAGTGGCGCAACAGGTTGGAAACTTGATGGCGAACATTTGATTTCCGATTATAACAACCAGAAGTTGTCGCTCTACTCCAAGGACAATCAATATCTGTATGCATGGGATAAGTACAATGTGCTCAACGTAAAATTGGATACTAAATAACGAGCAATGCAAAGTACTGTCCGGTTTCCGGGATAAGACGTTTGGCTTATCCCGGTGATTTAAAACGGCGAGTGAATAACAATCCACTCAATGCCAACAAACCCCATAGCGAAAATAATCCGCCCCCTCCACCTCCAGAACTGCCGCCCGTGGTTGCTATTGAACTTGCTACCGCTGATGCGGCCGCGCTACTTGCCGCTGCACTTGAGCTTGCTACGGAAATGGAACTTGCTAATGAACTGGATGCCGCCATTGAACTCGCATTGGAACTGCTGCCGGGTTCATCCGCCGGTGGTATGCCGGTGTAGCCGGTGTCGTTTTCCTTCGTTAGCGCCAATACCAAAATTCCGTTTTTTACCGCGACATTTTCCGGCACAAAATCAACGCGGTTAGTATCAAACGTCCAGCTCGCTTTGCTCCAGCGATTGGTATCAAATGTATCGAAGTCATCGCGCCAACCGCCTTCAAATTGTTTGGTTGTGGTGTTGTAGGCTTTGTAGTCGATGTAATTAACAAATTGATAAACCGGCAATACAGAATCATTCCATGCGCCGGTCCATTCTGCTGATTCGGAAGACCACAAATTGAAATGCAAACTTTGCGGACTGGTGAGGCTGGTGACGGTGCTGGTGCCGGTAATGCGACGCACTTCGGTGCCATCGACAAACCAGGCGACATAGTCCGGCGTCCACTCCACTACATAAGTGTGATAAGCATCGGCAAGCGATGTACCAGCGTTGTGAACCTGTTCAGTATGAAGCGTTGGGCGCGAGCTGCCGAGGATCACATTGCTCTGCCATTCAGTCGCATTATTTTTGCCAAATATTTCAATATCAATTTCTTCCCAGAATGTATTGCCAATTTCCGAGCCGTCTTTGTAGGTGAAAAATGTGGATAAGACACCACTGGCTTTGGCGACCCGCATGCGGGTTTCGTAACGGCCATAGAGATAACTTTCCCTGGAGTAGATTTCCGCACCTTTATAGGATTTGGCATTTGCAAGGTTGGTCAAACCAGCCCCCAACACCAACAGGATTAAAAAAATACTGCGCATGTAAATCACCTCTAAAAATAGTTCATACAAAAAATAAAAAGGGGGTGGCCCTAGTCAAGCTCCACCCCAAAGACACTGGACGAAAAAATCGATAGTGGGTTAATGGTTTTAATTAATCTTAGTCAGCTTTATCCAATCGATATTAAAACCACCGCTGTTCGCGTAAATCGCCAGGTTCTGGGTACCGGCATTCAAATAAATATTATGGGAAATGGTTTGGTAGTTACCCCAACCGCCGGTATTGGGAACGCTGATGGTGCCCAGACCAACCCCGTCGCGATCCAGGGTAAATTGGGCTGTCGTCAAGGCAGAAGCTACCCGGTATTCGACGCGATAGGTGCCGGTTTGCGGGATGTTCACGTTGCGATATTTGAACCAGTCGCGCGCATCGATGTAACCCACTACACCACCGGCGGCAGTCACACTCCCGCCCACTTCATTGAAATTTTCGGCTTCGATGTGGATGCTGGTGGCGGCGGGTGTGGAACTTGATGAAGAGGTGTTGGAACCCGAGTCTGCTGGCGGGGTGCCGTTGTAACCGGTTTGGCCTTCACGCGTTAATGCCAATACGAGAATCCCGTTTTTTACGACCACGTTGTTCGGTTCAAAGTCAGCCAGGTTTTCATTGAAGGTCCAGTTGGCCTTGTTCCAGCGATTGGTATCGAAACTGTTGAAGTCATCGCGCCAGCCACTGCCGAAACTGTTGGTTGCGGTATTCCAGGGTTTGTAATCGATGTAATTGATGAATTGGTATACCGGCAAAATGTTAGGGTTAAATGCTCCCACCCACTCGGCGATGTTGGCTGCCCACAGGTTAAAGCGGAGGTCTTGCGGGCTGGTCAGGCTGGTGACGAACTGGCCACCGTTGATGCGGCGTACCTGGGTGCCGTTCACAAACCACGCGATGTAGCTGGGGGTCCATTCCAACACATAGGTGTTGTAACCATCGCCCAGCGAATAGGGCATGGTGTGCACCCCTTCGGTTTTAGTGGTGGGGCGATTGGTGCCGATAATCACATTACTTTGCCACTGGGTGGCATTGTTCTTACCGAAAATCTCGATATCGATTTCTTCCCAAAATACGCCCGCTTGCTCGGAACCATTTTTGTAGGTGAAGAAAGTGGAAAGGACCCCGCTACCCTTGGCAACGCGCATCCGCATTTCATAGCGGCCGTATTTGTAGGTTTGCTTGGAGTAGATTTCGGCCGCCTTGTAAGGTTTGGCCTGGGCGGTAGTGGTAAAACAAAGCGCGGTAGCGAGCACTAGCAGCGCACCGGTAAAACGGTTGAGATTGAACATAGCGAGTACCTTTTATCTTTATTAGCGACGCTGTATGTCTGTAACAGAACATCCCGTAACAGACACTTGTAGTGGAGTGGCAACAACCGGATGCCACGCAGCCTATAGTGCCGATGTGTGCTACCGGGGTCGCACCAGTTTGCGCAGCCTGCGTAAAATGGTGCGGCGCAGTTTTATTTACCGACAGTGGTGTTGGGTTTTGGTGACAGTGGTGCAGAATTGTGGCGACAGTGAGGCCGAACGATGGCGGGTTTTTTATGTTAATTCCCCTGCAACTTTTCGAGGCCGGTTCCGTAGATAGGGTTAATGAAAAGCAAATAAAGGAAACATTTGTCCAATGACACTCCTTGATGAAAACCCGGATGATCGGTTGATTAACCTCATCGCCCGCTGTGCCCTGCGCGATCAATCAGCCCTGAAACAGCTGTTTGATGAGGTCGGCTCTTACCTGAACGCGGTCGCCTGGCGGATTTTGAAATCCACCGACCTGAGCAATGAAGTCTTGCAGGAAGCCTTCCTGCAGATTTGGACCAACGCCGGCAGTTATCGACCGCATATGGCGAAACCCATGACCTGGATGGCCAGCATCACCCGTTACCGGGCCATTGATCGGCTGGAAAAAGAAACGCGTAACAACAAGAACACCCGTGCGATTGATGATGACGAAGACTTTCCCGGTGGCGACGAGCCGGAACATCATTTAGGCAATAGCCAGCTGCGCTTTCACTTGCACCAGTGCTTGACGACCCTGGGCGATAACATCAAGCGCAGTATCGAGCTGGCCTACCTGCACGGTTATTCGCGCGAGGAAATTGCGCAAAAATTATCAACCAACACCAATACCGTTAAATCCTGGCTCCATCGCGGTGCCGAGAGGTTAAGACTATGCCTGGAAACCAAACAACAGCCGCAAGCGTAAGCGACCAGCAGCTGGCATTTGATTATGTTACCGGCGTCATGCGCGGTAACGAACGGAAGCGTTTTGCCCAGCGCTTACAGCGCGAAGCGGCATTGCAAGCACACGTAAGTTACTGGGAAGAAGAGCTGATGAGATTGAGTGACAAGGAACAAGTCCTGCGGCCGGACGAACAGACATGGGACAAAATATCTGCCCTGGTTAATCGCACCCAGGTGCAATCACACCATTTCTGGTCGCGCTGGTTCTGGCAAAGCGTGAGTGCCGCGACCTGTATTTTGTTTGCAACCTTTGTCTGGTTGACGTACGACAATATCTCGCCGCAACAACCCAATGCCGATTATGTCGCGGTGTTAACTGACCCGGCGGGCGCGCCCCAACTCACAGTACTGACCGCCACGGGTGGCGAGCAGATGTGGTTGAAATGGGAAACGGTGGAAATGCCGGAGGATAAAAACCTGCAGCTCTGGGCCGTATCCAAAAGCGATGGGCAAATACGCCCGCTCGGTGTGTTTGATCGCACGGACATCCAGCAACTGCCGCTCACGGTTCCGCAGTGGCGCTTGATTAAAGACTCGTCGCACCTGCTCCTGACTGAAGAAGATGTCGGCGGTTCGCCGCTGGATGAGCCGAGTGAAATTGTCGTGGCAAAAGGTGTGTGTGTTCTCCTTGCGCAAGTGGATAAGGCCATATAATGCGGCGCAACGTCCTTACACACGAAGCCATGCCATGACCAGACTCAACAAGCGTATTTTTTTCTGTGGAATGTTGTTGTCGGCGATAGCCAGCACCCCTGCCGGGGCGCTGGATTTGCCATTAACGGATACCCATTTGCAACAATGTGTCCAGCAACTGGCGCAGAAAAAAAATTGGCAAACGCTTAACGATATCACCGCCATTGAATGCCACTCTAAAAATATCGCCTCGCTTTCCGGCTTGGAACATTTCCCGCAGTTACAAAAATTATCGTTGTACAACAATCAACTCACGGCGGTGGATTTACACAACCTTCCGCAGGTAAAACACATTAACCTCGCGAAAAATAAAATTACCTCGGTGTCGTTCAGCGCGCTACCCGCTCTGACGGAATTGTATATTTTTGGCAACAAATTGACGGCGCTGGAATTAAACGGTTTGCCTGCCCTGGCGTTGTTAAAAATCAACGATAACCAGATTGTGAAATTCACCTACAAAGATTTACCTGCGCTGGAAAAAATCTACATGTTCAACAATCTCATGGAGCATGTGGATATTTATCACCTGCCCGCCATGAAATACATGGACGCCCGGCAAAATCCGATGCCGGATCCGCTGTATGAAGAAATGGACAAAATGGCCGGCGTCACCTTTTTGCACGATGGCAATGCGGAAGATTGGCAATAAGCATGCTCACATCGTTAAACATCCGCCACTTTTTTAGCAGGATTTACGCTTCATGAAAATTTTATCTGCGGCCCTGATAGCGGTCACAGCATCACCTTGTGTATTGGCTGTCGGTGAACATGAACTGGATTGGGCCAGTCGCGCGCGTTATGCAAACGTCGATGCGGAAAATTCCGGTCAGGCTGCATCGCTGCTGCTGCGCGGCAATATCGAGTCCACATGGAACGATACACTGGGCTCGCTGTTGGAAGTGGATGGGATTGCAACAACGTTTAACGACGATCACAGCGATGGTGTTCGATTTAACAATCAGCCCGATATTCCCGATCCAAAAGGTGTCGAGATCAACCAGGCATTTTTGTCGCTGGATCGTGAGTGGGCAGTGTTCCAGCTGGGGCGCCAGCGCATCAATTTTGATAACCAGCGTTTTATCGGCGGCAATGGCTTTTGGCAGAACGAACAAACGTTTGATGCATTGCTCGGAAAATTTAAAGTTGCCAGCAATTCAAATTTTACGTATAGCTATGTCGCTAACGTAAATCGCATTTATGGTGATGATGCCGATAAAAATAGTGGTGGAACCTCGCAATACGGGCAAGCCAATGTGCGAGCAGCAGCATGGCTGGGCGATCACGAACACAACACGCATTTAACGCGACTCGAATGGAATGAATGGGATTACACCCGCGTGGTGGCTTACGCGCATCGCATGGATAATAAAGACATGCCGTCAGCATCCAATAATACGTTTGGAGCCAGTTACCAATTTAATTACAAAGCGGACCTGATTAAATACCGTGTGCAAATTGAAGCCGCACAGCAGGACCGATTTGAAGTAGCGGCGGATCGCCTGCCGTATTATCTGGTTGATCTGGGCTTTGGTATCCGCACCTGGGAGCTCAATACACGCTATGAAGTATTGGGGCAAAACGAGGGGGCTGCTTTTATTACCCCGCTGGGTTCCAATCATGATTTTGAAGGCTGGGCTGATGAAATTGGCAATACCCCGAATAGCGGCATTCGCAATTTTTCCGTGGGGTTATTATGGCGCGAGTCACCCTTCCGAATAGAAACTTCCTATCACTTTTTTAAAGATGATCTGGAGGGAAATGACATAGGCCGCGAGTTCGATCTGGATCTGGTTTATAAACCATCGCGTAAACACAGTATTGCGTTGCGTCTTGCTCAATTTGAGCCTGAGGATAGTTCCGATTCGATTCGTAAGGTGTATCTGGATTACGCATTTAACTTGTAATTACTTTTGGTGCTTACCCGTTTTCTTTTCATGTTTGACCGCGCGCGTTGGCGCTGAAGTCAAAAAATTCATCCGCTCCTGCAAAAAGTTACCGTCAGGTTTAGGTAATTTCGCACAGACTTTATTAGTGGCAAGACGCTAGATTGAGATGGCGGGATCTTCATAGGATTGAGTTTCCCGGGATGGAGTCGACTCAAGGGCATCGCGCCCGTTGTGGATTGCAAGCAAGTGGACTGTAAACAGCTGAGAGGATCAATCATGGATAAGGACAATCTGGGTATTCAGAAAATTTTTGCCCACCCTGCCATCAAAAACCTGACCACCGAAAAACGGGAAACCATTAAAGGCGATATACAGCAACAAATACTGACCGCGTTTTTTCTCATGCTGGTGGGTATTTTTCTGGCGTTCACAGGTTTTATTGGTTTATTTTTTCGTTTGCTTCGCTTTGCCGGTTTTAACATGGTGTCAGCGGCACAATCGTTAACGCACATACCGGTGTTGTATCGCAAACGCATCGAAAAATTATCGGTTTCGAAATAATACCAGCGCGTTTTTTTGAAGCCCCCCTGGTTACAGGAAGGCTTCAATACTTGTTAATAAATTGCTACTAATAATAGAAATGCAATTGCACAAATGCGTCCAGGAAATTTCCTTGTGTGCGCTGCGGGATGTCATCGCCTTTACGCAAACCACCGCGCACCTGCAAATTGGCGAAGGGCGTGTATTCGGCAACGACCGAATGACGCACGCGATGATTTTCATCAATGTTAGTATCCGGGTCCAAAAATTCGGTGGTCAATTTAAGGTTGATCCCTTTACGAATTTCGCGATTGACCTCCAATAAACCAACGCGCTGCTCCTGGTATTCGCCGGGAATATTTTCAATGGATTCATCTTCAATCAGGTCTGCTTCCGCAAGGAACACAAAACCCAACCAGTTAAATCCGCCAAAGATATTGGCTTGGGTTCGTGCACCGAGTTCGGCGTCGTTGTACAACGCGGTTGCACCCAAACGCCATTGGCTGCCGAGGTACTCAGCGCGCGATAAAAATTGCAGATTTTTATCGTCATTCGCGAGCCCGCTGCTGCCATTACTCACAGCAAAATTCAGCAATGTTTTGTTGTATTGCAAACCCAACTCCACGCCGTTGTCACCGGTGTCGAAATTAAAGCCGCTTGCTTGTCGGATAAACGCGCTGTCATCTTCCAACCGCAAACCATAAGGCAGCATAATGCGGCCCGCTTTTAAAAAATGATTGCCGCCTAATTGCGTGAGGATAAATGTTTCGCGATTTAATGCACCGCCGGGCGCGATTTGTTCATCAATGTAAAGTGCGAAGCGCGAATCTTTCGGTTGCAACACAACATACAGTTGGCCTGATTGCGTTTCAAATCCGCGTGTATCAGCCGCATCGTCACTATCCGATTGATAGTAATTTGCGCGCAGGTCAGCACCGATGCGCAAGGTTTCACCTAATTTTCCCGCATCGAATAAATCAAGGCTGCCAGCGGTTTGCGGCAATACATGCGTACCGTAATAAGCACCGTAGGTAGAGCGTGCGCCGCCGCCGGCTGGATTCACGTGGCAGGCCGAGCACTGCACATTATTTTTAACGGCAAGGTAAGGTTCGGCGATGGCGGGTTGTATGAATAGCAGCGCAAAAAAACCGACTAGGCTACCGATCATTTTTTTACAGTGAATAAACATAGCGATAGCCTCCACCCTGGTGTTCGTCTGCGTCGCCATCCAGTGCCTGATGGCTTTCATCCAGCAGCGGCGTAATTTCATTATCATTCACTCTCACTTCCAATTGCTGCGCGTCTGCCGGTAAATGTCGCACCGTCACTTGCAAGGTTTGCCCGTCGAGTAATAAGGAAAAATCATCAACGGTTTTTACATCGGTGGCGTTGCGATAAAAAACGGAAATGGTTTCCGGTGAAATGGAATCGAATTGCACTGCGCGACTGAAATGCAAATCCACCGTTACGGGTGCAGCGTTTTGCGCGGGCGATAATTTTTCGGCGCTGGCGCGTGCAACTTTTGTTGTAGCAGTGCCGGTGCCGGTTCTTGCGGCGCCATTGGCAATCCAGCTGCGCACCTGGTCAATTTGTGCTTGCGATAAATAAGGCCCACCCAATGGCATGCGCGCGCCGACAATATCGCTGCTGCCTTCCAGTTTTTTAATCAAATAACTGTCATCCGGTTTGCCCGGATTCACGCGCATTAACGAGGGAATTTCATCAGCGGCACGATTCACCAGGAATTGATAGGAATTTTCTTCCGAGTCCAGGCGTAAACCGCGCGGTGCATTGGCACCGGTGTGGCAGTTAGTGCAAACACCACCGAAAATAGTTTGTTGCAGTTGCGTCAGCGTCACGCCAGGTTCCGGTGGTGTACCGCCGTTATTGTCGGTGACGGGCAAGCCTTGTGCGTCCAGCCCGTCACCCGAGCCGGCACCGCACGCGGTGAGGCCCGCGAGCAGCACAATCGGGAAAAATAATTTCATGATGCAGTCCTCTCACTTTTTTTGTTGATCTGCTAGTTGTTGATCTGCTTGTTGTCGATCTGCGTCGAAAAAATAAAAAAATCCGTGCTGCAAAAAATTTCGCAGCACGGATTTTTTTTACGGACGTGCGATGGTCCAGTCGGTGTATTCACCGGTTACGTCACCGGGCGCGGTATCACCCACATAAAAATAAAGGGGTAATCCTTTGTAGGCCCATTGTTTAACACCGGTGTTGGCATCGCGCACAATCACACTGAAATCACCAAATGGTTGCGCGTCAGCCGGGGCGTACAGCGCAGGCCATGCCACCAGGCAGCCGCCGAAACACGTGGTCTGGCCGGGTGTGTCCTGGTCAAAGGTGTAGAGGGTGAAATCAAGGCGAGAATTGTCGGCGGCGCCGTTGGCATCCACGATATTGCCGTGCGCAACGAACAGGCGGCCTTTACTGGCGTGGTTATTGACGGCAACTGACGGAGTGCGTGCAACGTACCAATTGTTGCCGAGGGCTTCACCATTGAACTGCCCGGCAGCGGTATCGCCGGCAAAGAAATACAGCGGCATACCATTAAGTGCCCATTGCATCTCGCCACTGGTGCGTTGGACGAGACTGTATGGCGCGGTGGCTACAGCACCCGCGTGGGCAATCAAGGCTGGCCAGTTGGTTAAGCAATTACCGGAACAGTTGCTGGTGCCGGGTACATCGTTATCAAAGGTGTAAAGGGTGAAACCATTTTTATCGACGGTGCTGGTTTGCTCTGCGCCATTCACGGGTACTGCCTGCTTCACACTGCCAGCAGCGGTCAGGTGGTTACCCAATGTTGCGTTTGCGGAAATCTGTACCGGATGAGGGCGAGCCAGTAACCAGTTAGGGATGGCTTTACCGGCAGTCTGTCCGGCAGTGGTATCGTTTTTGAAGAAGTACAACGGCATACCCTGGTAAGCCCATTGCCGTGCGGTTCCCGCCGTACCCATGCTGCGTTCGATAATCGAATAAGGTGCGCTCGCCTGGTCATTGGCACCGGCCAACAGTGGTGGCCAGTTAACAAGGCAATTACCGGCGCAATTGGATACACCGGTGGTGTCGTTGGCAAAGGTGTAAAGCGCAAAGCCTTCTTTGTTCAGGGTTTGGGCGACAAAACTGGTATTGCCGCCTGCTTCCGGCATACCCACTAACACGTCTCCTTTAGCGACAAAGTAATCTCCGTCTGCCGCGTTAATTTGGGTATCAATCAACGCAACCGGCGGCACCACAGCGCCGACCGAGCTGGCCGTCGATGAACTGGAAACCGCAACACTGGATGGCGCGATGCTGGAGACACCAGTACTTGACGGTGCTGTACTTGACGGAGCGATACTCGAGGGTGCTGTGCTGGAAGGAGCGGTGCTGGAAGGAGCAGTGCTCGATGGTGCCATGCTGGAATAGGTGGCGGGTCCGCTGGAGTAACTGGTGCTGTTATTGGAATTGCCCTTGCCGTCACCATCACCGCCACAGGCGGTTAATAACGCGGTGCAAGCGAGGCCGAGGATAAAGCGGGACGGTGACGTTAGCGAATGTAGGTTCATGATGAATCCTCCTTATGATTGAATCGTCGGAGGTACTTACGGGGTAACGCAAAAAAGGTTGCAGTGGATTGTCAAAATCGTTTGGTGCGCGCAGAATACTGTTTATAAATACAGTATTGCCCGAGGCAAAGGCGAGGCGCGAGGTAGATGTATGGCTGCTGATGATGACTTTATCGACCCAGCCCCCTGGATTGCCGCCACCCCCAAGGCGCACAAGGGGCGCGGCGCGGTCAGCAATATTACCGGCCGCTACGAAACCCAACTGATTGAAACGGTGGATGACGGTTGGAATCGCCATGACGATGAGACGGATATCCATCCTGAATTAAAAACGTTCGTCACACCCGAGCTGGCCAAAACTATCCTCAGCCGTAACCAATCGCCGGATATTCCTTTTGGTGTTTCACTCAATCCTTATCGTGGTTGTGAGCATGGTTGCATTTACTGTTTTGCCCGGCCCACCCACGCGTACCTGGGGTTATCGCCCGGGCTGGATTTTGAAACACGCCTCTACGCCAAAACCAATGCCGCTGAATTATTACGCCGCGAATTCGCACATAAAAATTACACGCCGAGCCCCATCGCATTGGGTGTAAATACCGATGCGTACCAACCCTGCGAGCGCGAACTAAAAATCACGCGTGAGTGCTTAACCGTATTTCATGAATGCGATCATCCCGTGGGGATGATTACCAAGTCCGCGTTAATCGAACGCGATATCGATTTGCTGCAAGACATGGCGAAAAAAAATCTTGCCGCTGCCGCAATTACGATCACTACGTTGGATCACAACATCTCGCGCATTCTGGAGCCGCGCGCTGCATCGCCAACACGCCGCTTGCAGACCATTGAGCGATTAACCCAAGCCGGTATTCCAACCATGGTGAGCGTAGCGCCGATCATTCCCTTTATTACCGAGCAGGAAATTGAAAAAGTATTAAGTGCTGCCGCCGCTGCCGGCGCAACGGCGGCCGGTTACACAGTATTGCGTTTGCCCTGGGAAATTAATCCGCTCTTTCAGGAATGGTTGCAAACCCATTTTCCCGAACGCGCCGAGCGGGTGATGAATCGCATTCGCGATATGCGCGGCGGTAAAGATTACGATGCAAATTTCGCCACACGCATGCGCGGTGAAGGCCTGTGGGCCGATATGATCCGCCAGCGTTTTATGAAAGGGTTAAAGCGTTATGGTTTGGATAAAAGCCGGCGCTACGGTGAACTGGATTGTTCACTGTTCCGTAAACCCTTGAGTATTCCGGTGAAGGAAAATAGCAATGGACAGATGGATATTTTCGGGTAGTCGAATCCCATTGCCCCGGTCAATCTTTCAATTCATCCTCCGCCATCACACAGCAATTGCGACCCTGCGATTTGGCCGCATAGAGCGCGTTGTCAGCGCGTTTGAACGTAGTCGCAAAATCTTCACCGGGTAATTTATCGCTGATGCCAAAACTGGCGGTGACGGCAAGGGGATTCAGCGGTTCAAACACCGTGTCATAAATCATCAAACGAATTTTTTCCGCAAGCGCGATGGCAAATTCCTTACGCGTGCTCGGCAGAATCACCACAAATTCTTCACCGCCCCAGCGACCTAAAAAATCCTGCGGGCGAATCGCTTTATTCACAATATTGGATATTTCCTGCAACACTCGGTCGCCCGCGTCGTGGCCCCGGCGATCATTAATGCGTTTAAAAAAATCGATATCAAGAATAATCAGCGCGAACTCCGGCGCGCCCTGATGTTGTTCGCGTTCCGTATTGAAGATAATCAGTGTCGAAACGATTTGGTCAATACCAAAGCGATTGTACGCCTGCGTGAGGGGATCGACGGTGGACAAGCGGCGGAAACGATCTTTTTCCTGTTGTAATTCCGCATTGGTTTTACTCAATTCATTGATGACTTCCACATCATGTTTGGATTGCGCTTGCAATTGGATCAAACGCGACATCGCAAACACAAAAATGCCAAACATCCACGCGCCGAGAATCAGCAGGTACCAATCTTCGGCCGCAATCCAACCACCCACCAATTCGATTTTCTCTACCTGAATGTCCTGGTTGCTACCGGGTTGCAATGCTTCAATGTAATCAAAACCCATGGTGACAACATTGCTCATGTCCGGCGCCGACAGTGAACGCGGAATATCGTATTGACCCAGCCACCAATCGGCGACGACAAATTCAGTCAGGCGGATGCTGACGTCGTCGGCAAAATCTTTAGTGTGTAACACGACCGATTGAAATTTGGTGCTGCCACTGTCTTCTATTGTGGAGTAGACCGGATCGAAATTTCGAAACGAAATCCGCAGCCGTTTGGCATTACCGGAAAATTTCAATTTGACATTTAGATGGGTGTAATCACTTAAATCGAGGCCCCGATCTTTTTGATCGGGAAAGAACATGACGTTGAAGCTGCAAATGAAGTATTGGCTTTTATCGTCTTCCGGATAATGACAACGCCATAGCCCCGCTTCCTGATCCAGCCAATAAGCATTGGGTTTTCCGATGGCTTCACCGGAAGAATAAAAATAATAAACGTAATTATTCGGCCACACCGTCAGCCGTTTCTCGGGGAAGTACTTTTGCGCGATAACTGCTATTAGCGTGACCAGAATGGCTAACAACAGTCCGGAGTTAAAATGCTTATCATTCATGGAAGGCGAAGATATCGAGTGAAATCAGCATTAAGTATCGCCTAATAAATCAGTTTTTCCATTTGGCGTCTCTTTTTTGTGCGCCGGGTATCAGGATTGGGAATGAAATTCCCGTGGCTGCGCTTATCGTTGCTACTGTCACGGGTAATCGTTAATTCAGAACCCGCTGATCAACCTCCCCAATACCGCCATGGCACCATCAATTTCCTTGCTCCAGGGATAACCATAATTCAAGCGGATGCAATGGCGGAAGCGGCGTGTTGCGGAAAAAATCGGGCCGGGTGCGACGCTGATTCCCTGGGCGAGGGCCATGGAAAATAATTGCAAACTGTCAACGTGTTCAGGTAATTCCACCCACAAAAAATAACCGCCGTTGGGGCGTGTGACGCGCGTATTTTTAGGAAAATATGTGGCGATGGCGTTGAGCATTAATTGCTGTTGATGTTCAAGTGTTTCGCGTAATTTTCGCAAATGTCGATCATAACCGCCGTGCTGCAAATAATCGGCAAGCGCTGCTTGTGCAGGAATGGACGGAGAAATGGTGGTCATTAATTTTAATCGATGGATTTGTTCGGCATAACGCCCTGCTGCGACCCACCCTACGCGATAACCGGGTGCCAGGTTTTTGGAAAAAGAACCACAATGCATTACCAAACCGGAGCGATCAACATGCTTGATCGGCTTATGTGGCGTTAAGCCAAAATATAATTCGGAATAAACATCGTCTTCAATTAACGGCACTTGATGGTGATGCAATATATCGTAGAGTTGCTGTTTTTTTTCATCGCTCATGGACGCGCCGAGCGGATTGTGGAAGCTGCTCATCAACCAACAGGCTTTAATAGGCAAGCGCTGTAAACTTTCTTCGAGTGTTTGCAAATGAATGCCATCGCGTGGGTGCACGGGAATTTCAACGGCTTTCAACTGCAAGCGTTCAAGAATTTGCAATGCGGCATAAAATGTGGGTGTTTCGATTGCCACCAAATCCCCCGGTTTGGTGACGACCTGCATGCATAAATTCAATGCTTCCAGTGCACCGTTGGTGATAACCAATTCCTCCGGTGTGTGCATGACGCCGTTGACGCGATAACGCAAAGCGATTTGGCGACGCAGTTGCGGATTGCCGCTGGTGATATCGGTGAGAATGGATTTCGCTGGCATTTGCTGCAAGCTTTTACTCATGGAGCGGGCGAGGCGTGCGAGTGGAAATAAATCCGGGCTGGGAAATGCGGAACCCAGTGGAATGGTATCCGGATCTTTAATTGAACCTAATACAGAAAAGACCAATTCACTCACGTCAACGGGTGTCGTCTCCGCGATGCGCGGACTCATTTCCGGTTCAGCGAGTGCATTTTTTGCCTGCGTGCAAACGAAATAACCCGAGCGTGGCCGCGCCTGGATCAGGCCACGGCTTTCCAGTAAATAATAGGCTTCGAATACGGTTGCCGGACTTACGTTATGAGTTCTGCTCGCGGTGCGCACCGATGGCACTTTTTCATTCGGTGCGAGCACACCGCTGCGAATTAATTCGGCTATTTCG
Organism: Cellvibrio sp.; assembly: GCA_035490715.1. Classification (GTDB taxonomy): domain Bacteria; phylum Pseudomonadota; class Gammaproteobacteria; order Pseudomonadales; family Cellvibrionaceae; genus Cellvibrio. The sequence continues at coordinate 30,354 of DATJLF010000052.1, forward strand.
TCTGCCAGCTTCTCGTACAGCTTCATAAAAGATCAGAGTACTTCATTATCGACCCCAAACTTATTGTGCCGGGTACATAAAGTTAGCGGCTTCGTGAGTCACCAGATTCGGAGTGGCTTTGTTGATCAACTCAAAATCAAAATGAAGCATGCCGGCTTCTTTGCTAGCCAGTGGTTCCATTTTTACCGTGACCGGAAAGTCGTAAACCTCACCGGCAGCCAGTGTAAATTCATAATGGCGTGATAGCGACAAACCCTCCGCATTATGCAATTGCAAATGGTAGTGTGCAGACTGTTGGGTTTTGTTGGTAATTTTCATGCGATACACATTCATCACGTCGCCTTCACTGGTGTAACGATAAAGCACGCTGCGATCTTTCACTACGCTCATATCCACCAGTTCGCGCGCATTCAGCGATACCACTAATGCAGCGAGCATCATTGCGATGATTGCGCCGTAACCAAACAATCGCGGACGCAAGATTTTTTCCGGCTCACCGGCGAGTGCCGCTTCGGAAGTATAACTGACCAGGCCACGCTCATACCCCATTTTATCCATTACATCGTCGCAGGCATCGATGCACGCGGCGCAACCGATGCAATCCATTTGCAAGCCATCGCGAATATCAATGCCGGTCGGGCACACCTGCACGCACATATAACAGTCGATGCAATCGCCGAGGCCGAGCGCTTTGTGATCGTCAGTTTTTTTGCGTGATCCACGCGCATCGCCGCGTGCGGCATCGTACGCAATAACCATGGTATTGCGATCAAACATCACGCTTTGGAAACGCGCATACGGGCACATATGCAAACACACTTTTTCGCGCACCCAACCGGCATTCATATAGGTGAGCGATGCGACTATACCGACCCAGATCGCACTGCTGCTCAACCATTCGAAGTGCGCGAGGTTTTGTACCAATTCGCGCACTGGCACAAAGTAACCAACGAACGCGATACCCGTGGCAACGCTCATCAATAACCATAAAAAATGTTTGCTGCTGCGTTTAAACACTTTAGAAAAAGTCAGCGGTGCGTTTTGTAATTTAATGCGTTGGTTGCGATCACCTTCGGTTAAATTCTCGGCCCAGATAAACGCCCAGGTCCACACACTTTGCGGGCAGGTGTAACCGCACCAGACGCGCCCTGCGACCATCGTCACGGCGAATAACAAAAGTGCGCCGATAATCATCACAAACGACAGCAGCATAAAATCCTGCGGCCAGAAGGTAGTGCCGAATACATGGAATTGGCGTGTATCCAAATCCCATAATATGGCTTGATGACCGTTCCAATTAATCCATGACGTACCGAAAAATAGCAGCGCCAGGAAGCCTGCTCCGAGCAAGCGGAAATTGCGGAAGCGGCCAGTAAAACTACGCGTGAAAATTTTGCCTTCATGCAGGGTTTTGCTGGCGGGACTCTTGTCGCTGGCCAGGTTTTTAACCGGAATCAGGAGTTGAGTGGGTGAATCGTTCATGGGTAAACCTCATCCTCAATGGGACATACTTTGATCGACGGTTCTGCTATTAACGGCACTACTATTAACGACCCTACTATGCGCGCGAATCTGTACTGAAAACAGATTCAGTTACTTCAAAAAAAACCATATCAGATGCGAACAGGACGGGTTGTTGAGAGCTGTTCGCAGCAACCTCCATCAAAGCTCGGCGTGTGGGCCAAACACTTCGTAGTGGATGCGTTCACCCGTCACCCCCAGGCCCAGTAACTGGTCTTTCGCAAACTTCATAAAGCCGCTGGGGCCGCACAGGTAGAAGTTGCCATCTGCCACCGGCAAGGTTTCTTTCAAAGGTGCGAGTTCCATCAATCCGTGGAAAGTGCCTTCGCGTTGGGTTTTGGCATACCAGGTAAAACTTTTCAGGGCAGGTAGTTGCTCTTCCAGTTCGCGGATACGTCCGGCAAAGGAGTGTTGCTGCGGCGTTTCACACGCGTGCAGGAAGTACAGCCGGTGTCCATGGTGATTGGTTGTGGTGATGTTGGCGGCCAGGGTTTCCAGCATGGACATCATCGGGGTAATGCCCACACCGGCCGAAATAAAGACATTAGGTGTATGGTCGGACTTGAGGAAGAAATCCCCCGCCGGTGGCATTACCTGGATGTGGTCACCAACCTCAACATGGTCTTGCAGGTAGTTGGAGACCATCCCCGGTTGCGCGCCGTTTTCACGTTTGACGCTAATGCGATAGTCGCTGCCGTTGCTTTTGTGTGAGAGCGAGTATTGGCGGATTTCCCAGTAGTCCGCGCCTTCCGGCTTAACGCGCACCGCGAGGTATTGACCGGGTTGGTAATCCAATACCGGGCCACCGCTCACCGGCGCCAAAACAAAGCTGGTTACCAGATCGGACTCGGCGGCTTTGGCTTTTACTACGAAATCGCGCGGACCGTTCCAGCCACCTTTTTGTGCTTTTGAATGCGCATAAATATCCCCTTCGCGCCGGATGAAAATACCTGCCAGGAAGCCATAGGCTTCGGTCCAGGCCGCTTCTACTTCCGGGGTAAATGCATCGGGCGCCAATTCGCGCAAGGTTTCGATCAAGTGGTGGCCGACGATGTCGTAATGGTGAGCCTGCACATTCAGGCTGGTGTGTTTTTGGGCAATCCGCTCCACCGCTGCCGCCAGCACTTCCGGGGTCTCGATATTTTTGGCGTAAGCCGCAATTGCGCTGAATAACGCAAACTGCTGGCGACCGGAGCGCTGGTTGCTCATATTGAAGATGTCTTTCAATTCCGGGTTATGGCGAAACAGGCGCTCGTAAAAATGTTGGGTAATGGTGGTGCCAGCACTCTCCAGTAAGGGAATGGTGGATTTAACGGTAGCGATAGTGTGGGCAGATAACATGTGTAGCTCCTTGGTAAGTTTGGAAGTCTTTTCAGGTTCAATGCCGGTATTGCAGCTTTAATGCCATTTATAAAAAGTGTTATTTTTCATAGTGTTATATATTTTCACAACGCTTTATCGAGTCAAAAAGACTCATAATTTTTAGTGTCATTTTGACTCTGATGGGTTAATCTGACCTGATATTAAATCGGCACGCCAAGCGGAAGACTCTATGCAAGAAGTGAATTCGACGTTGTTGATTGACGTGGCTCTGGACCTGGCGAATAGCCTTGGCAACAAAGACCGCTTCGACCGCTTGTTAACCAGCATCTGCAAAGCGATTAATTGCGATGCCCTTGCGCTGCTGGCGGTGAATGGTGAGTGGCTGGTGCCGCTGGCAATCAAAGGATTGGCGCCCGAAGTATTGGGCCGTCGTTTCCGTATCAGCGATCACCCGCGTCTGGCGGCGATCTGCAATTCCCGTTTGCCGTTGCGGTTCGCGGCGGATTCACCTTATCCCGACCCTTACGATGGTTTGGTGGCCGCGCAGCCGGGTGACTTGCCGGTGCACGCCTGCATGGGGTTACCACTGTATTCCGATAATCAACTGATCGGCGTCGTGACGCTGGATAGCCTGATGACGGGTGTGTTTGATGAAATCCCGGAAACGACCCTGGAAGTTGTTGCGGCGATTTCGGCCGCCAGTTTGAAAACCGCGATGCAACTTAACCGCCTTGAACAGAGCGAAAAGCACCAGCAGGACCTGGTGCAGGATTTAACGCGTGAGGCATTAAATCGCGATGGCGGTGACCTGTTGGGCCAAAGTCTGGCGATGCAGGCGTTAATTACCGACATCAATTTAGTCGCGAACTCTGATTACACCGTATTGATCCAGGGTGAAACCGGTGTGGGTAAAGATTTGGTTGCGCGCAAGTTGCACCAGTTGTCCCGTCGCAATGAAGGGCCGCTGGTACACATCAATTGCGCCTCGCTTCCTGAAACCCTGGCGGAGAGCGAGCTGTTTGGGCACGCCAAAGGCGCGTTTACCGGCGCCGATACCGCTCGCGCGGGCAAATTCCAGCTCGCCGATGGCGGTACGTTATTTCTGGATGAAGTGGGTGAATTGCCCTTGGCGGTGCAAAGTAAATTATTGCGTGCCCTGCAAAGCGGGGAGATCCAGCCGGTGGGACGCGACCGGATCGAAACGGTTAATGTGCGGGTGCTGGCGGCGACCAATCGCAATTTGAAGCAGGAAGTTGAACAAGGACATTTCCGCGCGGATCTTTACCACCGCCTCTCGGTATACCCGATTTGGGTTCCACCGTTACGCGAGCGTGAGCGCGATGTATTGCTTCTGGCCGGCTATTTCCTGGAGGTGACGGCGCGCAAACTCGGCCTGCGGCAACTTAAACTGGCCCCCGCGAGTGAAGCGGCACTGCTCGCCTATAACTGGCCGGGTAATGTGCGCGAGCTGGAACATATGATTAGCCGCGCGGCGCTCAAGGCCAAGGCGCAATCACCGCAGGGTGACCGTGGGATTTTGGCGTTGAGTGCGGCGCACCTGGATTTGCTTGATACACCCGTGCGGCACGCGCTAGCCGTGGAAACCATCGCCACTGATCCAGTAGTGCCGTCACAATCACTTAAAGATGCCACCGAGGCGCTGCAAAAACAAATGATCATCCATGCATTGGAAAGCAGTGCAGGCAACTGGACCCAGGCCGCGAAAATATTGGATTTGGACCGCGCCAACCTCGCGCGTTTGGCCAAGCGTTTGGGGGTGAAGCTGGAGAAAAAATTGGCGAAATAGTAAATACCGCTTCTCAATCCAAAATTGAATAATTAATTATTTCCTACCAAAAAATTGTTAGGAAAATTTTCCCGCGCTTAACCAACGATTGCAGAAATAAGGCACCAACTCTGTTGCTTTTCCACGTTGAAGTTTAAAACCGAAAGGTATCTTATCGACGTCCAGAGTTATTAAGATTTTTCTAGCCTGAAATCTGGCTTTTTTGAGTAAGGATGCTGCTGGCTCGACAACGAGCGATGAGCCGATAGCCATTACGCACGCGGCTTCTATAATGTGACTTTTCGCTTCATCCAAAAAATGAGGTATTTCCCCGAAGAAAACTATGTTGGGTCTGAGTTGGCTTTGCAATGCGCAGGTTTGCCCCAAGAGGATGGGAGATGATCCTATGTCATAAATCAGATTTGAATTTATCGAGCTGCGTGCCTGATTTAAACTTCCGTGTAAATGAATCACGTTCGAAGAACCTGCTCGTTCATGAAGGTCATCGACATTTTGCGTGATCACTACAATATCAAATTTATTTTCGAGTTCAGCAATTGCCAAGTGAGCTTTGTTGGGTTCTGCATTAGCGGCATCAACTCGCCTTTGATTGTAAAAATCCAACACTAACTCGGGATTATTTCTCCAGCCGCTTACGCTTGCTACCAACTCAACTGGATGATTTTCCCAGAGTCCATTGGAATCACGAAACGTTTTCAATCCGCTTTCAGCACTTATTCCTGCGCCGGTGAAAACAATTATTTTTTGTGGATTGATGGGGGCTTTTGACATTTCCATTACGTCCTATTTAGTTTTTAGAATCCGCAATTGTGTCATTTGTTAATGGTGAATTTGAGTCGCCAAACCCCTTTTTTCTTTTCGAATACGATGATTGGCTGATTGAGGCAACCCAAACACCCGATCAAACACCCAGGTGAATACAAAGGTGTAGATCAGGAAAAATATCAATAAACCCAGATCCATCACCAGTGCTTGCCAGAAACTGACGTTATACCACCAGGCCACTAGTGGAATCAGAAACACCAGCAAGCCACCTTCGAATCCGATGGCGTGCAGTATACGAACGGCCAGGTTACGGCCCTGTTGTTGGCGGTTGGACTCCCAGCGCTCGAACAGACTGTTGAAGATCAGGTTCCAGATAATTGCCACCACTGATGCGGCTATCGCCAAACCTAAAGACTCAGTAGCGCCGGCATTGCTCATCCATTCCAGCAAAATGGCTGAAAGTACTATTGCGATAAATTCATACAGGCCGACATAAACCACCCGACGTTTTGCGCCTTGCATACTTACCTCACTGCATGGGCTATTTAATGACATAGGAGCCATTTTCAGTGGATTTTCTTGATAGAAAAAGTTAGCTACTATCAATGCTATTGAAAGATTGGGGGTGAGTGATGGGTGGGGTTTTTAATTCTGATGCAGTGGCAGTTTTTCTCTCGGTGCTCGATACAGGTTCCTTTTCCGCAGCGGCGCGCCAGCTGGGGCGTGTTCCTTCAGCGGTTAGCATGGCCATTGCCAATCTGGAGGCTGAATTGGCGCTGGAGCTTTTTGACCGCAGCGGACGTGAACCTAAACCAACCGCCCAAGCGTTAGCACTGGAACCCCAGGCGCGGTTGCTGGTTGCCCAGTTGCAACAGCTCAATACCCAGGCGCTTGAGTTAAGCCAGGGGTTGGAAACACGCCTCACGCTCGTTATCGCCCCGGAGCTGCAATCCACGCAATGGGTTCGCCCCCTCCAGGTACTCGCACGTGAATATCCCTCATTGGAAATCCAGGTCATCACCGCCCCGCAAACGGATGCATTGCGTTTGCTCCACGATGGGGGTGCGCAACTTGCGCTGGTTTTCCAGCGCCCTGCGGCAGATGGCCGCGAAAGCTTTCAGGAAGTTGGACGTGAAACGCTGGTTGCCGTAATCGCCCGCCAGCATCCGCTGTTACAGCAGCTTTCGCCCGAGGGGCAGTTGAGCGATAGCCAATTGCGCCCGATCCGCCAGGTAATGGTGGGTAGCCTTAGCCAGGATGATGCTCATAATCCCGGCGGCCCTTTTTGTATTACCTCTGAACATTATTGGCGGGTGGATCACCCGGAATCCGCATTACAGATGGTGCTGTCCGGCCTTGGCTGGGCCTGGTTACCCCGTGCGTTTGTACAGCCGTACATCAATGGCCAGATGCTGGTGGAATTACCCATCGCCAACTTCACTAATGGCGAGGAACTTTGGGTTGACCTGGTGTGGTCACGCGAGCGGCCGTTGGGGTTGGGGGCACAGCGCTTTGTGGGTTTGATGGGTGAAAATTACCGTAAGTCAAAAGCCGGTGCATTGTAGTTAGCGTTAACAGAGATGCCACAGCATCATAAAGTTGTGAAAGAGACGCAAGGCGATCACTGGATTTCTCGATCAACAAGTGCAAAAATGCGCCCATCAACGCGGGATCTGGCTGTTTTTTGCTCCTGCAGTTGGCTTTTTAGCTCCCGGGGTTTTTCGAGTCGGCACTTCCAGAACCGTTTCCAACTGAGTTACCCGGTCAGGCATATATAAAAATAAGATTGCGCTACCACCTGTTTTTTGTTTTCCCCATAACGCATGGTTTCGGTCAATCCGTCTCATCTAATTAATAATTTGGACGGAATTCGTTATGTCTACTCAATGTATTACCCCGACTTCTGGTTTTACCCTGAAGGCGATGGCGGCTGCTATTGCTTTGTGTGCTGGTTCTTCTGCCTTTGCTGCAGCGACTGGCGGTTTCTCGACGACTGATGGCGGTAATGTCAGTGGTGCCAAGACCTTCTCTGCGTCAACGTTTGAACAAATCAACACCATCCTGGCTAACGCTCGCCTGGATGCGAATGGCGATAAAGTGTCGGGCGGCGCTTATCCGGTGATCATTACCTACACCGGTAATGAAGACTCCCTAATCGCGCAGATGGTCAAAAACCACACCGTGGATTCATCCGGCAACTGCCCTAATCCACGCTGGAGCGATACTTACCGCAAAGTGGAAATCAAGGAATTCACCAAGGGCGTTACCATCATTGGTGCGAACGGTTCTTCGGCGAACTTCGGCATTGTGGTGAACAAATCGAGCAATGTGATCATTCGCAACATGAAGATCGGCGCCCTGGCCGGTGCGAGCAACGATGCCGATATGATCCGTATCGACAGCGGTTCCAATGTGTGGGTCGATCACAACGAATTATTTGCGGTGAACAACGAATGTAAGGGCTCACCGGATGGTGACCTGACGTTTGAAAGTGCGATTGATATCAAGAAAGATTCACACAACATCACCGTTTCCTACAACTACATCCACGACAGCAAGAAAGTCGGCCTGGATGGTTCCAGCAGCAGCGATATCGCCGGTGGTCGCGAAATCACTTTCCACCACAACGTGTATAAAAACGTCGCGGCACGCCTGCCGTTACAACGCGGTGGCTGGACGCACATGTACAACAACCTGTACGACGGCATTACCGATTCCGGTATTAACGTCCGCCAGGCGGGTTATTCATTGATTGAAAGCAACTGGTTCCAGAATGCTAAAAACCCGATTACCTGCCGTTACGACAGCAGTAATTGCGGTTTCTGGGATCTGCGCAATAACAACGTGAAATCGCCCGCAGACTTTGCGACCTACAACATTACCTGGAGTAGCGGCGGCACTATCGATGCAACCAACTGGACAACGACTGCGCCATTCCCGATCAGCATCCCGTACAGCTATTCACCGGTATCCCCACAATGCGTGAAAGACACATTGGCTTCGGTGGCAGGTGTAGGTAAAAACGGCGCAACCCTGACGTCAGCGGTATGTGGCGGTGCCAGTTCATCCTCTGCACCAAGTTCAGTGGCACCGTCGTCCAGCTCTGTGGCTGTGACCTCATCGAGCCGATCCTCCAGCTCGATTGCGGCAACCTCATCAAGCCGTTCATCCAGTTCAGTGACTACATCCACCAGCAGATCCTCCAGCTCTGTAGCCAGTAGTGTGGCGGCGAGCGGTAACTGCAGTTATGTGATCGTGAATAACTGGGGTTCAGGTTTTGTGGGCGCGATCCGCATCACCAACAAAGGCACCTCTGCGATTAACGGTTGGAACGTCAACTGGACCTACGCCGGTAGCACACGCTTGTCTGGCTCATGGAACGCGACTGTATCCGGCAGCAACCCTTACTCCGCGAGTAACCTGAGCTGGAACGGCAGCATCCAGCCAGGCCAGACCGTAGAGTTTGGTTTCCAGGGTACCCATAGCACGGCAGAAATCCCTGTGGTAACGGGTTCTGTTTGTAATTAAGTGGTTTGATCCTGCACCGATGGTGGTTCCTGCCATCGGTGCAGGGAGCAGATCAATATCGCTCGTGTGATGGAGTTAAATACCTGGATAAAAATTGCGTTTGGCGCATATAACCTTTTTTTCATCTGTGAGGTGGCGCACGGTGGCGCGATTTTCAATTGATCATATAAATGTGAGAATCGTTAGAGTGCCTGGATTCGCACATCAACTGCGTGCGCCATGATGGCGACGCGCTAACGATTGGCCCGCCAAACTCACTCACTACTCAATAATCGGCTTGGTCTCGGTCAATCCGTCTAACACTCATCATTTTCGGACGGAAAAATAAAATGGCTACTACACAACTCCTTAAACCCGGCTTCACCCTGAAGGCCAGTATCGCTGCTATGGCATTGGCATGCGGTTCTACTGCCTTTGCCGCCGCAACCGGCGGTTTTTCTACCACGGACGGTGGTAATGTCAGCGGTTCACAATCGTTTACCGCTAACAGTCTTGACCAACTCAACACCATCGTTGCCAACGCCAAGAGCGGTGGTTATCCGGTAGTAATTACCTACACCGGTAACGAAGATTCCCTGATCAACCAAATGATCAAAGACCACACCGTGGATTCATCCGGCAACTGCCCGAATCCACGCTGGAGCGAAACCTACCGCAAGGTGGAAATAAAGGAAATGACCAAGGGCGTTACCATTATCGGTGCGAACGGTTCCTCCGCTAACTTCGGTATCGTGGTCAACAAATCCAGCAACGTTATCATCCGCAACATGAAAATCGGTGCGTTGGCCGGTGCGAGTAACGATGCGGACATGATCCGTATCGACAGCGGTTCAAACGTCTGGGTTGATCACAACGAACTGTTTGCGGTGAACAACGAATGTAAAGGTTCACCGGATGGCGACCTGACCTTTGAAAGCGCCATCGATATCAAAAAGGATTCGCACAACATTACCGTGTCTTACAACCTGATCCGTGACAGCAAAAAAGTCGGGCTTGATGGTTCAAGCAGCAGCGATATTGCTGGCGGCCGCGAAATTACCTTCCACCACAATATTTACAAGAACGTAAATGCTCGTTTGCCTTTGCAACGCGGTGGCTGGACGCATATGTACAACAACCTGTACGACGGCATCACCGGCTCCGGTATTAACGTTCGCCAGGCAGGTTATGCGTTGATTGAAAGCAACTGGTTCCAAAATGCGGTTAACCCGGTGACCTGCCGTTACGACAGCAGCAACTGTGGTTTCTGGGATCTGCGCAATAACAACGTTAAATCCCCTGCTGACTTTGCGACTTACAACATCACCTGGACCAGCGGCGGCACTATCGACGCAACCAACTGGACAACCACTGCGCCGTTCCCGATTAGCATTCCTTACAGCTATTCACCAGTATCCCCACAATGCGTGAAGGACAAACTGGCATCAGTAGCGGGTGTCGGTAAAAACGGTGCGGTTCTGAACTCATCGGTGTGTGGTGGCACCAGCTCAAGCTCGGTTGCTACCTCAAAATCGTCCAGCTCGGTGGCAACCAGCAAATCATCCAGTTCCGTAGCAACCTCCACCAGTAAATCATCCAGCTCGGCAGTAGCCTCAAGCTCCAGCTCAGTGGTGAGCAATGGCAGCATTGCATTAACCGCAACTGCAACCGGCAACAGCATTGTATTGAGCTGGTCACCGGCTAACCTGACCCTGGGTACCCAGGAGGTTTACCGTGATACTGACTCTGACCCAAGCGGCCGTGTACGTATTGCATCACTGGGTTCAAGCGCGCGTATGTATACCGATGCAACCGCAAGCGCTGGCCAGGCTTACTACTACTGGATCAAGAACACCACTTCCGGTGTAGTCACCAACTCCAACGCGGCTTCAGCAGCGATTGGTAGCACCAGTTCCTCTTCCAGCTCCAAATCATCCAGCAGCGCTGCCAGCAGCTCTACTGGCGGAGCCCCTGTGTTGAGCGGCACTGGCGATTACCCGAGTGGCTTCTCCAAGTGCGCTGACCTGGGCGGGACTTGCTCGGTCTCTTCTGGCGATGGCTGGGTAGCTTTTGGTCGTAAAGGCAAGTGGGTTGTGAAGCAAGTATCTGTACCGGGCAGCATTGCTTGTACCGTTGCAGCCTTCGGTTCAGACCCGGCCGGTAACCCGAACAAGTGTTCTTACAAGAAGTAATTACACCCGCAGTACAAAAAACCCGGCAATCGCCGGGTTTTTTTATGGTGCTCATTAAGTAGTTTTTCGTTGATCTTACTCATCAAACTCAAACAGTTTTTTGGCCGGCACACCCAGTGCGGTCATGATTTTTTCCAGGTTATCGAAGCTGGGGCCGTGGATGCCGCGCTCGATATTGCTGATGGATTCAATACTCACCCCCACCTGCTCGGCCAACTCTTCCTGGGTTATTTTTTTTGCGTGGCGTAGTTGTTGAACGCGTTTGCCAAATTGCTTTTTCAGTTGCACGGTGTCGCCCTTTACACACTTGGGAAGGCTCGTATCTTATGGAAGTTGAACTTCGTCATTAACGAAGCTAGACTTCGTATTTGGTTGAAGGGTATACAAACTCGCGCTACCGGAACGGAGGAGTTATGAAGAAGGCGGACAATACAGAATTGAATCTGGATTTCCTGAATAACTATGCGTTGGAAGATGAAATCTATTTCCAGCTGGATAAACTGCAGGCGCTCACCGCGTTGCAAACCCTTATGCATGCCAGTGAAGAGGCTGCCCTGCCACGCAAGCATTACCAGCATTACTCACAAGTGATGGAAGAGAACCTGCACAAACTGCGCAGTTTGGTGAATCAGCTATTTGATTAATCGCCATCGATCACTTAACCAGGGTTGCCAGAATTGTGCAGCCAGAATACTTCCCCGAGTACTGTTACCCATAAACGAAACACATGAATAGAGGACTCCAATACGCTTTGCAGGTATTGGTTGGATGGAGACCGGGCGTAATCCGGTAGCAAACTTTAGTCCGGTCGCTGCAAATAAAGCTGGCGCTTTACCTCGGTCAATTGTTGTTTTACCTGTCTAATCAGCAGTTCTACCCCGTGTAGCCCGGCGGGCTCCAACGGTATTGTCCGGCGGCTTAGCGTTTGCAATAACTCACACAACAGTACGCATTGGCCTTCAAGGTCTACAAAGTCATCGCAAAGTTTGACCCAGCTTGAACCTTCCATTGAATCCCTGGCCGGGGAGGTTTGTGAATCGTGTGGCTCCATAGGTATCCCTTCAAAATACTGTAATTGAGACAAAATTTTATCGTATAACGTGTTTAATGGTATTTTTTACTACATTTATATTGATGAAGGGATGCTAGGCGATATCTACCATAGCTGTCAACCGTGTAAATCCTATTGATTTACCTGTATTTGGATGGCTTTTGTATGGCAAAACCTGCGGTTACCGAACTGGATCGCCAAATCGGCCTGCGTCTGAAGAAGTTGCGTTTGCAAGCGGATGTCAGCGCCCTGGCGTTAGCCGACGCCATAGGCTCCACCCAGCAGCAAATTTCCCGTTATGAGAATGGCCAGAACAAGCTCAGTGCTTCCCAATTGTATTTACTGGGGCAATGCCTGGGGGTGCCGGTGTCCTGGTTCTTTTTGGAGTGCACACCGGAGCCGGTGCCATTGCTGGTAAAAGAACCCACCGCCAGTTACCTGCGCAATGTGATTGAGGAGGAAGTTGCCGCCCTGCAAAACCAATGGCCGCGCCTTAGCCAAAACCAGCGCACGGCAATCCTGAAATTACTGGATTCTTTTTTTGAGTGATCTGGCTTTTAAACAAAAAGAAACAGCTCGGTTGAAACGGCTATGCCCTGCGGCATAGCCATGTGAACTAGCGATACGTTAAAACGTGCGGTTGTAACCCAGGGTAAAACTGCGGCCAACGCCGGTGAAATTGCGGATATCGTTCGGGCTGCTCTGCGAATAGTAAGTAAAGTAATACTCGTCTGTCAGGTTTTGCACCGCAATGGTAAACACCCCATCAAGCGCGGCGATATTCGCGCTGAAGTCCAGGGTGGTGTAACCATTAAACGCATTGATAATAACGTCATTGCTATTTTTCACTTCACGATCCATCAGGTAATTAGCCTGCAAGCGGGTATCCACACGATCTGACCAGGTACGATCCCAGCTCAGGTTTACACGATCCGGTGAAATGTTAGTGCCGCCCAAATCGGAATCCACCCGGCCATCCTTATTGGAGTCATAGCGACCGGTGGCTTCGGCGTAGCGCACACCGAGCAAATCCACATCCGTCGCCGCCCATGACACGCTGAATTCAATACCATCGATTTCAGTTTTCTCGCGTTGTACTGTGTAAATACCATCGGCATCGCGTTCCAGCCGCTCACCGTAGTTAGAGTCGGAGGTGTAATAACTTAGCTGGGCGGTGAGGTCTTCATGTTTGAATTCCACACCCGCTTCGGTGCTTTCGGTCAGGATTGGCTTCAAATCCAGGAAGCTATCCACACTCAGGTTCGGTTGGTTGATGGCGCGTAATACACGGCCGACATCCGGCATGGAGAAGGCTTCAGCGTAGTTGGCAAACACACGCCAGACGCTGGTGACCTGGTAAGTACCCCCATAGTTGTACAGGGTTTCCGAGAAATCGGGTGAACCGCCTTTTACAAAACGACTGCCGTAGGACGCAAGGGTAGTGAAATCATTCACGTGCAGTTTGGATTTTTCGTAACGCACACCGCTGGTCAGGGTCAATTTATCGATGCCGGTAAATTCCGCCTGCAGATAAGGCGCGGTGTTTTCGTATTCGGTCGGCGGAACCCAGGCGCGGCCAGTCTGGATCAACTCTTGCCAGGTTTCATCCTTTAATAAATCCACACCGTAAACCACATTAATCGGCAGGTTAGCGACTTCATCCTTCACCAGCGTCACTTTCATGCCCAGCTTTTCGGAGTTGTTTTGCGATTGGTCGATCAGTTTCGGTCCGTATTTCGGGTCCTGGAACGTGGCCAGTGGCTCGACTTCTGCCCCGTAAGTCGCCGCGAAATCCTGGCTAAAAGCCTGTACACGCAGCTTCTGGCCGAGCAGGTCATCGTGGGTGTAGTTCAGGCTGATGGCCGTCACCTCGTTGCGGGCGCCCTCGCCGATAATCGTGCCCTTCATCGCACTACTGGGAATACCTTCCGATTCATCGCCCTTTACAGAAACCCAGTTATTTTTGTTTTCGATCTCATAGCGGTTCACCATGAGTTCGATACGTTGGTTTTCCCAGTCATAACCGGCTTTTACAAACCCGTTGATGGATTCGGCATCGCTAGTATCGCCCTGGGTATTATCGGCGCCGATGATCTGCCCCTTGCCGTCATAGGCCATCCCCATATCGCGCAGGCTCACGCTGGCGATAATGTCCGCTGCATCAAAGCGGTTGGAAACACTGTAAGTTGCGCCATAGTCAGCGCTTTCGCCCACCTCTTCTGTCTGGAAGCCGGTACTCAGGCGGATACTTTGTTCCAACCCGGGCGCCGGCTTTTTGGTAATCAGGTTAATTACCCCGCCGGAAGCGCCCAGGCCGTGGATGGCGTTTGCACCGTGCAACACCTCCACCCGTTCAATAACCGCCGGGTCAATGGTATTGCCCTCGCGGCCACCATCGCGTAACGGGTTGGATTGGGGTACGCCGTCAATCATGTACAACGGTTTACGACCACGCAGGGTTTCGCCCGCGTTAGTCATCTTTTGCCGGCTGGGCGAGAAACCGGGAATCAGGTTGCCCAGCACCGTGGAAAGATCATCCTGGATCGACAACTGCTGGTGCAGTTCGGCTTCGTTGATAACGGTAACAGTGTTGGGGATGGTGCTTAACGGGCGCTCGGTACGGCTCGCACTGACAAAAACTTCCTCCACCTCATCAGCCGCAATTCCAGCAGTGGGCACAAGGACGCTAATGGTCATAAGCAAGGGCGCGGGGCGAATGAAACGATACATCGGGAATTTCCTGTGGTTAGGGCGCGAGCGCGCGGAAGGTTGCAAGGGCGCGGACGCACGAAATGAATTGCGGCGAATTTTAATGGCAATGAGAATTCCTATCAATGGCGGATAATTCCGCTTTACGAAAATTGATTAAGGGCAGAATAGGTTGTTGCGTTGGGGTGTGCTAAGTTGTACACCTTTGCACACAAAGGGTAATTGCCTATGTCCACGACCATGACTATCCGTCTTGATGATGATCTTAAAGAGCGTTTGACCAAGCTGGCAGATGCCACTCACCGGTCTAAATCCTTTCTCGCTACTGAGGCTATTCGCGATTTTGTTGAACTTAACGAATGGCAGGTTCAAGAAATTCAACATGCTGTGGCGGCTGCTGACAAACGGGAATTTGCCAGCGAAGACCAGGTAAAGGATGTATTTAAAAAGTGGGGCGTGAATGCAAATTAAGTGGTTGGAAAAAGCCTTGCTCAATCTGGACGAGGAAGCCACTTACATCGCCACCGAAAATCCGCAAATGGCGCAAATCGTTGTACAGCGCATCTATGATGCAGTCTTGTTACTGCGTGCAAACCCCGCACTCGGGGTGCCGGGTAGAGTCAATGGAACCCGCGAACTGTTGGTACCGGGGACCCGCTATTTGATTCCCTATCGCGTACAAGCGCGATTACAGGAAATACAAATTCTGGCCCTTTTCCATACCTCACGAAAACCACCTAAACGTTGGTGATATATCCACTATGCCGAACTACCACAACATCATCGCGTCGCCCGTTGGCGAGTTAACTTTGGTGGCCAGCGATAAAGGCCTAATGGCGGTGCTCTGGGAAAATGAAGATCCAGCGCGGGTGAAAATGGATGCGGGCGCCCGGGTAAATGATCATCCCACCCTGGAGGAAACCGAACGGCAGTTGCGTGAATATTTCGAGGGGAAACGCACAACATTTTCGCTGATGCTGGATTTCCAGGGCACCGAATTCCAGCAACAGGTTTGGCACGCATTGCTCACCATTCCCTATGGCGAAACGCGTAGCTATTTGCAAATCGCACGGCAAATCAATAATGAAAAATCGGTGCGTGCCGTTGGTGCGGCGAATGGTAAAAATCCCATTTCGATCATTACACCTTGCCATCGTGTAATAGGTTCGTCCGGAAAGCTCACCGGGTTTGCCGGCGGCCTCGAAGCCAAGGCATTCCTATTGCAACTGGAATCACCCCGGCGTCAATCGGATTTATGGGGCTAAGTGCAGGTCACAGAATATTTTCATACAAAAATCGTGCGACGCCATCCTCATGATTCATTAACGCGCGATGCGCATCGGGAAAAATTTGTTTGAGGGTTGTGCTCGCATTTTCCATCACCACCGGATGCGCCACCGTTCTGAACAATTCCACATCATTCATTCCATCACCAAATGCCATGGCCTGATCGACTGACAATGACAGCTCATCCAGCAGGATTCTCAACGCATGGCCTTTGGAAATATTGTGTTGCATAACCTCCAGATAATTTTCATCCGAGAAGGTTAAGTTAATATCTGGCGGATTTGCTTTATAAATTTGTACCTTCAATGCTTGCAGATCGGCATTAGCACCATAAAAAAGAATTTTTAAGGCGGGTGTTGCGAGCATTGCATCCAGTGTGATCTGGCGATAAAAAAACTGTGCGCTCTCATGGGCTTCCAATAGCGATTCACAGGGTTTAACCACCAACCAATCCGTATCGGTGTACATATTGATGTGTACATCGAATTCATTGCCTAATGGTAATAGCATTTCATTGACTAACAACGGCAAGCCTTCGCGATAAATCAATTCACCATTGCGACCATGGATGTTGGCGCCGTTGCAAGTAATTGCCGCTATACCGCCACCAAGCTGTTGCAAATAACCACGGATATCATTGATATGGCGTCCGGTGGCAATGACTACATTAAATCCCCGCGCACGCAAATCATTGAGCGCACGAATGGTCAGTGCAGATAATTCATGCGCATCGTTCAGTAAGGTTCCATCCATATCAAACACAAACGTGTTTACCGTTTCAAATTTGGCAAGCATTAACATTCTCTACATTAATTTGTTTAATGACTATGGGTAACCAGAAGCGGTCGGTCAGGAACAATCGTTTTCACAGAATTGCAAACTATGAACCCAGGGTTCATGCAAACGGCCGTAAAAAATTTCTGCGTTGAACTTTGCATTTGGCTGCTCTTTTTGCCCCTTCGGTAAGTTGCCCTTTATCACATCCCTGGGTACGTATAAGGAGTCAACCGCAAGGCGATTAATATAAACACGATTCCGATGGGGTTCATTTTTTTCACAGTTATAAAAGCCAGCCTCTATTTCCGCGGGCAAAATAATCCAGCGGGTGTCCTCAAGCGCTTTGCGTCGTTGCATAGCGGCCACTAATAACGCTTTATCGGTAGCTGCATCCACTACAAAAAGCCGGGTTTTGGTAACCTGTGCATCTTTCAGTGTAGTGTCAGCATCTTTCCTTTTTTCTGCTAACTCTTTTTCGCCCAGCTCGGTATTCACTTCTGGCTGCAATGCAAAAATCATTCTGCGGTATTCCTCGGCGCGCACCACATAGTCCGCATAGCTTTGACCGTTAAATTCCAATAGTGCCCAGGCATTATATTTATAACGTCTGTTGCCTGTTTTTTTACAGGCAGGAATATTAAAACTGGCCAAATGTTTTTCATTAATTTTCAAACTGCGATCCTGATGCCAATACCAACGCCCATGCTCCATGGTTAAGGGTTCAGTTGCCGGCGTTGTCCAGAATAAATTTAACCGTGTGGATGAATCTTCTTTGTTTAATCCATACTGGTAGGGAAGCCGTAACTCCCGTTCAGTCAATTGCAACTTGGTTTCAACACTGGACCGGTTGATATAAACCTTGGCAAGTACAAATGCATTGACCAATAGAACAAAACCTACGGCGAACAATACAAGCTTTTGTGAAGCAACTCTGTTGCGCAGCGAATTCATGATAGGCCTCCCGTCTGCTGCACTTTACGCAAGCGATTAAAAATCATCAGTGCCAGAATTGCGGTAAGGCCAATCAGTAAAAAGAACAGGTATTTAGGGAACAAATCCCACCACCAATCGAAAAATTTGGTGTAGAGGAATAGCGCAAAAAAAACATTCCCCGCGAGCATCAATCTAGCGTTATGTTTTCGCAAACCATAAATTACCAACAGCGCGCTGGCAACGAAACCCAGTATCTGGTAGAAGCCTTCAATTATGCTATTGGGCCAGTAAAAATAACTACCGGCACCCCAGTTAGCCAATATTAATACGGCAACAAAAAAAGTGATGACTGACAGCATTTGATAAATCGCTGTGAATCCATGAAAGCGATCTTGTTTAAACCAAAAAGGCAATGTGAAAAAAATAATCGCAGGCAGAAAAAAATGCTCCGGTTTTTCACCGGCATAAATCCAGTAACTACCCATCCAGGTACCAAACCGCGTCCCGATAAAAATAAAACTGCAAATAATGGCCGCTACCAATAACAATCGTACCTGTAACCTATAGGCCAGCAAAAATCCATACAAGGCAAACGCCGCAAATGCATTGGGCGATGGCGTGACATTAAAAATATTGCCGATCAACACAATATTCATCACCCAACACACAAATGAAATCAATGCGGCTAATTTGGCGTAATACCCCGACGCATCAAGTCGTCGAATCCACAATGCAATACCAAGACTAATCAGCGGTGCTGCGATTAAAATCGCAACTTGCGCAGCAGTAGTAAAAAGCCCCCAATATTGGAAAAACAGAAAAAACAAACTCGCCGCCAACGCACTCGCCCCCAGGAACGACACAATCTGCATGCCTACTGACAAATGCCTGGCACTTTCCGATAAATCCACATCTTGCGCTTGTTGTAAATCGCGCAGCACATTATCGTGATATTCACGAATACGCCGCGCCGTATCATCCGGTAGTTGCAACAAACCTTGCTCCTCCAGCACTGCTTGCTCCACCCGAAAAGCACGAACCTGATCAGCCCGCAACTGCGCTTGGGTTTTGGTGAGGTTGGTCATAGTTATCCTTTTTACTATCTGTGACTTAATGTTGATTTATAGATTATCAGGTAATAGCGTTAAACACACAGCATTGAATGCTGTAAAAATGTGCAACAAAAATAAACTTTAATTGTCTGTTTTACATCGGGAGAAAATAATTTTGAAAGCTGAATAATACAGATAAAAGTAAAGAGGAATAATGATGCTCCTATTACGACTTTTTGTGATTTCAACGTTGTTACTCAACATGAACGGTTGCGGTGATAAAAATGCGCTAAAAAGCACCTCTACATCATCCGCAGCCTCATCAACAGATGCGGACCTGATCAAGCTTGAACAATTCATTAATTTGCCAGTACAACCTGTGCGGGTTCAATGGGCTATGAACAAAGTGACGGAGCCGGTTGGAAAATTAGGTGTTGAAGATTGGAGTATCGTTGCGCGAATGGAACTTGATGAGAAGGATCTGAAAATTCTCACTAACATCCCTTTACCAAATAAAGTAGTTAAACTACCAAAGTATGCGATTGAACCCTGGATGGATGATGTTATCGCCTCCAAATTTAAATTGGATAAATCCGGCCAATCCTACCGTCCCCTTGGGATAATGCTCAGTGCGGAGCAGTTTTATCGTGACCCATTAGTGACGGGTGCGATCTACATGATTACGGATACCGAAATATTACTATTCTTGCAGACCAAATAAGATATTAATTACCTGCAATTTGCCCATAGAAATCTCGCACGTTCCTCAGCATCGACAATGCATGGCAATTTTCCAGTAGTCTCGAATTGCTGTTATTTATTGCGCCCCTTATTCCTGTGCATATAGTGAAAATTGATATATTTAAAATGTGATGCCTGTCACGCCATTGGTATTCGCTATAAGGCGTCTGCTGAAATCACCCTCTTATATATAGATAATGCGGCGCATAGATACTCGCAGGGATTTCGCATTATTTATCCTCGCCATCAATCTATTATTTACTAACCCCTTCGTTTTAAAAATACGGTTCCCTCCTGAGTGGTTCAGGAAAATACAGGAGTTTTTCTATAGGAAATATTTTATTTAAAAATTTTTGTCAACCTATTAGTGAAAGCATCATCGAGTTGCTTCCCTATTAAATTTATATAGTTGCTACGTTGGATAAACAAATAACACAGGAAATTAAGGAATGAAAAATAAAATATTGATGATCGTTGGCGGATCTTTATTGGCAGGTTGTGCAACTCAAAATACATCTGTAGACAATACTCCCGTGAACCCTACCGTGGTGTTAACTGCAAATACCGCAATCAGTGGCTACGTATTGCCAGATAGCACCGGCACACAAGCTGTCTACACACGCAGTAATGTACGTCGCATAGACAATGTATGGAATCGGCAAAACTGGGTTTCACGCAAAGTACTGGGAAATGTCAATGAAACCCAAATTGGTTTTACCGAGAAAAATTTAAGTTGGCATTTTAATAACCCGCAAAAAACCTACGTTGAGTGTCCGTTAATTGGCTGCGGTGCTAATCTGTGGCAACAAATATCCGATTCAGAAGCAGAAGAGGAAGAAGAAAGCTTCTCTCCAAACACACCTGATACTTGTCCTTTAACAACCAAAACCACATTTGATGTTGTTGATAAAAAAGTAGCGCGTCAAATTAACGGATTTAATGCAAACCAATACCAATTGACCTGGAAAGTAACCAACACGGATGAAAAAGGCCGTAAAGATGAACACAACATCGTTATGGATTTCTGGATGACAGCGCCGGATGAAGGAATGAAAGAAGCCTGGAAAATTAATAACGAATTCCAAAACGGTTATTTAAAAGCCGTTGGTGCAAACGATTCTGCACTGGGCCGTTTTTTAGGCGAACAAGTGTATAGACCGTTAGCTGCTATCAGTGGCGATATCGAAAAGAACGACAGCATGAAACTGCTGAATGGAAAATTAGCCGCATTAAAAGGTTATCCAATTTCGATAAAACTCGATTGGTACCTGGCAACCGGCAATACTTGCCCGGAAGAACTGGCAAAGCGCAATGCATCAACGGAAGAGAACGATCAGCTTGATCTGGCAGATCCAGTAGGTTCTTTAGGTAATCTAGCGGGTGGCTTTTTGAAAAACAAAGCAAAAGCCGCCGTGGCCAAAAAGTTTGAACGCGATCCATCCAAGCCATTAATGCGTTTTGTGTATGACGTCACTTCAGTAGGGCTGGAACAAAAACACGACAGCGTGTTTATGGTTCCTGCAGGTTATAAACTCACTAATCGTCAGTAAGCCTCCTTACACTGCAAACCGTTTATTTCCTTGAAACAGTTTGCAGTGTTTCTTTCTCAATTATTTTTCGGTTGGAAAAATAAAGTAATATAACTATTGAGATTCAGACCTTCCCCCAATGCCATTACCATAATCTTTTTCCAGTATTGAATCCGGGTTTTCCAATCAATAATATTTTCGCGGCGAGCGATTGCAATGAAAAAGTATAAATGGATATTTGCAGTTGTATTGTTAGTGTTAATCGCATGCCAAGCCAGCGCCAATAACACCACTTTATGGAAGCAGGATGGTAGCGTAACCTCAGCCAACGGAAAGAAAATCCAACTGGAAATTCAAGGAATTTATGACAGCCTGGAATACAACGGTATTAATTTCCTTGTCGGATTTAAAATAGATAAGGAAGGTAATAACTCCCTTTACATCGTAAAAATCCCTAACGATTTATCATCAGCCCAGTATTGGGCATTTGAATCTATTCATAATGATATTTTTATACACAAGGAAACTGTTCACGTGATTACTATGAATGGTGAAGTTTATGAACTAAAAGATGGGAAATGGAATTTAACCAATAAACAGTTTCCACGCGAATCGCAAATTGTCTACTCAGACCATAAAGATAACCTGATTGTATGCCACCCCGCGTCCATGGAAAAAACAGGCGATCACAACAGCGGTTGTTTTTCTACGGCTAATAATTGGAAGTTGGGGTTTATCTGGTTCAATATTGTGCCCAAGGTGTGTAATGGGCAGCTCTATATCGTAGAAGAAAATAATAGTGGAAAGGTATTCAAGCAGGTCGATTTGAAAAGCGGAAAAGTGATGAAATCTGAACTTTTAAAAAATGTGCCGGATGATATTTGCAAATTAAAATAATAAATTCCAATGCGTATTACCACATTCCTCCTTGAGATGAAATCCACGCAGCCAGTTGCGTATCATTAGGGGTTACATACTTTTCCTTCGCTGCTTTAATTGCTGTATCTACTTTTGGAATAGTTGAAAGAATTTCGCTCATGGACATGAAACACCTGAAACATCCATATTTTCGGATTCAACATGCCTTATACAAATGCATACTTTGTTATCTACAATTCCAATAACAGCAAAATCATCTTTTTTAATCGATTTAAGTTCTAATTTTGGTAAAAAAATTTTAATAGTTTTCTCTTTTAAGTCTGCTTCCTGGCTGATCACTTTTGCCGTTACAGTAACCGGGTCGGGTAAATTGCCAACAAATGAGGGCGTCTTTTCAAAACCAAAAATTCCAGTGTTTTCTTTTTCCACATCTATAACTTTGATTAATAAATTTTGTTCAACGGTACGGTCTGCTGGCCACTCCCATATTAATTGCATGTCTGCTGACATTGCACGGTCTCCTACTAATGAAAAAAGAGCAATGTGATTTGGATGTATTTAGTCCGCATATTGTTTCTTGATGCTAAATGTTGTGTTTTAGGGCTCTGTGAGCCAAGTTAGGCGCTTGTTCGTATCAAGTAACTTGCCAAATCAGCAATCAATTTATACGACTCGCTAGAGTATCCGCCACTTGTCATGATCACTGTCGGGATATTTTTCTCGCGTAATAAATCTACAACAAAACGATCACGCTCTTTAACTGCATCGTAACCCACACTTAACGCGCCTAATTTATCTGTAGCTACAATATCGGTACCGGCATTGTAAAATGCTAACGTTGGGTGTGGGTTGGAATCTAAAAATAGCGGAAGCTCTGTTTTAAGTGTTTTCAAATACTCATCGGATTTCAAAGCGGCGCGCAGTGGGATGATAAACGGGAAATCATCAGGATCGCCCGGCTTTAATCCTGGATAAACCTGCATGTTATATAAATCAAAAATACTGACCGATTTATCTTTCTCATAGAAACTGGTGAAACCATTTCCACGATGTGCATCCAAATCAATCATAAGCACTTTATCGGTTGGCGAGATTTTACGTTCCGCGCGTAATGTTTCCAGCGCGAAGGCTGCATCTGCAAAAAAACAGAAGCCTTCCCCGTGATCGGAAAAGGCATGATGAAATCCGCCACCAATATTAAAAACGATGGATGACTCCAGTGCTTGCCGTGCGGCCAGTAAAGTTCCTGCAGTGGCATAGCGTGCAGAAACAACCAAGCCTTTCTGTAAAATAAAACCAGGGACAAAGCGAAGTGCAGGAATTTCAACTACAGAAGCAATCGTTTTACTTTGCTGTAAAGACGTTAGGTATTCCCGCGAATGGACAATTTCCAACGCTTCATTGGTGACCGGTGTTGTAACTATCGTTGATAGGCTAGAAATTTTATCACCAAATTCATTAAGCAAAAGCGACCAGGCTTTACTGAACTTTTTGGCATCAAAGGGATGCAACTTCTCTAGTCCCATGATGCCGAAATCGCAATTTGGTGAAAAAACGAGTTTTGTTTTCATAATTGAACTATCTGTAGAATCTTCGAAAAAAATCCAAGTTCCATAAATTGCTGATAAATTGTGAAGTAACTATCGAAATAGAAAAACAAGATAGGGAGTTCTGTCTAATTTTCAAGCTAGTTGCTACAGTCTTTGCTTCGCTAATTTAATAATATCAAAGGATAGATTAATGGAACTGCACTTTTTTCCCGGCCAAAATTTACTTGCAATAAAAAAAGGTAATTTTTACGTTTCCCGATACGATGCCTGGGGCGGCCCCTCAGCAGTGGGTAATGACCCGCGTATGTCGGAAGAGCCTACTTGGCCAGGTACCTATGTTATTCATAGCACGCACTCTTACGTTACCCCGACATGGCCTTTCTCAAAGATAAAATGGGGTACGCCTTTACAAGATAAACCACAGCTCAATGATGTCTATTACCAATTGCCCAGCAAAAAATGGGGTTCAGTCAAGAAAGACACTGGCATTGAGCGGAAAAGTATCCTTCAAACCTACTTCAGTTATTATGGAAAGATGAAGGTTCCTGCCACATGGGTTTTTAACGATTTTGGTCCGATTGCCATCCGATGGTTTAAAGACAGCAATGGCAATAAAATTTTGGACAACAAAGAAACCTTGTCTGGCCAAATGTTTCATACCACTCCGCAGAATGAAGCCGAAGTCTCATTGGGAAAACCCGTTCAGTTAGGACCATCACATGGGTGTATTCATTTAAATCCAAGGGATAGAGACACAATATTGAACTTGGGCGGCTTCAAACCAAAAACGACTTTTGTGGTGCACAATTACAATGAAAAAATTTAATTGGATCATCTCGACTGCATTAGTGCTTTTAACTGCATGTAATACCAATGCAAATGGACAGCTGACCTGGAAGGAAGATGGTTCAGTTATCGGCAACATGGGCAAAAAATCGCAGCTAGATATTCAAGGAATTTATGACAGCCTGGAATACAAAGGTATTAGCTACCTTGCTGGATTCAAAATAGATAACGAAGGTAATAACTTCCCCTATATCGCGCAAGTGCCGAACGATTTGTCGTCAACTCAGTATTGGGCATTTGAGCATATTCCTAATGATATTTTTATTTACAAGGAAACTGTTCATGTTATTGCTATGGGTGGTGAGGTCTATGACTTAAAAGATG
Source organism: Cellvibrio sp. (assembly GCA_035490715.1). Taxonomy (GTDB): domain Bacteria; phylum Pseudomonadota; class Gammaproteobacteria; order Pseudomonadales; family Cellvibrionaceae; genus Cellvibrio. The sequence continues at coordinate 55,147 of DATJLF010000052.1, forward strand.
GAAAATGGAATTTAAGTGATAAAAAATTTCCGCGCGAATCACAAATTGTTTATTCAGATAACAAAGACAGTCTGATTGTATGTCACCCCGCTTCTATGGAAAAAACCGGTGATTACAACAGCGGCTGCTTTTCTACTACTAACAATTGGCGACTGAATTTTATCTGGTTCAATATTATGCCTAAGGTATGTAATGAGCAGCTTTATCTTGTAGAAGAAAGTAATAATTCAAAATTATTTAAACAGGTGAATTTGGTAACTGGGGCAGTGGTGAAATCTTCGCCAGTAAAAAATGTGCCGGATAATATTTGCAATTTAAAATAAGAAACTTAAACGCGCATCACTATTTTCTTCCCTGAGATGAAACCCACGCAGCCAGTTGGGTCTCTTCAGTGGCTACATAGTTGGTCAACGGCGAGTGTTATGAGTCCCAATACCAAATTACCTTTAACCGAAGAGGAAGCCCGTTTGCGCGCAAAGTCCCGCAGCGAAAAAGATGCCGAAGAAGCACGCCGCAGGGCTATGCAAAATATCGATGATGAACCTTTCGGTAAATTAACAAACCCATCTGATACAGATCGCCACAGGGATAGAAAAAATGAAGACTAAATTGAGCGTAATCCAGAGCGTCGATTAGTGGTTGCGCTCATGTTTCATTATTTCGCCATATATTTGTATTCGACGAAATAATGGAACATAATTTAGCCACTATGCGCACTATTACCCATAATGAACAAGTCCTTGCCTTGGCTCGCCAGCAAGCCATCTTGCGACCTAAAGATTTGCAGGATGCCAATATCCCGCGAGTAGTGCTTGCACGTCTTGCTGCATCCGGTGAGCTGGAGAAAGTGGGGCGCGGCCTTTACTGCTTGGCAGATGCTCCAATCTCCGAGCATGAAAGTCTGGCCCAAGTGGCCATTCGTGTTCCTCAAGCGGTTTTCTGCCTGCTCACGGCTTTGCAAATACATGACTTAACCACCCAGTTGCCGCGAGAGCTATGGATTGCCATGCCGCGCGGAAGTCACGCGCCGCGTTTGGATTATCCGCCGCTACGCATGATTCAATTCAGTGGTGACGCTTACGCCGAAGGCATTGAAATAATTCAACGCGATCAAATTAATCTACGTGTATATTGCGTTGCAAAAACCCTGGTGGATTGTTTCAAGCATCGAAACAAGATAGGGTTGGACGTCGCGCTGGAAGCATTAAAAGAAGCGCGTGCGCAAAACAAATTGATAATGGATGAACTTTGGCATCACGCAAAAATTGCGCGTGTTACCAATGTAATGCGGCCTTATCTGGAAGCTATTTAAATACATCAAGAAATAATAGGACGAATAGGAATCAAAGGAATGAACAATAATCTTGCCGCATCAGTTCGTGCGCGTTTGCTCAATATTGCCAAAGCAGAAAAATCAGATTTTAACCAACTATTAACTCGTTATGCGTTGGAGCGATTTCTCTATCGGTTAAGCCAATCCCACCATGCAGAGCGCTTTTTGCTAAAAGGCGCATTGCTATTTACGCTCTGGTACAACCTGCCACATCGCCCCACACGCGACATAGATTTGCTGGGGTTTGGTTCAAGTGACCTGGAAAATATCTCCGTTACTTTTAGTGAGATTGCAGCGATACAAGTGGCTGATGGAATTGTATTTAATCCAGACAATATCCATGTAACTGAAATTCGCAAAGAGGCTGGCTATTCAGGGGCAAGAGTCATTATCAATGCAGAAATTGCCAATGCTCGCTGTAAAACGCAAATCGATATTGGTTTTGGTGATGTAGTAACACCGGAATCAATGGAAGCGGTTTACCCTGTTTTGTTGCCAGAGCTTCCTGCTCCTAAACTTAAAACGTATCCGGTCTATACCGTTATTGCTGAAAAACTGCATGCAATCGCATTGTTGGGTATGGCTAATAGCCGGCTCAAAGATTATTGGGATTTAACAATTCTATTTGAACGTGAATTGCTGGATGACCGCATACTTGCACAAGCGATTGTTGCAACTTTCCAGCGCCGCAACATGCCAATTCCAAAAGTATTTCCTGTTGGTTTAAGTAATGAATTTGCGCAAGATGCAACTCGCCAAGCGCTCTGGCGAGCGTTTCTGAATAAAAATACTTTACCTGTTTCCACATTGATGGATGTAATTAACTTCCTTCAGAAAAAGCTAAAACGTGCGTTAGCCGTTGCTGCCATGTTTGAATAAACTCTACAAAACCATTTCGGGGATGTTCTCGGAATGGTTTGATTGCATGGCAGCTCTATCTATCCCATTTGTGTTGGTCTCATTTCCCCTCGTAACACGTGCAGCTTTTCCCGAAACACTTCCGCACGGGTCTTAACCTGCGTCGCATTTATATGCAGGCCATTCACACTCCATTTATCCATCACCCACCCCAACAGCGCCAACGCTGCTACGGCATCGCACAGGAATGTGCATTGGCTTTGAGGCTGCGAAGTGTAGTAGAGAGTAATAAGTTGTTTTTGGACACCTAAATTACGCAATTCATAATTTATCGTTCAACTTTGCTAAATGAAGATTGGTTTTAAATCTTTGCCCTGGGCCGCCAAAATTGTCACCTACGTCGAAAACATGTTTTGTATTTTCATCTGTGCTTACTGAGGTCGCGCCGCCTTCTTTTAATGTGCTGTGAAGTTGGTCCTTGGGTATTTTAGGGTTATTACTATTGCTGAATACCCAAAAATTCAACACGCTCTTGCAGCCCAATATGCCGGCAGCTTCGCTTATTGCAATACACACTTCTTTATAAAGCTTCTTATTAGCGGTAACTAACGCTTGGCGAAGCATATCGTTTTCCGATTCTGCGTTCAGGTTTTTAACATACACATCATTTAATATCGCTTCGGCGCTAACTTTGAAATAAGCCATACCGATTTTTACTGCTGTAACAATATCATTGGCTTTAGTAGCATCAATGCCGAAAACCCATATTTCTCGATCAATTACTGCAGCTTCTTTTGTCGTACCCTTGATAAACATGGAGAATGGCGATCCACTCTTGCCATACTTTGCCTTCCAAAGGCCGTACGATTCAAGGCTGGTTCTCACAACGAATTCCTTCTTGTCCCTTCCGTTGTTCAAAATAATGTCGACATCGACGCGATAATTGTAACGCCCTTCTGCTAAGGTCATAGCTCCCTTATAATTCGCGGCCATTTTATTGTTCCTCCTCACAATCCAATGCTTCAGAAGAAATACCACAGACATAAGAAATTTTGTTTGACTCTAAGGCTTCTTGAGCGACTTCATTAATGTCACTATTTTTTTGAGAAATCTCTGAAAAGTTTTTAGGAAAATACTGTTCGCACTTCCATGCTTCAAGCACGGCCATATCCTGCTTTTTCAGGTATGCATCAAATAATTGCAATGCTTCTTGCATGTTTGTTGCTGGTACAACACCGATTCCTACAATATATTCAGAGCCATCCATATTCATTGGCGAATCTAGCGTCATTGATGCTTTGTGATGAATTAACCAAACTGCCAGAATTTCCATATTTAGTACCTATTAAATAAATTTTGGTGGTTTTCAATAATTACATTTTACAATTAACACATCATGATTCTTGCAGAAAATAAGCTAACAGAATGCGAATGGCATCTGTTCATGAAAAGTATTTTGCTTAGTTCGAATAAGCTAATCTTGGTTAAGCATCTGATCCTTATTAATCGATCTTAAGTTATGGCGAAGTTCAACTTCTTGTGAAATTATACGTATTACTCTAATGTTGCAAGAGATTTAGTTAACATTTTTGAAGGACTAGAAGATATGTTTGGAAATTCCAAAAGCATAATAGCTCTGCGGAGAGCGTTATGAGCCCCAATACCAAATCACCGTTAACCGAAGAGGAAGCACGTTTGCGCGCAAAGTCCCGCCGCGAAAAAGATGCCGAAGAAGCACGCCGCAGGGCTAGGCAAAATATCGATGATGAACCTTGCGGTAAATTAACAAACCCATCTGATATAGATCGTCATAGGGATAGAAAATTTGGCTTAATTCATCAATCGACGTTGTAACCATACCGACGCAACAAGATCTGAGAAGAGTATTAAATATGGTAGCTGCGCGTCTCCAAAGTGGAAGCCAGCCAAAATATGTAATGAATAAAAAAGGTGAAGGCTTGCCAATATGATTTATGTACTTCACCCGGATTATCAACACTACAAGTCTTTTGTATTTGATAGCAAGCTTGTGCGAAAAGCATTAGGCAGTGAAACTCAATTCCATTTTTCAAGGTTACCCATAACGTATCGGGAAGGATGGAAATCTTTTGATATTAGTTTTGAAAACCTTGGCCGCTCAAAAAAAATAGCAATGCCAGATATCATGATACGTAATGGGCGCCTTTTTTTTTCCACGAATGCACATGATGTTCTTGCCCCGGTAATTGATAAATACGGTGAATTTCTCCCTATAACTTACAATGGCACTAATGGGTTTTTGTTCAATGTACTGTCGGTAGCCGACGACATTGACGGAGTGGACAAAAAGCTCAGCACCAAAAATGAATTTGGAGAGGTGCAATCGCTTTATTTTGATGAAACCAGGTTAAAAAACTACAGCTTATTCAAGACCGCATTTGATAGCTATTTAGGCATCTATTGTGATGGCAATTTGAAAAAAATTATTGAGGATAATCAATTGAAAGGAATTATATTCAGCAATGATATAGGTAACATCTTTCCTCCCGATCCAACTGCCATGCAACCGGCTAAGAATTAAGTAATTCTCCTAAAGCGTTTCCCAGCGGTTTAACTAATGAATTTGCGCAAGACGCAACTCGCCAAGCGCTCTGGCGAGCATTTCTTAATAAAAATAATTTCTCTGTTGCCACAAATGGATGTAATTAACTTTCTTCAGAAAAAGCTAAAGCGTGCGTTAGCCGTTGCTGCCATGTTTGAATAAACTCTACAAAACCATTTCGGTGATGTTCTCGAAATGGTTTGATTGCAGGGTAGCTTTAGCTATCTCATCTGCGTTGGTTTCATTTCCCCTCTTAACACGTGTAGCTTTTCTCTAAACACTTCCGCACGCGTCTTAACCTGCGTCGCATTCATATGCAGGCCATTCACACTCCACTTATCCATCACCCATCCCGCCCGCGTCAACGCCGCCACGGCATCGCACAGGAATGTGCATTGGCTTTGGAATTCGGTGAATTCATCGTAAAGGAATAATAAATCGTTGGTGGAATCGGACGGTGGTGATGGCATAGAAGATCCCTCTTAATTTAAAGGTGGGTGGGCCGGTGTTGTTGGTTGGTGGTGAGGTGGTCGTATTGGATTCATCGTACGGCAATATTTTATTGCGAACAAATTAGTGAGCCGAAATAGTCAGGATGTTGGCTATTTCGGCTCACTTGGAATTTATGGAAGGGATTTTAGGGGAATGGGATTTGATGTCGAGGGCATATAATCCTCATTTTTCTTTAGATAATTTGATAGCGTCTAAGTGTGGCGAGAATCTTCAGGCTATTGGGATATGCTTTTACTACTAAAAAGATTAAATTTAAAAGTGACAATAGTATTTTGGTAAAAGAGTAAATTTTTAGAAAATATTAAATACTCTAAACATTATGAAATTCTTGCTTTAATACTTTCAAACTCAAGTGCATTATGAGTTACCACTGCTAGTAATACAGTAGAAAACCAATACAAACACTTTTTATTGATTAATGAAAATAAAATATCTACATCAGAGATATTGGATGATTCAATGTTCTTAGAGCCTCCATTCATGTAATGAAAGAAGCGATTCCTGATAGTAATAATAAAGCTACCAACCTCTGTATATCGGATTGCGAGAACTCTCGGGTTATCTGTGGCATCAGCTATCATATCTCCTTTGCACAGATCTTTTAAAAGGTTAAATATTTCCTTCTGTTCATTTTCTGTTGCCAATAGCATAGGAAAATCTACAGACGATTCATAAATAGGGTCGCCTTTGTATACGGTTTTTAAAAAGCTTTTAAAAAATCCAAGTTCACCAGCACTCTTGTCTCCATTCATCAAATCCTTTAAAAAACTAAATGTTTTTGAAAAATCATCAGTTTTTGCTGCATAAATTAGTGGAAATGCATAAGAAACATGTTCAAGCGCTCTATACAAAAAAACAAACGCACTCGAATTAATTCCTTTGCTTTGGTATAGGAAAAAATAGGAAATTTCGCTAAGAATATTTTTGTAAAACGATCTATTATTAAGCTTTGTGCTATCTAAATATTCTGCAAATTGTTCGGCACTGTAATTCTCCGCAATTAATTCAGGAAATCTTTTATACCAATTTTGAGCGTAACCTTCGAAGTCTGCAGAAAAGAAATTTTCTTTCTGATGAAATGTTTTAGAAGTGCTCACGTGTTCAACTTTTAATGAGCCGCTAAGAAGGCGAATTAAAAGAAGAACGTTTGGATCATTTGTGCCTTTAATTTTTAACTTTTCTGGAATTCTGGCTAAAGTTTTATTTGTGAAGCACTCGGAATATTTAAAAGGTGTCTTTACTGGCATTTTATGAAGTAAACTCCACGAAATGTTCTACGATTTCGTCACCATCAAATTCGGATAGCTCTGAATAGTTTTTTATAAACTCACAGGAAAGCTCCCTGCGATATTTACCCAAATTAACTTTCGATGCATTTATCGCATCAAAGCCCTCTTCAAAAAGTTCTATTGCTGCTGCAAAATCTTTTGGCTTTACATTAACCAATAGCTCATAGGATTCCTTCGCTCCAACGCAAAAGCCGATTAAATTGTTGTTAACTTTAAACCATTCTTTACTATAGGTGTCTGAGCAAAATGAATCTATCAGCTTTAAAACATCCTCAAATTTTAAATTGTTTGAGGGATCTCTCGTATCCAATACTCTACTAACAAGTATCTCATCCATTTTTTCATTAACTATTTTATTGTTTTCATTGTTCACATTACTTGTAAGAAAAGCCAGATACCCTCTAGATATGTCTCCCAAATTGAAAGATCCCTTTACTATTTTTTTAGCTCTTTCTTTTTCTGTTTGAACAACAAAATTTTTTAATCGGCTGAAATCAAACATTTCGGCCGTGAGTATTTCAATTTGATGGCGAGGTGTCATTGGCTTTTGGCCATTGTTTAATGTGATCATTCTGTATAAAAGCTTATCCTGGTTCTCTGCGACTATAATATTTACATATGCAACTCGGCTGTCATCAAAGTTTTCCTCTTCTGACGCTGATTTCAGTGTATTAAGGCGTTGCATGCCATCCAAAATATAGGCTTTCTTGATATTATCATTTACAAACTTTTCAAAGTTTGTGATTTCTGAAAGATTTGTTTTTTCGTGGTCAACAAAAGCAATTGTTATGGGAGGCATTATGCAACCTTCAACAATGTCTCGTTGAAGTCTTTTGTAGAATTTTTTATCTTGAAGCTTTCTCTGAGCTTCAAATCTATTAATTAGTGGATATAGTTCCTTCAATGCAAATTTGTATGTCGTTCTCCCCATGCCCACATAGCTATCTATAACTTTGTCAAGATCGGAGGTGAATATTTTAATTTCTTTAGGCATTTTTCGCTCTACCATGCTTCATGTAGTCATATAATTTATCGAAAATAACACACATTAAGTAAAATTAGCTGTTACTTAAAATGCATCTTCGCTTTAATGTCTGGAGAAAATCTATACCGTGCACCAAAAATTTTACCGTCAAAACGTAAAAAATATTCTTGAATTATTACATCTAATTCAAAGCCTAAAAGGCTAATTGGGTCTCGCAATAACTAAAACTTAGAATTTAATTTATAAATCTTCGTCTGCAATCTTCTCATCTTTTTTCTTGTGAAGTTCATTTACAAACTCAATGTTGGTAATTATAAGAACAAATATGGCTTTGAGTTGAATTATCGACAGATAGCATAAAAAAGAAACACCTACTATTTTAAAATCATTCCTGTAAGCTTGATAAAAATGCGTTTTCGATATTAACAAATATAGTAAGTTAAAGATTAGCAACGCTGAAATGACGAATGCTGATTTAATTACTATCAATACAAGCCCTTCAATTCTTGCTGTTTCGTCTGAGGGGATAATTTTGACGCTCTTAGGTGATGTATATGCAGCTATTGCTTGAGGGTACGAATATGCAATCCATATTCCGGTCAATGTGAAGACCGCTGCGGCTAGATTCTGCAATGTACCTATCACCGGGCTTAGCTGAGAAAGTGTTGCTTCAACTAAAAAGTATCCCAGTCCAACAGCAATAATTGAGTAAATAGTATGGGAAGTTATCCGACTTAATATAAATTTAAAAAGTAGACTAATGAAGTTTTTAAGTTTTTCCATAATTACTCCGACTAGATCTTGCTTGCCGTATCATTTGTACTTGGCTTTTCTAAGAATTGAGATAACAAAATATCTCTCTCAGTCAATATTCGCTTTAACATTGTATTAGCAGAGTAATAATTTTGATCATGTGCAAGAGCGGGGAGTCGTATATGTTCACGGCTTACATATTTGTCCAGCCATTTTATAGTGTCACTTCCCGCTTCTTTGAATCCTATATTGTTCCATTTGTTTGCAGGGTTATATTCTGCTTTGTGAAGTTCAATTATTTCAGATAGTTCATTCTGGGTTAGAGCAACTTCTTCAACAATCTCAAGCTGTTTACTAACTTTTTTCTTTTTATGCATTTTTGCCCATAAAGTAAATATTGGGTCTTTTTCTGAAACTTTGTTTGTAGAAATTGTATCTCTGACCACGATATGACTAATTCTTGAGGCTAATCTAGCTGCGTTAGCTTTGCTCGAGTTCAGTTCTTTCATGCTTGCGGAAAATCTAAAGCGCATTGTTCTTTTATTATCTTCTGTAGAAAAATTAACAAGTTTACTAATAATCGGCTCGCCATTATTAGGATTAATACCTTCTCTTTCTGTGACTTTTTTGCGTGGATGGGAGATTCGGTAGTCGACACATCGTTTTAAATAATCGCAGACTTCTTTAGTGGCCGCGCAGGAGTGAGCAAAGTTAATTGTTGCAAGAATATTCAATTTTGGAACAATCCAGTAATACATAGGCTGACCCAGGATTGCGCTTTGTCCTTTAAATTTAGGATCTATTTTTATAGAATCGCCTGTATCTTTGCCAACTTTTGCATCTGGCGATATGCCACTAACCTTGCCGCTGTCGTCACCATATCTTTTCCATAGGACTAAAAGAGTATCGCCGGTGTTTGAATCTTGAGAAACACTTTTGCAATAGATTTGCTGGCGCCTAGGATGGTTTTCAACATCCCATGGGATTGTTTGGTTGAAGTCTCTATCTTTCACCCATTCACAAAATGAATTCATTGCATCTTCAACTGTACCTTCCTCATGCTGATATTCCGAGCCGTTTTTGCAAAAAAAACCACACTGCTCCAATTCAAAAAAGCTAATTAAACCGTGTTCCATAAATATTCCTATTTTCCAAATCTAATTAAATTTATTTTGATATTTTATCTCGATGTTCTTTTAGCGCGCCCGTATCCGGAAAAAATCTGTTCGGCATATCCAACGCTTTATCTTCAAAGCGCAAAAAATACTCTTGAATCATCGCATCCTCAGCTCTCGCTTTTATCTTCGGCGAAAGCACCAGCCTAAACTTCTCATCAAACGAAATTAAATGCCGATCAAACGCTTTGTCATAAAGAGCATTCAACGCAATCCCATTCGTAGGATCAGCGCGACGCGATTCATCCTCAGCCCAAGGAATAATATGACTAGCCACCAATAATTGCGGAATCGCTAAACCCGAAATCGCACAGCGATTGTTGTAGCTTTGCAAAACAGTTCGGCGGAAGAAACTTTGAACACGGCGCGCTTTTATTTCGCGGACTGTTTCTGTTTCACCGGTGGGAAATTTTGGTTCTTTAATTTCATAGATGGGTGTAACAGGTTCGGGATTTGCAATGCGGGATTCATAAAGCGCTTCGGCTTTTTCGGCGATGTCGGTGGAGTTTTGCATGAAGGCATCCCACAACGCGCGGTCGGCTTTGCTGGTGTTGCTCATGCCTTTTTGGTGAATGGATGGATCTAAGCTGGCGAAGTTAACGGCTTTTAAGGCAACAGCCGAGGGCGACCGGTGAATGATATTCGCCAGTTGAATAATGTCGGGGTTGGATTTGTGCAATTTGCCGAACGGGGTGCGGCAGTATAAATGCAAGGTGAGCAGCAGCTCGTCCTCTTGCCAGTCATTAGCCATGCGTGTTCCCCCAAGGAGCAGCGGCTAACGTCCAATCGTTATTCATGTGTATTTCCTATCCCAGTCCTATGGTGCAAGTCTCTACTATAGCCAAGGATTCTGTGAAATACATCCCATTACATGAGGGGTTTTTGTAAGCCAACAGCCACTGTTCATTGGGCGAATGGAGTGATGGCTGGCTTAAGGCGGTGGTTATTGTTATTAGTGAAATCGGGATTGGCTTTGTAGGATCATTTTCGTGGCGTTACGAAAATGATCCTTTGGTGATCGTGATAAGGGTAGGAATTTGGGGATGTGGTATTGCTGCGGCTTACTTCGGGGCTGATTTTTTGGGAGAGTTACTGCACGGCTCATCGTCGGAATCGGGTTTGATAAGGTTCTCCGGCGACCCCAGTGTTTTTATCCGCTCAAGGGCTTCGTTTTCTTCTTGCGTTCTATTACCAAACAGCCGCTTGGCTGCTTCTTTCGCGTACTGTTTTGTCTCCGTGTCTTTTTTTGTTGTGACTCATAATATTCGCTCCAGATAATGTGGGTTGCCCTTTGATCCTTCGATGAGTGATCTTCCATAAAGCCTTTGAATGACGAAAATGGTTCTGTAGGGCAAGGTATACGCTCGGCAATGCGCTTTAAGGCGAGATCAATTTCCTGGAGTGCTTGTGCACGATCATTAACCGGTAGATAAGTGAGGTCAATATCCACCGAAAGCCGTGGCATATTGCGGATAAACAGATTAATTGCAGTTCCGCCTTTCAGCGCAAAGCAAGCCTCTTGTGCAACATGGGGAATAGTGCGTACTAATAATTCAACTTGTTTGCGATAAATATCAGTAAATGCCATTAACAGACTCCGCTGCAAATTCCTTGGGAACAGTGATTTGATATTTGGTGTTGAACTTGCCGCCTTTTACCAACATGCGTTTGCCTTTGCCTAAATCGATCTTGCTGACATCAAGGCGTTTTAGCCACGCGTGATTGTGTCGTTCGGCGAAAAGAAAAAACAGACGTTTTACTTTAATGCTGCTTGCTGCTTCCAATAAGGATTGCAGTCGGAGTGGGCTCAGGTTGGTTAAGCCTTCCATAATGACATCGGCCATATGAAAACTTTCGTGCTGCGGCAGTTCGTCAAGTAACTCGAGGTAAGCGCGTTCGGGTGTGGAAATAACCAGAGGAAATTCCCAATTACCCCAAGGTATTACTGTTAAACCGGCAACTGCTAAAGCTTCATCAATTGAGGTTGAATCATCAATTGAAAACAATTCTGGTGCAATTTTAACGAGTGGTAAAAAGTGAGTGCGATTGTGAATTAAAAAGGTTTCTTGCAGTGGAAGTTTAAGTAGCCAAGCCGGGCATTTGTTATCTGAATAAAGGTGTATGTGCTGTTGGGTTTGCTGTAGGTAGTGAGCGTAACCACTGAGCTCAAGTGCAGTACGGCCACCAACGGAAACGGGGTATTTGAGTAGCCCCTGTAATGAGATGACTACTTGTTGCCAGCTCAATTGTCCACGTGGGCGACGGAATACTCCGCGTGCCGGTTGCTCGAGCCAATTAGCTCCAACATATTGATGACGCAACGCCCGTGAATAGCCTTTTTCCTCCAACCAGGCTGCATCTATTAGCAAACCCTCAGGGAGCAGGTGAGTCAGGAGGTTTAATTTACTTACAGTTTGTATAGTCATGCTATACAAATTATCTTATTTTTAAACCAAAGCCAAGTTCATAATGGGTATATTTGTATAGTTAAACTACGCAAATTAACCAAAATTCAAACTGATACCAGTTACACGGAAGGGAAGCTTAAGGCACGAAAACAACAGTAATCCATATTAAAAAGAACGTGGGAATTAAAGCCTTTGAGGCATTCCCAGTGCTTGAACTCGCTGCGGTCCTGGTTCGTGATTCCCCACCAACCTCGGTTTGTATATATGTACAGGCGGCTGGTATATTGGCGACCTAATTCGTGTGGCGAATGCCCCGTATGTTTCGGTCAGGTTACTCCTGCAACAATGCTCATTGTGTGAATCATTCATTATGAAATCGCGAAAGCCCTCCCAGCCTGTAAGACCTGTTGGTATCGATTTATTCGCCGGCGCCGGCGGATTGAGCCTGGGTTTTGAGCAGGCGGGGTTTGATGTTGCGGCGGCGGTTGAAATTGACCCGGTTCATTGTGCGATCCATAAATTTAATTTCCCCCATTGTGTTGTGATCCCGAAATCCGTTTCTGATTTAACCGGTGCCGATATCCGGCGTTTGGCTAATTTGGGCGATAAGAAAATCGATTGTGTTTTTGGTGGCCCACCGTGCCAGGGTTTTTCGCTGATTGGTCAGCGGGTGTTGGATGACCCGCGCAATAGCCTGGTGAAAGATTTCGTCCGGTTGGTATCCGAACTTGATGCGGACACATTTGTTTTTGAAAACGTAAAAGGGTTAACCCTTGGCAAACATCGCGCTTTTCTGGATGAGCTGGTTGCCGAGTTTGATGCAAAAGGTTATTCAATTCGTTTGCCCTGGCGCGTGCTGGATGCGGCGATGTACGGTGTTCCCCAGCACCGGCAGCGGTTGATTTTGTTTGGCGCAAAGAAAAATTTGCAACTGCCTGATTATCCACTGGCCATCACCAATCCCGCTGATGGCAGCAGGAATATTTTAGGTCTTCCGCACGGGCCTAATTGCAAAGAGGCAATCGGGGATTTGCCGGATGTGGATCGCTTTGAAAAACTTATCGAGAGCGATTCCATTAAAACCAAAACGTTAAAAAAACCATCGCCCTATGCGGCAGAAATGCGTTGCCTTACGGATAATGCGTGGCACTTTGGCTACCAGCGAAATTGGGACCCGGGTTTTTTAACATCCAGTGCGCGCACCATGCACACCGATATTTCCCGGTTGCGCTTTACGGAAACCGAACAGGGAACCGCGGAGCCGATCAGTCGATTTTTTAAATTGTCCCCTGTCGGATTGTGCAATACGTTGCGTGCGGGAACGGATGGTTCTCGCGGTGCTTTTACCAGCCCAAGGCCAATTCATTTTAATTATGCCCGCTGTATTACCGTGCGGGAAATGGCCCGGCTGCACGGGTTTCCCGATTGGTTTCGTTTGCATTCAACGAAATGGCATGGTGGCAGGCAAGTTGGAAATGCCGTTCCGCCGCCATTAGCCAGACAAATTGCGACGGAAGTAATTACTGCGTTAGGAAAACAAAAAATCAAACCAGCGGAGCCCATTGACCTGGGTGATGAAACGCTCCTGTACATGGAATTATCGGAAGCGGCGGAACACTTCGGCGTTGAAAAGCCTTCATCCAAACGCGACAAAAAAAGTGGAGCGAAAAAACGCAAACAATCAGAAACGGAGGCCAGCCGTTTAAGTCGGTTGTGTTTGATCAATGGCTGAAACGGCAGCAAATTTATCCAATCGTTATGACATCATTATCAATGAAATATTTTTTACGCATTGGTCTGAGGGCATACAGGAATTTTTATTTGACAGAAGCGAACTGGAAACCGCTGCCGCAAAACATGCTATTAAATTACCCAATAATATCGGTGATTTAATTTATTATTTTCGTTTCAGAGTCGATCTCCCGGCGAAAATATTAAGCACCCAGCCCCATGAGCGCGAATGGATTATTGAGCTTGCAGGAAAGGCCCGTTATCGCTTTCGCTTGGTGAAAAAGACGAGAATATTGCCGAGCGAAAATTTAATCAGCATCGCCATTCCGGATGCGACACCGGAAATAATCCGCGCCTATGCCCTGGATGATGAGCAAGCGCTGCTGGCTATCGTAAGGTATAACCGGCTTATTGATATTTTCCTGGGGCTGACAACCTATAGCTTGCAAAACCATTTGCGTACATCGGTGAAAAATATTGGCCAAATAGAAATTGATGAGCTGTATATTGGCCTGGATCGACGCGGTTGCCACTACGTAATTCCGGTGCAAGCCAAAGGCGGTAAAGATCAAATTGGCGTGGTGCAAATTACCCAGGACATCGCGTTTGCTGCTGAAAAATTTCCCAACATGTACTGCAAACCCATCGCTGCCCAATTTATGAAGGGCGGTGTGATTGCATTGTTTGAACTTACGTTGGAGGATGGCCAGGTTAAAGTGGTTGAGGAACGGCACTATCGTTTGGTTCCGGCGGCACAGATCGATCCGAATGCTGTCCGCGGTTATCTATAAATACAGCCCGCGTTAACCGTCATATTAAAAACCTTAAGCGCTCCGCATACTCATATTGATACGTATGTCCGCATAACATGTGTGGATTGCGCTCACAGAATAATTTTTATCAAAACAACTTTCCTCATCAATCTATTCCTTTCCCAATCTTACTGCCGTGATATGCAGCAATTGCTTTGGGCACTTCAACTGCAAAATGTGAAATACATCCTGTCGCAGTAAAAATTTTGTAAGCCAATCACCACTATTGTTGAAACGCCAAAAGATGGTTAACTGACTCCTGCATCACGTTCTTAAATTTCCAACACGGACAGGAGTAACAACCACATGGATTACACACAAGTAAAAGATATGCAATCGCGCTTCGATAATTTGGTGCGGCGCGTGCCGGGGGAGAATATTGAATTCTGGTTTGCGCGGGATTTGCAGGAGTTGTTGGGGTATGACGATTGGGTGAATTTTTCTATTGTACTGCGGCGAGCAATTCATGCGTGTAATTCAACGGCGTTTGAATCGGCGGATCATTTTCGCGGTGTTACGCGGGCGGCGATTTTGAGTAGAGGTGTAGGGGGTAGTGATGTAGCGTTTGGTGATATGGAGTGTGATGTTGAGGATTTTATGTTGACTCGCTATGCGTGTTTTCTCATCGCCCAATACGCTAATTCGGGCAAGGCGACGATTGTGTTTGCGCAAAGTTATTTTGCAATCCAGACACGTAAACAGAAACTGGTGAATGACCGTATGCGTTTGCAGGCGTTGATAGATGTCCGCGCCGGTTTGCGTGAGGCGCGGGAGCTGTCAGCGGGAAACTATGAGCACGGCGATGATGATGAGGGTTTTTTGCGTATTCGTATGCGTGACGATGCAGCGGGTGGGGCGCAACACCTGCGGGAAACCCGGCCGGAGCACATGGCTGGCGAGAATGTTAAAAAGCTGGCGCGGCGGCTGAAAGGCGAGTTAAGGGGGTTGGTGAGGGACTTTCTTGCCTGATATCAAGGCTAACGGAAACATCAGTATTCAATATTTATTTATCGTTTATCGATAAATAAATATTGCAAAATGACTTTTTGAGGTTATTATTCAGGCTCTAGCCTATAAACCCAAGGAGTTGTCTATGAATGTTCAGCGCCATGAGCGGATCGCCCAGATCAAACAGTTCAGCCGTTATTTGTATGTGTGCCTCACCTGGATACGTTATTTCCTGTGGGTAACCTGGCCGTTAATGGCGGCGGCGATTATTTTTTCGTTTGATAGCAAAGCGAATATCACTTTGGGAACTATGCGGATTGATGATGTTGAGCTGACAATTGTGCAACGTGTTTTGATCGTGGCTTTTGTATCGGCATTATTTTTCCTTGCGTTGCAACTGGCTAATCACTTTCGTGAGTTGATCCGTTATTTTTCCGAAGGCGATATTTTTAATAAACACGCTATCGACCATGCGCGTAAAGCGTTACTGAGTGGCGTGATCATTTATGGATTGTATTTGTGTGCTTCGCTAGTTGGTTGGATTTATACCGTGATGCAAAGCTCGCCGATGTCCATTTCAATGAGCGGTGATTTTATTTTCGGGCTGATGTTTTTTGGTTTGATGTATGTGTTGTTGTGGGCGCTTGAGATCGGGTGTGACCTTAACGAAGAATCCGAGTTGACCATTTAGGCTTTAACTGCCGTATAAACCTAAGGAGTTATTATGCCTATTATCGTTAATCTTGATGTGGTACTGGCGCAGCGCAAAATGCGTTTGAATACGCTGGCGGAATTGGTGGATATCACCCCGCAAAATTTATCGGTGCTCAAAACGGGTAAAGCCAAGGCCATACGTTTTGATACGCTGGAAAAAATTTGCGAAGTCCTGGAATGCCAACCGGGAGATATCCTGGCGTTTTCCAAAGAGCCTGCGCTCGCTAATACGTCGGAAACTGATGACTGAGGTTTGCCACATGATGAAACCAAAAAGAAAAAATCTGTTGTTATCAAGCGCTAGCTTGGTATTTATCGCGGTGAGTTTTTTTGTAATCTCCGCACAAGAAAATCGCGTTGGGGAAAGCGATTTTCTTGCATTAGCTATCGCGTCCTATGAGTTAATTCTCGCGGCTATTGAAAATGGAAATTTGAAATCGGAGTCGGGTGATTTTTTCCTGACAGTCTATAAATGGGCTGCTTTTTTAAAGGATATTTTTAATGACTAAAAACTCGAACCCGGTTGTTTCAAAAATTCGATTTCGTCGGGTGTTGATTCGCGCCCCAAAATGTTATTGCGATGCGGGTAGCGGCCGAACCGGTCGATAATCAGTTTATGTTGTAATTCATAATCCAGGTTGCTTTCCAAACCCTGCGCGCTATAGAGAATAACCGCGATGCGGTGAATCTCCACCGATTCACTGTGCATAAAAGGCAAGTATAAAAAGCTGCGTTCAACGGGTGATAAGGCTTTGTCAGCATCGACTGCCAACGCTTCCTGTGCGAGTGCCAATGCCAGTGGATCATTCGCAAATGATTGTGGTTTATCACGATAAATATTGCGCGAGAATTGGTCGAGAATAATTATTTCTGCGAGGCGGCCTTTGGCGGCCATGCGCCAGTCGAATAATTCGCAGCGCGATGCTTGCGCGTGAAGTTCACCAAAACGGCGAGCAATTTCCCGGTCCAGCTTTTCATCTTTTGCCCACCATTGTTGTGGGGATAAATCGTTAAACCAGAAATCGAGGATATCGTCGTACATAGTTATCTCCCTTGAATGAAGCGTGCAGTCTAACGCAGAAATATAACGGATTTGTGGTGCTGTTTATGACTGCGGCGGCGAGTCAAAATTCAATGCGTCCGGTAAACCGTAAAAAGCAAAGGGGTTGAAGAATTGCCTGCGCCACATGAAGCGTCTGTCGATTTCAGGAAGCCCTGCTTCATCGCATAGGGTTTCCACGTTGTTGGATGACGCCAATTTAATAACCCATAAGGTGCCATATGGGTTATTAATGAGTTAGGCTGATATCAACAGTATTTATTTTGTATCACGCTCGTCGAATGGAATTCAGGATATTTATATTTCGTTCCATTACCCACTGCCGGTGCATTAATGGCGACATCAAATTCGCAATCAGGAGTGTTGAGTTATCCCAGGCTGTAAACTCGGTAGTCGTTAATTCCGTAATTCCTTCGCTGTTGGCTGGATGATGATAGGTGGCGCGATAACTATCCGGTTTTACGTAAGCCGGAGCGGTGATGATGGTTGCGCCCTCCACTTTTGCTTCGATATTAAAAATGGGCATTTCGCGGATTTCTTCTTTAGTAAGATCGCGCGCAAATGACAGCCGTAGTTGGGAAAGATAGGGTTGTGCACACAACTGCAAACTTGCGAGCGGGGCTGATTGGAATACGTGAATGTGACGGTCTTTTTCTACTTGCCAGTTGGTCGGCACATCCACAATAAAATCTTCCATCTGAATCGATTTCAATGGTAGTAAATAACTGTTACGTAAATCGGTTAGTGCCGTTAATGCGGTATGGATTGCTTTGGTAATGTCGCTGTCATCGGTAATTTTCTGTTGTTGTTCCAGTAGTTCGAAAACCGATTCATCCAGGCAAGATTGAAAAAAGAAAAAGCGAATTGAATCGTAGCGAATCCATTTCAGTGAATGCGTAATATTTTTTTTCACGAGCGGTAAAGTTTTTGCGTACCACCGGTGAGGTAAGTAACAAAAAGCGAGGCTGGCCAAACGCTGCATATGCGGCGAAGGATGATTCATCAAGCCGTCAATTGTTTCCAATTCCACATCGGCTTTGCATATCTGCCCGAGGAACCGTGCTGTTGATAGTTGGTAGGCAAAGTCGTTAACCGGATCATCAAGGACCACAGCAGCATAAGATTCAATCGTATCAATGATGGTGGTGTCTGCTTCAGTACTCATCGCGTTGTTACAACTCAAGCCAGTTAAAAAAGTCGCGGTGATTGGCGATCATATCCTGTGGAATATTGCCGAGCGTTAATTGCAATTGATAATAGGATTTTAATTGTAAATTTGCGGCCGCATCCTGCTCGCAGAGTAATCTGGCAGGGTCGACTTTCAGGATTTGCAATTCCGTTGATGTTAACGGACGTATGCCGCGCCGCTCGACAGGTAGCAGTGTATTTTGCAATAACGTGAATTCAACGATTACATCGCCACTGGTAACAATTTTGGCCCATACATTGAGAATGGTTTCACCGGCGGTTGGCTGGCTTATATCAATTGCGTGTGCCAATAAATAAAACACCAATTGTTGTTCGTGCATTGGCCAGTATCGCGGCAGCGGATCGCTGAGACTGGATTGCCACACCAGCGAGTTACCCTTCGGTTTTTCCAATTGCTGCCAATGCATGTTGGCCAATGATTGAATTTTTTCGATTAAGACGTTGCTCACTGACGTTCCTGCAATAGTTAAAAAATTAACGAGCGATGAGTTCCAAAGCCAGCCAGTGCGCCGTCACCAATCGCAAAGGTTACGCTGCCCATCGGTCTACCAAGATCGCCGCAGGCAAATACGCCGGGCACTGTAGTTTGCTTGAATTCATCGGTTTTTACATAAAAACCCACCGGGCTTTCAGCAATTTCACAACCTAAATCCTGCGCGATGCGATTTGAAGGTTGGGTGAGCGATGCAACAAATAATCCGGCCAATTCAACCAACCTGCCGTTGTCGAGTTTAACGATGGCCGATTGCTCACCGACAATTTCGCGTACGATTTCTGTTTCGATTTTTACATTGCGCGCGGCAAGTTGTTGTAATTGTGCTTCATCAGGTGCAAAGCAATTGTTGGTGAATAACGTGGTTGGGCCCCAATCGGGAATGAGCAACGCCTGATGCAACGACGCTTCGCTGGTGGCGAGCACGCCGAGCGGGCCCTGGTTTAATTCGTAGCCGTGGCAATAGGGGCAATGGAAAACGGATTTGCCCCAGCGATCTTGCAAGCCGGGGATGGCTGGTAGGTGATCGGTGACTCCTATGGCTAATATCAAGCGTTTGGCGGTGAGGGTTTTATTGCCGCTGGTTACGGTAAATAAATCGCCGGTTTTTTCGGCGGAATCTGCCAATCCTTCCAGCCAGGTGAGATTGGGATATTCAAGCAATTGCGCTTTGGCTTCTTCGGCGATGGCGGTGGGCGATTTGCCATCTTGCCCCAATACACCATGGGAAAATTCGGCGAAGCGATTGCGGCGTATGCCCGCATCAATCACTAACACCTGGCGGCGACCGCGCGCGATTTGCAGTGCGGCGGCCATACCGGCGTAGCTACCGCCGATTACGATTACGTCATAGGTTGTTTGCATAAACTCACCTGTTTTATGTTGAGGATTCATCGGGAAAAATCGAATGTTCATGGGTGCCAGAGAAGCCGCGCGCGTGCATACGCTGATGGAAATCGTTGCTCAATTGGGCCAGCGTTACGGTGCGGAAACGAGCGAGTAATAAAGCTTCGGCATCCTGGAAGGCTTGATTGAGTGCATTGTTGACGGCTTCCTCCACCAGGCAACCCGGTGCTTCGGTGCGGTTACCCATGGCGAGGAGCGTGGGTTCATCCAGGGCGAGGTAAATATCGTGGAGGGTGATGGTTTCCAGGTCGCGGCAGAGTTTCCAGCCGCCGCCGTGGCCTTTTTCAGAGCAGACCAGCTCGTGCTCGCGCAAGCCGGCGAGCACGCGGCGGATTACCACGGGGTTGGTTTTCATCATTTTGGCGAGCGCGTCCGAGGTCATCGGAGTACCAACTTCGGCCATATGCAGGAGGACGTGAAGTACGCCCGATAATCTGGAATCTCGTTTCATAGTCTCACGCACCTATTAGTTTTATGTAACTAATCTAGTTACGTGAAAGGCTAATCGATGAAATGAAATTATGCAACTTTATTTGTTACGTGATGTTCAAGCGCAAGAAGCCCCAATTCAACAGGATTGAATCGGGGTTTTATGTCGCAATTCGTGTTCGGCTTAACTTGCCAGGCGTTCGGAATATTCCTGCTCCAGTTGGGTATGGACACGCCAGAATCCCTGTGGCGTTTTGCCCTGCAAAATATCGCGCAGGATATTGAGATGCGTATGCCAGCCACCGGCAACACTGAGGCGCTCTTCCGCATTATTGAGGCGGCGATGGGTGACGGTTAGTTTTATCTGATCCTGTTGCTGCTCCAGCTCGAAACTCACTTCGGATTCTTCCGCAGAACCAACATTCCAGATGTAACTGAGCAGGCGTAGCGGTTCGCAGGCCGTGACTTTGCCCAGCATCGGGACATCGCCCGCGCAACTGGAATATTTCGGGGGAGGAATGTCGTTTTCCGGGCTGAGCTCGGAATTGCGGAATGTGTGGTCCACTTTGCCACCGACATGTTGTTCTACTTTTCCGGTGGCGAGCCATTTGGCGCGCTTGTCCGAGTCCGTTAGATATTGCCAGACACGTTCGAGTGGACCGGGTAGCAAACGCTCCAGGCGTAATGTATCCGGGGCAGTTAAAACACCGTAGTCATTCATCGTCAAACTCCTTTGGCTTTAAAGCCAATCATGGTGGTGATGGGGCCTGACAATGCGTGCCGCCCCGATTTAATTACTGTTGGTCTGATCCGTTGTTGTTGCATCTTCAGCGAGCAGTGCGGCAGTCAGTGCATCCAGCCGTTGATTCCAGAATTGTTCGTAATGGCGCAACCATTCAATGCCACCCACCATTGGGCGGGTATCCAGCTGGCATGTGTGGTTGCGCCCCTGGATGTTGCGCACTACCAGCCCCGCGCCTTCCAGCACTTTGATGTGCTTGGAAATTGCTGCGAGCGTCATATCAAACGGCGCCGCCAGCTCGGTAATACCGCAGGGCGCTTGCGCCAGCCGTGCAATCATCGCCCGGCGTGTGGGGTCGGCCAGCGCATGAAACACAGCATCCAGTTGTTCATTTTGATTGTTTACCATGTGGTTAAGTATTCTCCTGAAATTAATTATTGTCAACCATTTGGTTAAATATAATCGTTTACTTGGTTTTGGTCGATAGTTCATACGGCAGGCATCGAGTACCTCACAAACCTGTTATCAGTTTTAAAAGAAAAATTCTTTTCAGTTGTTATTCAGTTCCCTCGCCCTAGCCTGCAAAAAAATGTAGGAGGATCACCATGAAAAAAATAATAGTGCTGGCATTGTCCTTGTTAGCAGTGCCTGTTTTTGCCGATGGCTATTGGGTTGACCAGGAGCGTCGTGCGCTCCAGCATGAGCGTGAAGATATCAATCGCGAGCGTGACGACATGCATCGCGAGTTCGATGCAATGATGCGTGAGCTGGATGAAGACAATCGCGAAATTGACCGCTGGCAAAGCCACCAGCATCAACGCCACAGCGATCACGAACACATTTCCCGTGTTGCTAACCAGAAGCGCGATAACCTGAATCGCGAACGTGATCGCATCAATCGTGAGCGCGATCGAATGAATCGCCATTACGATGAACAAAACCGCGAATTGGACAGGCGTAACCAGCGACTGGATCAACAGCGCCAGCATAGCCAGCAACATCACCAAAGGCGCGAACGTCGTGATTGGTAATGTATTGAGCAAAACACCTGACTCTTATCACTTCTAAACCTTGTTATTCAGAACTATGCTCTACTCTTATAAAACAATAAATCAGAGTAGGGCATGCGCAATTTGAAAACTATCCTTATTACAATTCTCCTGGGCTGCCTGACCTTATTTACGAATGCGGCAGAAGTAAAAGTCCACAAAGCGATTCCTTTTGCGAATCCCGATAGTTTTCCCCTCACATTGGATATACACGTTCCGCAAACCGGCAAAAAGAATTATCCGGTGGTGGTGATTTACCACGGCGGTGGTTGGTTGGTGAATAACAATTCCATCATGAATGACCTCGCCACCAGCCTCGCGCGGGACGGTGAATTTGTTGTGGCGAATATGAATTACCGTCTGCTGGGCGATCAACAAAATACAGTCACCATGAACCAAATTATTGAAGATGTATTTGGTGGTTTACTGTGGGTGAAAGACCATATCGCAGAATACAACGGTGATCCCAAACGTATTGCCATTACGGGTGATAGTGCGGGCGGTCATCTCACTACCATGATTCTCACGCGTGGCCGTCAATTGGAAAGCGATGGTTTTGCCGGGCCGAGCCTCGGTTTTAAACCGAGCTATTTGCCGGCTGGCAAAACGGCTGAACAAGTGGCTAAAGAAGATGGTTTGAAAGTGCAAGCGGCTGTGGTCAGTTACGGCGCTTTTGATTTGTACAAAACGGCGAAAGGTGATTTTGAAACCGCTAACAATATTTTCTGGAAATTTGCCAACGCCGAAGCACGAGGAATATTCGGCAATAAGATCAATACCAATGACAATGCAGATTACTACAAAGCGGTCTCGCCGATTTATTTTGTTCCCACGGCTACCGAATATCCGTTACCACCCCAGTTTGTCCATGTAGGTAGCTTGGATAAAACCACGCCACCCGAGGCAGCAAAGGGTTATGTGGATTTGTTGAAAGCGGGCAAACAACCGGTGGAATACAAAGTATATCCAGGTAAAAAACATGCCTATCTGGATAACGGCTGTAACTGGGCGAATAGTTGTTTTGATAAAGATGCTGTCGAGCCCGTTAAGGACATCATCGAGTTTCTGCAGAAAACCCTGAAAGAGTAGGGCCAACCCTTGGTGCGGCCTTGAAGGTTCAGGTCGCACTTTTTCTCTCTTTAATCTCCTCTTGATGTAGAAAAATGATGGATATATTCATCATTTTGCTGAAAAATTGCACCTTTGATGAATCCATTCATCACGTGAAAGGTTAGCGATGTCTCTATCGAACACTTCCGGAAGAACATTTATTGGACAGGGACGATAATTCCATGAATTCTCCGCTGCAAATTCTAAATTCTACCTTTGGTTACCATGAATTTCGTGGACAGCAAGCGGCTGTGATTGACGCATTGGTTGCGGGCGACGATGTATTGGTCTTAATGCCCACGGGTGGTGGTAAATCGTTGTGCTATCAAATTCCCGCCCTGGTGCGCGAGGGTGTGGGAATTGTCATTTCACCACTCATTGCGTTAATGCAAGACCAGGTTAGTGCATTGCGTGAATTGGGGGTCAAGGCGGGGTTTTTAAATTCCACTCTATCATCGCAAGAATGGTGGCAAATAGAATCCGCGTTGCAGCGTGGCGATATTGATCTGCTCTATATCGCTCCCGAGCGCTTGATCCAGCCGCGCACTATGGAATTATTGCACTCGTTAAAAATTGCCCTGTTTGCTATTGATGAAGCGCATTGTGTTTCGCAATGGGGTCACGATTTCCGTGCGGATTATTTAAAGCTGGATACGTTGTACCTCGAATTTCCGCGTGTACCGCGCATCGCCTTAACTGCAACTGCTGATTTACGTACGCGCGATGAAATTGTTGCGCGCTTGCAATTACAAAATGCGCAACAGTTTATTAGCGGGTTTGATCGGCCTAATATCCAATATCGTATTGCGCAAAAAAATAATCCAAAAATCCAATTGATGCGCTTTTTGCGCGAAGAGCAAACCGGTAACTCGGGCATTGTTTATTGTTTGTCGCGCAATAAAGTAGAGCAAATTGCCGACTGGTTATGCAGCGAAGGATTTAATGCCCTTCCCTATCATGCCGGGCTCGCCGCGCAAACGCGCCAGCAACATCAAGAGCGATTTCTGCGCGAAGACAATATTATTATGGTGGCGACCATCGCGTTTGGAATGGGTATTGATAAACCCGATGTGCGTTTCGTCGCGCACCTGGATTTACCAAAAAGTATTGAAGCCTATTACCAGGAAACCGGCCGGGCTGGTCGCGATGGAGAAGCAGCTACTACATTGTTACTTTACGGGTTGGAAGACGTTGTAAAGCTGCGTCAGATGATGGCACAAAGTGAAGGCAATGAAGAATTCAAACGCAATGAGCAGCAGCGGTTGAATGCGATGCTGGGTTTGTGTGAAATCACGTCTTGCCGGCGCCAGAGTTTATTGCGTTATTTTGGCGATAACCCGACTCAAGCCTGCGGTAATTGCGACTGTTGTTTAACACCGCCGCAAACCTGGGATGCAACGGAAGCGGTGCAAATGGCGTTGTCTTGTGTGTATCGCACCGGCCAACGTTTTGGTGCGGGCCATGTGATTGATGTATTGCGTGGTAGCAACAACGAAAAAATCCTGTCCTTTGATCATCACAAATTAACGACTTATGGAATTGGTAAACAGTTAAGTGTGGATGAATGGAAATCCATTTTTCGCCAATTGGTCGCGCGTGGCTTGTTGGATGTTAACAGCGATGGTTTTGGTGGCTTGTTATTAAATGAATCTTGCCGTGCTTATTTGCGCGGTGAAGAAAAAATCCATTTGCGCCGTGACATTAAACTGGCGGTCACATCACCGCGCCGTGCGAATATTTCACAGCAAATTGCTACCGAAGATCAATCGCTATGGAGTGCACTGCGCGCTTGCCGTAAACGCCTTGCTGAAGAACAAGGTGTTCCACCTTACGTTATTTTCCACGATGCAACCTTGCGTGAAATGCTCGAATTTCGCCCGCTCACACCAGAGCAACTGCGCAATATTACCGGTGTGGGTGAAAGTAAATTAAAGAAATTCGGCGAAGAGTTTTTAGCAGTGCTGCGTGAAGCAGAGTACGAAGAGTAATACCTGTTGTAATTATCAGCTAAAAAATAGATTGGGCATTAGTGCCCAACTCATGTTTGATCATACATTGAAACCAAACGGGCTTTTTGCAATTTCAAAATCCACCCGCCCCACACCAGTGCTCCAATAATAACTACGGACCCAATTGCAAAACTGATATTGGCAATGGTGTGTGTATGCTCAAGCATATCCATCATGGTTAATAAATTACCCCAATCATGGGATTCTTCTCCACCACCGCCTACCAAGGGTAGTGCGCGATATTGTGCGTCGGCGATATAAGGTGAAACGTCAATAAAACTTTGTCCGCACCACCAGAAGGTAATACTACCGGCAAAGGTATCTTTTTGTTTGAACACAAATACCAGTGTGAGCGCAAACGGTAAAAGTACCTGAAATAAACTGCCGCCCAGAATCATCATGAATTGGCCCAGTGGCATCAATAAAATATGGCCGAATTCATGAAAAGGCAGATTAATATTGTGCATAAACGAACTACCGATTTTCTCCCAATTCACCCCTGCACTGATGAAATAAAATCCCCATGCGCTGAATGCAACTAATAACAGCAAGCGTGCATAAAAAACTTCCTTGCTCACTTTTTCGGGCACATGGAAGAATGCAGCCATCATTTGTTGGCGCAATGTAGGTTGTAGTTCCAGGTCATCATCAGCATGCGTATTTTCTTCCGGCAAAGAAGGTACCTGCTGACGAGCTATAAATTTACTGTAGACAATTCCGCAACGAGGACAAATATCGGCATGCACGCTAGCGTCATGTTGTTGCCGTTGGTAATTGCATTTTGGGCAAAGGGTGATGGGCATTATTGATTCCACACTAATCCATATAATCTTTTAATTGTTCACTCACCCAATCCATAAATACTTGTACGCGCCGCGATAAATTGCGGCGATTGGCATACAGCAAAGAAACAGGCATGGGTTCAGCACGGAAATCCGGAAGTATTTCGATTAATTGTCCTTGCATCAAATAATCTTGCGCTCCAACACGCGGTATTTGTGCGATACCAAAACCCGCCATGCAGGCAGCGCTGTAAGCATCGGAATTATTAACTGTCACGCTACCGTTCATGCCTACAAATTTCACCTCACCCTTGTGCATATATTCAAAGCCCGGTGATTTTGCTCCCAGCGTTGTTACATAGTGAACCAGTTGGTGACGGGTTAAATCGTCCAGTGATTTCGGAACGCCGTAACGCTCAATGTAGGCAGGGCTGACACAATTTAATAATTCGAGTTTTCCTAACGGGCGGGCAATGAGTGAAGAATCATTCAATTTGCCCACACGGATGACGCAGTCAAATCCTTCACGGATTACATCGACACGACGATCAGTGCTACTGATTTCCAATTGTAGCTGCGGATGCTGCCTCAAGAGTTGTGGCAACCGTGGCAATATCCGGTTTTTGGCGATCGCGCTGGGCATGTCGATACGCAATCGCCCGCTCAGGTTGCCGGTGCTGCGGAAAATTCCCTCCAGTTCGTCCACATCTGCCAGCAGATCGCGCGCGCGTTCGTAAAAGGCGCGACCATCTTGCGTTAACTCTACCCGTCGGGTGGTTCGTTGCAGCAAGCGCGTGTCCAACAGGTTTTCCAATTGCTGTACACCGTTAGAAATACTGGCTTTGGGTAGGCCGAGGCTCTCGGCGGCTTTGGTAAAGCTCGCGAGTTCAGCAACCCGCACAAATATCTGCATGCAGTCCAAACGATTCATAAATCAAACCAATTGTTAGTTGAATATGAACAGTCTAATCAGATTTTCCATGTTTATCCTGAAAATAGTAATCAATAGACTGGCTTTACTGAATTCATTAACCAGGAGATACGTGATGAGCAAGATAGCATTGGTAACTGGCGGTAGCCGTGGATTGGGCAAGAACACTGTGTTGGCGTTGGCTAAGCAAGGTGTGGATGTGATTCTCACTTATAACAGCAAACAGGCGGAGGCCGAGGCGGTTGTTGCGGAGCTACAAGCCACCGGCGTAAAGGCGGCTGCCCTGCAACTGGATGTAGGTAATAGCAAAAGCTTTGTGACCTTTGCGCAAGCATTAGCAGGGATATTGGAACAACATTGGCAGCGCAAGGATTTTGATTTTCTGGTGAATAATGCCGGTATTGGAATTCATGCGAGCTTTGCCGAAACCACGGAGGAACAATTTGATCTCTTGATGAATATCCATCTCAAAGGAACTTTTTTCCTCACGCAAACATTGTTACCACACATTAAAAATGGTGGGCGCATTGTTAATTTATCAACCGGCCTTGCGCGTTTTTCCTATCCGGGTTACGCCGCTTATGCTGCGATGAAAGGTGGAATTGAAGTGTTGAGCCGTTATATGGCCAAAGAATTAGGCGCGCGTGGTATTGCTGTCAATGTGGTTGCACCCGGTGCAATTGAAACGGATTTTGGCGGTGGTGTTGTACGCGATAATGAACAACTGAATCAACAGATTGCATCCATGACTGCATTGGGCCGTGTTGGTGTTCCGGATGATATTGGCCCCGCTATTGCGGCATTACTGTCGGAGAGCAACCGCTGGATCAATGCGCAACGCATCGAGATTTCGGGTGGGATGATGTTGTAGAAATTGTAATAATCGATAAAAGCAGCGCCGTTTTTAGCGGCGCTTTTTTTTACACAATTATGTAAAGCACTAAATGGGTAAATATTTTTTCAGGAATTTGTCCATGGCTTCGAAAGTTTGCTTGCGATCAGGCATGTAATCCAGATGGTGGGTGCCATCTTCCAGTTCAATATATTCGTAGGTTTTACCCTCATCTTTTAATGCATCTGCCATATCGCGGCTTTGCACTACCGGTACTACCGTGTCGTCTTTGCCGTGAATCAGTAAAATCGGCGCCTTGATGCGTTCGACCAAACGCACGGGTGACGTTTCTTTTAGTTGATCCCTGTCCTCACCAAATTGTTTGCGCGCTACATTTTTAAATGCAAAATTACGGTAGTTATTGCGCATTTTTATCAGATCCGACAAGCCGGCAAAGCTGATGGCGCATTGGAATAACTCCGGCGTTTTTGCCACACCCATTAGCGCGGCGTAACCACCGTAACTAGCACCCACAATACAAACCCGTTTTGGATCAGCGATTTTTTGATCGATCAAATATTTTACGGAATCTTCGAGGTCATCCTGCATTTCCAGACCCATACCGCCCACGGCTTGCATCATAAAATCATGGCCATAACCGGATGAGCCACGAAAATTAGGTTGGAATACAACATAACCGCGGTTAGCCAAAAATGTGGAAAACATATCGAAACCTTTTCCATCTTCGCTCATGGGGCCACCGTGTGGTAGCAAGATGGTGGCGGTTGGTTTTCCGGAAAATGTTTTTGGCAGTGTTAAAAACCCTTCCAGTTCCAAACCATCGCGGGCTTTGAATTTGCGCGCTTCTTTTTCAATCAACACGTCTTCTGTCAATGCGGGGTAGGCACTACCGATAGGCACCAGGCTCTTTGCATCGCGATCACCATAGTAGTAGGTGCCGGGGTTGGTGCTGTTCGTGGTGTACAGAATATATTTGCGCGCATCCATGCTCATACTGATGATGTAATTGGTAGTATCGGGCAATACTTTATCCAGCCCCGCCTGGAATGCCTTGAATTCCTTGTTCCAGAAAATACTTTTGGAGCTGCCATCATTGTAATAGATTCCCACTACTTCTTTGTGCGCGGCGGAATAAATCAGGCGGCCGCTAACATCGTAATTGGGATCGCTTAATACCAATTCTTTTGGATAACCGGGTTCGGATAAATCGGCTTTAAATAATGCCTGGCGCCCTTTGTGGTCAGCGAAAATAAATAAATCATTCGGGTTATGGCCAAAGCCGGCAATATCGATAGACGGCTCGTCAAATACCACGTATTCCCAAGCCACCGTCCACTCATTGGTATGTGGGTCCAGTACTTTGTAAGTGTATTTACGTTTTTTATCGTCGTAGTGTTCACCCACACGCACATTGCCATTTTTATCTGCATACCATGAGCGCACCGTGCCGGAATGTTTTTTAACGCGTTTTAATTTGCCAGTGTTGATGTTCGCTTGATACACGGTTTGGTGCAGCGGCATTTCACGATCCACGCTAATTAATACGTGATCGGGATCATCCGGCGTCATGCTAATAATATTGTCCTGGAATTGGCTCACCCAACCGTCGGCGTCGTTATCCGGTTTTACCAGCGTAATCATTTTGGAAGGTTTTTTTGCATCAACGGCGAGCAAACGGGTTTGCATATATTTCACGCCGTTCATCATGCGACTATCGAAACGCAAACTCATTAACAGACGATTATCGTTACCCCAACGAACCCAATTGAATTTGAATTGTTTGTTATCGGTTTTGACCGGATAAAAAATATTATCGGTACCGAGTTCCATCACCATGACGACGGTAGTGCCTTCAACATTTTTTAATGCCAGCAAGTGAGTACCATCCGGCGAAAGTTCGATATCTTCGATGAGCGCGTCTTTATAAAAAACATCGAGTGGCAAAGGCTTATGCACTGTAGGTGTTTCAGCGGCCATAAGCGAAGTTGCCGCCAATGGCAGACTTAATATGCCCAGTAATAAAGACAGCTTAAGTACTGCTTGCCGAAAGTGATGGGAATAACAAACACAAGAAATACGCGCTCGCGTTATAGATAGCATTGGTGATGGGATTGGCATAGTGATTCCTGAAAAGTCCTGGAAAGGCAAGTTTTGGAAAAGCAAGTTTTGGAAAGGCAAGTTCTGAAAATAAAGTAGCTTGCAGTGTCACTCCTTGATGATCTGGCTCCATGGTTTGCCTGGCTTCCGCTTCTCAAGTAATGCTGCACGCCGCGCAGTATCTACACCGGTCTTTTTCCCGTCAATGCGCTGTAAGGCTTTGCGCAAAATTAAGTTTCATTTAATCAAAGGCGCTTATTCTGAACCTGTCGAAACAAATTAATCCCGATGTGTTTTGAACTCAAAATCGTCTAAGCCAAAGTCATCCAAGAGAGGTACTTATTATGAAACTGTCTACATTGATTGCAACCACCTTAACCCTGGCTAGTGTTTCATTGGCCACCAATGCCCGCGATCTGGGTATTGATGAGGCGGTGAAACTTCGCGATGCCGGCACCATCCAATCTTTTGAAAAGCTTAATCAGGCGGCTCTGGCCCAGCATGCAGGTGGTGTAATTAAAGATTCCGAATTGGAAAATGAGTGGGGCCGTTATGTCTATCAGCTGGAAGTGGTTGATGCCCAGGGTGTAGAGTGGGATGTAGAACTGGATGCAGCCACCGGTGAAATTCTTAAAAACCATCAGGATGATTAATCCGTAGGAAGTGCAATGAAATCGTTAACGCGCGTTCTGTTATTTCTCTTGCTCACCGGCAGTGTGAACGCGCGCGACCTGTCACAGGATGAAGCCCTGCGCTTGCGTGAGCAGGGCCGCATTATTCCGCTGGAGCAATTGTTGGCATTGGTAGAAAAACGTCATCCCAACGCGAGCCTTCTGGAGGTGGAGCTGGAAGAGGATGACGATATTTATATTTACGATGTCGAGCTGGCAACGCGCGATGGTGTAGTGCGCGAATTGGAAATCGATGCATCCACCGGCACTATTTTAAAAGACGAGGAGGATGACTGATGCGTATCCTGATCGTTGAAGACAATGTGGCGCTGGCTGATGAATTATCAGCAGATTTAAAGCGCGCGGGTTACGCAGTGGATTGGTTGGCTGATGGCCGCGATGCGTTGGTACAGGGCGCGATTGAACCTTACGATTTAATCCTGCTGGATCTGGGCTTGCCCGGAAAATCCGGCCTGGACGTTTTGCGTGAATGGCGTGCAACCAATATGTTGAAACCAGTATTGATACTCACTGCGCGTGACCATTGGGCTGAACGTATTGATGGTTTAAAAGCCGGTGCCGACGATTACCTCACTAAACCTTTTCATCCGGAGGAATTGCAACTGCGCATTCAGGCATTGTTGCGCCGCACCCACGGGCAAGTAAACCAGCCACAATTACAGGCTGCAGGTTTGCAATTGGATGAAGCGCGCCAGTGTGCAATTGCCGGAGGCGACGACATTGAATTAACGGCCGCGGAATTCAGCTTGCTGCGTTATTTAATGTTGCATGAAGGAAAAATTATTTCCAAAACCCAATTAAATGATCACCTGTACGATGGTGAAAGCGAACGTGATTCCAATGTAATTGAAGTGCATATCAATCACTTGCGCCGCAAACTGGGTAAGGAGTTAATCGAGACCAAACGCGGGCAAGGTTATCGCCTGCAAAAAAGTATGCCCAATGGGCAAGGGAATCCGTAAAAGGATTTGATTGATGAGGTGTTGCAGGATTGTTTAAACGAACGATGAATTCTATCCAGCAGCGATTGAGCCTTGGCTTGGTCGCCGTGTTGATTGTGACTGGCTTGTTGCTTGCGCAAACCAGTTTCTGGTTGCTTGACCAAAGCCTGCGCCGCTATTGGCAAACCCATTTACACCATGAAGCAGAAACCCTGCTTGCGGCTATTGCGCGCGGCACACAAGGTGTGGAATTGGATCAGCAACGTTTATCCGCGAGTTACAAGCGTCCCTATTCCGGCGCCTATTTTTTAATTGTGATGCCAGATGAACAATGGCGTTCGCGTTCCTCCTGGGATTACAACCTGCCTTTACCTGCAATGACCGGTTTACAACGCGGCTTAGCCGATGGTCCGGAAGCGGAACAGTTATTGGTGTATCGAGCCGATTTTCGCCGCTACGGAAAAAATATCCAGATAGTTACCGCACAGGATTACACGCCCATTCTGCAAAGTGTTCGCCGCTGGCAATGGATCAGCGCGGGTATAGGATTGGTGGCATTGATGCTATTGGTAATTATCCAGCGCTTTTTAGTGCAACGCGCGCTGCTGCCATTGGAAAAAGTACGAGAACAAATCGCGCAATTGCAACAGGGTCAACGCACAGCGTTGGATCAGCAATTGCCGGATGAACTTAAACCGCTGGTAGAGCAAATCAATCACTTGTTGCATCACACCGAAGACACGCTCTCGCGCTCGCGCAAAGCGCTTGGCAATTTGGGTCATGCACTCAAAACACCCCTGGCGATTTTATTCAGTCTCGCCAATCGTCACGAATTAAATGCACATGCGGAATTGCGCGAACAATTCCGCCAGCAACTGCAACATATGCAAGAGCGGATCAGCCGTGAGTTGAGCCGCGCGCGCCTCGCTGGCGAAGCCCTACCCGGTGCTTACTTTGATTGCGCACAGGAACTACCGGATTTATGTTCAACATTAAAACAAATTCATCAGCGTGATTTAACGCTCGACTGGCGAGCACCACCCGCACTGCGTTTGCCGTGGGATCGTGAGGATATTCTGGAGCTGCTAGGTAATCTGTTAGATAACGCCTGCAAGTGGGCTGCGCAACAAGTGCATATCAATATTGAGTCCAATCAGGAGGTTTATCTCATCACCATTGATGACGATGGGCCCGGCATTGCGCCGGAGTTGCGCGAGCAAGTAATGAATCGTGGCGAGCGTATTGATGAACAAGTGCAAGGCCACGGATTGGGGCTGGGTATAGCGCGCGACATTGTTGAGCATTGTCGCGGGCGTTTAACGCTGGCAAGCAGCCCGCTGGGTGGGTTGCGCGTGGAAATCGAGTTGCCGGTGAATCGCGTCAAATAAAAAATAAGCGCGCTTAAAATTCACCGGCGCGTGCCATGCGCTCGCGTTCCTTGCGTTCTTCCTCCTCCAATTTGGCGTGTTCGATGATACGCATCATGGTGGCTATGTCAGCGTCCACATCGCTCTGTGCAAACTCGCCGCTGAGTTTGACATTCGGATGCAAATTCCCGTGCTCAAATAAATCCCAGATTTCTTCGCCGTAATGGGTGATTAATAAATCCGGCGCGTACTGTCCAAAATATTGCGTCATATTATTTACATCGCGCAGCAGCATCATTTTGGCATTGTTGTTACCCGCCGCATTCACGGCTTGGGGTAAATCAATCACCACCGGGCCTGAGTGGTCGATCAATACATTGAATTCCGATAGGTCACCATGAACCAAACCGGCACACAGCATGCGCACAATTTCCTGCATCATGCGGCCGTGGTAATCGCGGGCTGTTTCCGCATCAAAGGCGACATCGTCGAGACGTGGTGCCGGATCGCCGTCCTCATCCACTACCAGCTCCATCACCAGCACCCCATCCAGGAACCAGTAAGGTGTGGGTACACGTACACCGGCTTCGGCGAGGCGATACAGCGCCTCCACTTCCGCATTTAACCAGGCCTGTTCGGCTTCGCGCTGGCCAAATTTGGTACCCTTGGCCATCGCACGGGCCCTGCGGCTATTGCGGACGCTGCGACCTTCCTGATATTGCGCCGCTTGTTTGAAGCTACGCTTATTGGCTTCTTTATACACTTTCGCGCAGCGCACCTGATTATTGGCGCTGACGACAAAAACCTGAGCTTCTTTACCGCTCATCAACTGGTAATAAACCTCGTCGATCAAACCGTCATCGACTAAAGGTTGCAAACGTTTGGGTATTTTCATGAATAGAAGGGCAGAATTAAAAATGCAAATGATAGCACTCTGGCGCGGGGTGCTAGTCTTTTTCCTTGCTGTTTATCGCAAATGTCAACAAAGGCGCATAAATGGGTTATCCCATCCATGTCTCGCGCCGCTATGATCCTGCCAGCTCGCGCCTTTAATCCACATTCCATGGCGATGGAGGCATCATGGACTACCTGGCAAGCGATATGATGTGGCGATTGTTGTCGCAGTAGCCGATCTGGTTATTGCATTGTCTACTCGTCGATTTTTTAACATTGAATGACAGGCTGTAGTTATGCGCGGTATGCACTCTTCCGGTTTATCGGTTCACCCCAATAATGAAGTTCGTGAGCAGGATGCCAAGGTAAACTTGCGCCAAAGCATGAATTATTTATTGCCCTACTTGTGGGAATTTAAAGGCCGGGTGTTGCTCGCGGTGCTCGCCTTACTCGCCGCTAAAGGCGCAACGCTGGTGATGCCCTGGGCGTTAAAACATATCATTGATGGAGTGGATCGCAGTATCGCGCCTGAAGTCGCGCTCCCCGCATTTTTTATTTTGTTTTACGGTGCATTGCGCTTTGGCAGTGTATTTTTTGGCGAGGTACGCGACGCACTGTTCAGCCGCGTTACTGAGCATGCCATGCGCAAAATCGGTTTGCGGGTATTCAAACATTTGCACTCGCTCGAACTGGCATTTCATTTAGACCGGGCGACCGGTGGCATTAGTCGCGATATAGAACGCGGGACTAATGGCATCAGTTTTTTGATGCGTTTTTTAATGTTCAATATTGTTCCTACGCTGTTTGAAATTTTAATGGTGGCAATTATTTTTGCTGCTGCCTTTTCCATTTGGTATGCGGTAATCACGCTGGTGGCAGTGGCGATTTATGTCATTTTCACTATTTACACTACCGAATGGCGCAACAAATTTGTGCGCGACGCTAACCAGGCCGATTCCTCCACCAGCACCCGCGCGATTGATTCGCTACTTAATTACGAAACGGTCAAATATTTCAATAACGAAAATTACGAAGCGGAAACCTATGATAAATTTTTGGAAAAGTGGGAAAGTGCCAAATTAAAAAATCGTATGTCATTGTTGGCACTCAACTCGGGCCAGGCGTTAATTATTGCGCTTGCCATGACAGTAATGATGTGGATGGCCGCGCAAAGTGTGTTGGATAAAACCATGACACTTGGCGATTTGGCAATGATCAATGCATACATGATCCAATTATTTATCCCACTTAATTTTTTGGGTTTTGTCTATCGCGAAATTCGCCGCTCGCTCACTGATCTGGAGAATATGCTCGCGTTACTCAAGCGATCACCGCAGGTCACTGATGCCGGGAATGCACAACCTTTGCAGGTGGGAGCTGGTGAAATTGTATTTGCGCAAACGGAATTTGCTTACCATCCCGACCGGCCAATTTTGCAGCAATTGGATTTGCGTATTCCGGCTGGTCACAAAGTGGCTATCGTCGGTGCTTCCGGTGCAGGGAAAAGTACTCTCTCGCGTTTGCTGTATCGTTTTTATGACATTCAGGGCGGGAAGATTTTAATTGATGGCCAGGACATCCGTTCTGTTACGCTCGAATCGCTCCGTCGTTCAATCGCAATAGTGCCGCAAGACACCGTTTTGTTTAATACCAGCATTCGCGACAATATTGCTTACGGTAATCCGGCGGCGAGCGATGAACAAATCAATCGCGCAATTAAAATGGCGCATCTGGAAAATTTCATTAGTAGCTTGCCGCAGGGGGATCAAACGCTGGTAGGTGAGCGAGGCTTGAAAGTCTCCGGTGGTGAAAAACAGCGTATCGCCATTGCCCGTGTTTTATTAAAGGGAGCGTCAATTCTAATTTTTGATGAGGCAACCAGTGCACTGGATTCAAGTTCCGAAGCGGCAATCCTCGACGCGATGCGAGAAGTTTCCAGTGGGCATACCACCCTGGTGATTGCGCATCGCTTATCCACCGTTGTTGATGCGGATTGCATAGTGGTACTGGAAAATGGTCGAGCGATCGAACAGGGAACCCATGGCGAGTTGCTTGCCTTGCAGGGCCATTATGCAAAACTCTGGGCGATGCAATTACAGGAAGAATAATTCCCGCCAAAGAACCAATTTCGTGCGCGCCGCATGTTCTTTGCACCAAAGAACATGCGCTGGCGCGCCAAATCTCATGCCGATTTTCTCTCTTGTAAAAAACAAACCGCACCAAAAATATTCAAAAGTACCTTTTTTCCTTGCTCGTATTAAAAAAGAAAATATGTGTCGCCAATTGGCACAAGTTTCGCTAAAGCCCGTTTACAACAAGTGAATATTCAATTCACGGAGTCGTGCAGGGCAGTAACGGATCGCCCGCCCGCAATGTGTATTGCGGAAAAAATTACTCATGATCACGGGCGAACACATGTCTGGACTATTCAAATTCGATTTCGGTAAATACCGCGGCATTATCATTTCCGTAGCATTATTTTTACTGCTCGATGCTTCTGTTTTAATTTTTAACTTTTATGTATCGTTTGAAATTGCTGACGACGCCGTTGGTGTAAACCTCGCGGGTCGTCAACGCATGTTGTCGCAACGCATGGCAAAAACGCTGTTGGTGTTGGATGCGTCGCGCGATGATCCAACAACATTTAAAAATGCATTTGATGAATTGCAGTTGAGTAAAGGTTTGTTTGATGAAACCCTGGCAGGATTTATCAGTGGTGGCCAGGTGCGCGGTGCCGGTAAAGACCTGGTAATGCTGGAGCCGGTTGCCAATCGCTTGGGTAAGGATTCACTGCAAAATACGTCGCAGTTATGGGCGCCCTATAAAAAATCCATTGAAAATTTTTCTGACGCGCTCACTAATGGCCGTGATTATTCCAGTGAATTGGATGCGGCTGTTGCAATGGCACGTGCGCACAATGTCACCATCCTGACATCCATGAATGATTTAACGGTGAGTCTGGAACAAGTGGCTGCATCCAAAGCTACTCGCTTGAGGGCAATCCAAACATTGGGCATATGTCTCGCCATTGTTAACTTCCTGTTTATTATGCTGCACTTTGTGCGGCAACTGCGCGACAGTGATCGGGTGATTGAACGGGCGCGCCGCGAAACGACAGAGATTCTGGAAACGGTGAACGAAGGGCTATTCCTCATTGATAAGCATTTGATGATCGGCGAACAGCATTCAGCAAAATTATCCGAGGTACTGGGCAAACAGGATTTTGCGGGGCAGTCATTCCAAACGTTGCTGGAAAGTATTGTCAGTGCCAAAGATGCGGAAACCGCACGAGGGTTTATCGAATTATTATTTGATGAAAAAATCAAAGAAAAACTGATTGGCGATTTGAACCCGCTCAACACCGTGGAGGTGAATATTGCCAGCCACAGTGGCGGTTTTCTCACCAAGCATCTGCAATTCAGTTTCGCCCGGGCGTATCAAAAAAATGAGGATGATATTTCTGAAATTTCGCACGTGCTGGTAACAGTGCTCGATATTACCGAACAAGTAAAATTAGCTCGCGCGCTGAATGAGAGTCGCAAACATAACGAATCCCAATTGGAGATGATCACCAGTTTACTGCATACCCATCCGGGATTGCTGCGTGAATTTATTGCCAACAGTTTCAATTGTTTTAATCGCATCAATAATATCTTGCGTCAACCCGCTAAAACGGGCCAGGCTGTGCGGGAAAAAGCAGTGAACATTTTCCGGGAAATCCATAATTTCAAAGGCGAAGCTGCATCGCTCAAATTGGAATTCTTTGAAACTGCTGCCCATAAAATGGAAGATACTCTGGCCGAATTACGCGATAAGTATAACCTCACAGGTAATGATTACCTTGGCCTTACAGTGCAATTGGAAAACCTGATTAGTTACACACAGCAAGTTGAGCACCTGACTGAAAAATTAGGGCAGTTTGCAATTGTCAGCGGCAGCAAAACGAAATTCGTATCAACACCTGCTGCAAGTCACCGACGCGGCCATGCATGGGATCATCTGCATGATTTTGTACAAAATATTGCACTGCGTAATGGAAAGCTGATCAATCTCGTATCGAGTGGTTTAAGTGAAATCGAGCTGGATGCTGATTATGAGCAACAGCTCAAGGAGATTGTTATCCAACTATTGCGCAACGCAGTCGTGCACGGCATTGAAACACCAAATGACCGTGAGCTAAGTGAAAAACCGATGGAAGGGCGTATTGATTTACGCCTTGCCAAAATTTCTGCAACCGAAATGGAATTAACAGTGATGGATGATGGTACTGGCTTGGATTACAACGCTATCCGCGAAAAAGCATTTGCGTCAGGTAAATGGCCGGACGATGAAATTGAATCCTGGACTAACAAACATTTGCTGGGATTAATTTTCCACGATGGATTCAGCACTGCATCGGAAGTGTCCAAAGATGCAGGGCGCGGTGTAGGTATGGAAGCCGTGATGAAACATGTATTGGAACACCGTGGCAGAATTTCGGTGTCGAGTCGTCGCGGTCGTCACTGTCGTTTTGTTATCACCTTGCCAATTATTGCCGCTGCTACCAATGGCCATTCAGCCAATGGCAGCGAAATTGCGGCCTGATGTTGTAACTACTTATTAATTTCAAGAAAGGACTTTTTAGGGAAGGTTGCATGCTATCGCTAATGATTGTTGATGATTCCAATATTATTCGCCGAAAGATTGAGCGCTGTAATGATTCAGATAAATTTCATGTTGTTGCTTCCGCAGCCAATGGCGCCCAGGCGCTCCAACTTTATAAAGAAACCCGCCCGCAAGTTGTCACCATGGATTTAACCATGCCAGAGATGGATGGCATAGCGTGTATCCAGCAGTTAATGGCGATTGATCCAAGCCTGCGTATTCTGGTGATCTCTGCCCTTTCCGATAAAGCTACAGGTATTGAAGCACTCAAAAAAGGTGCACGCGGGTTTTTATGTAAACCTTTTACGGATGAACAATTGCTGGAAGCGCTGACCGAGCTAACAGAGGATTAATTAAAAAAATGTCTCAAGAAACTTTGCAAGTGTTTATTGATGGTGTTGTGCGTTATTTTCATCATACAAATGATAAAGAAGTAAAAGTAGGTACGCCCTATTTGGTGGAGAACGACAATCCGGCTGCTTATGATGTGACGGGTATCATTGGTATTTCCGGCCCTTATCGCGGTTGTGTCTATTTCACGGCACCACGTATTTTGCTCAAGCATTTATTGTTAAGTATTGGCGAACTGGATACCAGTAACGAACATATTTTTGATTTGGTCGGTGAGGTGGCAAATACTATTTCCGGCAACGCCCGCAGTCGCTTTGGCCATGAGTTTATGATTTCCGTTCCGGTGATGATTGAAGGTGCACCCAACCAGATTCATCTGCCAAGCCAAATGCGTTCCTATGTGATTCCGGTATATTGGAAGGCATACCATGCAGCAGTGGTCATTTGTCTGGAAAACTAATGGCACTATAGTAAAAATAATTTTATGAAATACGGGATTGGTAAAGATCATCAATCCTGTTTCTTTTATGGTTACCGCTCGTATAGCTTAATATTCATTATTGGTCCGATTGGCGTACCAAAACCATATCTGGCAAATTAATACACCAGCGACGCCTCCGAGCATTAATAATGAAAATGGCATGGCGGTACCGGTATAGAAGAATGCCAACAGTGGGCCAGCGAGTGCACCACTTCCAAAGCGCAAAGTTCCGACTACCGCCGTGGTGCTTCCCGTATTATTTGGAAACTTCATTAGCAAAATTGCATCTGCATTAGTTCCCATTAATGTCAGTGAACCCATTAGTAATGCAATTGCAGCAACTGTATAAGCAATCCCGAATTCAAAATAATTCACTACACACAGCATCGTTGCGCTAACCAAACCGATTGCCAAACCACCGCGCAACATTGTTAATGGACCATGGCGAGTTACCAAACGGCTGTTGGCAAAATTGGTGAGCATCAAACAAAAGACATTCAATCCGAATAACACACTGAAGACCTGCTCGCTTACACCGAAATAATTTATGTAAATAAACGAGACGGCAGTAATAAAGCAAAAAAATGCAAACGAACCAAACATCATGCTGGCAATCATGGGGCGTGCTTGCGGGTTGGAAAATATAGTTTTGTATCCACTAAAAAATGTCGTTGGTTTTTTGTCAGCGACCACATCGATTGGTTTGCTAATTTCCGGTAACCACTTCCATACCAACGCAAAAATAACAATGCCATAAATCGCAAGCACAATAAAAATACTGTGCCATTCACTGATCAATAAAATCGCACTGCCGATACCGGGAGCCAGCAACGGTGCCAGCATCATTATCATCGACAAATAGGACATGCCTTTTGCGGTGTGCTCCTGATACAAATGCCGCACAAGACCCGGTATTACTACCGTCGCTGCCGCACCGCAAAAAGCTTGGGTGGTGCGCAGTGTTAAAAAGAATTCAATATTGCTGGCAAACACCAGGCCGATACTGCTGAGTGTAAAACCGGTCAAACCAAAAATAGCGAGTGGGCGCCGTCCCAGTTGGTCTGCTAACGGGCCAAATAACAACATACCGCTGGCATAGGCGGCGAGGAAAATACTCAGCGATTGCTGAACATTGCCGATGTGGGTATCCAGGCTATGTGCAATATCCGGCATTGCTGGTAGATACATATCAATCGCCAGAGGCGTAATGGCAATTACAGCGGCAAGCAAGACGATCAAGTAGGGATGGGATTCGCGTGTCATGGACAAACTCGTTCATTAGCTTTACATACAGACTAGACTGCCCGGCATTAGTTAACGAGTAGCCTGAGTAACGACAAATAAACGAATTTTTTGATCAATAATGCATCGAGCCAGTGAAAGCTCAGTTAACACAATTATTTTGCAGTTTGGTTATCGCACCCTTATTAAATTGTTTTAGTAATTCCATTTGCGGTTCACCCAAATATTTTTGCGCAAATTCCAGTGGTGGCACGCCATTATTCCAATCGCAATTAATAACGGCGATGGTGGCCAAATTTTGTGCCACAGAGGTTTTCAGATAAGGGCGGTGTTTTTTTTCGGCGGCGAAAGCCGCAAATTTATCCAGCTCGGTAAGATAAAAATCGGCCGGCAATTTAAAACTGACTTTGTGTACCCCTGCCTGTTCCATAATTGCCTTGATGTACATCGGTTTGAGTTCAGCGGCGGTTTCCGGCCAATCTTCAAGGTTAAACGCGCCAGCTTGTGCCTGAAGTTTCAAGGGCACCAATAAAAATAACGCCAGTAGTAAGCGGATGGGACGTAGCGGCATAATCAGACTCCGGGGAATGGATATGTGAGCCATTATAACCATTTGTTAATTGAGTAGGCCTTTGAAGCAAGTATTGATTGACTTTAATGATAGGGGGGGTACACTGCCTATCGCTTGAAAATATGTTTACTATTTATGCACATCATTTCGAAGTTCCACCAAGTACCTCGTCCTGTTTCATAAGTAATCCCATTTCCAGCACAAAACGCCCATTTATGGGTTTATTTATTTCTGTTTTTAATAGGATGACTACCATGTCTAAAACTGTTACCGGTACTGTTAAGTGGTTCAACGAAGCTAAAGGTTTCGGCTTTATTGCTCAAGAATCTGGTCCAGATGTATTCGCACACTTCAGTGCAATCTCTGGTACTGGCTTCAAAACCCTGGCTGAAGGCCAAAAAGTAAGTTTCACTGTGACCCAAGGCCAAAAAGGCCCACAAGCTGAAAACATTACTGCTATTTAATTTCGCAAGAAATTATGTTGTAGCAAAAAGGCGAGCATGGCTCGCCTTTTTATTACCTATCGTTTATCCCGCATCCTAATCTGACAAAAATCACCACTTCCTGATACGCGCTTGTTTTTCTGATTGTGCTGCCCAATCTTCCTGAGGCATCTCCACATCCTTCAGGATTTCCTATGACTCTCCCCCTTTCCCGTCGCCAGATTCTGCTGGATTTATTAAAGCCCTACCGGTTACGCATTGCTGGAGCGTTGGTAGCCCTGGTTGTCGCTGCCGCTTCTGTGTTGTTAATTGGTCAGGGATTACGTCAGGTAATCGATAAAGGTTTTGTCGCCGGTAGCGCGCAATGGCTCAACTACGCATTGTTAGGCACTCTGGCTGTTATCCTGGTGATGTCGCTGGCGACTTATATGCGTTTTTATCTGGTGTCCTGGTTAGGGGAGCGAATTACAGCAGACCTACGTCGTCGTGTGTTTTCCCATTTATTACATTTGTCGCCGGAATTTTTTGAACAAAACCGCACTGGCGATGTGCTCTCGCGTTTAACAAACGACACCACCCAGTTGGAAACGGTGATTGGTTCCAGTGTGTCCATGGCGCTGCGTAATGCATTGTTGCTGGTGGGCGGATTGGTAATGTTGGCGATCACCAGTATGAAGCTCACCTTGCTGGTGTTGTTGGCGATTCCATTTGTATTGGTTCCGATCATCGCGTTTGGCCGGCGTGTGCGCAAACTTGCGCGCGCGAGTCAGGATTCTGTTGCCGATGTAGGTGCTTACACTGATGAGGTCATCCATGAAATTCGCACGGTGCAAGCCTACGGTCACGAAGCAGAATCAGCACGCGAATTTAATACGCGCGTAGAAGCTACATTTGGTACAGGCATAAAACGCGTTCGTCAGCGTGCATTGTTAGTGGTCGCGGTTATTACGTTGGTGTTCAGTGCTATTGCATTAATTTTGTGGGTTGGCGGGCACGATGTGTTGAGTGGGGCAATCAGTGCGGGCGAATTATCGGCATTTATCTTTTACGCTGTTATTGTTGCCAGTGCGATGGGGACAATTTCGGAAGTGATTGGCGATGTGCAACGCGCGGCCGGCGCCACTGAACGACTGGTTGAGTTATTGGCAACACCTTCCACACTGCCGCAAGCGCAGCGACCACTTTCGTTGCCACTACCGGCAATGGGTGAAGTTACCATGCGCGCTATTCAATTTGCCTATCCATCGCGCATGGATGCGCCTGTGTTTGAAAATTTTAATCTGCACATTAATCCCGGTGAAAAAATCGCGCTGGTGGGGCCTTCGGGAGCGGGAAAAACCACCGTGTTTCAGTTGCTACAACGTTTTTACGATCCACAAGATGGCGAGATATTATTGGATGGAGTAAATATTAAAGACGTTGATATTCACGCACTGCGCGAACGTATTGCGCTCGTGCCACAAGATCCGGTTATTTTTGCGAGCAGCTTGCGCGATAACGTGCGTTATGCGCGCCCGGATGCGAGTGATGAAGATGTAATTGCTGCATGCAAAGCAGCGTTTGCGATGGAGTTTATTGAACAACTACCGGAAGGGTTGGATAGTTTTTTGGGTGAACGTGGAGTGCGTTTATCGGGTGGACAAAAGCAGCGTATTGCAATTGCCCGCGCAATTTTGGCCAATCGTCCGATTCTGTTATTGGATGAGGCCACCAGTGCGCTGGATTCCAATAGTGAACAAAAAGTCCAGCAAGCACTGGAAGGATTAATGCAAAATCGCACCACGATAATGATCGCGCATCGCCTTTCTACCGTGATCAATGCGGATAAAATTCTGGTGCTTCAACAGGGTAAAATCGTTGCGAGTGGAACCCATCAGGAATTGCTATCCGACAGTGAGCTTTACCAGCAGTTGGCGCGTTTGCAATTCCAATTGGAGCATTAATAGTTGTGTAAAAGCAGCACGGCATTTTCATGATACAAAACCAATACCTTTTGCAGCCATAGCCGCACCGAGCAGTATTCCGCCCACACCTAATAGTTGAATATTAAAGACGATTTGTAAACGCTTCTGCTGTTTATCGGTCATCACGGGTAATTGTTTTTGTACGACATTTTTTCGCCAGCTGAAAAATGTTTTGGTGGGATAAATGGAAAGTAAACCCACAAACGCGAATAGCACCAACTTGGCAATAAACGGCGCACTTTGAAAATAATAGTCGGCGCCTTTCTCGAAATAAAATACGCGCAACCCGCCAATAATGAATAACGCCACAGCAGCGGCGCCATAAAGCTGATCAGTTTTCATCAACGATTGTGCGCGTTCCAGAGTCAGCGGTTTGTGCATCAATATCCGTTCATATACTAATGTGCTGACCAGAGTGAATGCTGCCAAGTGGTGTAAAAAAGCCATTAACCAATTCATAGTATCTCCTTCAATGAAGTTGTTGCGACGCACATAATGCCAATAACAGGCAAGTAAGAGACAGGACATTTGTCATGGTCTTTTAATGAAGCTTGTCATTGGTGATTGATGAGTGTTAACACCTGTGTATAGCTTCATAGCAATTTATGCTGCACGTGAATTCATACCATTCAAATCGATTATGCAAACTATCCAGATAAGGAGTTTTAACATGCGTGTATTCACTAATATGGCGGCACTTGGTTTATTGATGGTAGCAATGCCTTCCTTTGCTCACGAGCTAACACTTAAGATCGGCAACATTCAGAAAACGGATGGCAATTTATTAATTGCTATTTACGACCAGCAAACACACTTTGATGCTAATAGCCAATGGGTTGCGGTGCAAAAAGTTAAAGTGACGACTGGCCCCAT
Source organism: Cellvibrio sp. (assembly GCA_035490715.1). Lineage (GTDB taxonomy): Bacteria > Pseudomonadota > Gammaproteobacteria > Pseudomonadales > Cellvibrionaceae > Cellvibrio. The sequence goes on from DATJLF010000052.1 coordinate 99,380, forward strand.
GCGCATCGTATTTTCGGATTTGCCTACGGGACATTATGCGGTGAAATTATTTCAGGATGAGAATGACAATGGGCGCATCGATATGAATGCAACGGGAATTCCTACCGAGCCCTACGGTTTTTCTGCCAATGGCGGTATTTATGGGCCACCCTCATTTGATGACTCCAAAGTGAAATTGGATAAATCGACGGAAATAGACATTCAATTACGGTAATAACGTCCCATAAAAAACGGCGATGCCTTGCGGGATCGCCGTTTTTTCACACTGGATTAACTTGCAGGATATTTCAGTGTGAATCAGATGGCTTGTGGACGAAAGCACGGCCACAAGCCTTGGTTAGCTGCGAAATTAGTTACAGCTGCGTACCAGGTTCCAGGCATTTTGCCACGCCCAGCCACTACCTGGAGCGTAAGGACCGCCAACGGTACACCAGCCAGCAACGGTACATTGATACTCGTTACCGAGATTTTGTACTTTCGCGCCGTTAGCGTAGGAAGTGCCATTCACATAGGCCGGAGAGGTACAGTTACCGGTAGCGACTGACGAGGCTACGCTGGACGCGGCCACACTGGATTTGCTGGAAGAGCCCGGTGCTACGCTAGCCGCTGACGATGAAACCGGGCTGCCACCGCACGCACCCAGATCCAGCCAGTGGGCATATTGCCCGGAGTTGGTGCCCGGGTTGTTGTTTTGCGTCCAGTAGTTAGCCTGATAGCGTTTGCCATTCAGCTGAACCTGTTGTGGATTGTTGTATATGGTTTGTGCATCCCATACTGGCAGGCCCGCACAGGTGTTGCCCGAGATGCTGGATGCTACAGAACTGGCGACTGACGACGCTACTGATGAAGGAGCTACCGAGCTTTTTACCGATGAGGTAGAAACGGATGAATTAGTGCCACCGCCGAAGTTCACGTCGATACATTGGTAGAAGCCCTCCGCTGCATCGCGCTCCCAGTCACGTTGCCAGATGGAGTAAACAATGTGGCGGCCTGAACGTTGAGGCAGGTTTACCACATGGTTGGAGACTTGTTCCTGATCCGCCTTACCGGAATCGTGGATCAATTCCAGGTCGCTCCAGCGCAGTGGCTGGCTGTGGTTGTAGCCTGGCTTGGTGATGTAGTAACGGAAGTACCAGGTTTTGTGTGCGGCGGTGTTGGTCCAGGTGAAAGTACGTGGGCCAGGAGTTACGTTGGTAGCTGGCCAATCAGTACGCGCCAGATCCATACCGAACAGGTTGGCCCGGTTGGCAGAACAGAGACGACCATCGGGAATGAAGAATTCATGGTTGTCTTTCACACCACCCACAGCCACTTCTTGCGGGGTATACAGGCCTTGATTGCCTGCCGCTTTTGCTGCGATACAGGCTGGATGGGTCGGGTTTTCAATACCGTTCTCAGCACATTGGATGTAGCGCGATTTGGGAGAAGATACATAACCGTGGGCAAATGCCTGGCCGGCAGCCAGCAGTGAACCCAGCACTACAGCGGAAATACCGCAAGTCTTTATTGTCTTTTTCACTCTCAATCTCCGGGTAATTTTATAGGTCGTTACCAATGCGACAAAGGGGGTTTGTCGCTCTTCTATGTCGCTATGCAAGTTCCCCCGATTCCGGGTCGAGGGTAGTGCATGGGAATTGAGTCTAAAATGACAACGTTGTTTTTGCGAGTACGACTTTTGATATTCCGGGTAATAGTTTTGGAAATAAGTTCTATTTTGGGAAAAAAGTCCGCCTGATGTGTAGATGGCATCGGTTTATTCGGGTTGTTACGAGGAAAAATTGACAATGTTGTCAATTTGCGCGGCTTGGCTAGGAAGTTATCGATTAGGCAAGGGAAAAACACACGTAAACATACTGCCCTTGCCCGGTTCACTGGTAATTTGCAGTTCGGCATCATGGCGCATGAGCACATGTTTCACGATTGCTAAACCCAAACCGGTACCGCCAGTGCTGCTATTGCGGCTGGCATCCACACGATAGAACCGTTCGGTCAGGCGCGGAATATGTTGTGCTTCTATACCTGGGCCGTTATCACTCACGGAAAAATAGAAATGTTTCTGGTCTTGCCAGAGCAACATACTGATCCGGCCTTCGTTGGGTGTGTATTTGATGGCGTTGATCACCAAATTCGAAAAAGCGCTGTGCAGTTCCTTTTCATTACCCAGCTGGAGCAAGGGCTTGGTGGTGTTATTGCAGATGAGCGTGAGTTGCTGTTCCTTTTCGCGACTCAACACTTCGGCTTCGGCTTTTATCACAGCCAGTAACTGTTCGATATTAATTGGCTTATGGTTGTGCCCGGCTTCGGTGGTTTCGAGTTTGGAGAGCACCAGTAAATCGTTAATCAACAGGGACATGCGCTTGGACTGCTGCAACATTTGCTGCAAAGGCTTGTTCCAACCGGGTGTGGTGTTGTTATCCACCAGTGTTTCCACATAACCGTTAATGACGGTGAGCGGCGTGCGCAACTCGTGGGAAACATTGGCGATAAAGTCCTGGCGCATCTTTTCCAGGTTGTGTAGCTGGGTCACGTCGCGGATCACAATTAACCGTTCGTTTTTGCCAAACAGGGTGATCTGGAATTGCAGGTGCTTCGATGGAAAGCGCGGTGATGGCAATTCCAGCGGTTCTTCGTAGTTGCCATCTTCAAAGTAGGCAACGAATTTCGGATGGCGAATAAAATTGATAACCGACTGGCCCTGGTCTTTGGTGCTGAGAGCCAGCATCCGATGGGCAGCCGGATTCCAGAAATCCAGATGGCCGCGGGCATCCAGAATGACCAAGCCGTCTTTCAACGCTGAACTGATTTCCTGGATGCGTTTGATCACGGCCTGCAAATTTTCCTTTTCCAATCGCTGGTCGCGTTGCAGTTGGTAGATGTTGTCGAAAATCTGGCCCCATATACCGCTGGCCTCAGGCGGATGCTCGCTTTCCTGCCGCACCAGCCATTGGTTGAGGCGGCGCATCTGCCACAGCATCCAGATAATGTAGGCGGCACAGCCAAACAGCATCCACAGCGAATAATGGTCGCTGAAGAAACCAATGACGCTGCAGACAACAAGGATGACCAGAATACGCTGGAGTTCGGTACTGAAACCTTTTAACAAGGTGGAGCCTCTTGGTTCTTAAATCCGTATCCGACGGTGGCAATCTGTGCAAGACACGCTGTGAACTCGCCCATGGGGCTCATCGTCGACATCCATGTCTCCAATGGTCTTGCACAGATCGTCGCCGTCGGAACTCAATGCGGGGTTAAATCAGGCCTCAATACGGGTGGAAAAGCGATAGCCCGTACCACGTACCGTTTGGATCAGGTCTTCATGGCCGTCAATGGTCAGGGCTTTGCGCAGGCGACGGATGTGCACATCCACCGTGCGCTCCTCCACATACACGTTGCCGCCCCAGACGTGATCCAGCAATTGGCTGCGAGTATAGGCCCTTTCCTGATGGGTCAGGAAAAATTCCAGCAGGCGGTATTCGGTGGGCCCCATATCCACCGATTGGTCGTGGATAGTCACGCGGTGACTGGCGGGGTCAAGGCACAGGCCTTGCACGGTAATGGGTGCAGAGTTGATTTGCGGATCGGCGCGGCGCAATACCGCTTTCAGGCGAGCGACCAGTTCGCGCGGCGAAAATGGCTTGGTGATGTAATCATCGGCACCCACTTCAAGCCCCTGGATTTTATTGTCTTCCTCACCTTTGGCGGTGAGCATGATCAGGGGAATGCCGGCGGTGACTTCGTCGCGTTTTAAACGGCGCGCGAGTTCGATGCCGCTGGTGCCGGGCATCATCCAATCCAATAGGATCAGGTCCGGTTTTTCGTCGATGATCAGGCCGTGGGCATCCTGCGCATTGCTTGCCTCCATAACCTGATATTCAGCCATTTCCAATGCCACGCGCAGCATATCGCGGATGGCGGATTCATCATCAACAATCAGAATTTTGCGACCAGTCATAGGTGTGCTCTGCCTGCAATAACCATTAACCAGTTCCACCCAAGTGTGAAACTATTGTTGCAGCTTATTAAATGAGTTGAGTGTTACATATTTATGACAGTTCACAAATTTCCCGGCAATTCTCTGTCAAAGGGTGAGCCCCTCTAATAAGGCGGCATGGAAGCGGTCAGGTGCCTGGATCTGGGGTGAATGGCCGAGATCAGTAAATGTCACCAGCCTGGCCTTGGGAATTAATTGCGCAGCGGCGCGCCCCAATTTGGCGTAATTGCCTAATGTTTGCTGCACAGCGGGCGGTGCGGCGTCTTTACCCAATGCGGTATTGTCCTGCTCGCCGATCAGCAACAGCACCGGCATTTTCAGTTGCGGGAATTCATAAATGACGGGTTGGCTCATGATCATGTCGGCGGTCAATGCTGAGTTCCAGGCGACAGCTTCCTTCCCTTTACCGCGATACATTCCCGCCTGCATGTCGACCCATTGGTCAAATTCAGGGCGCCATTTTCCGGCGTAGTAGGTCTTGAGTTGATAATGACGGATACTTTCGGCTGAGGTTTTCAGCTCGCGCGCATACCAGTCATCGACAGTGCGATAAGGTACGCCGAGGGTTTTCCAATCTTCCAGGCCGATGGGATTTACCATCACCAGTTGTTCAGTTTGTTGCGGATACATTAACGCGAAACGGGTAGCGAGCATCCCACCCATGGAATGGCCAATCACCGTAACCTGGTTGATGCCAATAGAATCGAGCAAGGTGCGGGTATTGCTGGCTAATTGCTGGAAACTGAATTGGTAGTGCGCCGGTTTGCTGGATTTGCAAAAACCGATTTGATCCGGGGCAATCACCCTGTGGCCCGCACTCACCAATGATTCGATGGTGCCAGCCCAGGTCGCGCCGCAAAAGTTCTTGCCATGCATTAACACCAATGTGCGCCCGTTAGGTTGCTTCGGTTGTACATCCATATAAGCCATTTCCAGCGATTGCTGCTGTGACGAGAATGTGAAGATTTTTACCGGATGAGGGTATTTGAAACCTTCCAGCCGTGGGCCATAAACAGGCGGTTCGACAGCGGTGGCATAACCGATGATAAAAAATAGAACCATTGTGAGGCAGTATTTCATGGAGCATCCTTCAACAGATTTTTAAGAGAATGCCTGTGACAAAACGGCAAGGGATCAGCTGTGGGAGCGTGCTAGCAGAAAAAAGTTCGCGGGGTTGTTCGGGGTGGGACAAGGAAATAGGAACACCGCGCTGCCCGATGAGCAGCGCGAATACGCGTTAACCGACAGCAAAATCGGCGGCTATGCCGATAAAAATCGCCATTCCCACCCAGTTATTGTTGAGGAAAGCTTTAAAGCAAGCCTCCCGCGCGCGGAACCGGATCAACCATTGTTGGTACACGAACAAGCCGGATGCAATGGCGAGCCCGAGGTAAAAGAAGCCGCCCAGATCGAAACGGTTGCCCACTAACACCATTGCGTAAATAGTCATCACCTGCAAGGCACCGGTGATTAATCGATCCTGCTCACCGAACAGGATCGCTGTGGATTTAACCCCGATTTTTAAATCATCATCCCGATCTACCATGGCATAGAAGGTGTCATAAGCGACGGTCCACAATACTACTGCCAGGTAAAGTACCCACATATGGCGATCAAGCTCTCCCGCTTCTGCGGCATAAGCCATGGGTATTCCCCATGCAAATGCAGCGCCTAGTACCACTTGCGGGAGATGCGTGTGGCGTTTCATGAATGGATAACAAAAAGCCAATACCAGGCCACCAACCGAAAGTTTGATGGTGAGCGGATCGGTCATGGCTACCAGGCCGAAGGCGGTCAGGCAGAGCACCAGAAATAGCCCGATAGCTTCTTTGCTGGAGACAGCGCCAGTCGCCAAGGGTCGTGCCTTGGTTCGATCCACCTTGCCGTCAATCTTGCGATCAGCGAAGTCGTTGATAACACAACCAGCAGCGCGCATCACAATCACACCCAATACAAAAATCACCAGGTTTTTAGTACTTGGAATTCCTTTCGCCGCGAACCATAAGGCCCACAACGTTGGCCAGAGTAATAGTAATGTGCCTATAGGGCGATCCATCCGCATCAG
>DATJLF010000053.1:0-134848 GCA_035490715.1 Cellvibrio sp.
GTCCGGCTCTGTGTTGCGTGACACCAGCAAGCCTGCCAACGGCAGTTTGGGAAATTACGGCCGCATTGTTCAAATAACCGGTTAATCGGAGTTTGAAATGAGCGATGGCGCAGAAGACCTGGACATACTAATTCCGAAGACCCTAACCATTCCGGTTGATGGAAAAGACATTGTATTTAGGGAGTATGGCTTTTACGCCGGATTGAAAGCTCGCTCATTGGGCAAATCGTTTATCGATGATATGGCCGAGCTTTTTAATCGCGGTGAGGAAATTTCCTTGAGCGACACGGATGCCCTGATGGGATCGCATGCCGATGCTGTTGTTGCGCTGATCGCATTAGCCACCGGACAAACCCAGCAATGGTTAATGGCCCTTGGTGAGATTGATGGGCAAAAAGTCTACAACGCTTGGTGGGAAATCAACGGCCCTTTTTTCGTTCGCTGTGCAGCACAACACCTGCGCAGCGAACGAATTCAGAAACTGGTCGCTGGGCTGATGTATGGGCAACACTCATCGCTCACGGCCACGATGCAAACGGAATAACAAATTACACCTATCGCCAAGTGATTTTGTTTTATGAGGCGGCCATAAGACGAGAACTAACTTTGCGTGCGCAAAACACCGTAGATGTGAACGCGGGTTTTGCAGGTGGGGAACACGCCGAACGGCATTTAGATAAATTGAATCAATTAACGAGCTAGCAGCCTTTTACCCGCATTACGCGGGTATTTTTTTGCCTGCGCAAAAATACAATTTCCTTGCTGTGTAAGAGACTACTGGAATATTCAACGGTGGTGACTATGACCGGCAAAAATTTCGACCTTTCCCTTCGCGTTAATGCAGACTTCAACGATGCGCAGAAAAACGCGCAAGCATTTTCCCAATCGATTGATGAGATCGCTGAAAGCGCAAAAAGCACCACCGGCGCTGCCAGTACTATGGCGGACTCTGCTGAAAAAGCGGCTGCGAAATTTACTTATGCTGGCAAATCTTCTTTTTCATTGCGTGACATTTTGCGGTCGACCAGTGCAACCGTAAAAGATCAAGCCGTGGATGTTGATCGGCTGCTTGCCACCTATGACGCCGCCAGTGCGGCCTCGCTAAAACTTGCGCAAGACAGTACCCGGTTAAAGCAAGCTTTCGACCAAGGCAAAATTTCGCAGGAACAATACGAGCGCGCTGCCGCAAATATTGCCCGACGCAATCAAGCACTTGGTGCCTCATTTAATGGCTTGCGCGGCCAAATGAGCAACATCGGTTTTCAACTGCAGGATATTGCAGTTCAGGCACAGATGGGCGTCAACCCACTGATAATTCTTTCGCAGCAAGGTTCGCAACTTGTGAGCGGGCTTAATCCATTAGCCGGTGCAATCATCGCTGTAGGTGGCGCAGTGGCTGGTGCGTTATTGCCTTCACTTTTTAGCGCAGGTAGCGCAGCAGAAGAGCTGGAAGCAAAAATCAAGGATTTGGATGAAGAGTACAAAAATCTCACCGAGTCGCAACGTCAGTTTTTACGTGATCAGGAAGCTACCAAGCAGTCAAAGATCAGTAAAGAAATTGATGATCAAACCGAGAAAGTTAAGAACCTCTCCCATCAATTAAAAATACTCGAGGAAACTCGTAACGCTCCATTGCGGCCTGCGGCTGGTCTGCCTGCTGGTCTGGGCGGGGCAAGCTATTTGACATCAACCGATGAGCAAGAAGCAGAAATTACAAAGCGGATTACGCAGGCGCGCGCTGAACTCGATGTGCAAACTAAAGCCTTGGCCGATTCGAAAGAGGAGCTACGTCGCATCAATGGCGAAACAATCATCGATGAAAAGACACTGGCTAAGCAAGCTCGTGAAACCATTGAGCGATTAAAGGAAGAAACGGATACCTACAAATTGGCTGGCGCGCAGCTGGGCGAATATGTTGCTGAAAAGTTTAAAGCTCAAGGGGCAACGCGTGACGAAATCATCGCCCTTTACGAAAAGCAAGAAGCCCAACGCAAAGCTACTGAAGCAGAGCGTGAAGCCGCACAAGAAGAAAAACGTCGCGAAGGCGAAGCTAAAGCCAAACTAAAGTCTGCTGAAGACTACGTAAAGTCGCTGGAACGGCAAGCCGTAGTGAACAGCAAAAACACTGAGAAAATTAACGAATATGAAATTGCTGAACGGGGTTTGACGGGGGCATTGCTGGAGCGAGCACGCGCAGCACAGGCGCAAAATCTGTTAGAGAAAGATCGTCTGGCACTTGCTGAACTAAACATTCAATTACTGCGCGCACAAGGAAATGAACAAGCTGCTGCGCAAACGGAGTTTGAGAGCAAATACAGTGAAATGCTTGAGCGTCTTAAGACAAAGGGAAATGATGCTGGTGTAAAAATTATCGAAGAGATAATCAACCTTCGAGCATTGGATGCACGTTTAGGCGAAATGGAAAAATCATTCAAGCAAACATTGGATGCAATTTCCCGCGAAGAAAACAGTATCAATGTGCAACGCCAAGCTGGCCTGATTAGTGAGTATGAAGCTCGACAACGAATCTACGAACTCCATCAAAAACAAGCACAAAAACTGGAGGCCATGCGACCAGATTTAGAGGCTCTATCAAAAAAGCCTGGAGAAGTTGGCAAAGAAGCCACGGAAGCGTTGGAAACATTGGACGAACAATTACTACGGCTGCGTTCAACAATGACTTTGTTGGAATCTACGCTGCGCGACGGATTAGAAGCTGGGTTAACCGATGCAATTCTCGGCCTTGCTGACGGCACCAAATCATTTAGTGATGCAGTCCGTTCAGTGGGTGCTGCGGTAGCCCAGGCATTGGCGGAAATGGCCGCACAAGCGCTCGCACAGCAAATCGTGGGCGGTTTATTCGGTGCGGCTGGTGCTAACGGTGGCGGACTGTTTACTGCGTTGGGATTTTCCAACGGCGGTTACACCGGTGAAGGCGGCAAGTATGAAATCGCCGGTGTGGTCCATCGTGGCGAAGGAGTTCTAAGTCAGGAAGATATTTCTGCATTGGGTGGGCCTAATAGTTTTTTCGCACTACGCAACGCATTGCGCAACGGTTATTCCGACGGAGGTTTGGCGGGCATTCCTGCACCGGCACTACCTTCGCCAGCAACTTTAACAAACTCACCTTTACCATCGGCCACAACCAACACAACGCTACAAAACTCACAGAATTTCTATCTGGTCGATGACCCTTCCAAATATGGCGACTTCATGAAATCGCCTGCTGGGCGTGAATCGCTAATCGTTACCTTGAAGCGAAACCCCGGCGAATTCCGCTCTGTATTAAATATTCCTCACAGGTAGTTTTATGCCGCACGAAATTGGTTTTTTACAAAATACGGGAACACTTGCGCATTACATGATGCTCGACAAAATAAAAACATTTGCAGAAGCAAATGGCTACACGATTTTGCGTTACGACGTTGTTTCCGCTAACCGCGAATTAATTATGAAGGCGCCGGGCTACAGCGGAACCGAAGAAATTTTTATAGGGTTCCGCACTTACCACAATGTGTCATCCGACTATTACAACCTGACGGTTGCGGTGTTCACCGGCTACGTTCCGGGCAATACCTTTGCAACGCAACCTGGTGCGTTATTGTCTGGCGTGCCCGCGCACAATAACCGTATTGATTATTGGCTGACGCTCAACCCGCAACGCATTGCGCTGGTGATGAAAGTCGGCACCCCCGTTTATGAAGCGGCCTATGCGGGCAAATTTAATAAGTACGCGTTTAATTCCCAATTTCCTTACCCCGTTGCTGTGGGTGGCATGTTGAACGGTGAGGCGACCACGCGTTTTAGCGATACAACCCACGGCATACCGTACAAGGGAAATCGCGCAAATATGCGCATGCGTTTTAATGATGGTGTATGGAAACAAGTGCTGTGCCACCCATGGGATAACGCCGATATTGCAGGCAGCACGTACAGCACTCGCGACACCAATAACAGCTACCCACTTGAGCCGGTAATTCTAAAAGACGCGCAGGGTTTGTATGGCGAGTTAGATGGAATTTTCCAAATTTCCGGCTTCAACAATGCAACGGAAAATACACTGGTGGATGCCGGTATAACCTACGTGGTTTTTCAAGATGTTTCCCGCAATGGTTTCAATGATTATTTTGCAATGAGGTTGGACGCATGAGTTATTACAGCGGTAGCGCAAATTCTTTTGCTGACCTTCGCACAGCACTTTTTAATGCCTGCACAGCAAACGGCTGGACACTGAGCACAGACGTTTTAACCAAAGGAACGCTTGCTATTAAGTTAACGATCAATGCGGTATCTACTGCGGTTTCGGGGATTGGTTTGATTCTTCAGGGCGGCGTAAGCGCAACTGGAAGCACGCTGAACACACCTTCACCCAACACTGCACGATTAGGGCCGCCCTCAACCACGGTGCACCAGCCAACGTTTCCGATGAGTTATGAGATTTTTTTATTCACCAACCCGGATGAAGTTTATTTGGTTGCAAAAACCAATGTGGATAACCATTTGTGGTTAGCGTTTGGGAAATCCACTTACCCCGGCATTGGTTTGTGGTTGTCTGGGATTGCGAATACCGCGCAAGGCGGTGCGGCAGGTTCGATAGCCGTTGATATCAACGGTGGTAATGCGGGCGGGTCTTTAAACTCTACGGGCTGTCTTTTTTGGCAACCTGCGCAATATACCACGGGTAACCCTTACTACAACCAAGACACTGTGCATGTAGATATCGACGGTATTATCTGGGCGGGAAATCCGGCTTCGGCGGTAAGCAAGGTGGTGGGTAGCGTAACGGCTTTACCAGGGATAACCGAAATGCTAACGGTGCAGCCTAACGCATGGAATGGTGAAGCGGTTTTAATGCGCATACGCCCGATGCTTTACCGTGCCAGTAATAAAAATTCCATCGTCGCTGACCTGCGCAATGCGCGTTACATTCGAGTGGATAATTACGAGCCGGGCCAAATCATTAGCCTTGGTTCCGATAATTGGAAAGTGTTTCCGTTCTACCGTAAAAATACCACCGCGCGTGATGGCGGCGGTTCAGTGGACCACACCGGCACCTTCGGTTGGGCTATTCGTTATGACGGGCCAATGTAATGGCCGTTCTCAATGCCATATTCCCAACGCCTGCTTATTTCACGGGAATTATTAACCCGAATTTATCGGCAGATTTAAATCAATTCGCGCTGTCATGGTGGCCACCACACGCGAGTGAACAAGTGTCGTTGCCGCCGGACACGTTAAATACTTCATGGCCGGTAGAGGTTAATCCGCGCGAAATTTCCGGCTTTGTTGCTGGCTCTTACTTTCAGGATTTTTACAACCGTGTTCACGTTATTCCCGGTCGCATTGATTTGGGTAATGTTGTTTCTGAACAGACCACCGAAGTGAAAGTGTGGAATGCATTTTTTTCCTACCAGCAATTGCTAAATGTTATTGGGGTGACCGAGGGCTTAGTGTTGTCAGGCCAGCCGACGCCGCCACTTTTTTTTAATGCATTAGAAGAAAAAGCTTATAGCCTTGGTGTAACCACCGACGGGCCAGCCGTGGTAGATGCGTTAATTCAATTTCAGTTTTCGCTAGGCAGTGTTGGCGAATTGATCGTAACCGGCAACCGTATCACTGCGTTTCCCTGGCGAATTGACTGGACAAACGGTGTTCGCGAAAAACTGGAATGGGCCACTGATATTTTGCAAAGTGAATCGATGATAGAGCAGTGCCGTGCATTGCGAATTGCACCACGTAGAAAGCTGTCTGCCGATTTACTTTTACACAAACGTGAACGTCAACTTTTTGATGTCTCGCTGTTTAGCTGGGCCGCTCGCGTGTGGGCAATTCCTGTCTGGTTTGATGTGCAACAATTAAATGCGACGCTTCCGGCGGGATCAGCAACCATTCCATGCGATACCTTGCACAGAGACTTTCGTGCGGGTGGGCTGGCAATGTTGTCAGGTGAAACGGCTTTCCAATTTGAGACGGTAGAGATTCTGACGTTTACCAATAGTCAGCTGAATTTAAAACGCCCCACCTTGCAAACATGGGCGTCTGGAGCCCGGATATATCCAGTGCGCACGGCGCAATTTGAACGAGCGCCACAAATCACCCGATTAACTGACGAGTTGCAAAAAGCGACCGCCGACTTCGTTTTGGCTGAGCCGTGCGATTGGTCCGCTGTTGCACCTGCAACCCTTTACCGGGGCTACCGAGTGTACGACGCCGCTCCTGACGAAAGTGAAGATTTAACGAGCGAGTTCAACCAACTTCTATTAACGCTCGACAGCGGTTTTGGGCCTGCGGCCTTGCTGACCAATACAGCCGATTTGTCGTTACCGCTTTTACTTCACCGCTGGCAATTATTTGGCCGTGCAGAACGCGCGGCATTTCGTTCCTTTATATATTTTTTAAACGGTCGTCAGAAGCGCGCATGGATACCTACACACGCGGACGATATCACCCTTGTTACGACTATCGGCAGTAATTCGACAGCGATGGATATTGCTGCCATTGGTTATACCCGTTTTGGTTTGGTCAAAAAAAATCGCAGAGATATCCGAGTTCAATTACACAACGGTTCGGTGTTTTATCGACGTCTGTTAGGTGCCTCTGAAGTCAGTGCGGAGGTAGAACGTTTACAGATTGATTCATCGTTTGGGGTAGTTATTAATCCAGGAGACGTAGCCCGCATTTCGTGGTTAATGCTGATGCGCTCCAATAGCGACTCAGTGGATATTTTGCACGTTACCGATGGTGATGGTGTGGCGAGCAGCGAACAATCGTTTATAGGAGTTGCCGATGACGTTTGAATTAATTGAAAACTCAATTGACTTGGGTAAACCCATTCGTTTGTATAAATTTCAGCGTGGCGTAGTTAGCTGGTGTTATTGCAGTGCTGATCGCGACATCACTTATCAATCGCAAAAATTCAAAGCGGTTGTAGGCGGTATCAGCGATTCGGGAATTTTGCAAAGTGGAGAAGTCGGTGCAGATGCATTCGAGATTACAGCACCCATGCTCGATGTGGCCCAGCTGTATCGGAATGTTGGCCCGAGCAGCGCCGTAGAGGTGACGGTTTACGAAATTCACTATGGCGATGCTGAAGCCATTATTCGTTATATGGGTGAAATTGTTTCCGTGAAATTTCCTCAAGTGGATCGATGCGTTGTTGTTTGTAATGCCGGCTCCCTGGAACAGACTGGATTGCGCTTTACGTGGGGGCCGGGCTGCAACTATCAGTGGGCCGATCATAACTGTGGGGTTGATCGCGAGTTCTATAAAGTCGAATCGTTTATCCAAACAATGGATGGTCTCACTATTAGCAACGGTGAGTTCGCTTCGTTTGATGATGGTTATTTTGCGGGTGGTGAAATTGAATGGCCCGTTGGACAAGGACTTTTTGATCGTCGCGGAATAGTCGCGCATGTTGGATCTACGTTGGAGCTGCTCGGTGGAACTAGTGGGCTAACTCCAAATACCTCGATAGTCGTTTTTCCCAGTTGCGATAAAACCTTTGAGAGCTGTGGCTTTTACAATAATCAGGAAAATTATGGTGGTGCACCGGACAGCCCGGACAAAAGCCCGTTTGACGGTGACCCGATTTTTTAAGCGGAGTGATTCAGATGTTTATGCAAATTTTTTTACTGGTGTTGAGTTACGCGGTTAGTTACGCCACTCAACCAAAACCCAAACACGCAAAGCCCGCTGCGCTAACGGATTTTGAATTTCCGCAAATTGATGAAAGCAGCGCGCAAAGCGTGGTATTTGGTGATTGCGTCAGTAGAGGTTGGTTTGTGTTGGGAATTGGTAACTTTCGTACAACGGCGATTAAAAAATGACGACCGAAATTTTTATTACAGTAGACCATATTCACGCGGTACCGGCATGGAACGGACGCAGCGGGTATTGCAATAAATCCGCACGCGAATTTTGCGCGCGCAATAATATTGATTGGAACGAACTGATTAAAAATGGTGGGGTTTGGGCGAGTGAGTTAGAAAAGACGAACGACGCCCTTGCCATTCATCTGGTTAATTGGGTGCGTTCACTTGGGCAAGAGCAGCAAAGTAACAATCGGGCATCGGTATTACATGGGCCTGCACATGGGCCTGAATTACGGTGAAGTGGATGAAATTACCGAAATTCGTGTTGGTGATCGCGTCGCTTGGCAAGGAAATATTAGCAGTAATACAACAATAACCATTGATAAGCCCGACCTGTTTGGTGGGGATGAATCTGAAGGCGGGATTCAAGGCACTCTTGATGTGATGCTGGGTGCACCCAATCAGCCTGTAAATTCCAAATTGGCCGCCATGTTTGGGCGCGCCGTTTCTGCATATCGCAAACGAACCACACTCTTTTTTGATGGAATGGTTTGCGCACTGAGTAAATACCCCAAACCGTGGTCAATTCGCCGCAATCGTCGCCTTAAAGGATGGGATGGCGGCGTTTGGTATCCGGCAAAAGCAGCCATTGATTTGCCCGGTGGCATAAAAGCCATGAACGGTGCGCACATTATTTATGAAGCGCTCACAAATAGAGATTGGGGTGATAAAAAGCCGCGCTCCAAATTGGATGAAGCTTCGTTTCGTGAGGCTGCTGATATTTGCTACGCCGAAGGATTGGGTTTATGTATGGAATACTTCAGACAGTCGCCGATTAAAGAATTTATAGGCGAAGTACAAAGCCACATTGGTGCAAACGTTTTTCAAAGCCGCACAACAGGTTTATGGACGATAAGGCTTGTGCGAGCGCCAACGGATATAAACGCGTTGCCATTGTTCACACCGGCTACCGGGCTGCTCGGCATTGAAGATGATGACAATGCAGCGCCTGTCGTTGCGGTAAATGACATCGTGGTGATTTTCACAGACGTATTGCGGCAGAAAGAAGGATCAGTGCGTATCCCCAATTCTGCAGGGCATCGGAGCGCTGGTGGAGCCATATCTGAAACGGTAACGTACAGCGGAATACCTACCGCTGAATTAGCGGCACGATTGGGCCAACGGGATTTGCGCGCAAAATACTCCGCGAAAAAATTTAAAGTGAAATTGGATCGACGGGGCTACAAAATCGAGCCGGGTGGATTATTTCGCATCAGCGATCCCGCGAGGGGAATCGCTAACCTGGTATTGCGTGCGGGCAAAATTGACGATGGCACCATCGACTCCGGTGTAATTCGTGTTGACGCGGCGCTAGATGTTTTTGGTTTGCCTTCCAACTCATTTGTGAAACCACAACCACCTTTGTATACGCCACCCAGCACCACTCCATTGCCTGTGGCGACGCGCTTTGTTTCAGAGGCCACATACCGTGATCTCGCAATGGCCTTGGATAACGCCGCGCTGGAATCTATTACTCCCGGAACAAATTTTTTGACCACGATGGCATTGGCACCATCTGGGCTATCACTGAATTATCAACTTGAAACGCGAGTAAGTCCTGGTAAATGGAGGAGCGATACTTGCGAATTTTGTCCTACGGCGATTGTTGTTCCAGAAATTCCGTTGGGAGCAGCGCCTGTCACAGTTGCACTTCAAAATATTATCGGACTGGATGTGGTCGCCATCGGCTCCGCGTGCGCAATCGATAACGAAATATTACGCGTGGATGCGGTCAACCTTTCCGCGCTAACCGTGACGTTGGCTCGCGGTTGTATTGATACCGTACCTGCTGCTCATGCTGCCGGTGCTCGCATTTGGTTTTATGAGGATTACCTCGGTGTGGCGAGTAACGAATTTGCAGCTGGTGTGAACGTACAGACACGCATGCTAACCCGCACGGTATCAGGAGTGCTGGATGCGGGATCAGCACCGCTCGACACATACTTGATGGCTCAGCGACGAGAACGCCCATACCCTCCAGGGAATGTGCGAATTAATGGTGATGCTTACCCCGCAAAAGTTGTTGGCGGGCTGACCGTTGCGTTTTCGTATCGCAATCGAGTTGTGCAAGCAGATCAGTTAATTGACACAACAATGGTCGGCATTAACGACGAATCAGGAACCACCTATCGCATGAAAATAATTGGTGATGGAGTGCAATTGGATGATGTGGTGTTACCGCCAGATGACAACGTTCATGTGTTAACGATTGATGATGAAAAGCTGGCTGGCCTTACACACCTGCCGCACAACTTCACGCTGCGTGCGACGGGTTTGCAGGCAGTAACTTCCACGCTTTCATCCAATCTGTTTCTGTTTGAGGATGCGGATTTTTTTGCGCAACAATATGCAAAAGTAGTGGGCGGCTGGTTGGCGTTTTATAACGTGGGAACATTAGTGCGTGCTGCTTATGTTGACGATACCAGCGGTGCGAAAACCATTGCTACCTGTGATTTGAAAACACAAACCCGCTCGCAATTGGTAACGTTTGTTTCTGGTGTTCCCAAGATTGATTACGTGATTGCGGAAAACACCAACAGCAGTTTTACCGGGTGGGCAACCTATTGGGCTGAAGTGAATTCACCAGACAATGGTTATGTTGCTGAGCGCTTGGGTATTTACAACCAGCCACCGTTTAAAGATCGCCGCAGCAACCCGGATCACATTGTTACGGCGAATTACGGTGCAGCGAGTTTGGCTTTTTCATCACAGCGCTATTTCAATATGCGCCGTATCAATTTCATTGAATATTCACTGCATGTCGTAAAAAAATCTGCCGTTACACCAGGTGGTGCAATGGCAACACAGCGCACGGTTATGGATTCCTATTGGTTGTCCACGGCTGATCAATTTGATAGTGCTACCGGTACCGCGCCAGAAGTTCCGCCGTATATGAACCTTGATAGCATCATGAAGGCATACAACGCGCATGATCTTATTTACGAGACTGGCGTTATTTTTGGTTCGGTGTTGTATGTGCATTACCATCGCGGCACTGGCGCGGCTACAACTACAGGCAAAGCGTTGGACATTACCAATGTTTTCAGCAGTGGCCATATCAATTACAAAACTGGTACCGAGCTTGTAACGAAAACCTATTCCATTACAGCGGCGGGTGTTCTTACGCCGATTGCAATACGCGCCGGTTTTTATATCGCCGATCAATTAAATGCAACGCAAGGCATTGAGATTTTGTACAGCACTCGCCAAGTGTGGTTGGTGAATGTCACTACCGGCGCGCAAGGCACTTTGCTGGGAACGCTGGATTTCGACCCTTGCGCCGTTTACGGCGATACCACCAACGAACATATTTACATATTGGGTGTAGATGGGACGCTGCGTAAATACAACGCCACCTTAACGCTGCTTGCTTCAATTTTTGTGGGTGCAACTGACCGCGCGTTACCCTGGATACTTCGCCGCTCCAACATTAAAGAATCGCACGGATTTTTCTATGTGCAGTACGCCGCTAAAACATATTCGGTGAATAAGGATTTATCCGCTGCGCGTGCGATTGAAGGTTTCCTACAAACATTTCCCGGTTATGCAAACCCTTCTAGTCCAATTGTGTTGATGTATGCGGGTATTGGTGCAGCGGGTACAGGGTTGGCAGATGAATCCGGCATTGCAACAGCAGTGTTTAATCAGCCTAAGCCGCGCGTTGCAGGCAATTTAACGGTAGAAGTGAGTAGCCAGCGAGAAGGATTGGTAAGTGCGCAAAAACACGTAATTACAACTAAACGCGTAGGTTATGGCCTGCGCTACGGCTTTAACTATAGGTAGTAAATATGGCAGTAAAACAAGAAGCAAGAATTGGTATTTATTATGGGTGGTCGGAAACTGAAGGTTGGGCTGATCAAATGGATATTAATTTGCGTAGGATCGCATTTTTATTAAATCCATCGGTTATCAATCGAACGCAAACTAGCCCGCCGGTATCACCGGTTGATGGTGCTGCCTATATTGTTGCGAGTCCCGCGACCGGCACATTTGTTGGGTTGGAAAACCAATTCATGGTTTGGAGTGCGGCAGATGGAAACTGGTTACCCATAGTGCCAAAAGATGGCCAAGAAGCTGTGGTTATTTCTGAAGGCACGTGGGGAACCCGAATTGTTTTTAAAGGAGGCGCTTGGTCTCCGGGAGTCGCATTAGGTTAGTATTTTTGCGCACGCAAAATTACAATTGGTGTCACGTTACCTACATTGAACCCCGTCATTGTGCGGGGTTTTTTTATGTCTGATGCATTAAGTTTTATTGATGCTTATGCATTTACTTTTCTTCTCCATTTTGTTGCGTTAGTCGCCAACATTCATTTCAATCCAACGGTTTTTTTGGAAGGTAGATTCTCGTCCGCCGCGCAGAGTGGCTACGATGTCTATTTTCTGATTGGTCAATCCAATATGGTTGGTCGGTCAGTAATACGCGTGGGTATTGATGATGATTACTCTGCAATTTTGGGCAGGGTTTTCCAATACGGATATAACAGCCAAACCGTTACAGCCGCAACGAATCCACTTGATCATGTCAACGAAATTACGGGCCACATGGGTTTGTGGTTGGAGTTCGTTAAAATCAAATTGGGCTTGCTCCCGCCGCATCGCAAAATTCTTCTTGTTCCTTGTGCGCAAGGCGATACCAGTTTTAGGAACGGAAACTGGAACCCAGGTGATCCACTTTACAATGCTGCGTTAGCTCGCCTTGCCGCCGCGATGACACAAGGCGGGGGCGTTAACGTGCTCAAAGAAGTGTTGTGGTTGCAGGGTGAAGGTGATTCGCTTTCTGCTGCTCAATACAGGGCAGCTATTCAAGCCATGTATGACCACATGGTGCTTAATGCTAGCGGCATGACTGCCGAGACACCGTTTATTGTTGGTTCAATCACTTCAATCCTTTCTGGCTCCGCTGTTATCAATACAGCGCTTCAGGATTTCGCAGCAAGTAACGACGCTGTGCATTTTGTAGACCTGAGCGATTTAAGTTTCAACGCTGACAATATTCACTATTCCGCTGCGGCATTACACACCGCTGGCCAACGTTACGGAGCCGCAGCATGAATATAGGGCACGCTGCGCTGGGTGGAACATCCACCGCGATTTCTGGAACAACTGGCAGGCTTCTGTACGGAACAAATCAGGCCGCTGTGTTATCGGCGAATCAGGAAATATTCCGCTTTTTCATTGGCTACGGTGGTGCGAACAACATCAATTTATCGACCTTTCAGGTCGGTATTTATGATGTAAGCGGCGGTAACATCACCACAGCGCCTCGCCTCTATTCGGTAACGCTAAGCATTAATAACGAAGCGGAAGGCGGTAACACAGCGCAGCGCTGGATTGAATTTGCGCTAACGCCTTTTGATATGAGCGCACACGCCGGTAAAACATTGGCAGTTGGCTTTGCTGATCCCGCTGCAAATACTGGTTTTAATATTCCGCTGATCACCGTCACTGGCGCTTCTCGAAAAAATCACACGGGTGCAAATGGTGCGTTGCCATCGACTATGGCGAATGGAACGGCAACCAGTAACCAAGCGTGGGCGATGTTTTTTGAGACTCGCACCATTGCTACACCAGCTACGCCGGTGATTGATACATTGGGAACGGCGGGTGCGATTCGTGTTGGCCAAACCGAACCCATTACTACCAGTAATTTAGGTACGCTCACATCCGCTTCATTTGGCAGCAAAGCGTTTGCATCTTTCGCAGCTCCTGGCGGTGATGGCAATGTCACCCTGGGCGGTTTCGTGGATGGCGAAACCTACCCGGCGATGGGTACATTAACCGTTGCCGCTGGTGATGGTACAGCTACAGCAAGCAAGGTGGATGCAACACTCGACACAATGCCGGACTGGCAATGGGTGAATGTCTCGGCCATTGATACCACTGAGTTTTCATTAGGCAAGGCGTTTGGCGGTGGTGATCTTCCAACCCAGTTGCACGTTATCGATGACGGCGTTGGTGTATTAAATTCCAATGGCACGCTCACCAATTGGCCTGTTGGCACTTACACGTGCTGGGCGCGCATGGCGGCAGGTACGTGGCCAGCAGGCACCATGAAAAGTTTTACTTTCACGGTACATCAACCAATTAACACTACCAGTGCGAACCTCGAAGTTGCTACTGTGATTTCATCGCCTCAAGTTGTTCAGGATGTAATTGTAACGCCCGCTAATTTGGACGTAATTACCTCGGTGAGTAATCCTGTTCTCTCGCAATCAACTTTTATTTCACCGTCAGATTTTTCGATTGCGATTTCACTTTCGCAACCATCCCTGAGTATTGCTGGTTATCTCAGCATCGATGATTTGCAAGTTGCAACCGTACTGAGCAATCCACAGTTGACTCAGGCCAGTTCAATTCAAATTCATGACATAACGGTCTCGTTAAACCTTTCCACGCCACTCGTTGGCGACCTTCCAATCGGGCCGATCTACGGTGACCGGATTGTTGTAATTCTTGGCAGAAAATAGGTGACCTATGCACTTCACAGTTAAGCATGAGTTTCAGCACCTCGGTGTTAATTACGAGGCTGGAAATAGCCACAAGAAGCACGGTTTGAGCGATGACACCGTTTTGCAATTCCATCGTGCTGGCTGGGTGGACGTTGCAGAAAAGCCATCGCAACCATCACATCCGGACAGCGTTAGTGTGCAACCGGACGATTTAACAATAGAAATTAATCAGGGGAATTAATCATGGCGAAAGCATTAGATGTTGCTGTGCTCGACGCAGCGCTCGACAGATTTGCAACGAGTATCAATGTCAGTCTTTGTTCTAACCAACCTGCAAATTTTGCAGGCATCGCAGCGGTACGACTTGCCGCTGGTGTACATACTGCAGGCGCTGGTAATGGCTCGTTTACCAAGTCAGCAGGTGATGTCAGTGGACGCAAAATAACAATTGCGGCATTGAATAATTTATCCATCACCGCTTCGGGTACCTGCAACCATGTTGCTTATGACGATGGCACGACATTGCTCTGCGTTGCCACTTGCTCACCTCAAGCACTGACATCTGGCGGCACAGTGTCTCTAGGCACTCATAAGATAGAAATCCAGGCGCCTGTGTAATGTCAGTGACAAAACACCATGGCACGGGCGTTGCGCTGATGCCGGAGCCAGTAGATCCCGATGAGCGCCGCTGGATATGGTTTAGCTGGTATGCCGCAACCCAATCCAGCGAATGGTTATTGCCGGACGGTTGGCAGGTACTGGATCAAATGTCAGGTGTGGTTGTGATTGGTGATGACGAGCGTGCTTACTCACATTGCAACGGTGTGTTATTGCAAACCAGTGGTGAAACAGGCCGCTATTTGATTACGAACCGGGTGACATTCGATAACGGAGAGAGTGTAGATAGAACGTTACAGGTGAAGGTTTTACCGCTTTAAAAAGGACGGCGACTTGGCAAGGTGCGGTAACACCTGACCAAGCCACCAGTTCGCAGTAACGGCTGCAAACCGGCCAAGACCGCCCACTCTCGCGAGAGCGCGCGGAGCTTAGCAGATTGAAAAAGGTTTTCGCAGAGTGAAAGACGTTAGATGTGGGAAGTGCAATAAGTTACTGGCCAAAGCCAGCTTTATAGAAATTGAAATCAAGTGCCCGCGCTGCGGCACATTAAATCATTTGAGGGCCATTGAGCCTCCCATACTGAGCACCGCGAGTGCCACAAAAGGAGACTCACCTCATGGCCCAACCCATTATCCCGTGGATCGGCGGCAAGCGAAGACTGGCTGACCGGATTTTCCCGTTGTTTCCTCAGCATGATTGTTATGTGGAGGTATTCGCCGGTGGTGCCGCGTTATTTTTTATGCGGCCTGCACCGGCGAAAGTGGAAGTGCTCAATGATGTTAATGGTGAACTGATCAACTTATACCGTGTGGTGCAAAATCACCTGGAAGAGTTCGTTCGGCAATTCAAATGGGCGTTATCGTCGCGGCAGGTGTTCAAGTGGATGCAGGACATGCGGCCAGAGACGCTAACCGATATACAACGAGCTGCCCGTTTTTATTACTTGCAACAAAGTGCATTCGGGGCAAAGGTGGAAGGCCAAACTTATGGCACTGCGACTACCCAGCCGCCCGGTTTAAACCTGCTGCGAATTGAGGAAAGTTTGAGCGCAGCCCATTTGCGGCTCGCCAACACCTATGTTGAAAATACCAGCTGGCAGGATTGCATCAAGCGTTACGACCGGCCACATACCTTCTTCTACATGGACCCGCCTTACTGGCAAACAGAAGGCTACGGCGTGGAATTCAGCTGGGAGCAATACGAAGAGATGGCCGAGTTAATCGGAAAAATCCAGGGAAAAGTAATCATCAGCCTCAACGACCACCCCGACATACGCCGGGTGTTTTCCCGCTACCACATTGAAACCACCGACATTAAATACACCGTCGGCGGTGGTAAAGGCAGCGACGCTAAAGAAGTCCTGATCTTCAACTGGGACATAGAGGCGCAGCCGCCGGGGTTGTTCTAGAATAAGCTTTCACGCGACGCCCATAGGGGCGTTTTTACATTCAAGACGGAGCGAGTGATGAAAGAGACTGTGGCCATTGAAGAAACCAGCTTTATTCAACGTTGGGGAGCGCTAATTATTGTTGGGGTATTGTTGTTTCTGTTTACTTTATATTTAGCAAGATTTGCCTCGTTCTATGCTTTAGATCAGTCGTCATGGGGGCAGTTGGGTGATTTTATCGGAGGTATAGCAAACCCAATCGTAGGTCTGTTTACGATCATTTTACTATCAGTCAGTCTACGGCAAAGTCGTATGGCGTTGGTGCAGGCTAATAACGCCTTAGTTCAATCGCAACAGGAGTTAAGCATGACTAGGGAAGCAATCGTTGATGCTCGAGAACTTCAAGCAAAGACCGAACGTGCTCTTAAAAAGCAGATCAAAATCGCTAAACACGCCAGAGACATGGCCAACACGTCAGCTATGCTTACGTTCGTCCACAGCAATATTCGTAATCACGAACAGGAACAGGATCGATTAAAAGCACTTGTAAAGGCTGACAAAACGATCAATAAAGACGCGGAAATTCAAAATATCGAACTCGGCTTGCAGCATATGTATCAAACAACAAGAATCTTGGGGCCGATATCTGATAGAGAGCTACATCGGCTGAATGAAAAATATAACAAGAAACGAGCACAGTGAAATTAGTTTTCACATAGTGAAATCCTTTTCACCTTATATTTATCGCGCGTGATGTTTGAATTTATCGCGCGCGGCATCATAATACTTATTGGCTTCATTGCTTAATGGAAGGAATAGCACTTCCACTGCGGCACTGGGAGGTACGCAATCTGTCCGGCATAGTTCCACCCGTGCAATCCCAGGTAATATCATCACCGTCACGAGTAGGAGCCCAGATAATTGTGGGAGCACTATTGCCAGCAGCTACTGCATTAAAAGTAACAATGACCTGGGCATCATCACCCAAACGGATTGAGCGTACTTGTTGGTTGGAAATATTTTCCGGTAAGCCAGCCATGACATTTTCACTGGGCAGGAAATTTTTTTCCAGGATAACTTTTTCAACACTCGCCAATGTTTGGTTAATAAAAGGGGTCGCAGTAGTTACTTTGGCGCGGGTGCTGTAATCCTGGTAAGCCGGTAATGCTATAGCGGCAAGTATCCCGATAAATGCAACAAAGAAAATGGCTCCTACTACAAAAGCAATCACCATGCCTGCACCACCTGCTGCCACCTGACCGTATTTGTGTTCCCAACGCTCACGCGGCGTAAACCAGAATACAAAGGCCTCGATAAACGCAATCAAACCCGGTATTGCCGTAAGCGCAAATAGCAAATAAAAAACGCCCCACCATTGCCCCAAATAAAAACGGTGTATACCAAAACCGCCAAGGAAAAATGCCAGAAAGCCGGCAGCTACTTTGCTCTTGCTACTATAACGCGGCTGCGCCACATAGCATTTGGGGCAATGTGTCATACCCGGATAAAGTGCCGCACCACATTTCACACAAAAATGGCTCGGCTCTTGGCTTTCTGTTTGCGGTGCATCATAAGGTGAATGATGGATATGCTCATTGGTCTCAAGGGGAGCAACAGTCAAATTCGCAGTTGTTTCAATCGGGGCAACACTCAAGGGTTGACGAGCGGCCACCGGGCTTAACGCCGCCGCTGGAAATAACTGCTCACCATGAGTAAGTAATTCACTCCGGCCACCGGCCTTGTGAATTGCCGCTTGATATTTTTTTGCGGTAACAACATCAACATTTGCCTTCACCAAGCTATGCGATTTGCGCAACATTTTTTCAATGACAGGAACATCTTTTTTAAACAGTGCAGCAAGGTTGCGCACCAAGGTAGGCCGATCAATTCCCGGCAGGGGTTCACCGAGTAAATAAATATCCCAAGTAGAATCAGACATCCGCGCTTCTCTTTATTATGTGACGAGCCACACTGCATTTTATGTGGCGAGCCACACCGCAATATTTCATAAAAATTGCAGTGCAGCTGTAAATTAGCGCGCCATATTAGCTTTTGTAAGGCATGCTTCCAAGATAATCTTTTTTACCCAGATCCACGCCGTTGTGACGCAAGATGGCATACGCCGTTGTTACGTGGAAATAAATATTAGGAACGGCATGTTGAAGTGCGAATTCAACTCCCGTGAGATATTTTCCTTCCCAACGCGGCTGGCTAATGTGACGTTCGGCCGCACCTTCGAAATCATCCGGCGTAAATGTGGCGAGATAATCCAGCACGGATTGAATACGTGCTTTTAATTCCGCAAGGTTGGTTTCCGTGTCCGGGTGCACGGGCGCCGAATCGGTTTTTCCAGTCAAACGCGCTACACCCAGTTTGGCGGTGTCACAGGCAATTTGCACCTGACGAATTAAATTGAATTGATCCGGAGCAAGGCGCGAATTCAACAGCACGCTCACATCGATTTTTTTGGTTTCGGCATAAGCCGCACCCTTATCCAGAAAGTGATTCAGGTTATTGAGCATTTTGCTGAACTGAACTACGGTTAAATCGTAAAACATAGCCTTATCTCCATAAATTTAACGCAAATTTACATAGCGATTACTCGCCACCAAAACACTGGAAAATAGCCGGAAAATACACGGCTGAAGCAATTTGGGGCTGCCAATAACGCTATTCAATGGCCCGGCTGAAAAAACCTTGGGTTGCGCGTGTTTATTTGCTGCCTTTATAGTCCGGCCTCAACCACGGAGAAAAGAGACGCATGCCACACAACATTAGTTTAATTACCACGATCGCCGCCGGCCTGGGGCTGGCCATGATCCTCGGCTTTCTTGTCACTCGCCTGCGCATGCCGCCACTCGTTGGCTACTTGATCGCAGGCATTATCGTTGGTCCTTATACACCCGGCTTTGTAGCCGACATGGAATTGACGGCGCAGTTAGCAGAAATCGGGGTCATGTTATTAATGTTTGGCGTAGGCCTGCATTTCTCAATTGATGATTTGCTCGCGGTTAAACGCATCGCTATTCCCGGTGCCATCGTACAAATTGCTGTGGCAACCGCACTGGGCGCCGGCGCCGGCATGTGGTGGGGCTGGAGTTTTGGTGAGGGATTGGTATTTGGCCTGGCCCTGTCGGTGGCGAGTACCGTGGTGCTATTAAAAGCGCTCGAAGCGCGCGGTGTCATCGACAGTATCAACGGTAAAATTGCGGTCGGGTGGCTTGTTGTCGAAGATCTGGTCATGGTGCTGGTGTTGGTACTCTTGCCCGCATTCGCGGTGTTATTGGGGGGGCACACCGGTGAAGGCCATGAACCCATGAGCGATAACATCACCATCACCATCCTGGTAACCATCGGCAAAGTTATCGCTTTTATTGCGTTTATGCTGATCGTTGGTAAACGTGTATTGCCAAAATTATTATGGTGGGTTGCCGGTACCGGATCGCGCGAATTGTTCAGTTTATGCGTCATCGCAACAGCAGTTGGTGTTGCTTATGGTTCCGCCGCATTATTCGATGTTTCATTTGCGCTGGGTGCTTTTTTTGCAGGCATGATGCTACGCGAATCAGAATTCAGCCACCGCGCAGCTGATGATTCTTTACCACTACGCGATGCCTTCGCAGTATTGTTTTTTGTTTCTGTCGGTATGTTGTTTGATTTTTATATCCTGGTAAACGAGCCGCTCAAAGTATTAACGGTGGTTGCCATCATCATGTTTGGTAAAACCATTGTGGCGGTCGCACTGGTATTGATGTTCCGTTACCCACTCAACACGGCATTAACTGTAGGTGCAAGCCTTGCGCAAATCGGTGAGTTTTCATTTATCCTCGCTGGCCTCTGCATGAGCCTGGGTTTGATGGACAACACTGGGCAGAATTTAATTCTTGCTGGTGCACTGGTATCCATTGCATTGAACTCGGTAATGTTTGCCAGCCTTGAACCCTTGCAACGTTGGGTGCGCAAACATTCCGCGTTTGCACGTAAACTGGAATTGAGTGATGACCCACTCGCTGTATTACCGATGAGCACGGATGAAGCATTTCTTTCCGGTCAGGTAGTTTTGGTGGGTTATGGTCGCGTTGGGCGTCGCATCGCAAACATTCTGGATGAAAAAAATATTCCTTACGTTGTGGCTGATACCAATCGCGAAACGATTGAACAATTACGCGCAAAAAATATTCCTGCCGTCTGTGGTGACGCTGCAGATCCGAATGTACTCATCCAGGCACATATTGCTCGTGCAGGTATGTTGGTTGCCGCAACATCCAATACATTCCATGTGAGGAAGATGATTGAAACAGCGCGCCAGCTGAATCCCAAAATTGAAACGGTTATTCGCACTCACAATGAAGAGGAAGCAGAGCTTTGGGTCAAGGAAAAAATCGGCAAGATTTTCCTGAGTGAGCAACAACTTGCTAACGGAATGGCTGAACATGTGCTAATACGCATGGGCAAAACAACGGCTGCGCAACAAGCGCACTGACAGCGGATTTAAAAACTGCAAGCAATAAAAAAGGAACCGCATATGGTTCCTTTTTTATTGCAATTTTAACCAATCATTCTCTGTCCGGCACGGCTCTCGGGGCTTGCCCCTGATAGTCCATATCATCACAACGCAACGGTAAAAAAGTATCGGCGGGACGATGATAGGTATCGAGATAACACGCTGTCACACCACTGGCCACTAACAAAGCGAACATTTGATAAGACTCTTGTGGGCCAAATCCCTGATCGGCTAAAAATGCAGACATATAGCCATTGATATTCATACCTTCATCAATCCGTTCCAACAATTTTTTTTCAATGTCATACGCTAATTGCATATGAGGGCCAATACCAAAGCCCAATGAAGCACCCACTTTTTCCATAACTTCCAGGCGCTCATCGCCTTTCGCAATAGGACGTCGGTACCCCATGATGTAAGGTTTCCCACCGCGGCAATTTGCAAAGGCTTCATCAATAATTGCATCGGCATCCATACCTTGTTGTTGCTTAAACAAGGCTTGTTGAATAAATGCCACACTTTCCAATAATGGCAACACACCGTACATACGTGAATCAGCTGCAAGCGCTCCCATCGCCGTCGCACTGATAACAGACGTGCGCACAGTTCCGGCCAATGCGCCAATCTGATTACACCATATCCGTGGATCAGGCCAACTCAGGCAGCCATACAGCGCTTCAATCCAATCAGCGAGCGGGCGTTCTACCATTCTTCCCGTTGCATTCAAAATTAAAATCTGGAAGTAGGATTTTTTACCGACCAATTCATCCAGCATTGAATAGCCGTGGCTAAATACACCCTTACCCGGAAACCAGCCACCGGTATTGCTAATAATTTTTCCACGGCGCCGGTCAAGGTATTCAACAATCGCGGGATCAGTAAATGTTTTTTGCATTGCTAGTCAACCGATTTGGATTCAACAACATAATTTTCGTCACTGACAAATGGCATAGCCAAAATAGGTTTGCCGGCCATTTCCAATCCATGGGCAAGTAGACCCGGCGCGCCTGACAATTGGAAAAAACAACTACCTGCCCGCGGAGAAAAACCCAAATCCGTTAATACGGCGGCGGCGACGCCAGTAAGCAACCAACTTTTTCCTGTGGGCAATAAATGCTGTGCTAACTCATCACCCCAATGTAAAACACGGCCGGCGCCCGGCAATTGTTTCAAATGCGCCGCTAACTGAATGGCCATAATTTCAATACCGCCGTGACGAATACCAAAACCCGCCGGTACATGACCTTCGCTTGCCAATGAAAATAAATCTCCACTATTTTTTCCACAAGAATCTGCAAAAAAATGCATCGCATTTTCCACTTCCCGTGCACCAGTATATTCACCGGCATAGATGGCGGTAGAAATTGGTAAAATATGTAATGGATCCGTTTTTCCGATACCTGTATTCATTGCCGCACGTGTTGCAGGATGCCGGGGGCCCGGGTTAATTAACGCAATCATCAGTTGTTGTAATAATTCAGCCTGGTCAGGGGAAGGTAACTCGCCCCGAAATAAAAGAAAAATGACATCGATGTAAGAGCGCTTGGCCATTAGCTCGACAATGTTATACCCGTGGCAATAGGCTGCTTGCGCGATGTAAGGATTATCCTCTGCAGGTGTTTCATACCAGATACTGGTTGATGCTTTTTCTGCAAAAGGTTCATTACGGCTTTTGACCGCTTCATGTTTGGGTTGATCAGACATAACAACAAACCACCATTCAATAAATACTAAATATCTCAACGTCCGGATTTCAGAAGTTAATTACAGGTGATAGGTGAACCCCACCCAAAAACTGCGCGATTCCAATGGATAGTCATCACTGATGCTACCGCTACTGGGTTCACGCGCGTCTTCATCGGTTGCATTGCGCACGGCAATTGAAAAATCAAAATTATTGAGTAGCGATTTGCGATGCAGCGTAATGTTTATCGTTTGATAATCATCTATTTCCGGCCGCGCATCCCCCACTGCACGCTGGCGATCTGCAACATAATTCAGCTGCGAGTTGAAAAACCAGTTGTGTGCAAATTCCCAATTGATATTCGCTTTAAACTGTTGCCCGGGTGCATCGGCGACAGCAGCACCTGTCCGCGCATTTTCCGCATCCTGCACAGCATAACTACTGGCAATAAGCAATTGCGGTAAAGGCTTCCAGGTGATTTCAAATTCAACCCCTTTGCCATCCTGGTCCAGAATATTTTGTGCGGTCTTGGTGGTAGACATTGCGTCCTGCACAAATTCAATCATGTCAGTCGCTTCATACGTGTATGCAGTGATCGTCGTTTGCAAATCCGGATTTACCAGGACATTTAATGACAATTCCACCGTATCTATTTGTTCCGGTTTCAGTGCGCTGTTTCCCAGGGACACGGGATTGTTTTTAAAATACAAGTCTGCAAATGCAGGCGCACGGAATGCACTGCCATACATGATTTTTGAGGTGAGTTTTTCAGTAGTAGCCCACACTAAAGCAACGCGTGGATTAGTGGTGCTGCCAAAATCTGAATAATCGTCGTAACGCACACCTGCTGTTAAATCAAGCGTAGAGGTAATGCGCCACTCGTCTTGCAAAGAGAGATACTGCAAATCGCGTTCGCTATCGGGCAAATAAATATAAGGAGTTCCCGTAACATCAGTGAAGGTGCCATCTACTACCGTTTCGCTGCCATCCAAAATACCGGGCCCAAAGTTTTTTGTCTCACGCGGGTCCAGCGTTTGCCGGCGGGCCCCGATTGCAATACGCCACCGATGTGAATCAAACCCACTGTAGAGTGATACCCATTCGAGATTGATATCGTCGTTATCCGCACCGGGATTACCAAATAATCCATCAGGAAATTGCACCCAACCTGCCGGGTTACCGAAGTCGAGATTGCCATCACTTCCAATGGGTAAAAAAGTATTTGGTGGAAATAATCGGAAGAGTGTTTGTATGTCGTATTGCAAGTAGCTGAAACGCAAGTTGCTATCCCAATGTGCAGAGCCATTCATAAATTTATGGGTAATATCTGCCAACCATAATTTACTATCGTCATTGCCCAGTGGATCAAGTACCTGGGCTGCGCCGGCACCTACACCAGCGCTATTGGATCGCCAATTCCATAAATTGATTTGTGTAGCATCCGTCGTCAGTGAGAGATGCAAATCCAGCAATTCATAACCGGTGGATAATGAAGCCGGTGCGAGCGATGCATTTGTTCCTAACAATCCATCCAGGGTTGTTTGCAAATCTGAATCAACCATTCGATCTGAATCCCCATTATTTTTTTGATAAGCCATACCAAAGGCAACGGAAATATTTTTCCATTCCGTTGCCCCCTGGGCCCACAATTCACGATCACCGAACGAGCCACCAACAATACCGATAGATTCACCTTCCATAGTGGAAGCATCTTTAGTAATGACATTAATTACACCGGCGTAAGCATCAGCACCGTAAATTGCCGAGCCAGGGCCACGAATAACCTCAATGCGTGCAATATTGGCAGCAGGCAAACGAAATAACGTTGGACGTCCGCCCTGCAAATTGTATTGCACCGGAACACCGTTCATCATCAATAACACTTGCGGATTAAAACCGGTGTGGATTCCCCGAATTGAATATACAGAATCAAGACGGCTTAAACTGGAAAGTCCTACATGCAAACCGGGTACAGTTTCTAAAATTTCATTCAAATTACGTGCGCCCATTGCCTGGATTTCACTCGCCGTAATTACAGAAGCCGCTGCCGGAGCACGATCTATTGGAGTGCTATTACCGGTTGCAATGGAAACTTCGACCTGCCCCAGTTCTGCAAGGCTGAGATTATAGAAATCTTCGGGAGCTGATGTAGGAACATTGGCTGACACAGCCACAGGTACGACAAAAAAAACTGACAACACCAGCGAATTTATTGCTGTTTGTGACAAGCGCATAATGACAACCTATATAAAAGGGCTACTCGTCATTCCGCTGACTACACCACTCAAAACCGTTGATCTAACTATTGATGGCCTAACTGTGAAAGGTCTAACAGTAAATGGTCCAACTGTAGTAAATGGCCTAAATATGTTGGCTTAACGATATCGATGCAAAAGTATCGATGTAAATATATCAATCTAATTACCGTGGTAAACCGTAAAACACTCGCTGTTTTAACAACAGTATGCATGTTTTGAAACGAAGAAATTGTAAGATTAGTTGACGTTTCTGTTAAAGCAACCTACACGCCATAGCGCCCCCATGGATATAACTATGACTGATTCAGGGAGCTTTTTTGCGTGGTGCCAATCGTTGTACCGCCGCTTTCAGGGTTTCGCGTTTCACCGGTTTGGTTAAATACTCTTCCGCCGGCTGGCGATTAAACCGTTTGCGTTCCTCAATCATGGAAACCACGATGACTGGTATATCACGCACATCCGGGTCTTCTTTAATTCGCTCGAATAAAATCCAGCCATGTTGATCCGGTAAAAGTAGATCCAATGTAATCACACGCGGCTTAATAGATTGGATCAACCGCCAACCACTTTCTGCATCACTGGCGGTATGCACTTCATATCCTTCAGCACGAATAGTACGCGCCATGATGTCCAGAAATGCAGGGTCATCATCAATCATTACAACATGTTCGCCATCACCCAATGGACTAACAACGTGCTGTGCCGCTTGATACTCTTCATCTTCATTCCTTGCCACAGCAACCGGGGTTGGGTTAATGGGTAACGGCAATTCGACAATAAATTTCGCCCCTGCCCCCAATTCACTTTCCACACGAATAGTCCCCCCCATCAACTCACACAGTTGCCGGGTGATAGATAAACCCAGGCCACTGCCCTGGAATTTGCGCGTGGTACTCGAATCAGCTTGCTTAAAAGGATCAAAAATTCGCGCTTGTTGATCAACTGAAATACCAATACCGGTATCAGCCACACTAATATAAATGCGTTTTGGTTGATGGTATGCCTTGATTCGCACCTGTCCGTTGGGTGCAAATTTAATCGCGTTACCCAGCAGGTTAATCAGGATATGCAGCATTTTTTCCGGATCTGCTTTCGGCAGGGTTTCACCATCATCAACGTCAGTGAGTAAACGAATGGCGTTTTTTTCCAACAGTGGCGCCACTGTGCCGAGCGCCTCTTCTACAAGGCTGGATAATTTTATTTCGGCCAGATCCAGGTCCATGCGGCCTGATTCAATTTTTGCCAAATCCAGCACGCTATTAATTAGTTTCAGCAAGCGCTCGCTGTTAGTAATAACCCTGGTTAAATCATTTACATGCGCTTCATCATCAACCAGCTTTAATTCTTCCAGCACAACTTCGGTGTAGCCAATAATCGCTTGTAACGGTGTGCGCAATTCGTGACTCATTAGCGATAAAAATTCACTTTTGGCCTTACTGGCATCTTCCGCCTTCCGCTTGGCAATCGCCAGTCGGTCACGGGCCATTTGCAGATCCTGGCTGTGTGCAGCAAGCCGCTGGTTATCGCGACGTTTTACGGTGTAAGCCAGCAGAATGGTGACGATTAACAACGCCCCCAAAATCACGGATCCCCACAAATAGCGCAACGCCACTTTTTGTGAATCCACTAATTCATCCAGATTTACAATGGCGTCTTTCTGCTTGAGAATAATTTCTTCCTGGGATCGGATAGTATTATTCAAATAGGTTAATCGCTTTTCACGCGTATCGATTTCTTTGAGGATAACTGTCAAATGCTGCTGTTGCTCGTCAAGCTCTTTGGTTCGCTGTGCAACTTCACGTAGTAAATTTTCACGCTCTAACGTACTGGCCTCTATTTGATTCTGTTGATTTTCCAATTGCAATTTTTGTTCGGCAATCAACGTATCGCTCTTTTTAATATCCTGGTTTAGCGCTGCCATTTGCGCTTCCAGTTGTTGATTCGTCGCCTGCTGTTTTTGAATGGAAAGCGCCAGCTCATTTAATAATTTTTCACGTCCCTGCAATTGTTTTTGCAAAGCAACCAATGATGCCTGCCCCTCGCGATACAGTTTTGCAACATCAATTTCTGTACCGCCATTCAGAATCAATTCCGGCAGTGGTGTAAGTCCGTGATTAATAATATTGGATTTATTGACTTCAAATTTAAGGCGGTCATCAGCAGTGGGAACCAGATTAATCATCACCAATTGTTTATTGTCATAAGCGTGCGTTACCAATAGCACCGGCTTGCCTTCCAATACATCGTAAATGGTATTCAATGTAGTAGCAGTCGCCTGCTCCACGTACACCATTTGGTACTTTGCGAGGGAATCTATCCGATTGACATGGCTTACATTAATTGGCAATTCACGCAATTTGACCCGCTGCTTGAGAAACATCAACTCATCCATTAACGCAGGGTCATAGGTTCCGTAAACACCAATTTCAAAGCTGGTCAGAGCCCCTTGATTGGGCCACTCAATATTTTTTGCAAAGTTATAGAGATAAGAGACGGTAATTTTTTGTTTTTCTAATGCATTTGAAGGGGCAGCACCTACAAAAAATGTCGCCAAAAACAACGCAAAAACCGTGAAACGAGAAAAGCCTGACGCGATGCGCCGGAGGACACCCATAGGCAGAAAAGCTGAAATCAGCATGTTTTTTTGTCTTATTCGTCAATGTAGCGAAATACAACATCTACCAACATACACATACGCCGGCGCGAAAATTATCACTCGCAGAAGCATAGCGGGTTAAGGCTGTTTTGGATATATGTTGTCGTTGTATCCAAAAGCCTCGACGATAAATTTTTGTAAAATGCCGCCCATAAAAAAACACCCCGCCAATGCGAGGTGTTTAGCAATAGCACGAAGAATTACATGTAGGCTTTGGCAAATGCCGCTTTGGATTCCTGAATGTAGGCGCGCACTTTAACCGCGTGAGATTCCCACAGTGCACGATCTTTGTCATCCGAAAAAGGATTTTGGTCTTTGGCTACCGAACGATCAAATTTGTCATAAAAAGTAATGACGGAGGACGCAATTTGATTAAAGCGTTCCTTGAATACCTGGGTCTCTTCCATAGTGCCGGTAGCTTTCATCATAAATTGCACAAACTCGGTATTGGAACTGGAATGGTTTTGATAACTTTCTGCCTGTAACGTGAAATAGTTATTGATTTCCTGCAAGGCAGCATTACGCGTTGGCTCATCTTTGCTCATCACGCGCTTGTAATTTTCCTGTCCACGTCCCATTCCGCCGGCAATCAAAGATTCTTTTAAATGTTTATCCAAATCTTTTCGAAATTTATCAACTTCGCGTTGAATATCGATCAGGTCTTTATCCAATGCCACCACAGTATTTAATTCTTTTTCCACCTCACCCAGGAAGCCTTCAGCCTTTGAAAAGGTTTTCAAACCATTTTGCTCGGCAAATTTGCGCGCTTTACGATCCACACCGGCATTTTCATAAGACACCCGATCAAAAGTAGTTGCAACAATCGTTTTGAAGGGCTCAGCAAATGCCTGATACGCACCCTGCGTCATCACATTAAGTGTTGCTGTCGCTATATCACCTAAAGGTTTTAGTAATGAATCCATGCGCGATTTTTGTATCGGCGATGCCACCATGCGCACATCACTTACAATGCCTTTAAATGTTTGATAACCGAGTGGGTTGGCCATTTTTCCACGCTCGGAGGTAGCTAGCACCAACGTCACGCTGGAATAAATACCATTCGCGTATTCAAGGTATTGGCGTTGCACATCAATCTGGGCTGCATAATTTTTTCCCAGCGTACGCAGCGCATCCGCTTGCACCTGATAGTTTTTGTCATCGCGTAATTTGCCCAATACTTCAGCAATGACTTTTTCCTGATTTTTTTGTAATGCGGTATCCAGCAGGATTTTTTCCACGCTGATGTCATCAATCCATGCCTGGCCATTAGTCACTTCAAAATCGAGGCGCAAATATTTTTTACCGGGATCATCAATAGAAACACGTTTCGCATGGTATTCATTGGAATCATTACTCCCTTGAATCTGCCCTACTTGCACCCAGCCAGTATCGGTATTCTGGGTGGTCGCCACCAATACATTGATTTTGTACTGCGTTGCCGGTGTGGATGTTTTTATCCACAACTCCAACGTGCCTTGCTCACTCAGGTTGACGCGCGACCGCACCGACGCTTCGCCTTCTTCAATGAGTAACGCACCGGCGCCATTGCGAGCTTGCTCGCTGACCGCTTTTACGCCGTACATCAGAGCCCATTTTTTGGTGTCGCTCTCGGTATCAAAACTATTTTTGAAAATAACGGATTTTTGTTGCGCCATCGCACCCGTAGTGATTGCACCGGCAACCAACAGAACCATTAAACGGGATGTGTTTTTCAACATGTTGTTACCACCAGATAAAAATGTTTTCGATGTGACTATTCAATAAAGCCCGGAACCTGTTTTTGCAAAAGCCGATCAATCCCAGCCTGCCGTGCACCCAATACTCGAGGATAGGCAATACGTAAATCCGGGAGGCCAGTTAACCCATGCAAATAACCATTCCCGCCCCAACCGGCATTAGCAATAGGATTTGCAATAGGATCATGCAATGCTTTTTCGGCAGCGACTACTTTCCATCCGCGTGCCACCAATTTGTCTACCAAACCTACAATGAAATAAGCCGCCAAATCATTCTCTTGCACGACGAGAACCTGGCGCGGTGAGTAACCCAGCATGTTGAACAGGAATTCGTCTTGCCTCAGCAGTGGTTCTGTCATTAATTGGATGTAGGTTTTTTCCAGCGCAGCCATATCCACACGGCGATTATTGCGAATTTTTTTCTGGTACAACTGATCGAGATAAGTATCTATCCCTCTTGCAGGAATAAAGCCTGTGAATGCTGGCTGGTAACCACGCTCACGCAAAAAATCTGTTAACCCGCGTTGAATATTAAAATCACCAGACTCATGCAAGTAAGAAAAATGAATGTGTTTTTTGTAACCGGCAAAAGGGGCGAGCATACGGTTGGCTTTCAGTATGCCTATCTCATACGCGTATAAATCACTTTTACTCACCAGATTATGGTTATGGCCCGCATTCACCAGCAAGTGACCGTTATCACTATAAAGGGCAACACGTTCGCGATTTTTAGCACCCATATTTTCAGTTTTAATTAAAAACATGGCTTGGGGAACTTCTGCCATTTTTAAATTGCGCAGCAACATTTGCGAGCGCGCCTTTGCATCCAATGAAGTGGAATCCTGCAGCGTATTTTCAAAAGCGAGTACCAATTCACGCGCACTGGATGATGCACACAAAAGGCCAGACAAAAAAACAGCAACAAACACTTGGTAACCTTGTTTCAGCACAAGCATCTCACTTTGTTAATCGAATTATTAATGCGGTAATACCGCCGGCAATTCATAAAGTTCCAGTGGTAATCCATCCGGGTCTTTAAAAAAAGTAAACCGTTTGCTGGTGTATTCATCGACCCGCACAGGTTCAACTTCTATATGGTTATCAAGCAACCAATTTACAACGCTATCCAGGTCGCGCACTACAAACGCCAGATGACGCAAACCACACGCTTCCGGTTGCGAGGGACGTGCAGCTGGTTTCGGGAAAGAAAAAAGTTCCAGCTGGGTTCCGTTGGGCAACGCAAGATCCAGCTTCCAGGAATCACGGGTTGCACGATAATTTTCGGCAAGAATTTCCAGCCCCAGTATATCGGCATAAAAGTGTTTGGACTTTTCGTAATCAGAGCAAATCAAGGCAACATGGTGTACAGCGTGGAGTTTGGGTTGGATTCTGTTCATTGCCACCACCTTAATTGATCAAGGAGCATACCAATTTCGAGCCTATGCTGTGACAGCAAGGCTGTACCCATGATGAATACTAACCAAATATGCCGGGCGCGTCTCATCGGATTGACCAAGCCTCTGCATCTTAACCCGGCTTTGTGATTTTATACCCGCTATGACAAACGGCTTGGAGTAAAGGAAGGAAAAATACAGACAGGGATTGTTTATTTACGCTCCTGACGGCGCCGTAATTGGCTTAACCCGGTTTTTACCCACGCGAGTAAATCATCGGCAAATAAAGGCTTGGAGAAATAAAACCCTTGCACCAAGTCCACCCCCAGCTCCAGCAATACTTTACAGTCCTCTTCAGTTTCAACGCCTTCAGCCACTGTCGTGAGCTTCAGGTTTTTGGCTAAATCTACGGTACTGGCAAGAATTGTGCGCTGCTGCGGTCGCGTAGCGGCATTGTGCACCAGAGATCGGTCTATTTTTAATTCAGTAGCAGGCACCCGTGATAATTGCTGGGCATTCGCAAAACCAGTCCCATAATCGTCAATAGAAATATGGAAACCCTTCAAACGCAAACGCGCCAGCGTCCGAATTGCACTGGCCAGCTCACCCAGTAACGCATTCTCAGTCACTTCAAAGGTAATTTCAGCCGGCGATATGCCGTAGGTGTCTGCCATTTTGCATAACCAGTCCACCATATCCGCATCGGCCAGCGACAGGGGAGATAAGTTGAAAGCGAGATGAAATCGCAAACCATACTGTTGCCAGCTGCGTTTGTGCTTGAATGCCTCCTCCAGCAAATAATGAGTCAAGGCATCGATCATCCCGTGGCGCTCGGCCAATTCGATGAAAGATGCAGGAGAAATCATCCCTTTGCTCGGATGGCGCCAGCGCGCCAATGCCTCGACACCATGCAATAACAGGTTATTCACCGTCAGTTTTGGTTGAAACGCCAGGGTTAACTCACGATTAGCCAATGCCTGGCTTAATTCCAGTGCGGTGACCTCAACATCGAAGGTTTTACGGGGTTCAACGGTTGCTTTGTTATCCTGGAGAAAACGCAACAAACTACATTCAAGTGCATCTGGTAACAGCGGTTTCTGGAAAGTACCAATCACGTGCAAACCATCAGCTTCGGCCATGGTGCCAACACTGGCAATCAGGATGGGATCTTTTGCACTGAGGATGATTACACTACTTTTGAACTTCTTTTGTGCAATCGAGCGAATTAACTCTACGCCATCCATGATCGGCATTTCCAAATCAATCAGGACAACATCTACCGCATTTGCTTCCAGTACATTCAATGCATCAACACCGTTGGCCGCTTCAAGGAGTTTGGTTACCCCCAAGTCTTTGCATAGCTCTGTGGCGTATTGGCGCTGGGTCAAACTATCATCGGTGACCAGCACGCTCAGTTCCGCAATGGTGGATTTCATGCCCTTCCCCCTAACAATAAAGGAATTTGGGATAAAGGCACCACCTCTTTGGCAGCCCCCATATTTATCGCTTCTTTGGGCATTCCAAATACCACACAGGATTGCTCATCCTGCGCAACAGTCCTACAACCCGCTTGCCGCATTTCTAACAATCCACGTGCTCCGTCATCACCCATGCCCGTCATGATAATTCCCATCGCGTTGCGGCCAGCGGAGCGCGCAGCGGAGCGAAACAACACATCTACCGATGGACAATGCCGGTTTACGCTTGGACCACGAAATACCTTTGCGATGTACTGAGCGCCCGAACGTTGAACCTCCAAATGGTGCCCGCCCGGGGCAATCAAAACCCGACCGGGGATTAAACGGTCGCCGCTCTCTGCTTCTTTCACATCCACTTCACACAGATCATCAAGGCGTCTTGCAAAAGCGGCAGTGAATTTTTCTGGCATGTGTTGCACCACCGCGATACCGGGACAGGTTCGCGGTATACGCGTCAATATTTCCTCCAATGCTTGTGTTCCGCCAGTAGATGTACCTATCACCACAATATTGTCCGTAGTCGCGGTCATTGAAACCAAATCTGAAATCGGGGGAAGCGGTGTGGCCTGTTTTGCAGGAGCTGCGATAGGGGATCGGCGGGACACATGGGCACCGGCGGCACCGCGCACGGTTTGCCACAATAAATGTTTCGCTTCGAGTAAAAAATCCTTAACACCCAGTTGCGGCTTGGTGATGATATCAATGGCACCCGCGGCCAATGCTTGCAAGGTTAACTCAGCACCTTTCTCCGCCAATGACGAACAAATAATGACTGGTGTTGGATGTTCCTGCATCAACTGGCGTAAAAAAGTAAGTCCATCCATGCGCGGCATTTCAATATCAAGCACCACCACATCAGGCCATTTTTTTTGCATTTGCTGTTGCGCGAAAATGGGATCAGATGCGGTGGCGTAAACCTTGATATCCGGCGCTTCGTTGAGAACACCGCTCAACACCTGGCGCACCACCGCAGAATCATCCACCACCAACACGTTAATAGTCATAGCATCTCAACTTTAAAAAAGTGCGCCTTGCCTAACAAAGTATTGCCATCAAATTTTGTTTTTCAATCACTCAACCTGCATTCATCTGGTAATGCTTCAACTGGATTTCTCCGGTGGCCATCACCAGCGTCAACGAACGGGAAATTGTGCCGCCTACATCAATATGACGTGGGCGTAGTCTTTCGCGAATTAACCATTCTCGTGCAAATTGGATATTGTCTGCGCCGATAGATGTTGGCGTGGCAAACGCAAACATATCGCCGCCGCCAAATAAACCCAATTCGAAATCATGCGGGCGGCCAAATGCCAACATCGCAAGCCGCATTTGTTCTAGTGCATTTACGGCATAGCGGCAATCACGAGCCACACCCCTTGAATCGGGTAAACTCGCTAACAAATAATGGCACAAACCACCCACTTTAAATTTCGGGTGCCATGCCGTCAGGGCAACACAAGAGCCCAACACGGTGTGCAGCCGCTTGTATTCCGTGCCGAAGTACCAATCGCCCGGATGAATACTATGCAGCCGTTTTAAATCGCGCGCTGCGGTCATTCACTAACGCCCCGCTAATCGATAAATGGCAGGCTTCACTGGAATAAAACGCGTGCTAATTCCATGAAGGCTTTCCGAATGTCCGACAAACAATATGCCGCCGGGTACTAATTTTTCTGCAATACGATCCAGAATTTTCGCCTTGTTTTCATTCTCAAAATAAATGAGCACATTGCGCAAAAACACCAAATCGAATTTTCCAATATCCGGAAACTCCTCATGCAGGTTCAGGGTAAAAAATTGCACCGACTGCCGTAGCTCTGCGGTTACCCGAATATTTCCCGCTTGTGGCCCGATACCCTTGCGACAAAAACGCCGCAAATAATGGGCAGGAATATTGCGTGTGCGAACTTCCGGGTAAACACCAATTTTTGCTTGCTCCACGACTGTGCGATTAACATCGGAGCACAACAATTCCCAATCACCATTGCAACGGTCTTTTAGCAACATGGCGATACTGTAAGGTTCCTCGCCTGTTGAAGACGCCGCGCTCCATACACGAAACGTTTGATCTGGACGGTATCTGGGCAGCATTTCATCCTGTAAATAATCAAAATGTTTTTGCTCACGAAAAAAATAGGTTTCGTTAGTAGTGATTAGTTCTAACGCCGTATTTAGTTCGCCTTTTCCCTGGGGACTTTGGATAAATCGATAATAATCGCCAAAACCTTTTACTTCACATACATGCAGACGCTTCCACAAACGATTACTCAACAGCGCCTTTTTTTGTGGAGGCAAAAAAATTCCCAGCTTGTCCTGAATCAATTGCTGGAACAGCTGAAACTCTTTGTCAGTTGGAATAGGCGTTGCACTGTCTGTCGTCATAAAAATTTATTTCCCACACCAAACATCTTCTACCATCCAAACGATCACATTAACTGTAGCGCACAAAATCCTTATCCAGATCATCATCATTTACCGGCATAGGTTTACGTGAACGTGTTGAAGCCACGGGAATAGCGGGCTGACGCGCGGAGCGTGTGAAACTATTGCGATTATCCTCTACAGCTAGCGTGAAATAGCTGACCGAATCTTGCAGGCGCATTGCCTGTGAACTCAGCTCTTCCGAAGTCGAACTTAATTCTTCTGCAGCCGCCGCGTTTTGTTGCATCGTTTGGCTAACTTGTCCGATTGCAGAATTAATTTGATTAACACCTGCCGTCTGTTCTGCGGATGCGGCTGAAATTTCTTGTACCAGATCAGCGGTTTTGCGAATACTGGGAACCATCTCTTGCAAAAGTTTCCCGGCGTTATCTGCTTTGTTCACTGTTTCCGCCGCAAGCGAACCAATTTCCTGTGCTGCAACCTGGCTGCGTTCCGCCAGCTTACGAACTTCAGAAGCAACCACGGCAAAACCGCGCCCGTGTTCGCCTGCACGGCCAGCTTCAATCGCAGCGTTTAACGCGAGTAAATTGGTTTGGTAAGCAATGTCATCAATAACACTAATACGGTCAGCAATTTTCTGCATCGCTTCTACGGTGCTTGCCACTGCATTACCACCCGTTGCGGCATCTGCCGCCGCTTTTTGGGCCATACCATCGGTGATGCTGGCATTCTCGTTATTTTGCATAATTGATGCAGACATTTGTTCCATGGACGCAGAGGTTTCTTCCACGCTGGCCGCTTGCACTGAAGCCCCCTTTGCAAGGGATTGTGCTGTAGCATTGACTTCTTCCGATGCTGAGGCTAAGGCATCGGCCGAGCTGCGCACTTCACCAAGGACTTGTGAAAGGGTGTTGGACATTTCACGAATAGCCGCCAGCATACTGGTCGTATCACCAACGCGTGTATTCACCTGCTGTGTTAAATCACCGCCAGCAATTCTGGATACAACCGCTGCCGCATAATCCGGTTCACCGCCTAATTGCCGCAATAAATTGCGTGCAATATAAAAACCAATCAATGCAATAGCCACTAATGTGATAGCAGCAATAATGATGGAAAGCATCGCCGCTTTTGATTTGGTTGCCATGGCTCTATCTTTCGCATGGCTCGCAATTTCCAGGTTATATTTTCCATGATTATCGAGCGCAACCGATGCAGCCAACGCATCATCTTTTGCGACCTCAATCAAATCACGTGCCACCTCAAATTGACCTTTTTTTGACGCAGCGAGAATGGGCGGGATATGGGTAATATATTTATCAAATGCCCGCTTATTCTCTACTAATAATTCCTTATCACGATCATCAGCGAGAAACCCTTCATACTCTTTCAAACCGGCTTGCACATCGGAAACCGCTTTATGCAAATCAGTTTCCAGTTGTTCAGCATTGGCAGGAATAGTATTTAAAATATAGCGGTTCAGGCGAATGCGCGCGCGGTATACATTACTCTGGATATTGGTGAGGAGTTGCATGCTTGGCAAAACATTCTCGTTGGTGTAATTGGCTTGCTCAAACACAGTATTGATTTGAATTTGAGCGGCACCGCCGAGAATAATAATGCCCAATAATGCGGTAGCTACCAGTAATAACATTTTTTTGGCAACAGTCATTTTTAGCTCCATTAACCTGTTTTAACCTGCATTAATCTGGAATACCCGATGCAATTTGCTCCATCGAATACTAGTTAATGTGAATTATTGCAGCTGTGCTTCTACCAAATGCGCCAACTCACGAATAGACAGCGCATTATTTGCATCTAGCAACACAACAAATTCATCATCACGCTTGGCAATGCCCTGAATAAATTCAGCGCGGATGTTTGCTCCAAATGAAGGAGCATCTTCTATATTTTCGTCATCCATCTCGATTACTTCACTCACCGCATCAGCGAGCAATCCCAACACATGGTTCTGTTCGTTATTTTGCAGCTCCACTACGATAATGCAGGTACGCTTTTGTACTTCGATTGGTTTTCTACCCAAACGCACGGCCAGATCAATCACCGGAACCACTTCACCACGCAAATTAATAACGCCGCGTAAAAAATTAGGCATTAGAGGAACTTCGGTGATACCACTGTATTCAATAATTTCACGCGTTTGCGACAGTTCCAAACCGTAATGCTCGTGCCCAATACGAAAGGTAAGGTATTGTTTAATCACTTCCGGAGAAGCCGCCTTTTTTTGCTTATTGGCATGACTCATTATTCCTGCTCCTGCAAATTCACGGAAAACGCATTGTTGCGCACCTGTTCGCGACTAATTGCAAAACTAATCAGTTGCTGGATATCAAGGATTAATGCCACAGCACCCGTTCCTAATAAACTGGAGCCGCCAATTCCCTTGAGCGCCTGAAAAATTGGCCCCATGGGTTTTACGACGGTTTGAATTTCACCATACAACTCATCAACAACTATGCCGGCACGCTTTTCACCAAATTGCACCACCACAATTTTTTCCCGGCTGTGGTCTTTCGGTTGTAACGCAAATATTTCACGCAAACGAATATAGGGCACCTGATCGCCGCGCAAATTGACACAATTTTGACCTTGCACATGCGCCAATGAATTTAAATCTACACATTCCAGGATGGTATTCTGCGGAACAATAAAATCGATATGTCCAGCTGTAACGTGGAAGCCATCAATAATCGCCAGTGTGAGCGGCAAACGAATACTCAAACTGGTTCCCGCACCCATTTCGCTTTCTATTTCTATTCCACCTTGCAACTCTTCGATATTTCGCTTCACCACATCCATACCTACACCACGACCGGATAAATTAGTCACCTGTTCCGCCGTGGATAATCCCGGATGAAAAATTAATTGGAATAACTCCTGTCGACTCAGGTGCACTCCTTCGTCAATTAATCCATTCGCCAGCGCTTTTTTACGAATTTTTTCAACATCCAAACCACCACCATCATCGTGGATTCCAATCACTATATTGCCGGCATCATGGCGTGCAGTCAGTTTGATAGTACCGGCATTCGGCTTATTGCGTGACTGGCGCACAGCAACCGATTCAATACCGTGATCCATCGCATTGCGTACAATGTGCATGAGTGGATCATTTAATTTTTCCACCATGGATCTATCCAGTTCGGTTTCCGCACCTTCAATTTCCAGTTCAATTTCTTTATTCAACGATTTCGCTGTATCGCGCACGACACGTTTGAATTTTTGAAAGGTATCGCCTATAGGAACCATGCGCAGAGTAAGTGCTGCATCGCGGATAGCTTCAGTGAAATTACCCATGGAGGTAACGGCTTCTATTAACGTAGGATTGCCCATCTTCGACGCAAGCAAGTCAACACGCTGGCGATTAATGACCAATTCACCAATCAGGTTGATTAATTTATCCAGACGTTCTGCATCAACGCGAATAAATCTGTTTTCCGGTGCGGATTTTTTCTCGATATTTTTCTTTTGTTTATCCAGCGCAGCGCTGACAATTTCCGGGGCAAGCGCTTGTTCTTCAATCAGGATGTCCCCCAGCATTCCCACTTTGCCCGCCGCTTTCGCCTGGCTTTTTTGTGTATGTAGTGCAGCATCCAATTCCTGGAAAGTTATTGCGTGGCTTTTTACCAGAATCTCACCCAGGCGTTGCGAATTTTCCGGAAGCGAATGAATCAGGTTGACAAAGGCTTCAACGTTACTGCGTGGCGGAATGATCCTGATTTCAGATTCATCACGCACAAACATGAACGCATCTTCGATTTGTTGCTGGTTAGCATTGCTGTTCAATGTAATTTCAAAACCGAGATATAACTGTTCGGGATCAAAATGATTAAATTCAGGTAAATGATCAGTGATGGTAGTGATATGGGTGATCTCACCCAGGGTACGTAAAAAACGCAGAATAGAAAGAGGGTCCATGCCATTGCGCAATAAATCCGGGCCAAAGCGCGCCGATATATGCCAGGAGTCATGATCGGTTTGTGTATGATCGATAACTTTAGCTGTTGCGGCCGGTAATGGTGGCTGAGCAATGGTTGCGCTCATCCCCAGCCAGGGCTGCAACGCATTTAATAATGATTGCCCTTGTACCAGACAATTTTCATCATTCACACGTTGATGCATTGCGTTTTCAACCAATAACGCAATGTGATCACGGCAAGGTAATAAAACGCTGAGTAAATCTCCTGTTATTGAAATTTTCTCATCGCGTGCACGATCCAGCACATTTTCGACAGTATGGGTAAAACTAACGATATCGTTTAAACCGAACAATCCTGCCGAGCCTTTAATCGTATGTGCCGCGCGAAAAATTTCATTAATCGTTTCCATACCCTTATCGCCATCATCCAACCGCAGCAAGGCAGCCTCCATGGAGTTCAATAAATCCTCCGCCTCGGCGAAAAATGTTTGCAA
Organism: Cellvibrio sp.; assembly: GCA_035490715.1. Lineage (GTDB taxonomy): Bacteria > Pseudomonadota > Gammaproteobacteria > Pseudomonadales > Cellvibrionaceae > Cellvibrio. The sequence continues at coordinate 38,854 of DATJLF010000053.1, forward strand.
GGCTCCATCAAGATTCATAGCGATTTTCCTTAGCGAGTGAACAGGGTGTTTACATCCAACGCAGCGAGGATATTTTCAACCGATTCATTACTTTTAGAAATAAAAACTGACTTCTGGATAGCAGTGAAGAATTTTTTAGTAAATAGCAACAGCTGTACGCCAGCGGTATCAATTTCAGATACTGCCTGTAAATCCAATGCAATTTTTTCTGCCAGCTTGTCGTAATCCGCAAATAGTTCGTCCTTTAACTGACTGACGTTATAAATAGTCAACTCACCTTCAAAAATCAGGGTGGACGTATCCTTGCTTTTTTTGCGTTCAATTTTCATGGTTATTCCCGCTAAATCAGCATTGACACCGCTTGCAGCATTTGTTCAGGACGGAAGGGTTTTACAATCCAGGCTTTTGCACCTGCGGCTTGCCCTTCGCGTTTTTTTTCTTCTGCACCTTCGGTGGTTAACATAATCACCGGCGTGAATTTGTAATTGGCTTTTTGTTTCATTTCTTTTAAAAAACTGATGCCATCCATATTGGGCATATTTACATCCGAAATGACCAAATTAATTTTTTGCCCGTCCAACTTACTTAAAGCGTCTTTACCATCATTCGCCTCTACAACGGTATAACCCGCACCGCGCAGAGCGATTCCCACAACTTGTCGCACACTGGCTGAATCATCAACAACCAAAATAACTTTGGACATTCAATGCTCCTAAAAGAACGTAATTTCTGAATTACCGGGTGTTTTGGAATGGTTCGCACCACGATGGACGTCAACTTGTTCAAGCGTGGTGTAGGTTTTTTGAATTGATCGCAGCCATTCTGATATATCAATGACAGCCACAGACTCGCCGTGCCGCAAACGCGTTTCCTGATCTGCCAATGCACCGACCAGTTTTTCCATATCATCAATTACATGGCCAAGAATTTGGCTAACACGATCCTGGAATTGCAAGTTGACCAATACTTCTTCCACGCTGGCTTGCACCGCTGCACTTTCTTGCTCCAGCACATGCGCTGACTGCAAAATGCTTTCGCTGGAATGTTGAAATTGTTCCAGTACTTGTGCAATTGACCCCTCGGATTTACTTAACCGATTGCTATCTTGCGCAGCGTATTCAGTGGTTCTATCCAACGTGGTTTGTAACGCCGAATTGACTTGCTCAATACGTTTCCCGATACGCGCACCTGTTTCACCGGAGCGCGTCGACAAAGTACGCACTTCATCGGCTACAACCGCAAAGCCACGACCATATTCACCCGCCCGCGCCGCTTCAATTGCTGCATTCAATGCAAGTAAATTGGTTTGCGATGCAATACCCGCCACTTCGGCACTCATTCCACTCAGTTCAACGGTGATTTTTGAAAGGCCCGAGATTTCGGTTAATAGTTCATCGCGCTGTTCCATTGCTGCACGCAACGTTTGTGTAATTTGGTCTAATTCCGAATTGGCAAATTGAATAACTCCGCCCAAACCGGTATCGCCTTTCATGCTGCTGGCAGTAGTGGCGGAACTCGCGACAGCCGATTGCAATCGTTGATGGATATCTGAAAACCGTCCCACCAACTCCGTGATGCTGCTTTCCAATTGATGGCGGGCTAAATCGGTCTGACGCTGCCAGATTGGCAACAGGTCTTTTAATAATTGCTGATAATTTTCGAGCAAAAGCTTATAGGTTTTTGTAAGTTGCTGATCACTTTGTGCCTGCGCTAATTGTTGCTGGATTTCCACTATTCGCTTGATGATGGCTGATGCTTGCATCCCGGCGAATACACTTGCCGATAGCACCATAGCAACGAGTAATATTTTCCAGATAAATGAAACACTAGCGGTAAAAATCAAGCCAACTGCGATTAACGCCAACGCGCCAATTGCCGCCAGTATTAATCCCGCAGGCGGTTTTTTTTCGATTGACGACGAAGGGTAAAAGTCAGATGAAGACCTATTGGAATAGCTGCTATTCATTGGTTTATTCCATCAATATCAATCGCAAAACACAGGCTTTATGTATTGAAATCCCTGCCCCGTATGCTCTCAGGAGGGTTCTCTAGGTATAGACGGGGTTCAAGTGAGTGTCAAAACACCAGCGTTAGATGAAATTACTTAACGTTAACATATTGTTAAGACAGGGATTTGGAGGCAGGCAGGGTGCAATGTGCAGAAAGAAAAAAGCGCAGATTGAGATGATCAATCTGCGCTTTTTTAGAGATTGGCGAATTTACAGATAGCGGGTCCAGAGCACTCTTGATGACGCGGTTATACCTACTCCGCCCCCACTCATGTCAGGGATTTCATTAGGTTTATATCCTTCAGGTAAGTTAGTGACGTCAACCGTTGTCGAACCACCAAGAACATTATCTGAATCACTTAACTTTAAACCCGCCGCTGATATATATCCGTAAACCAGTGTTTGACCTCCAGTCTCAAGCAAATCGCCAGCTACAATTGATCCATATATTGTGTTGCTATTACCTAATTTAATGAGTCCGCCAAAATATTTTGTTTTAGTAGTCGCGTTTGCCGGATCAGCCGGATCATAACCACCCGCTAAAAATCCTATATTACCCAATGCATTAGGAGTGTATTTGCCATCTGCAGCGCAATAATTAGCAGGATATAAATTAGCGAATTCATTAATTTTATATCCACTTGCAAATTCATTTTTGCAAATTGCATTTTTTGCAGCTTCAGTAGTGCTCGCAGGATTGTCTTTATAGGCAGCTGCATAATTTAGCGCATAGCTTACAGTTGCACCTTGTGTCGCAATATTACCTGTCGCAACAAAAGTATTGTAATAACGTCCGTTAGCCAGTGTTAAATGCCCGTTTACCCAAACCACACCCGGTGGGAAGCTTTTTCCATTAATCAGCAACTCGGTAACGCCATTTGTTTTAGTCGCCGTAAAACACCCATTGTTCGCACTAAAACCATTACAAAGTGTGATCTCTGATCCGGCACAATATCCAGCAGTTAATGTTTTGCAAATATATTCACGTGGATTATTGGCGACTCGCGCCTTCACAAAATAAGTGTCATTAGCAATAGTGTTGATATTCGATATGGTCACTTTCAAATCAGTACCATCGTAATGAAATGCATAATTCGCTGCTGCCTGTAACGACCATGCATCAACACGAGGTTGAATAAGTTTTACCGGTTCGAGTTTGGCCATCAAAGGAAAACTTGGAGCTGGCGATTTATTCGGGTGGTTATTTGCCAATTGATTCGTATTACAACCAGTAATAATCCCACCAGCATTTAAGGACGGATAATTTTTCCAACCATTCCCGTTACAACTTATGTTCCCACTGGCATTTGCAATAGGTACGCTGAAATCGCCAGATAATCCGATATTACCCAGTGCATCCAAACTCGCTGCTGATGATCCCTGCGTGACATCAATATTTTTTCCAGCTTTGATAGTGCCGTGACTGGCGCCACCACCGGTTAGCGCAACATTACCGCGAGCCTCAACAACCGGGATGCCGCTACTGGAACCAAGACTGACATCTCCATTGGCATAAAGTGCGTCTGCTTTGGTCCCCCCATCCATGGATATGTTTCCGCAACATGTCGCCGCTTTCTTTTGAGCATCTGTCGGATTAGTGGGCGCAACTATGCCGCCTTCTGCTAATGGTGTTCCAAATGCTTTGGCAACTTTTACGGCAGCACTTCCTTGCAGCTTGATATTACGACCGTAAATTTCAGAGGCATCAACAGCGGACCCCAAAACGATATCGCCAGTGACGCGAATTTTCCCCAAACTGTTTCCACTCACCCCAACACTGGTAGCGCTGAAGTCGCCATCAACATTGAAGTTTGCCCCGCCCGGCACATTGAGGGTAATGCCACCGCCAACGTTCAAGTCGTTATAAAAATCCAAAATACCATTCAACGTAAAGTTTTGCGGTGCAGTACCTGGCGTTACTGAATACACCACTTCAATCGTAGAAGAGGATTGACCTGCAACGGCAACGGCGCTTACTTCCGCTTTAACTTTGTAATCCAATTCCGTTCCTGAGGGTAAACTTACAGATTTGATAGTTGCAGTTTGAACCAATCCATCTGTACCCGTGATTTCCCAAGCACTATTTGTCGTTAATTTTTCAAGTTGCTCTTTAGTTAGATTTCCCAACAACTGACGTACTGCTTCCACCGCAGCCCACGCACCTGCCTGGGCGTTAACCTGTGCGTGCGCAACCAACTGACGTTCCTGCGAATTGCGCATGGTGTGCATAGTGCCTACTGATACAGCTACTACTCCTACCCCAATCATTAGAATAACGAGAATAGTGGCCACGCCGGTTTGCTTGCGTCGACTTGCGCGATGGCCAATTCCTATTGCGGCTTTAAGCATTTTCATAACATCTGCTCAATATGGGATTAAAGATTGGATAAACAAAAATCGTAACGAAACGGAGCATTTGGCCCGGTGGCCGCAGCGTCAGCCGTTTTAGCAACCGTGATGGCTGCATTCTCTGCGGTAATAGTTACCAATGGGTGATTCTCTTTCGCACCCATCCCGTAGGGAAAGCACGCTTGGCCAAGTGTTAACGTTGAAATAATTGCCGGTAAATTAACAGCCGTCGCATCGGATTTTCGAAACTCGGCAAGCACATTTAACTCTGCATCATCCGGATCGCTCCAATCAAAAGAGGGTAAGGCATCAGTGAGATTACAGAGACCAGCTTTAAGCTTGGTTAAAGTTAATTGACGGGCATTTCCATCCTGCGACGTAAAAATCTGGAAACGTCGGCACTGATTAGTACCATCGCTAAATCGCCAATATATTGTGTGATCACCTACTAATTGAATATGAGTTTTAGTCGGATCTTTTGGAATTCCGTAACCCGCACTTTGCAACTCCAATTGCAAAGTTAACATCGCAGATGCAATTTGACCGTCCTGCAATGCATCACTTCGTGTTTGCACTGTGGTCTGTACGATGTTTTTATACAACATCATTCCAGCCAGGATACTGATCATCGCAAGCAATAGTCCCACCATTAAACTGATGAGAGTCAATCCGCGCTGTTTCTCAAGATGGTAATTAATTGGCTGCAATCGTCTGCACCTCTTTACCACCAACACGAATCAATTCATTGCCCGTACCCATTTCCAGCACCACTGGGCGCATGGAACTTACTGGCTGTGGAGGCAAAACACTACCGTCAACTTTTACATTTTTTATTTCGATTGCCGTATTTCCACATCCCTTCACTGCCAATGTGACTGGTGTGGTTTGACCAGGAACTGTCAAATTATGAGTACCCGAACAAAGGTCAATACCTGCGGCTGTTGCGCGGTTCATTAATAATGAACGCATTTGGTTAACCGCAATATTATTCATCGCTTGTTGTTGTTGGGAATTCGCCATCCGCGCTGTCGCGTGCATAACTCCACCACCAATAATACTGAGAATGAGCAAACCAATAAGGCTTTCAACCATCATTCCACCAAGCTGCTTAAACCTTTTGGCTGATATGGAGTTTCGCAGCATAGGTCTAATAAAAATTGTGCGGCTCACCTTCGCTATCTCCCGGATAAAAAAATCTGAAATTCAAATTCTTGCTGCAGGTATTGCAAACATCTTTTGCAATGAGCAACCCTTTGTTATTGAAACAACTGCAGAGCCAATCAAGATCATCCGTTTTAATAGTGACTTGATGCGAAATTGTCGTAGACCATATAGGTGTTAAATCACACTTCAATTCGCCTGTAGCACCCGCTGGTACAACTAAATTGATTTTTGAGTCAGAGATGCAAATGCGACTGGCAGGTTTGTCATCGCCTGTAACACCAGCAGTATTTTTCATCGCAGCAGATTTCGCTCGACCAATAGCTTCTTCTAAAGCAGAAGCCCCCTCAGCCACTCGTGCTTGAGCAACCCACTCCGACGTAAACGGAGATACAGCCAATGAAATAAGACCAATAATTAAAAGCACGATCATCAGTTCGATGAGCGAGACACCTCTCTGACTCATAACCAATTTCCTTCAACAACATATTTACATCCCGTTAACTCTCGGTCGTTTTTATGAGTGATGCTGATTTTGCAGTTGGCTTGATTACCAAAGCCTTCTGCAGTGATCTTGTACGTGGAGGCAGTTCTCTCTTCAACTTTAAAATTGAAGTTTGTTGCGCTTGAATGCCAACCGCTCAGAACCTGCTTGATGCCTTGTGTATTGGCTTTCTGGGCATCAGTAAAATTTGGGTAGGAAAGAGTTCGTTGATAACGGTTTTCAAAGTTAAGGCTTAATGCCAGTAAATCAGCTTGAACTGTACGAATTTCGCTCTTAATGATGTACCCATTGTAAGCAGGCATTCCTATAGCGGCCAAAATCGCCACAATAGCCACGGCTATCATGATCTCAATAAGGGTAAACCCTTGGGTTTTGCGCATTGCAAAACGAAGATAGTTAATGCACTTCACCGTAATCAACCTCTATACGATTATTAACTTTTGATATAAAAACTTTAAATTTTCAATTTATGGCTATAAAAACTAAAAGCGCCAAGTAAATCCTGTCCTGAAATATCAGGACAGTACCTTCCATAGATGACCGTGAGATCCAATGATTTTTTGTTTCGTGTTGCCTCTAAAAGAAGCTGTCTGCGTGGTTATATTTATTATTTTTTAAGTTGACTGCGCTGTCAGGAGCGCTTTAAAACAAACTTTAACGACAAATTACCCTATTGCCAAGCATTTTTGCGATAAACAGTTCAAATTATATACCGGAAGGAATTTTAATAATAAGTGCCAACTCGACAAGGGTGAAAGCGTATCTATATATAAAAATAAGAAATAAGAGAATTTTTATAGGGGAAAAAAGGAAACATTAAAAGTAACAATTAATTTCTGATGGCCAGCGTATTCCGGCCATCAGAAATGGCTAAATTAACCCGTATTACGCATGCCTGCTGCAATACCAGCCATTGTTACCTTAAGGGCGCGCTCCAAGTCAGGACTAATTGTCTCGCTGCTACGGTAACGTTTTAGCAATTCCGCTTGCAGGTAGTTAAGCGGATCAACATAAGGTTTGCGCACCTCCAACGACTGACGCAGCATAGGATCATCCGCCAGGAGAGTGTCCTGTTTTTTCATGGTGTTAATCAAACTTTCAAGCGCCTTCAAATCACCACGCAATTGCTGTCCCAAGCCACGATACTCAACCGGAACCAATTGCTGCTCATAATAAGTGCAAATTGGACCGTCAGCCTTACCTATTACCATTTCCAGAAGATCGAGGAAACTGGAAAAGAATGGCCAATTTCTAACCATATCATCCAAGAGCACCGGATCGTTCTCCATGGCATATTCAAACGCTTGCCGGGTGCCCAGCCATGCTGGCAAGTTCAACCGCACCTGCGTCCAGGCAAATACCCATGGGATAGCACGCAGACTTTCGACCCCGCCGGTAGATTTTCGCTTTGCCGGACGACTACCCAAAGCCAACAAGCTGAGCTCTTGCTCAGGAGTCAGATTACGGAAGTAAGGCACAAAGTCTTTATGTCCGCGCACGATACTGCGGTATGCCTCAAGGCTGGCTTTGCCCATACGCTCAATCAAATCGCGCCATTCATCCTTTGGAGAAGCGTTTGGCGACATGGTTGCGCGCAAAGTCGCCACGACATAAGAAGATAAACTGCTGAACGCTACCCGTGGCAAACCGAACTTGTAACGAATCATTTCACCCTGCTCAGTCACGCGGATACGGCCTTTAACCGATCCTGGTGGCTGGGATGCCATTGCTTTCTCTACCGGGCCACCGCCACGACCAACAGTACCGCCACGGCCATGGAACAGCACCAGTGACACATCAAACTTATCCGCCAGGGCTACCAGCTTTTCCTGTGCTTTATATTGCGCCCAGGTCGCTGCAATTTTTCCGGCGTCTTTAGCAGAGTCTGAATAGCCAATCATCACCGTTTGCTGTTGCGCTGAATAATGTTGATACCACTCCAGATGCCACAAACGCTCCATAACAATAGGGGCACGATCCAGATCGTCCAATGTCTCGAACAATGGCACGATTGGTATGTTCCAGGTCATACCGCACTCTTTTAATAAGAGTGCAACCGCTAATACATCTGATGGTTGTTGAGCCATGGATATAATGTAATGCGACAGGATTTCACGAGGTTCTTGCGCCACTATGCGACAAGTCGCCAATACTTCAGCAGTCTCATCGCTCATCGGCCATACAGGAGGAAGCAATGGACGTTTGCTGGTGAGGGCTTCAAGCAGGAACGCCTGGCGTTCTTCTTCAGACCATGCCCGGTAGTCACCAATCCCAAGGTACTGAACCAGTTCATCAATTGCCTGAACATGACGATCACCATCCTGACGAATATCCAGCGGCACAAGGTTGATGCCGAAACAATGTATGCGGCGAATAGTATCGACCAATGGACCATTCGCAATGTGCGGCAAACCGACCTCATGCAAAGATCGGAAGCACATCATCAATGGCGATAACAAATCTTCGCGGCTGGTAATTAAATCAACCGGCACCTCAACTGCACGCCCTTGCAAACGGGCTTCTGCCCATTCCAGCGTTGATTGAATTCGACGGCGCAAATCATACATGGCATCACGATATGGGGTCGCACTGTCAGGATAAAGGGCACGCAGTTCGGTATTGGCTTCACTCATACTCAAATCGCCGCCCAAGCTATAGATATCGCGCGAATACAATTCGGCAGCCATCCAACGCCCCAGCAATAAAACTTCGCGGGTAATTTTATGGGTCACATTCGGGTTACCGTCACGATCACCGCCCATCCATGAGTAAAACTTGATAGGACGGATATCTACCGGCAAGGACTCGCCCAAATGGCGGGTACACATGCGATCAAGGTGACGAATGAAATCAGGTACGGCTTGCCAGAGGCTGTTCTCAATAACCGCAAAGCCCCATTTGGCTTCGTCTACCGCTGTGGGGCGAGTAGTTCGAATCTCATCTGTCGACCAGATCTCCTCCACCAAACGGTGCAAGCGACCACGCAACTTATCCTGCTCAAAGGCTAACAAGCTGCGATTTTGACGATCAGCGAGGGTATCCACAATCTGATCATATTTACGAATCAAGGTACGACGGGTGACCTCTGTCGGATGCGCCGTTAAAACCAATTCAATGCGTAACTTATTGATGATTTCGGTCAGTGCATCTTTACCGTGAGCTGCTGCAAACTCAAGAATCATGGTTTGCAGGCTATCTTCACGCTCTGCTTCAGCGCTGGAGAAATATTCCTGATCCGCGATGTTGGCCAGGTTAAGAAATTGGTTGAAAGCCCGCACAATTGGCAGGATGTCCTGGTCATTCAAGCTACTTAACATGGCGACTAACGGTGCTGAATCACCGTTTTCCGCTTTGGTAATCGCCTTACCCAATTTGCGGATCCCCTCCACCTTGGAAAACAGTTCTTCACCCTCGTGGGCATGAATCGTTTCACCCAGAAGTTCCCCTAGCAGGCGGACGTTTTCGCGCAGGGTTTCAGGCAGCTTTAACATTGGGCTTCTCCAACAAATCGAGGGATTAATAAACGCGCAATCGAATGACTAAAAAGAGGGCGGCATTCTACGCCATCAAACAAAGCAAGGGTAGAAAATGACGATTGGTTCACGAGCCCAATCCGGTCATCCACAGCCCGATAGCCTTTCGAGGCGCTAACGTAGTTAGGATTATCAGGCTTTAAGACGGCCGCGCAGATTACAAAGGTGCAAGAGTCTATGCAAGCGCGCTGACTCAATGTGGTGCCATTACCGCTATAAAAGCGCAAATTTAACGCAACCTGCAAGCGAAAAGAGTAATTGTCCTACCAGATCGAATCTCCAAACCGTCCATTCTTATATTCATCATGTAATAACGCAAATACTGTGCCCTACCGGGCGACTCCCAATCATCTTTGTGGACATGAGTATTTTGTAGTACCGAGCCTCCCGAATAAAAGTACGCAGAACAAGCGCTAGAAGCGCGCTCGTCCTAATTAGATAAAAGAGCATATTCTGGTTCTGGCTGGTTATTCTGTCATCAAATTCTACAGCCTCTTGATAGTCTACCCACAATGACATCTACCCATATGTTCTGCACATACTTATCCACAGATAAAGTGGATAAATATTTCCAAGCTCGCGGTTTGGATTACAACGCCTGCAGGTTTAGTAAAACACTTAACGCTCACGCGTGTTTATATCATCGGGAATTGCATCAGCCGGATTGAGGTGGGGTTTGGTATCTTGACCTTCTACGTATTCAACTTCTTTCGTCCTGTTTCCTGGCACCTTGGCTTTCAGGGGATGCTCTGGGTTGTTAATGAATAACTCATCTGTCTGGTCACCGCCGGTTTGGCGCCCCTCAAGTTGGCCCCGGGATTGAACTTGCTTCGCTTTCATAGCTTTTCTCCTTTCAAGAGGAACATTCATTAAGAAAAAAACACAGGAAAAAAGTTCATGGAATTCTGCCAAACCGTAAAAAGGAGATGGCGCTCCGGTTTGCGGTTCATTGAATAATATTTAATTAACTTCCTTTACTAACATTTTTAATTCCGAATATTTTTATTAATTCAAAATTGCGCTAAAAGCATTCATAAGAAAACTAAACGATTGCATGAAATCTCGTTTTTTGGCTACTTATTTAAGAAGCTACTTTTTTTAAAAAGTCATCTATTAAAAGCCACAAAAAATAAAATCTGCACTTTTAAAATTAGTGAATGGTCCCAATAATTTATTCATCGAACATAAATTTTTAATGACCAAACCAAAGAAATTGGGAGTGGTAAAAATGGCGGGTGGCTGGGTAAGAGATGGCGCTATTCAAGACCAAATTGACGGCAGCATTCAAGACGCAGTGGAACTTGCACGCAGTCAACTACCAAAGGGCGAAAGCCTACACAAGTGCGAGGAATGCGACGCTAAGATCCCTGAGGCGCGCCGTAAAGCAATGCCAGGAGTTCGCCTATGCATTAAATGTCAGGAAACGCACGATAAACAAATAACTGTTCACTCCCCCATTAATCGACGGGGTAGTAAAGACAGTCAATTGCGATAGTTGAGATAATGAACGAAATTCTTCAATCGACCTGCATATTGAGTTATTTTTCTATTATTTTATTTATAAACAAACTACGCGTTTCAAATAGGGCGCTTGCTAATAGGGCATTTTCTAAATCGAACCGTTTTTTTCATAAGAGGTCAGATATATAAATATTAACCCTGCGTACGCCATTATTATGAATAAGATGACATTGCCATCATCTTTTTTACTTTTTATTTTACTTTCACAGGTATAGATAAAATGGGAAAGTTTGAATTTAAAACAGCTACTTTTCCTTTTATCTTAATACTTTTTATTCCACTGCATGCCAATGTAGTGAGTGCTGACGACACAAAACCCGTGATGGAATATCGCTACTGGGATTTAGGGGCGAGCAAAACCCGCGACCAATATCAATTCGAATTGCTCAAACTTGTCCTTGAAAAAACGCGTGATACCTATGGTGGCTACCGGCTGGAGCAAGTTCAAAAGAAAATAACGTCACTGAGGGCCAGCCGTGAAGTAAGCCGTGGTGAGATGCTCAATATCGAAGCTGCACCGAATTGGACAACCGATACAGTTCCTTCGGAAATCCGCAGGGATCAGCGTATTGCAGTGAAAATACCGATTTTGCAAGGCCTGCTGGGCTACCGGCAATTGGCCATTCGCAAACAAGATCTGGAAAAATTCAATCGCATAAACAACGAGTCAGAGCTTCAATCCCTTGTCGCCGGCCAAGGTAAAGATTGGGAGGATGTTTTTATTTATCGCGCTAATGGTTACAAAGTGAATGATGAAGCAGACTATTACAACTTATTTGCCATGCTTTCAGCGCGGCGTTTTGATTACATACCCCTTAGTGCAATTGAAATTGATAATTTTATTCAGCAATTTGGAAAATACTCGGAGGATATAACCGTCGCTCCTGGCATTCTCATCTATTATCCTTTTCCTGTTTTATTTCAAGTCAGTATTCATCATCCAAAATTGGCACAGCGGGTTGAACACGGCCTTTTATTGGCGAAAGCAGATGGGTCAATGGAGCAACTATTTACCTCTTACTTTGCAAAAGAAATTGAAAAATTAAGGGCGGAACACAACCGTATTTTCATTTTGGAAAGCAAACGAGTGCCCATTGAACTTCGTCTCGCGGAGCCATTGTTAATTGATAGATAAATTGTTAATTGATAAATATTAATTACAGAGTAACGCCTACCGATAAAAAGATAACCCCTTCTCATTCCAGCCAACAATTATTCACCAATAAATATAGTTTTTTATATAAAAATCAGTTGTCGCATTAGACAACAAAAACATCATCATACCTTCTTAAAAATTAGACCTGGTTCAACTTTTTTCCCCTGTGCAACTCTATACGTGCGCGCAAATCAATTTGTAAGATAATAATTCAAAATAATAATAGCCATTTAAGTCCCTGGAAAAATGTAAAAACCGGGACTTGGCAATATTCAGCAATGGTTTCCAGTGAGTTTGCTGCAATACCTGAGTGAATTTCCTACCGATGTGATCCGCCGGATCTGGTAAAGCAATACTGCCCGCCAATCATCGGGCATCAACTTGTAATCGCAATAAATCTGTCAGCGAAGGTATAAGTTTTTCCCGCAGCACTTAGGTCCAGGTAGCAGCAGGAAACGCTTTTTAATGACGACCAATACGCTGAATAAATTGAGAGTAATAGTAATGATGAAAAAAATTTCTTGTATCACAGCAGGGCTGTTAGGTATTGGTTTGTTTTGCGCTAACCAATCTTCATTCGCGGCTTGCACCTATAAAGTCACTAATGATTGGGGCTCAGGGTTAACCGGTGAAATTGTTGTTACCAACAATGGCACCAGTGCTGTTAACAGTTGGAACGTAAGTTGGCAATATACCAACAACCGTTTAAGCGGCTCATGGAATGCCACAATTACCGGTAGCAACCCATACGTTGCCAGCAACGTTAGTTGGAATGGCAATTTGCAACCGGGCCAAAGCACATCGTTTGGCTTTCAAGTTGATAAACACAGTAGCACCGCTGAAATACCTGTTTTATCAGGCCCATTATGTGGCGGTACCGCGTCATCCATTCCATCCAGTACAGCGCCTGTTAGCTCAGCAAAATCTTCCTCGGTAGCAACATCAACAAGCACTTCAATTGCATCATCGATTCGCGCTTCAAGTTCATCGGTAGCGCCATCGTCTAAAGCCAGTTCGGTTGCATTGAGTTCATCATCCGCATCCAATAATGTCACGGTTACCCTGGAGGAAAACCAAACCGGTTTTTGTGTGGTGAATGGAACCATTGATAGCAACAATACCGGCTTTACCGGTGCGGGGTTCGCAAATACAACCAACGCCGCCGGTACAGGCATTGATTGGTCAATCAACGTAAAAACGGCTGGAAATTATAATTTGCAATGGCGTTATGCAGCGACTACAACGCGCGCTGCCGATTTACTTCTAAATGGTAATATTCTTTCATCAAACATTTCGTTTCCTGCCAGCGGTGGCTGGACCAGCTGGCTAACACATAACGGTGTGAGTATCTATCTGGATGCAGGAACACACAAAATACGCTTACAAGCAACAGGCAGTGAAGGCTTGGTGAACGTGGATAACTTTATTGTTTCCGGGGCAAATGTAACGGCAGCCAATTGCGAAACAAATTCTACGCCGATCAGTTTAGTCACTCCAACATTTAGCAATATTGCCGTCCATGATCCATCCGTTATTTTTGCCAACAATCAATATTATGTATTCGGCTCACATCTCTCGGTTGCAAAGTCACCTGACTTAACTCGCTGGACGCGAGTGGCGGAGGGAGTAAATTCAAGCAATCGTATTTTTAATAATGTTAATAGCGAATTATCCGAAGCTTTATCCTGGGCACAAACAACAACACTCTGGGCACCGGATGTAGCTTATGTGAATGGTCGTTATTTAATGTATTACAACGCGTGCAAAGGTGATTCCCCTGTCTCTGCATTAGGTATTGCTTCTTCATCAAAAATTGAAGGCCCCTATTCCGATAATGGCTTAATTTTGCGCTCCGGCATGTGGGGACAAATCAGTGAAGATGGGACTGTGTACAACGCGCAAGTGCATCCGAATGTTGTTGACCCTAGTGTTTTCTTTGATAACAGCAACCGTCTGTGGATGATTTACGGTTCTTATTCCGGTGGCATTTTTATTATGCAATTAAATGCATCCACCGGTTTCCCGTTAAGTGGACAAGGTTATGGAAAACATTTGATGGGCGGAAACCACTCCGTTATTGAAGGCGCCTATGTTATTTACAGCCCGGAAACCAATTACTACTACATGTTTGTGAGCTTTGGTGGGTTGGATGCAGCCGGTGGTTACAATATTCGAGTGTCGCGTTCACGCAACGCTAATGGCCCTTATGTGGATGCGAAGGGCACCGATATGCGCAACGTCAAAGCAAACCCAAGCCTGCCACTCTTTGATACTGCGAGCCTTGCACCTCACGGGGTGAAACTTATGGGCAATCATTTATTTGCCAACAGCAATAATCAATTAGGTTATGTTTCACCAGGTCATAATTCGGCTTATCGCAAAGCGGCCACGGGTCAATATTTTATTGTGTTCCATACGCGCTTCCCGAACCGTGGTGAAGAGCATGAAGTCCGCACGCATGAATTCTTCTTTAATGCGGATGGCTGGCCGGTAATTTCGCCATTGCGTTACGCTGAAAAAATAGATGCGAATGATGCAACTCGCAGCCGCTCTGCGCTCGAAGCGGTAGCCGCGAGCGAAATTCCGGGAACCTACCAATTAATTAATCACGGTAAAGATATTTCTGCGACGATCAAATCATCCAGCAATATCCAATTAGCGAATGGGGGTGGAGTTTCCGGTGCGTTGTCAGGTACCTGGACGTTTGATTCCAATACCCGTGCTACAACCGTGGTATTGGGTGGCACAACTTATCGTGGTGTTGTTTCCCGTCAATGGAACCAGGTGCGTAATCGTTTTGAAGTAACTTTTACCGCATTGTCATCCGATGGCACAGCGATATGGGGAATTAAGTCCAATTAATAAAAAAACGCCACCTGAAATACGGGTGGCGTTTTTTAACATTATTATTTTGATTCATTCCTGTTAACACAATCTCATTCGACTTTTGTCCCTATCCACCAAGTGGTACCGCCGACGTCTTTCACTCCGCCACGTTTATCGGCGTCCTCTTTTTTAATTGGCTCCTGCACAGAAGTGGCACCGGCTGCTAAGGCCCGCTGATAAGTAGCGTCCACATCCTTAACGTAAATATGCACATAGCAAGGAATAGGCGGCCACTCTTCAGTAGCGTCAGCAATCATGATCACCGAATCGTCAACCTTTACTTCTGCATGCATAACCCTGCCGCGTTCATCGGGATATCGCCGTAATTCTGTTGCATCAAACACTTGCTTTAAAAAGTTAATCGTTTTATCAGCGCCGCTTACCATCAAATAAGGCGAGACAGAATTGTAATTTTCTGGCTTGAAGGATTTGTTCATAAAAACTCCAAATAATTCTCAATGTGCCCACATCACTTTTCTGCGACAACACACCGTGCCAGATAATTCCTTCCTGCGTCATTCATTTAATACGGCAACGCAACTTTTTTATAGTCATTTAATTTTTAACAGTCACGTAACTTTTAACAGCCACGTAAATTTTTATAGTCACGTAGCTTTTTATAGTCACGTAAATTCGCCAGCCCCAGCAAGCATAAACCGATGCAAAATAAGGCGAGTGATGCAGATTCATCAACATGGGTTCGAATAACCTCAACTTCCCATCGCACTTCATCCAGCCATAATGTATCGGCCGCAGTATGAATGCCGATACCAAACTGACCGGTTTTCAATGGATCGTATACACAATTATCAAACTCATCGATCCACATACAGGTATCCCCGTCTGTGGGGAAAAAATTTCTATGCATGGAATGAATACCGGTATCCATATCAGCAACCCAACTCAAGCGTTCACCAAACAACACCGCACCAAAGCTAACGAATTCGGAAGTGGGATCACCAGGCATGTCGGTGTTGCTGTCGTCATTTAATTCACGAAAATAAAGATATAAATCAACCTGGATAACACGATCTATTCTTGAATCAAACCCATAGGTCGTCATATCTGCTGAAATCGATGTATCGGCATCTACAGCAATATCTTTTTTAATATCGACAAAAATAAGTGCATTAGCGTTGAACGACAGGCACATAATAAGTAAAGCAATTTTTACCGCGAAATATTTCATTGCAAAACCCTCTTCACTTCCGTTCTCGCTCCATTCTTGCGGTTCGGTGTTAATTTGTCACATCTGAGTACACACAGCACCATCAACCCCAATGCCAACAAAATTCCTGTTGAAGGCTCATCCACTTCTGCACGAGTAACATCCAATGACCAATAAACTTTATCCAGAATTAAATTCTCTGTATAAACATCCAGAATGATTCCGAACTTGCCTGTTTCGACAATATCCCAACTGCAATTTCCCCATTCATCCCAATTTAAACAGGTGTATTCATCAAACGAGTCACGACTGTGACTAACCACCTGCGTATCCATATTGCCGTACACTTCACGCCCAATTCCAAACATCGGCGTATAAAGAATAATCATCTCATTAGTACCCGCATCCCAATCGTCACCGTTATCAATAATTTCGCGAAAATGTAACGACAAACTAGCGTAATTCATGGTGTCGGTTTTTGGGTTATAGCCCAATGATTTCATGTCCGCAGTGATATATGAGTATCCTAACGGCAACTCCACATTATAGGAGGTGCTAGTAATGACTAAGGCATGGGCCTGGAAGGAAACAGCTAAAAGAAATACATAAAATAAATGTTTTAGAATTTTCATAATGACGATGTCCTTGAGGGCTGGGAAAAGTGAAGGAATTAAACGGACATCCTGTCTTATTCTATGAATACAATGATTCAACATCAGGGATAGTTTATATGCCAACTTCTACGAAGTTTTAGGTGTCGTAACTTGAACAAGAAGCAAGAGCAAGAAGCAAGCCGGTTTTAAATTTGCGTGAAAATATAACCCTTTAGTTCACCTAGGTTATAGGAACGCCAAATCAGGTAGGAAAAGTGTAAAAAATATCGAATGCATTACGCGAATCGATTTTAAAAATGTGGCCATAAATTTTTATGATTTTATTAGCAGACCGTGGCCGTATAATGATGTAGTGGTTGAACTTTAATTTCCCACCCAAGGTATTCGCCCTCCGCAATTTGCACAGCAGGATGTAAACGGGCTATTTCGAGTGCATCTTGGGCATTTTCAGCATCGATTACCGTAATACTGCCAATCATCTTGTCGGCCTGTAACAAAACTTCCTGCGTGTGCTGGATGCCTTTTTCCCGGAAAATTCGATAGCTATCATTATCAACTCCAACATCCAGAATAACGTTTCCCGTTGCGTAAAACTGATCGAGGTGCGGCTTGCATTTTTCCATCACCGTTTCAATTTCGTGGGTAGTGTGTGATGCTGACAAACTGGGAGAAAAATAGCCAATACAGACAAATTTCATTGTTCATTCTCCTGTAATATTTGATTCGTTTGCACTCGTTGAGTTGATTAGAAAAACTGCAGTCGCAATAAAACATCGGTTGCAATAGGCGACAAAACAATCAATCCTCTGCTGCTTTTTAGTGCGGCCACACATTTACAACAGACAACATTAGTAAATGCACAGTTTCACTGCTATTAATAAAACGTCCTTTAACTGCTGATTTAAATAGCAGTACATATGTAGCTGGCAATTTATGAATAAACATTTCACCATTAAGCACTTACAACAAACTTGATTCTACTGGCCGGTACGCGATAGGTATAAACTGGCGCCCTGTTCCAATCCTCCCCTAAGGTTGATCCATGAGTAAAACTCCCTACGAGCATAAATTTTTATCTGGCGGTGGCGAAATGGGGCAGCGGCTGCGTGAATTCGATTGGGACAATTCTTCACTCGGTAACCCGTCAACCTGGTCCTGCGCGTTGAAAGCATCGATTAGATCCATACTGGCCTCCGAGCATCCGATGTTAATCTGGTGGGGTCCCGATTTGATCCAGTTTTACAACGATGCCTACAGCGGCTACATCGGGAATGACCGCCATCCCAGCGCATTAGGTCAAGAAGGAAAAATATGTTGGTCCGAAATTTGGCCAACCATTGGCCAACTTATTGAAAAAGTAAAACGTGGGGACGGAGCCTGGTGGAGCGAAAATCATTGCGTTCCTATTACCCGTAATGGTCAATTGGAAGACGCCTATTGGACTTACAGTTACAACCCCATTTTTGAAGATCCGGAATCCGACGAAGTGGGCGGTGTGTTGGTGATTTTAACTGAAACAACTCGCCAGATCCGCGAGAAATTAAAACATCGTGAAGCAGAAGCGTTATGGCGCGGGCTATTTAAAAATGCCCCGGCTTTTATGTGTGTATACAAAGGTGAAAACCACACTTACGAATACGCCAATGATCGCTATTACGAATTGGTTGGCCGCACAGATATTGTGAATAAAACATTGCGTGAAGTCGTACCCGAAGTTTATGAGCAAGGATTTGGCGATTTGCTGGATTATATTTATTCCACTGGAAAAACCCATGTGGGTTACGCAACACCAGTAACCTTTAAAGACCCGCATGGCAATGAGCGCAATCTATTTCTCGATTTTGTATTACAGCCAATAAAAAACGCTGAAGGTAAAGTCACCGGCATTTTTGCCAATGGTTATGATGTTACTGAACAGGCCGTATTACAAAAATCATTGCAAGAACAAGATCGTCGCAAAGATGAATTCCTAGCCATGCTCGCGCATGAACTCCGCAATCCGCTTGCTCCAATTCGCAACGCATGCGAATTACTTACACAAACAGCACAATTTGGTTCCATGTCGCATTCACTGGGTGATTTGATAAAACGCCAGGTTGAACAACTAACCCGCTTGTTGGATGACTTGCTGGAGGTATCCCGTATTTCCCAAGGGAAAATGGAATTAAAACGCGGGCCAGTATTACTCGACCAAGCCATTAAATTCGCGGTTGAATCCACCAGTGCGGGAGTGTTGGAAAAACAGATTCGCCTGATTTATGACTGCGACGATACTTTCCTATTGGTTAATGGTGATTTTGCCCGATTGGCGCAAAGCCTGATTAACATCATCATCAATGCCACCAAATACACAGAAGAAGGTGGAAGGATTCACATTACATTACGCAAGGAACACGATGAAGCAATTATTGATATTGCGGATAACGGCATTGGAATTGAAGCACCGATGCTTGATGAAATATTCGAACTGTTTACACAAGTAGCCACTTCGATTGACCGTAGCCAGGGAG
Organism: Cellvibrio sp.; assembly: GCA_035490715.1. Lineage (GTDB taxonomy): Bacteria > Pseudomonadota > Gammaproteobacteria > Pseudomonadales > Cellvibrionaceae > Cellvibrio. The sequence continues at coordinate 58,266 of DATJLF010000053.1, forward strand.
GGTTAGGAATTGGATTATCAGTAGTAAAAACTATTATCCAAATGCATGGCGGCAGCATCTATGCCCAAAGCCAGGGATTAGGCAAAGGTTCAACATTTTCCATCCGGTTGCCAGTGGTGCCTTACAAAGAAACATCCGTCTATCAATCCGGTGCAGGTTCCCTACCACTCATGAAGTTTTTATTGGTGGACGACAATGAAGATGCAACCAATTCACTGGCCATGCTATTAAACACCCTCGGACACCATACAACGGTTTGTTACCGCGGCGCCGATGCATTGAACATATTGACGATGGATACATTTGATGCAGTGTTATTGGATATTGGTTTGCCGGATATTGATGGCTATAAAGTGGCAGAAATGATTCGTTCCACCCATAAGGATCTTATTGTATTGGCAATTTCCGGTTATGGTCAGGCGGAAGATGTACGCAAAGCATTGGCAGCGGGTTTCAGTGGCCACCTTACCAAACCGATCTCGCTCGATTCGCTGGAAAAAAAGCTTGTTGCATTGATAAGGCAACAAGAAAAAAATCCCGATGCGGTTAATTTCTAACAGCGGCAAAACGGGATTTGCGATAGCAAAATGCCGGCAGCGATGTGCGCAGCCGGCCGTATTTGCAACTCGCTAATCCGGTTGCGGAAATTGCTTTACCGATTTCAGCGCCGGTGCATTTTCAATCGGCACCGGCGCCACCAAATCAACCGGTGGTACACCTGCACGTGTTTGCAATACGGTATCCAGTAATGCGAGCCCCTGTGGTGAACAGGTTTCAAGGGGAGAATTTTGCTGCGCCCCCTTGAAGCCAGCATATTTTTTTTGTAGATCCGCCAAAATCCTGCTCACATGAACACCTTCATTAAGGCTCAGGAATTTTACTGCTGCTGAACCCATAGACGAATCCCATAACGAGCCATCCTTCGCCAATATTGCGCCGTTGGCATTGCGCGCAATTTCAGTGGAATGATGCAACGCCACAACTTCCCACTGCCCATTAAACACCGGAGCACCCGATGTGCCGAAATGGGTATCAGCTTCATACGTTAAATACGGTAAATCTTCATCGCGATCAATCAACCGATTATTCTGCAACACCAGTTGTTTAGGCTGGCCATTGGGATGCTGGATGATATAAACCGGTTCACCCTTTGCGATTTTTCCCAAGTCACCTGCAAGGCGGTTGTACCCGAATTCTTCAATCCTGGAGCTACCATCCCTGCTGGATGGTTTTAACGCAACCACCACATAATCAAACTCATACCATTGGCTGGTTAGTAACAACGTTTCGTAATCCAGATCAAATGAAATACTTCGCTCCATCGAACCGTCAAATTTTTCCTCGTAATCAAATTCCACCGTTACATTTGGCAATACTTTTTCAATGGAATCGCCATTCTGATCCGTAAAATCCAATACATGGAAATTGGTAATGAGCACACCCGGCCCAATTAAAAAACCGGTGCCGCAGTAATTATTGCCATTGTTCCTGACCTTGATACGAGCAACCGTGCGACGCAATTCATTACCACGGGTTAAAAACCAGATAGGAATAAAGTCCGAACCGTTAACAACGCGCTCCAATTCTGAATGACCTTTCTCACTCAGGCTATCCAGTTTTTCAAACGCACGAAACTCACTCGCTACACCTTTGTCAGCCAATACTTTTTCAACCAGCGGATTATCCAATAAACGGTTAATGCGCCGTTTGATATTGTCCTCATCCAAAAAACGTAGTGAGTGGTTTTTTATTTTTTCGTAAACATCCGATACCAAATCATGTTTGTTTGCCAGTCGATCACTTGCACTCCGATATACGTCACGCACCTGTTCCATCGCACACTCCTAGATTGGTTTAGGTGTTTGGCTAGCTGTTTGGTTTATGTAAATAGCTGTTTGGTTTATTTAAATAGCCGTCTGCTTTATTTAGACAGCCACCCGCCGTATTTAAAAAGTCGGTTGATCAATTTGCATCACACCTTTATTTCGCCGGTATGTGCCAGTTTTTTGCGCGGCAAATCCTCCGGGCTGCGCTCTATTCCCCGCTCTTGCGCCAATTCAATTTGAGCATCCAACAAATACGAAAAATCCAGACCTGTGCGCGCGATAATTTCATCTACCGTTACCTGGAATACTTCCGGATCAAAACGCTCCAGACCACTTACATCGCCCACCAAATCTTCCTGGCTCAGCAGATAAGCTGTGACTGATAACGTCCCATCGTTTTTGGCGAAGAGCGCGATCTTCCAGAAATGCAACGGCAACCGTACACCGCGATAAAGCGGATCTTCATCGGTAAGCACCGGGCCGGTAAAAATCGTCAACGCTTTGCGATCTTGTTGTGCAGAATTCAATAAATAATTTTCAATGCCTTGCCATGTCTCGCTGCTTTGGTTGAAGCCGGCATGTTGCGGTGAACAATTGGTAAAATGAAACGTATCGTTATTCGCATTCAGCGCTTCGCTGATGCTGCCCCAGGCAGGATCAAGCCTGCGCACCAAATGTCCGCGGTCCAGTTTATTGCGCGCATACAAATCTTCACCAATTTGTTCCGTTTCTGCGATGCGTGGATCGTAATACCATTGATCACCCGCGCGTTCGGGTTTACGGCTGCGCGCACCATTAATATTCACAGCAGTGTAATACGCGAGTTGGCGACGACGGTTCATCACCAGAGAGAAATGGTGGTAGTGCAACACTGTGTTGTCCTGACCTGCATCGACCATACTGTTTTTCGCGGCGTTACGACGTTGTTCCGGATTTAACGTTGGCAGGGGCACATCAATTCCAAGAAAACTGGCATCGTATCCTTTACGGTTTCCGTAGTCTGGATCTATATCGACTCGCTCCAACCCCTTTTTAATTTCCCTGCTTTCCACTGAAGAACCAACAACTCGCGTTAATGCCTGGCCACCAACACTTACCGTAATCCGTAACGGAATATCAACCGTTATTTCATTATTCATGATTCACTCCTTTAAATGATTAATAGATACCCAATGCAATCACCGGCTAGATAAGCCGGTGAAATGAAATAATCTACAGAGAGTTGATGATCAATTGATGACAGGAAGATGACATGCACCCGGGCACGTATCGCACCCGGTACAAGAAGATGGAATTATTCTTTTTGTGCAGCGGAAATCAGCGCACGGCAATCCGCATTTTCGCCTTCGCCATTATCGATGAAGGCAAGGATCGCCGCGAACGGCGTTAATAAGGTGCCCAGTGCAATGGCGGCCGCACTACGCGCGCCTGTTCGCTCCGCATCCAGTCCGATGCGCGGTGATTTTAATTGCCCGGAAATAATGATTGGAATTCGCGCGGAAAGAATGCTGGTATCCTTGGGTTTTGCATCCAGCCGGGCATTAATCTGTTCTTCTTTCAAATCAATACCCACTTTACCTACCAGCATGGAATCTTCCGTATCCAGTACTACGTTTTTTGATTTAAGTTGCCCTTCTTTCACATCAAAATCAGCGACGCCGCAGCGAATTTTGGTGGATTTATCTTTGCCTAGAAACAAAGGCACCGCTTCACCAATATCAATATCGGAGGCTTCAACCAACAACAAACTGATGTTTCCACCCGAGGTGATAATAGCCATGTCACCATTGCTCGTTCCGAGTACATCGGCCAACGAAGCGCCCGTTCCTTTTAAGGCAACCTTACCGCCAAAGAATCCCCGTGTGGTCGCCGCGAACCGGGTATTTTCAAAAAATTTACCCAAACTTAATTTGCGCAAATTCAAATTCACTGTCATGGGTGGAATATCATTTCGTGCATCGACATGGATGGAACCATCCACAGTACCGTCCGCTAACACGACATTAAATGGGTCAAGGGTTAATTGCGCATCCTTTAAATAAAAACGCACTTCTGCTCCTTTAAAAGGCAAGTTGGGAGCATTAATTTCTTTTGCTTTTAGCATCACATCCATATCAGTTGCACGCAAACGCTCAACATTCAGAGGGACATCGGGAATCAAACGCGGGCTTGCTTTTTTCTCAGTCGCTGCCTGCTGTTGTTCGGCAGAAATTTCTTCACCGTCCAATGCAGGAGGCAAACCAATAAAACCACCCAAATCCGCACTGTCCAATACATTGGAAAATAAGTTAGCCTTAAAAAAACCGCGCGGGCCACTCAGGTCATAAATAATTCCGCCCGCCAAATCGCTGCCACCTACTTTACCGGTGAATTCGTGATACCCCCAGATACTTGCATCTTTGGTGAGCCTGCCTTCGAGCGTGTACGGGGGCGTGGGAGGCAAAGGAACCGCTGTCAGATAGAACAGATCCGCCAGGTTATCCCCTTCAATTTTTAATCGCGCATCAATACCACTGAGTTTAAAAGGCTCATTAAATACACCTTTGAGCCCTACACGGGTTTTATCCATGGTGATATTCACGCGTAAGGGAAAATTTTTGGTTGAATCTCGCAGGGATTCGAGCGATCCACCGGAGGCTTTTATCGTGAAGGGATTATTTTGCAAAGCACCTTTACCGGTAACCGTAAATCCATATTGTTCATTTTTTTCAGCGTCGCCTTTTTTGGATTCATTATTGAGTGATTTATCAGTACCACTGACTGAATCCAATTTTAAATCCAGTGCCAATTGCCGAATGGCATCGCGATATACCACTTTGCCATTTTTTAACTCAAGCCGATTAATCAGGGGGAAACTCCGCTTTCCTTCGGTGTCATTGGCCTGGTCCGGTTCTGCGGAAAGCGCGGGAAAATTCCAGTTGGTGTTATCAACCGTTTTTCGTTCCAGAATGACCATCGGTTTGTGAATAACGATGTCGCCAAACTCAAATTTTCCTACCAGCAATTTCAACGGCTTGAAGGTAAGGTCCAGCGACTCAATGGTCACCATATCCGGCTCAGAGTAGCCTTCTGCATTGCGCAGGCGAATGTTTTCACTGTGGAGATGAGTGTAGGTCCAATGCCAATCAATAGTTAACGGCCCTTCCAATACCAACTCGCGCCCCAGTGCACTACTTCCCTTTTCTTCTACTAGCATACGTACCAATCGTTCTGAAAAAATAATAACGCTGGCAATAATAATTAATAACACAATCAGCACAAAACCTATGGCAGACAAGAATTTATGCCTGCGAATTTTCTCTACTGTCATTGGAGTATCCGCCGTAACATAATCATGTGACGATTAGACGACAGGGATAACTATTTTGTTCATTTAAAAATGGCGTGAATGATAAAGAATGAGCCATCATTGAACCCCGACGCTAGCTAGTAATCCAATCATCAGTATTCAGGAGGAACGAACAATGAGAACTGCAATTGTTGTGTTAATGTTTTTATGCGTCATGCCCTATGTGTTGAGCCTGGTAGCTGGTTACTACCGGCGAAAACAATTAGGAAAAGTGGATAATAAAAGACCGCGGGAGCAATACACCCAATTGGAGGGGCCCGGTGCGCGGGCAGTCGCCGCGCAACAAAATGCGTGGGAAGCTTTGGCAATTTACAGTGCCGCACTGATTGCAGTTTCTGCCACGAACCTTGAACTCGTCTTACTGGAAGAAATGGCGATTATCGTGCTGGTGGCGCGAATTTTTCACCCCGTCTTTTACATTGCCAACCTTGATAAGCTTCGAAGCCTTGCATTTCTTTTCGGTGTACTTCCCTGCTTCTACTTGTTTTTTGTGGTGATTAGTACACTCTTTGCGCGTTAGTGCGTCGCCTATGAAGCGCAGACGCCAGTTGCAGCTATAGCTATAATCCCTTTCATATAGCATTAACCACTTAACCCAGCTGTAGCCATCTGGCGCGCCCGCACGCAAAGACAATTAGCCATGCCCCATATACTCATTTTGGAAGATGAACCTTCCATCGCCGAAAGCCTGATTTTTGTTCTACAGGCGGAGAGTTTTTCCACCCATTGGGAGACTGTCTCCCACAAGGCCCTGGACTACGTCAGGAACCATCGGGTCGATTTGATAGTCATGGATGTTGGTTTGCCGGATATGACGGGCTTTGAAGCTTGCAAGCAATTACGAAAATTTTCCGAAGTGCCCGTGATTTTTTTAACCGCGCGCGGGGCAGAACTGGATCGTGTTATTGGCCTTGAAATTGGTGCGGATGATTATGTAGTAAAACCTTTTAGCCCGCGTGAACTGGCAGCGCGAGTCAAGGCAATACTCAAGCGCACTCGCCAGCAACGCCCGGAATTGTCCAGCCCGGTTAACGCAATAGAGAGTGATACCGCTCATAGTAAGCAGGAATTTTTTATCGATAACGAGCGAAAGATTATTGCTTACCTGCAACAACCGTTAAATTTAACGCGACTGGAATTTTCTTTATTGCAAACCCTGGTGTCTCAACCGGGAAAAGTATTCAGTCGCGATCAATTGCTGGATGCAATAGGTATCAGCCCTGATGCAGGTTATGACCGTAATATTGACGGACATATTAAAACGCTACGAGCCAAATTACGTGCAATTGCACCAGAAGCGGAACCAATAAAAACCCAGCGTGGGTTTGGTTATGCATATCAACCGGAAATACATGAACAAGGAAATCATTTATGAGTTTAAGTGTGCGGATTTTTATCGTGTACGTTTTGTTTGTGTCGCTGTGCAGTTACTTTGTACTGCGCACGGTCATGGAGGAAATACGGCCTGGTGTGCGGCAATCCACTGAAGAAACGCTTGTGGATACCGCCAACTTGCTCGCGGAATTTTTGCGTGAACCACTATTAACCAACCAACTGCAATCACCACGCATCCGCGACATTTTGCAAGCCTATGGCCAACGTCAACCTAACGCCAACATTTGGGGTGTCAGTAAACGGCAGGTCAACCATCGCATTTATGTCACCAACGACCAGGGGGTGGTGTTGCTGGATTCCAGCGACATCGCAGTAGGGCAGGATTATTCACGCTGGAACGATGTTTATTTAACCCTCCAGGGAAAATATGGCGCTCGCTCCACCATGGAAACGCTTGGCGACGAAAGTTCCAGCATTATGTATGTCGCAGCCCCCATAACCCACGAAGGAAAAATTATTGGTGTTGTGTCTGTCGCCAAACCCAATCGCAGTGTCCAACCGTATATTGATCGCACACAACGCCGGCTGGGGTTGTTGGCAGCCGTGATTATTTTAATGGGGCTGGTTTCCGGTGGATTATTTTCCTGGTGGTTCAGCCGTGAATTGCGGCGTTTGCGTGAATATGCCCAAAACGTAAGCCATGGCCAGCGCGCCGTATTAACACCGGGGCTGATTAATAGTGGTGAGCTGGGGCAGCTGGCGAAAGCGCTGGAGTCCATGCGCAATCAATTGGATGGAAAAAGTTATATTGAACAATACGTACAAACACTCACCCATGAATTAAAAAGCCCGCTTGCCGGAATTCGCGCCGCCAGTGAATTATTGCAATCCCCCATGAGCGAAGAGCAACGACAAAAATTTTTCGCCAACATCGATTCCGAAAGTTTACGGTTGCAACAATTGATTGAGCGCTTGCTAAACCTTGCGTTGGTCGAGCAACAACAAAGTTTGCACGCCCCGCAAAAAATATTGCTGAAACCACTCATAGAAAACCTGGTACAAACTCGCGAAGCACGTGTTGCGCAAAAGCAAATTCGTTTGCAACTGGATTTACATACCGATGCCGAAATATACGGTGAACGATTTTTAGTGGAACAAGCCCTGCTCAACCTGCTGGATAATGCCCTGGATTTTACCCCGGATGCAGGCCACATCCGAATTGAAACGCGATTCACCAACCAACAGTGGAATATTGCTGTAGTCAACCAGGGGGAAGCGATTCCTGATTACGCCATGCCGCGCTTAACCGAACGATTTTTTTCTTTACCACGCCCACTCACCGGCCGCAAAAGCACTGGCCTTGGTTTAAGTTTTGTGCAGCAGGTAATGGAATTACACCACGGACATTTGCAGCTGGAAAATACTGCTACGGGCGTGTGCGCCAGCCTGAGTTTTATCCGCTAATCGGGCTGGCAATACCAGCCCTTGCAAAGACTCCACACAAAATCCACATTTCCCACACATAACGCCCACACCGCATCCATATAAAACCCATCTACCGTTGCGATCATAGGTTCACTTAATCCACAGGGAGAACCTTATGAAAAAGCCATTGTTATTCAAATTACTTACCATAGGTGCACTGATCTTGTTATTGCTAATTCCGGTTAGCATGATTGGTGATTCCATCGACGAGCGGCAACGCTACAGCGAACAGGTTGTGCAAGAAATTGCCAAGAACTCCAGTTATAGCCAAACCATCACCGGCCCGGTGCTGGTCATTCCCTACAAAAAAATCGAGCGTTATACCCACCTGAACGAGAACAAGGAAAAAGTCATTGAAGAACGCCAGGTGCAAGGAAAATTACATTTCCTACCTGAATTACTGCGTATCGATTCAGACATGACCACCGAACTGCGCACCCTGGGAATTTATCGTGCGCACCTTTACCACACACGCAATAATATCGACGGTAAATTTTTATTACCCGAACAGTTTGGTTTGGGGGAAAGCATTGCCGATTACCAATTTGAACCGGCCTATATTGCGGTGGGAATCAGTGATATTCGTGGTATCGATAATTCAGTGGCATTGAAATGGAATCAATCCACATTGAATGCTGAACCTGGTAGCCAGCTCACGGCATTGGGTAATGGTGTACATGTAAAACTGGGCCGTGTCGATGCCGGGCAAAGTTACATCTTTTCATTAGCACTGCAATTAAAAGGAACGGGCAAATTCAATGTAACACCGTTAGGAAAAGAAACGCATTTGAGTATGCGATCCGATTGGCCACACCCCAGTTTCATTGGTAATTATTTGCCGGTGGAACGCAATATCCAGGAAACGGGCTTTAACGCACGCTGGCAAACCAGTTATTTCTCCACCAATATGGCAGAAGTCTTTTCACACTGTGCAAATGGGCGAGAATGCTTGCCGTTTGAACAAAGTCAATTTGGTGTGAATTTAATTGACCCTATTAATCACTATGTAAAAAGTGATCGCGCCATCAAGTATGCCTTACTCTTTATTGCCCTCACCTTTGCCGGATTCTTTTTGTTTGAAATTTTAAAGCGTTTGCAGGTTCATCCTGTGCAGTACGCACTGGTTGGTATGGCTCTCGCATTTTTCTACCTGCTATTGATTTCACTTTCTGAACACATCGGTTTTGCACCTGCGTACGGAATTTCTGCGGTTGCATGCGTAGGATTAATTGGTTTTTACGTCAGCCATGTGTTGCAAAGTGTCGCTCGGGCGATGGGATTTACTTCGGCACTCGCCCTCCTGTACGGTTTGTTGTACGGCTTGCTGAGCGCAGAAGATTATGCGTTATTAATGGGATCCATTTTGTTGTTCGCGATGCTCGGCGCTTTCATGATGCTTACCCGTAAAGTGGATTGGTATAACCTGAATAACGGGAACAAAACAACAGGTGCTGCATGCGAGTAAAAACGAGGCAAGTCCAGTGGGTAATATGATTGCTTCGGTAATAATTTTGTTGGTGCCGCTAATCGTTGTTTGCCTGCTCATCCGCTTTTGCTGGCAACAAGGTTGGAGCGCACGTTTGGCAATGGTTATTGGCGCAGCACTTGTCAGCTTGCATACCCATGCGCATTATTTTCCAACCGAGCCATTGAAGGATCGCTACGCGAAAATAATATCGGTGTCGACAAAATGGTGAATCAGTGAATAGGCTCGTCAATTATTGGCAATAGTAATGCAATACGCTGAGAGCCAACGTAAGTTGGCTCTCAGCGCTCACCAAAACGATAAAGGATGGAAACGTACCATACATTAATATCTTCATCCTCAACGGGATAATGATTGACCTGGAATCGCAGCGAATATTTTTCATTGATGTGGTAATAAGCTCCCGCACCAAGAACACTGATATTTTCATCGTGTGATCGACGCTCAATCTGTTCGTTACCATAAGCGCGATAATCTGTATCAGCACGTAACCAACCCGCACGCGCAAATAAACCCAGATCATCACGCAATGGCCAGTTAGCGACCAGCGCCAGCTCATAGCCCGAGGCGGTACGGGGATGAACAATATTAGCGCCTTGCAAATAGGCAGTGATGTCGGTGGTATCGCCGGTTATGTGCGTACGCACTTCTCCCAAATCGGTATAACCAACTTCTACATCGATAAATCGGTTCCAGTGATAACCGGCACCGGCGTACCAGGCAGTGCGATTCAAATTGGAAATATCGGCTTCCGCATCAAACCCCAATGCTTCCATGCGCTGGTTCATATCATCTGCATTCACTTCGCCATTTGCTACGCCGAGTTGACCCACCAGGTAATAGCGATAATCCGGTGTAGAGGCAAAGGCGGGTGCGGATGAAAAAATCGCGCCCAGCATCAGCACTGCACCGGATTTTTTAATCGACAATTTATTCCATCTATTGATTGTTTTATTCGTCACAACGGTTTCTCCTTGGTGCGTCATCTGATTGATGGAGATGAATTGCCTTCATCGATAAAAGGGCTGCGCGATATCGTGCAACAAATAGCAATAACATCATCACCAATAACAAATCAGCGATTGCACCTCCGCCGCTGCCTTTAGCAACGGTTTGTACTGTTACCGGAGTAGCGGTATTTTTTGTTTTGATCGCGAGCGTTCCTGGATCACGCACTACGGTGTCGGCCAGTCCATCCTGATCATTGGGACCGCCGTCCTGAACAATCAGGCGCACGCAGGTATCACCCATATTCAAACCACCGCGCCATGCAAGGTCGCCCGGCCAAGGGCAGTTGCCCGTGCCATCTCCCGGCGCCGATGCGATCTGGTTTGCGCCATCTTCTACGAAATTGCGCCAGCCACCGTTAGCTGTGTATTTGCGCCAGACACTATCCGCCGGAATTACCAGACCCGGTTTGAGTGGCACCACAATAGGTACCGATTGCCCTGCGAATTCCAGTTGATGGATTTCAAAATCAATCGTGTAGCCCAAGTGGTCGTATTGGGTATCGGTGGCGTTCGCAATCGGCTGGCCAGCCGTATCGCGGATATCCCCGGCCTCCATCGAAAGCGCAAATTCCTGATCGCGCCAGGAGGCAAGATCCGAGCTGGAACCCAAGATGATTTTGTAAGGGGCTAGGGTCGTCATGAACACCCCTTGTAATACATCTTTACAAGCACCGACGCGATTCATTCCACCTTCAATACAGATGGGCAAGCGCGCGACGTTACTTTGGTTATCCGTAACCAACATGGATTCATAACCGGCGGGAATCGCATCAACCACACGCAGGCGGCCTGTTGCCAATGCCTGGCGATTAGGCGCCGCCAGTTCAGTCACCTGAAGTTGTACGGAATAGATGCCATTTAACAATGTGGGATTTACATTGGCGATACCGGTTCCTGCCTGGCCTATGCCCAAGGCGGTATTCGATCCGCTCCAGTTATAGCTGTAGCTATTTCCACTTAAAGAAGATATGAGCCGTACCGTGCCTTTGCCACGTTCGACCACCCATTCCCGATTACCCGACTGGTCAACACTCAAATCCAGGCTCAACGGAATAGTGGCAGCGGATTGCAGGTCAATACGGTGCTGGATCAAGCTTCCCAAATCCACACCATTTGAACCATCGGGCTGGAGGGTAAAAAGCAGTTGGCCCGAATTGCTCACCGGCGTTAACAACCGTTGGGCCTGGCGTGCGCCATCGAACACAAATTGCCCTTGTTCAGTAAGGTTTTCCGCCAAATTGGGGTTATCCACCCGATAGGTTACGGATACAGGATAAATACCCGGATCATCATCCAGCACGGCAATCAGGTTGATGGGCTGGCCCGCCGTACCCAGTTGGCGGCTGCTGGCAAACGCCACCAGGGGTTTAACCACAAATTCCAGTTCGGCGCGCTGCCCTTGCTCGTCTTCGAAGGTAATCAGGTAAATACCGGCGCGATTGCCGATGAACCGGTAACTGCGTTCGCCCGACGTAGCCAGGGTAGCGCCCTGGTTGGCCAGGAATTCTTCCAGCGATTCACTCCCCATCAGGGTCAAGTTACCGGCGTGCATAGCGCTCGCACTGGTACGAATTTGTCCTTTACCCCCCAACACACGGAAGCTGCTCTCACCGCCCCGTGACATTTCCGTACCGGTGAAGGGTTGCCCCGCCAGATCCACCGCCACTAATGGGCGTCTGAACAAGAACTCCACAGAGCAATGGGTGTTCACCGGCGCCGTGGTGTAAACCAACCCTTGCAAGCTACCCCCGCAATCACTGGTGACACCCGACACTTCGTAACCCTCTGTCGGCGTTACCGTAAATGTTACTTGCTGACCTTGCGCAACGGATTGTGCATCCGCAGGGGTTACGCTACCCCCCTCACCCACTTGCGGCGTCACCAAAAATGCCGCTGCACTGGACTGGGAAGCAGATGAAACCTGGGCAACACTCGACATCAACGAGCTGCTTACCGCAGCGCTGGATGCAACAGAAGCAACGCTTGAGGCACCAACAGCGGAACTCAGCGCACTCGAACTCACTGCGATTGAGCTTTGTTCACTGGATGCGGCAATGCTGGACATCGCAACGCTGGATGCCACAGAAGCAACACTTGAAGCCGCCATCGCAGAACTCGGCGCATTGGAACTAACCGCAACCGAGCTTTGTTCACTGGATGCGGCAATGCTCGATACGGCTAGACTGGATGCCACAGAAGCAACGCTTGAAGCCGCAATCGCAGAACTCGGCGCAATAGAGCTAACCGCAACCGAGCTTTGTTCACTGGATGCGGCAATGCTGGATGCCGCAAGACTGGATGCCACAGAAGCAACGCTTGAGGTAGCAACCGCGGAACTTGGCGCGATGGAACTAACCGCAACCGAGCTTTGTTCACTGGACGCGGCGATGCTGGATACCGCAAGACTGGATGCAACAGAAGCAACGCTTGAAGCGGCGACCGCAGAACTAGGCGCGCTTGAACTTACTTCGCTCGCGCTGGCACTTGAGGCAATTCCGCTGGAGCTTGCAGTACTTGAGCTTTGCTCACTGGACGCTGCTGTGCTCGACACTGCCGGGACTGAGCTGGCACTGGAAGATGAATTCGCCAACGCGAAGCCAGTATCGTCGCGCGTTGCCAGCTGGCTGGCTACGGTTACGTCGGTATCGTTATCCCCAACCTCAAGTGGCCAGCTGTTATCCAAATCACCTGTGCCGGCGACTACGTTCACTCGCCAAGTGCCAGTGGCGAGCACTTGCTGGTAATAACCATTGGAATCCGTGTATGCCACGGAACACAGGGCGTCGTAAGGGTCACTGCAATCCGCCCCGGTTTGGTACAGCTCTACCCGCACCCCCGCCAGCGGTGCATCCGCTGTCGGGTCAAACAAGTTACCCGTGGCCTGGTCGCGGAAGAATACATAACCGGAAATTACCCCCGCATTCGCCGCCAGTACCGTGACATCTTCCGCTGTGGTGGCAAATGCATCGAACGGCTGGATGCCTACCCCTCCACCAGCAGTAACATCAACCTGGTTTTGGTAAGTCGCAGCGCCAGCATCAGACGCCACGTCAGCATCAAACTCAACAACAAGTTCAGTGGCAGCACCCACTACCAGATTTGCCCATACCGGTTGCTGGAAAGCGATGTCAGCCGCATCAAACGTCGGCTCCTGCGGGGTTCCATCTACCGAGGCAGTACCGGTGCGATAGCTGAAACCCTGGGGCAGTAAATCAGTGAGCGTCACGCCGCTGACGGGCGTCGCCAGCGAGTTGGCAATCACAATACGGTAATGCGCGATGCCACTCGCAGAGACCAATGGGGTTGTCGTCGTTTTTGCGACGGACAAGCCACCAATGATCACATCAGTATTCGCCGCTACCGGAGTCGCGTTCCCCGCAGACAGGTTTGCCTGATGGGTGTAAGTGCCTGCTGTACCTGCCGGAATGACCTGGATTTGTCGAGTACCGCTACCGCCCGCGGTCAGGGTGCCGATGTTCCAGCTGACGGTTCCATCCATGCCTTGGGCAGGTGCTGCTTGCGGGCTGCCGTCAGCGGCGTAGAACTCCATTCCCGCCGGAATCAATTCCGTCAGCGTGACCGACGTTGCCGTCGCATTCCCATTGTTGCGATAACCCAGCGTGAGAGTGAACGCCCCAACTACTGCATCGCCGGGGTTGGCGGTTACAGGCGTGTCCACCGTCATGGACGAAGCCCCGTAAGACTGGATTCGGGCGACCGTTACACCGATACGCACCAATTGACCTAACTGGAAGCGATCCGTGCGATCCACATAAACCGTTGTGCCACTGGAGGCAGCCGTCACAAGGGCGGAAGGATAAGCCCCACTTCCGCTTGCACCCTGGGTTAACTCAAGTTGAGGGTCAGCCTGGGCGGACGCGTTGGCAGTAAATGTTTGCTGTGCGGCGTTATCCGCAGCAGCGGTCGCAGATCCCTGGATGATAGTTGGCCCGGAATCCAGGCTACCAATCACAACCGAATACCCAAGGGTGGCGGACGCACCAGCGGCCATAGTTCCCAGGGAGAACAACAGACGATTATTCACGGTATCAAACACAACCGTGCCCGTTGAGGTAGTCGCGCCGCTCGCATAAAGGGTATGCGTTGGAATCGGAACCTGTACGGCTACTCCCTCTGCCTGGGCATTTCCTGCATTGGTGATGTTCAGGCTGTAAACAATTGTGTCGCCCGGAGCCAGGCCAGTGTTCGGACTCGCCATCAGCGTTCCCGTCAATGCCGGATTACCGTTCAGATTAACTACGACCGCATTACTGGTTGCCGAAAGCCCGGAATTGCCGCTGCCAGTGAGATCATCGGTTACTGCCGTAATGCCCGCCGCCAAACCGCTGCTGCCAACGACCATGGTGTAGATGTACGTTTGGCTGGCGCCCGCTGCCAGCGAGCCGGTATTCCAGCTCAATACGCCGGTGTTGTGGTTACATCCCCCGGTACAACTGGAATAGGTGAAGTAACTGGTTACCGGCAAGGTATTAGTGATAGTTACGCCGCTGGCGTTGCCACTCCCCGTGTTAATGACTTTTACGGTGTACACCACCGAATCGCCCGGTACGGCAACCGTGGGTGATGCGGATAAAAGCAGCGTCAATGCCGGAGTTCCTGCCGGTGCCGCAACCACCTGTGTTTGGGCGCTGGCGGTTGCACTGGTGATGGATGTGCCCGAAATAACCGGCGCGGCGGTGAGTGTATTACCCGCTGTTGTACCGGCGGGCACAGTTCCGCGTACGTACACCGTTCCACTGGCAGCCGCCGCAAGGCTACCCAATGCAAAACTGTGCGTCGTGCCACCCGAGCATGCCGCCCAGGTGCTGTTATTGGTGGAATATTGGCAATTGGTAAAACCACTCGGCAGGTTTCCGGCCAATGCAACCCCGGTCGCGGTAGTACCGCCACTGTTCGCGTAATTCAATGTGTAAGTGATTGTCGGCGTGGCAGCTTCAGTCACGCTACCCACACTGGGTGATGCAGTAAGGCTCAGCAATGCAGGGCTGGTTGCCGTACAAAAAGACGACCGTGAATTAATAGTGGCACTGTCGTAATGGAAGGTGATGTCCTTGCCGCCGGAAGCGCGGAACTGGAAATACCACCGTAACTTATCGCCCGCATCTATCGTCGTGCTGGCCGGAACAGTCGCAGTAAAGTTGTACCAGGAACCGGTTCCGGTAGTGATATTCAATTCACCACTGGTGGCAATTGTCGTGTTCTTGGTATGGTTGCGCAGGATTACCTGGCTGCGCCCTCCACCTTGGGCAGCGCTCAGGTAGTAATTAATCGTCAGTGATTGCCCGGAAATGTCCAGCGCAGAACCCAAGCCCGCACTTTGTTCGAAGACAACCTGGTTTACCTCGGTGGTGTAACTTTCAAAGGTGTTATCCGAAATATTGCTGAGTGTCGTGGTATAGGCGGAGCCCGCAGTAGGCTTTGTCTGGGATGCTGGCCGGACGGTGGCCAGATTGTTATCAGCACCTTGCCGGAAATAAAACACGGCACTGCAATAATCTCCGGTAATTCCCACTTTCGCCTGGGCCGATACAGCAGTACCGCCGGTCCAATTCAGGCTGGCGGTGTTAGTCGTAGGGTTGGCAAACGTAAACGGTGAACTGGCGGCAATTGCCGTCACAGTCACACTGCCGGAAGCACCTGCTGCGACCGTACCCAAATTCCAGGTAACAACACCGCTCGAATGACTGCCGCCACCGGTCACCGAACTGTATGTCATGCCGTCCGGTAAGGTATCTGTTAGCACCACATTTGCGGCACTGGTGCCGCCAGTATTTTGGTACGTCAGCGTGTAAGTAACGTTGGCGGCCGGTGCGATGCGCGTCGCGTTAGCAGCCTTGGTCAATGTGAAGGATGCCGGTGTGACTTGCACATAGCCGGAAATGGCAACGGTGGTTGCAGCGGATCGGGTGACAGTTGCTCCGTCGGGAGCCAACGCGGTTAAGGTACCGGTAAGGGTCAGGGACGAGGTTGTCCAATTGGATGGAACACTCAATGTAAGGCTGGCGGTGCCCGCTTCTGCCGGGTCCAATGTGCCGAGGGTCCAGGTCAGGGTACTGCCCACCACACTGCATTGGCTGCCGCCGCTACAACTGCCGTAATTTACCCCGGCAGGTAAGGTCAACACCAAACTGCCAGACGTGAGCGCAAATAACGACTCATTGGCGTAATTGAATGTGACCGTGACGGGAGTAGTTCCATCGGCCGGTAATAAATAAGTATCCGGCACCGCCGTTAAGCCCACCCGCCCGGCATCCACGGCTACTGCAACCGGTCCCGCCGTCACAGCGCCAAATGACGTTGTCGCTTCAGCCGAAGCGTTATAGGTTCCCGCCGTACTGCTCACAGTGACCGAAAAATCCAGTTGTGCCGTAGCGCCGGGAGCCAATGTTACCGGTGCAAAACCCCACACCAGCTGCTGGCCATTTTGCACCGGGTTTGCGTTACCTATACCTGCGGTACCCAGGCTGGTACCGGATTGGTAACTGAATCCGGCAGGCAATGCGAATGAAAGCTGGTTGAGCGTTATGGAATTTGCATTGGTCGCCGGGTTGGTGACGTTTAATTGGTAGGTCACGCTGGTTCCCGCCACTGCCTGTGAATCACTCACACTAGCCGTGAGGGTTGGCGCTACACCGCACGCGTTAATGGCGGTACCTATCAATGCCAGTTGCTGTCCGGTCACGTCCGGGTTGCCGTACCAGTTTTCGCCGGCACCGGGTGTTATCGCCGGGCTATGGCCGGGAAAACTGCCTGCCTGGCCCGTTACCCAACTGTTGTTGATAAACAATTGGTTCGCAGCGTCGCCAGACAAATAGGAAAACGTGCGGTTGTTGATTCCGATGGGCACCATGTCATCGTCCAGTCGTGCGCTGTCATCCAACGCCTGGGCCCCCACAAGGTATTTTCCCTTCGGCAAACTGCTGGCATCCCATTGGGTCGCCCAGCGGTTGAGCGTGCCAGCCACCAAAACGCCAGCGGGTGTAATTTTCACCCATTCACTGCCCGCATCGTTGGCAGTGCCGTCGCCATCGGCATCGAACCAATAATAAAAATCCACCGCCTGAACCGAGGTCGTCACCACTCCGCTATTCAGTGCCAGGGTGTCTTGCACCGTCGCGCTTAACCCATAAGTCCCGGGGCAAGCGGTAGGCGCTGTGGCATCGACGCGGGAAATAATCGGCTGGCTGTAGGGCTCTGTTTGATTGAAAGAAAGGTAATCCCCGAACGGTGCTGTTTTCCCCGCGTCGGCAAGCCAGTTTTTATTCACTGCACAATCCTTTTGAAAGGGATTGTTCAAACTGTTCGCAGTACAGAACAGCATGGCGATAGGTGTACTGCGAGTAATTTTGGGGCCATTGAGCGAAGAGGCATCCAACAACGCGATGGGAATCTGGTAATCAATAAAGTATTCCGTACAAGAGCTGGTAGACACCAGTCTCGCCCGCGTACTGCCGTAATCCCATGTAGTTTCGTTTGCGCCGTTGGGCCAGTTTTCAGTGGGTGTCAGGCTGTTATTGAAATTTAATATCTTTCCACCAGCCCCCACATAACCGGTCGGATTGTGCCCCAACAAGTGCACTTTCGGGTCGTTGATGTAATCCAGTGAATGATTTGCGGACTCCCCCCAAATACCCACGAGCAAATCAACCGGTTTCGCCGGCGCGCCCGAAGATCCATCCAAATGGGCAGCAAGCGAACGATAGCCGCTGCCATCCACATCAAACAACACAGTCCACAACGCAGACGACCAGGGGTTAGAGGAACCATAACTCCCGGCACTTGGCCCGGTTGCGTAATTGTGCGCCGCCGCTTCAACCCGCCAGCGAAACATCAACACATCATCTGCCTGGGTAGCGCCGCGATGGAGGTAGTAATAAATACTGGGGCGCGCCTTGTCCGAACAGGAAGAGGTGACATTCACATAAGACTGGGGCGAGGTACCGCCGTTAGAAGGATCGCGTGTCCGCGGATCATTCATGGGTTGCTGGAAGCGCGTGTAAGGTTTCCAATCACCGCAATTTGTGCCGCAATTTTGCGGATTCGCCGGCTCAGTCGGCCAGGCGACGGGATCATAATGAATGGCGGCCCCCGCCCCATTACTCCATAAAGGGGGGTAAGGATCAGCGATGGCGGTGGAAATAAAAAGTAATAAAAAAATCAGGATCGAGGGGGCACCAAAACGGCCGGTCATACATGAGCTCCGAAATTGAGTGCCCTTTTAAAAATTAACAACCGACACTCCGCTACCTTTTTATAGTTCAGGGTTTTGCATTCGCAAGGAAACTCTCTTTGTATGGCGCGATTTTTATTTGCATGGTTGTGAATGGTTTTTTTAATAATGGTTATAAGTAAAAAACTCTTCATTCGAATTTAAAAAATCTTATTCTCCGCACCGTTTGCGCGCACTTTCAGCAGTAACAATCGCATATATTAATTTTCCCAAAATAACGTGTTTATTTTGTAAAAATTTCATATTCACATACAGCAAACACACTGATTGGAAAAATACGTCGCCTCAACGTGCAAACAGGTCGCTTTTATCCACGTTTATATTGGTCTCTATTTTGCACTACCGTAATTGCAACCGTTTAGTTCAAACAGCGTTGCATGAAAGGATGATGAGGAAGAAAAAATCGCGCAGGAATAGCTATGGATCGTAAATTTTTTACATCACAATTTAATTTCCAGGAGAAATTATCATGGCTAAAATCCAGAGAGACAAATCACAAAGCAAAACATCTGATACATCAAAAACCCAAACCAAAAGTGGCGGCGGCAATTTTAAAGACAATCCGGAACGTGCTGCGGAAGCAGGCCGCAAAGGCGGCTCCAATAGCCACAGCGGTGGCCGCAAATCCTAAGTAGTTTCTACCGTAAACTTTCTACCGTAAACAAAGTTGCGCGTAAGGATTTAGTAGCTTGTTATTAATATCTTGTTAATGCGCTCTTTTGAATTAGCAGCCGTTATTTAACGGCTGCTAATTTGCCGATCTTCCCCGTAACATTTTTAATGTTACATTTTAAGTTTCAATTTTCTCCCCGGCTCAACAAGTAAAACTTCTATCAGTAATATCACTTTATTTTTTGATGTTGGCGAGTTCAGGAGTACGTTATGAAAAAACAACTATTTGCATTCACTTTATTTGCTTCTTTGGTTTCAACTACAACATTAGCCAACAGTGGAACCAGGACAGACACCGACCCACATCCAGCACACAAAACCCACAGCAGCCATGCCTTTTCCAGCGCACCCGCCCGTACTAACCCCCACACTACTCATAGCGCAACAACCAGCGCGCGCGGCGACAAACGCGACACAACGACGCCCGATGCGGGACGTAACCCGGATAGAGAAGGTGGTGAAGTACATGAGCCACATTTTGAAGATAATACCGGTAATGGTGATGCCAACGAATAAAGTACCGCATGGATTTTTTAATTATTGATAAACACACGCTATAGGCGCAGGTGATTTTCACTTGCGCTTATTTTTTTCACGTGTGATGCGGAGTTTAACGGCGTTGCCTGTTATTGGTTGTAATTGCTGTTTTTTAGCCATTTCATCAAAATTCATCTGCTATCAGTCCGGTTTCGTCATCAATTCTTGTGTAACTGCGCAGAATCGGTAATGAATCTTCATTTACAGCAACATCTGCTGGCGCTCATTGCATCCTTACCCTAGAATCGGACTACTACATTTATCCCGGAACCCATATCCCGGCGAATATTACCAATGCACGCAGCACGAACCCGGAAACTCAAATAAAGTCAGAAAAAATAACTACACAAACATGGGCATTAAATAATCGTGCCTGGTACTGTTCTTTACAGAGATTCACAGCAACATGAAACAGCAAGACGATATTCAATTTGTTATCGATAGCCTGGACAGACCAATATTGATATTGGATGTAGAAGGCAACATCCAGGCACTCAATAAACTGGCGGCAACACTCTTACGTCAGAATTGTGTAGGCACACCGATATGGTCGCTCAGTTGGTGTAATACACCCACCATCAACGAACTCACATGGAAAGAGGCATGCCGTAACGCGAACAATGCGCAACCAACGGAATTTACCGAGAGCATCAAGATCATTGGTGATAAAACCATACCGGTTAATTTTGTCGTGTTACCGATGAAGAATAATAAAGAGAAGGTCATTCGCCTCATGGTTGACGTACGCGGTGTTCCTTCCACACTCACAGCCAACACACTGCCGATACTATTGCAGCAGTCCAATAATGGCGAAGTAATTACCCGGATCCAGCCCAACATCGCGGCCGTCAATGATCGACATTTCATTGAGGAAAAAAATAATCCCGCAATAAATAAAACCCTGCACATCCCTACTCCCCACGAAATCCAGCGCGATGCATGGTTTTGGGAAAATGAAAGCCGTTTTCGGTTAATGGTGGAAAGTATTGAAGACTACGCCATGTTCATGGTGGACCCGGATGGATTTATTACCAGCTGGAACCGCGGTGCGGAGCGCTTGACCGGCTATACCGATATTGAAGCGATCGGCCGGCATTTCTCGATGTTGTACCCGAAAGATAAATTGGGCAAAGACCACGCCGCCCACGAACTCGCCATGGCGCAAGCGCAAGGCAGGTATGAAGAGGAAGGCGTGCGCGTGCGCAAAAACGGGAGCTATTACCATGCGCAAATTATTGTGTGGCGAATTGATAATGCCGAAGGTAATACCGTGGGCTACGCAAAAATTACACGCGACATCACCAAATTTCGCGAAGCCCAAAAACGCGAGGCACAATTACTGGAAAGTGAAAATCGCTTCCGCCTGATGGTAGAGAGCATCCAGGATTACGCCATGTTCATGGTGGACCTTAAAGGTAATATCAGCAGTTGGAACCGCGGCGCAGAGCGCCTGACCGGTTATATCGAAGACGAAATACTGGGCAGGCCTTTTTCAATTCTCTACCCCAAGAATGCGTTGTCCGATGATCATGCCATTTATGAATTAACCATGGCTCGCGAATACGGCTATCACGAAGAAGAGGGCTTGCGAGTAAAGAAAGATGGCACCATTTACCATGCTCAAATTGTTATTTGGCCAGTAGAAGATAAAGCAGGCGAAATCGTGAGCTTCGCCAAAATCACGCGCGATATCACTGACCGAAAAAAAGCGGAACAGGCGCTTAAGGAAAGTGAAGCCATCCTGCATGAATCCGCACGCCGTAAAGATGAATATCTGGCCATGCTGGCGCACGAATTACGCAATCCACTCGCCCCTATTCGCAACAGCACCGTATTATTGCGCAGGCTGAGCAACAGTGATGCGTCATTGGTAGAGGCTGTTAATGTTATCGACCGCCAGGTTGTGCACATGACACGGTTGATTGATGATTTGCTCGATGTCGCACGCATTTCGCGTGGAAAAATTGAATTGCGCCGCGAAACGTTTGAGTTAGGTGAATTAATAAAACACACCACCAATGATTTCAGAACCGCTTATAGCGATAAGGGAGTTAATTTACGCATTGACGTTCCCGACACACCGGCATGGCTCTATGCAGATCGCACACGTATCGCACAAGCCGTCGGTAATTTATTGCATAACGCACTCAAATTTACACCGTACAAAGGTGAGGTCTTGATCTCCCTGCGTGAAATACTGCGCGATGGAAAAACACTGGGCATTATCAATGTTAAAGACACTGGTATTGGCATAGATCCCAAATTGCTCGAACAATTATTTGAGCCGTTTGTACAAGGCAACCAGGATTTAGCACGCAGTAAAGGCGGCCTCGGATTAGGCCTTGCACTCATAAAAGGTTTTGCAAACCTGCACGGCGGCACTGCCTACGCACGCAGTGAAGGCCCGGGCCACGGAGCAGAATTTATTTTTGAAGTACCGTTATCCAACACGGTCGCCCCGACGCGTCCCACATCCGTTACCGCTATATCTACCGAGCCACTGAATGTCGTATTAATTGACGATAACCGCGATATGGTAGAAACCCTTGCCGCACTACTGGCCATGGACGGTCATCAAGTGAGAAGTGCATACGACGGCGAAACGGGTTTGCAATTAATAAAATCATCCAAACCGCAATTGGTTTTTTGCGATATTGGATTACCGGGAGAATTGGACGGTTATGCCGTCGCGCGACAAGTGCGTGCAGATCCGGACATCGAAAAAACATTTTTAGTCGCATTGTCCGGTTATGGCCAGGAAAAAGATCGCAAGCTCGCATTTGAATGCGGCTTTAATGATCACTTGCTCAAGCCGGTCGACTTCGCCAGTTTATTAAACATGATTAAAGCAGCGAGCTGCATTGATCAGGATGTCATTCAATCACCGGAAATTTAACCCCTCGTTACACGGCTGGAATTTAATCATGGTGGTTACCAAGCCACCAGCCCTGTGAAAGCCAGTGATACTGCTCAATTCCCCTATGTGCCAAGAGTTTACACACAATGTTATCCACACCGTTGGTGGATAAAAGAAACCGCTTTCGATAACGACATGGCTGGCATATGTGCAAATTTTCGTCATTTGCAAAACACTGCCCAAACTTATCAACGAATAAAGCGCGCATGAAAATCTGAACTATTATGAGCAATACCTAATAAGCCAATGGAGCCAGGCCTTTCAGAAGGAGATTGCGCATGCAACCTTGCCGCAAGCAAAGTAATACGCGGGTTACCCGCACTATTTTTGTATCGGTTATTGCAGCTTCAATAACCTCAAATTGCATTGCGATGACCGATTATTTTGAGCTCCCACTGGAGCAACTGCTGCAAATACGTGTGCAGAGTGTATCTAAAAAAGATGAGCGACTGGCGGAAGCACCGGCGGCCGTGTTTGTATTAACCCACGAAGAGATTATGCGCTCCGGTGTGACTACCATTCCCGATGCACTGCGCATGGTGCCCGGTGTGCAGGTAGCGCGTGCAGATTCCAATAGCTGGGCAATCAGTATTCGCGGGTTCAACAGCACGCTCGCCAATAAATTGCTGGTGCTCATTGACGGGCGCAGCATCTATAACCCGGTATTTGGTGGAACATTGTGGGAAGCGCACGATGTCATGCTGGAAGATATAGACCGTATTGAAGTGATTCGCGGCCCCGGCGGAACCTTGTGGGGTGCCAATGCAGTCAATGGTGTAATCAATATCACCACTAAACATAGCCGCACTACCCAGGGCACAACTGCCAGTGCAATCTACGGCAATGAAGAACGCAATGTGCATGCTCGCCATGGCGGTGCGCTGGATAATAATGGTCACTACCGCGTTTATGCCTCGGGCTTTAAACGCGATTCATCTTCAAAGCCAGGCGGCGGTGAAATTTACGATGAGTGGGATGGAGTACGTACCGGCTTTCGCACCGATTGGGCTGATGAGTTTACATTGCAAGGCGATGCTTACCGTACAGATACGCAACAAATGCGTGTTGACCACTCGTTAATTCCCCCCTATTCACCCGCCAGACAACAAACGATTCGCTATGAAGGAGTCAACCTGCTTGGTCGCTGGACTAAAGCCGCCAACGATAAATCGCAATTCAGTGTGCAAGCCTACATTGATTGGGCCAAACGCGATGAACCCTACAACTTTATTGATGACCGACTCATTTACGATCTGGAAGCGCAATACAATTTTGCACCAGGTACGCGCCATGAAATTATCGTGGGCGGCGGGTTGCGTTATCTCGAGGATGACAAGACCGGTAATAACAACGTTCAATTTGATCCACAGAAAAGCCGGATGCAGCTCTACAATTTTTTCGTGCAAGATAAAATTACGCTCGCCGCCAACTGGTTGCTTACCATCGGTTCCAAATTTGAACACAATGAATTTTCCGGACACGAGACACAGCCTAACCTGCGGCTGCAATGGAACCCTAATGAGCGTTATAGCATCTGGAGTGCGATTTCCCGTGCAGTGCGTACACCAACAGCTATTGAAGAAGATCTCACCAGCACGCTCGCCACTGTGGCCAATGCACGCCTTGCTATCGAACCAAACAATGATTTTCGATCAGAAGAATTAACCGCGTATGAGTTGGGCTACCGCCAACAAATTACACCGGAAATTTCCTGGGACTTTTCCACTTTTTATAACGACTATGATCATCTAACCAATACCACGATTCAAACACCTCGCCTTGTAAACAATGGTCGAGACCCATTTCATGTATTCATTCCGGTTCAGTTCACCAACAACATGAGTGGCATTACCGAAGGGGCTGAATTGGCAATCCATTGGGCAATGCAACAAAAAATGAAAATCGGGTTGAATTATTCGTACTTGAATATAAAACTTGACGCGCCCGAACCTGCGCAGGAAAGTGCGGAATTACTTTCACCACAACATCAAGCAGGCCTGACAGTTTTTTACAACCTTAGTGATAACTGGACACTCGACACCAGTGCCAATTACGTTGGCAAACTGGTTACCACAGACAGTTATATTCGCTGGGATGTAAACCTGGGAGGACAACTCAGCAAACAAATCAGATTCAATCTGGTTGGCCAAAATCTGGGGGATAGCAAGCACATGGAATTTGGCAGCGCCGCCGATATCAATGCCGCTATCATCGAACGCAGTGTGTTAGCAAAAATAACCTGGCAATGGTGACAAATCTGGTTGATAACGATCCACTAAGCTCTGCACGAATAGACAAATGCACTTCACAAATATTTGAAGCGTTAAGGTTTAAACGATGAGTTTATTCAATAACAAACACACCACACTCATTCTCCGCCCGGTTATCAATCAGCATATGTTGGTGAATAACCAGCCTATGGAGCGCTTTCGTTTTTAGTTGCAGGATTGGTTGCAGGTGCACCGCTTTCTTCACGAAGCGCGTTATTACAAGTCTCCGGATCATACGTTTTTTGTACCCCTCCGGTTACAAACCCCGCAAAGAAAGTGAGTATCAGAACGGCGCTGGCAACCAGCATTTGGTGAAACGGTTTGGTTGGCATGTTAATTACCTCATTTTGATGTTATTTAAAGACTCCCTTTCAAGGACATCAAAACCAAAAAATTATTTCAATTCAAACCCTTAACCACTGCACAATGGCGCCGAAAAATACAAGAAAGTCGCCGAAAATTAATTTGGGAATAACGGGATTTTTTTTAATGTTTCGAAGGTCTTGATAATAATGAACAGCTCCAATTGTTTTCGATGAAGCAATGCTATCATCCGTCGGCTAAACATCCCGAACACCGATTGCTCATCATTTTCGCTTTCAGCAAGGAGACGGCCATGAAAATGTTGCAACGCTTTTTATTGACACTGGTGCCCTTACTAATGGGTGCTACTTACGCTCTATCGGCACACGCTTATTTACAATTGAGCGATGCGTCGGGCGACTCATTTATTGACGCGGCGGCCGTCGTAGACGCATCCCAACGCGATTGGCAAGCTGAGCAACTTCAATCGCCTGTCATCATGAAAACAATCCCTGAAGACATCGTTGTTAACGACCCAACCACCCTTGCGCCCTCTGCTAACGCCACTGAAATTTCTTTTTCCGATCACTCACCTGATTATGAAGCACAATCACTTTCCCAAAGTGCGCCGGATTCAGAGGGAAATATCATCACCCGACAATTTTCATTGTTATTTTCAATCCTGTTTTTCTGTATTGCAGCGGCGTTGGGCAAGTACATACTCGGTAATAAATCCGAAAAATAATTGTTGTTTAATCATTAGCACCTGTTTCTGGCCTGGGCACAGTGCTCTGGCCCCCTAAAGGAGCCAGCCATGCAATCATTTAAATCGTTTCTCCCTGCCTTTTCACTGGTGGCCATTCCATTTCTATCACCGTCAAGCACGGCGGATATGATCGTTAATTACAACAGTGGCATCATGAAACCAGTATATGAGGTATCCAGCACAGAGAATTCATCGGATAATATCGACACCGCTTATTTTGCCGACGACCAATTGGAACTGGACGTAACTTTCTCCATTCCCGATGTTGAGCTTGCAACAGGTGCACAGCAATATTTTCTGTTCACTGACCTGGATATCTCGTTAGTTGTTTCAAAAACGGCTTCAAATATTTTTGATACGTTCACGCTGCGGACTGACAGTTATTTTTATCTGGCATTATCACCGGACAATCAGGATCAGCATTGGGAACTCTCGTTCTGGCTGATAGAGTCCAATAATCCCGCTGACGGTGTTTACCGAACTGCGCGTTTCTCGTCATTCGGGCAACTGACATCTGCTAAAAACGGATACGAGATAGGCGGTGGATTAAATATGTACCAACAATATTGGCACACTGAATTCAACGGAATAATACAACCAATCGACACCACCGTGTATTTCGATACCGATTTACCCAATAGCAAAATAACCATTCGCAAAGCGATTCCTGAGCCCCAGGCTATCGCCCTGTTGTGTTCAGGGTTGTTACTTTTAGTAGCTGGCCGCCGGCGAAATCGTCAACAATAAAAATTCTTTCAACAATTAGCCTCAGAATAAAACATTATTTTGTGAACATTTCCACGACTTCATCGGACTAAGCTGTATTGCCCAAAACCCTGCTGTTCACATACAACTTTATTCGGGAGACGTTCATGAAACTTTATTTCAGTCCGGGTGTATGTTCGTTAGCGTCGCATATCGTGATACGAGAATTGAATCTGCCGGTTAGTTTGGTGAAGGTGGATTTAAATGCAAAAAAATTCGGCAATGACGAAAATTATCTGGTAATCAACAAGAAAGGTTATGTACCGGCACTGGAATTTGATGACGGCACTTTACTCACAGAAGGTGTGGCAATTCTGCAGTATCTCGCTGATTTGAAGCCGGAAGCGAAGCTGGTTCCTGAATGGGGCAGCCGCGAACGTTACAAGTTGCAAGAATGGCTTACCTTTATCAGCTCGGAAATTCACAAATCATTTTCCCCGCTTTTTTATAAAAGCACCCCTGAAGAAACTCGCAAATACTGTCTGGATAAATTACATAAACGCTTTAACTACGTTGCCGAACAATTGGAACACCATAATTTTCTGATGGGCGATCAATTCACCGTAGCGGATGCTTATTTGTATACCACCATGACCTGGGGCAGCCATTTCAAAGTGGACTTTTCCAAATGGCCAACGTTGGAGGCTTACAAACAACGCGTTGCTGAACGAACTTCCGTGCAGGAAGCGCAGGCAGCCGAAAAAGCGGCCTGAATAAAAAACGGTTTACATGAAACTTGTTTAGCTATGTAGATAAACGCTGCTTGGATAAAAGCTGAAAGATTTCAACGCGCAAATTCGGGAATACAAAAACGTTTTCGATAGGCACCGGGCGTTAGCCCGGTAGTGCGCTTGAAAATACGCCGAAAAAATGCAGCATCCTCATAACCAACCCGCCAACTAATCTCGTCGA
Organism: Cellvibrio sp.; assembly: GCA_035490715.1. Classification (GTDB taxonomy): domain Bacteria; phylum Pseudomonadota; class Gammaproteobacteria; order Pseudomonadales; family Cellvibrionaceae; genus Cellvibrio. The sequence goes on from DATJLF010000053.1 coordinate 86,150, forward strand.
TGGCGACTTGGGTGCGCTCCAGGCGGCGCTTCGCCTCTTCAATCCGCAGCCGTTGCACATAAGCAATAGGGGTTATTCCTGTCGCTGCCGTGAAACGGCGTTTGAAAGTTCGTTCAGCCAACGCTGAACTCGCTATCATTTTTTCAACCGCATTGGCGATAGCAAAATTTTTCACCAGCCATTGTTGTGCTACCTGGATGGCTGCATCACCGTGATCGGATTTTCCTTCAAAAATCATAAAGGGTGTAAGCCCTTCCTGATGCCATTGCAACGCAAACCTATGGGCCACTTCTTGTGCATGGGTTGCACCGGCAAACCGTGCAATCAAATAAAGTACCAGATCATGCCAGCTCATGGACGCACCGGACGAAACCAATTCATCACGCTCACCGGATACCACCAATACTTGCTCGGGGTAAATCGTTACGGCAGGAAAATGTTTCGCGAAGCTATCGGCATAACCGAAATGTACAGTAGCCTCACGGTTATCGAAAATTCCTGTCTCCGCCAATAAAAAAACACCAGAGCACGCCGAGCAAATAATTGCCCCTCGTTTATGCATCTCTTGTAACCAATGTTGCAATTGGGGATAGCGATTTTTTTCCCACTGATTTTTTACTAGCAGTACCGAGGGCACTATCACGATATCAGTTTCTTCCACATCGTAAATGCTGCGTTGTACTTGCATGGGAACACCACTCGCCAACATTAGGGGTTCCGCTCGCTCACCCACAATCTCAACCTGAAACGATCCAACGGCGCCATCAAATTGGTCAACATTATCAAAGTGGCCAAGGTTACCCGCTGCCCTGAGCACATCAAAAATACCGGCAAGGGTAGACACTACCGCATCCGGTAACGCGAGTAAGCTGACGTGAAGCGGGTGATGCGAACGTTCACTCATCAAGAATTCCTGTAGCGATGTTTCGGGCGATGGCATAAATGAACCGATTTTAGGTGATTCCCGCTCTTAAACCTATCTGTACTTAGGGAGAAGATAGCGCAGTGCATTTGCACTAACTCACTCGCAAGGAACACTGAACAATGAACGCACAAGCCATCAATACTGAAAAACTGAATGCTTTCGTCAACCGAACGTTTAATGATATTTCGTCCGCGTATGGCGGTGTGATGATTAGCATTGGCCACAAACTGGGGCTTTACCGCGCCATGGCCGGTGCCGGCCCGTTAAGCACACGCGAACTGGCACAACGCAGCGCCTGTGCCGAACGCTATGTGCGTGAATGGTTAAATTCACAAGCCGCCGCTTTTTACGTGGATTATCACTCGCACAGTGATACCTATGAACTTACTGCGGAACAAGCATTGGTATTGGCCGACGAAACCAGCCCATTATTTATTCCGAATGCGTGGCAAGCGGCTGCATCGCTTTGGTTTGATGAAGAGAAAACATTAACGGCATTTCGCACCGGTAAGGGCGTTGCCTGGGGCGAACACGATAGTCGCTTGCATTGCGGCTCTGCAGCGTTTTATCGCAATGGCTACAAAGCCAACCTGATTTCACAGTGGTTACCAGCCCTGGACGGCGTGATAGAAAAATTGAACAAGGGTATTCGCGTCGCTGATATCGGTTGTGGCCATGGTCATTCCAGTATTTTGATGGCTCAATCATTTCCGACATCGCAATTTTTTGGATTTGATACCCACGTCCCTTCCCTTGAACACGCCATCACCCATGCAAAAAATGCCGATGTGGAAAACCGGATTACGTTTGAACATGCGCGAGCCACTGAATACCCGCAACACCAGTATGACTTAATTTGTTTTTTCGATTGTTTGCACGATATGGGTGACCCGGTTGCCGCTGCACGTTATGCAGCGCAATCACTCGCGCCGGATGGTAGCGTGATGCTCGTAGAACCTTTTGCGGAAGATAACCTGGAAAAAAACCTGTCCCCTATTTCGCGTATTTATTACACCGCCTCAAGTTGTATTTGTTGCGCGCATTCAATTTCTGAAGGTGGTCAATGGGTATTGGGAGCGCAAGCCGGTGAGAAACGTCTGGCGGAGGTGTTTCGCAAGGCGGGTTTCTCCTATTTCCGTCGAGTAGCACAAACACCGTTTAATTTGGTATTTGAAGCCAGGGTGTAGAAAGGGAATTTTTCCGATGGTTTTTTAGTCGAAAAGACCATCGGCTTTAACATTTGATTCATTCAATTGACGCCAGCAACACAGCCCGATGAAATTTAATTATCAGGTGAGTGATAACGTAAAAAGGCATTGCAGCTTTTTTTTCGCGAAAGATGATTAACGCAACGAATAAAACCAGAATCATTTGTAATGTAAACATCCTGAATTAATTCACTGGTGAAAATAGTATTATTGTTAACCAGTAGCGTAGCTTGTTATTTATTGATGCACACATCTTGCGCAAATGTTATCAATCATCAAATTTGTTAGAAAACATAATAATCACCGCAAAAAAATAATTTAGGCGCTAATTATTTTTTTCTGTTTTTCATTTACTTGATTTATTTCCGAATTTTTTTTTCGCCGCCGCTGATAATTCGTTCTCGCATCGGTATCACCATGCTCCTCTTGTAACACCTCCTGCACGACTCATCTTTTTCTAACGAGGGAATAATGAAAGTCTCAACTGCTTTTTGGCGGCGATCGGCCGCTACCGTAATAGGATTGCTGGCTTTGCATTCTGCATCCAGCCAAGCCGCACGCTGTGAATACGCCATTCAGAGTGAATGGGGTAATGGCTTTGTGGCAACAATTCGCATTACCAACGACACCAGCACCGTAATCAATGGCTGGTCGGTTAATTGGAATTACACCGATGGCACCACCCGCACTGGCGGTTGGAATGCCACTATTTCCGGCAGTAACCCTTTTACAGCAACCGGCGTGGGCTGGAATGACCGGATTAATCCCGGGCAAACCATCGAGTTCGGTGTGCAAGGTAATAAAGGCGTAGCCAACGTACCTGCCCAACGCCCAACCGTAACCGGTGCGGTATGTAATAGCTCGAATTCAAGCACGCCTGTGAGCAGTCGCTCCAGCAGCCGCGTTTCGTCCAGCGCATTCAGCAGCATCATGTTGAGTTGTCCACCCGGTAATAGCTGGCCGGATTGTCCGGTAGACACCTGGAGCGATGCTTATTGCGCACAAAACCCGGCAGTGTGCAGAAGAAGTTCATCAAGCATTTCGTCCAGCTCCAGCTCCTTGATTCCTTCCAGCAGATCTTCTGTGTCTTCCAGCAAAGCCTCCAGCAGTATGGGCTTAAGCTGTCCACAGGGTAATAGCTGGCCCGATTGCCCGCCCGAAACCTGGAGTGATGCATATTGCGCTTCCTTACCGAACATTTGCAGAAGAAGCTCATCGAGCCTTTCCAGCAGCTCCCGCGCTATTTCAAGTTCGGTCAGTTCATCCAGTAGTTCACGCATCATTTCAAGCTCGTCCAGCAGCTCATTAAGCTCTGTTGATGCGCATCCGCTGAGCAACCCATTCGTGGGCGCACGCTGGTATGTGGACCCTGTTTGGTCGGCGAAAGCACGCGCTGAGACAGGCGGTGAAAAAATCGCGCGCTTCAACACAGCCGTGTGGATGGATCGCATAGGCGCAATTGATCCTAACGAGGGTTTCGGTTTACGCGACCACCTGGATGCGGCGCTGGAACAAGGTGCAAACCTGATCCAGGTAGTGGTTTATGACCTGCCCAACCGCGACTGCCATGCGCTTGCGTCCAACGGCGAATTGAAACAAGGTGCGGATGGCTCTGCGCGTTATCGCGTTGAATATATTGATGCATTGGCGAATATTTTCTCGGACAGCAAATACCGTAACCTGCGCATCATCGCGATTATCGAGCCGGATTCATTACCAAACCTGGTAACCAACCTGAGCGATCCTGATTGCCAGTTGGCTACTGACCCGGTGCATGGTTATGTTGCCAACACCCAGTACACCCTGAACAAGCTCGCACAAATTCCAAACGTGTATAGCTATGTCGATATCGGCCATTCAGGCTGGTTGGGCTGGGACAACAATTTCACCGCAGCAGTGAAATTAATTGGCGATGCGATTAAAGGTACAACCCTCGGTGTTCAATCGATTGCCGGTTTTGTTTCTAACACCTCCGGTTATACACCTATCTACGAACCCTTCCTGGACTCATTGGCAAACAGTGCATTACCAGGCAGCGGCGGCGGTACGCAAGTTCGTCAAGCGACTTTCTTTGAATGGAACCCCAAATTCAGTGAAGTGGCGTTTGTACAAGCATGGCGCACCAGCATGATTGCCGCAGGCTTCCCGCAAGGTATCGGCATGTTGATTGATACTTCACGCAACGGTTGGGGCGGGTCAAATCGTCCAACAGCGCAATCCACCAGCACACAGCTTGAAACCTTTGTGAATGAATCGCGCGTTGATCGCCGTATCCATCGCGGCAACTGGTGTAACCAGCCAGGCGGTATTGGTGAGCGTCCACAAGCAGCACCGGCAGCGGGTATCGATGCGTATGTATGGGTGAAACCGCCGGGTGAATCCGATGGCGCTGCATCACTGGAATTGTCATTCGATCCGCTCGATCCGGCGAAAGGTTTTGATCGCATGTGCGACCCAACCTACACCTACAGTGAAGGTAACAATGCCAATCTCGGTACCGGTGCATTAGCGAATGCGCCCGTTGCAGGCCGCTGGTTCCCGGAAGCATTCCAATTGCTGGTAAGAAATGCCTACCCGGCATTAGATGATGTTCCTGCTTCCAGTGCAGCATCCAGCTCGGTACGCAGTTCAAGCAGCATCGTGCCAAGCTCAATTCCGGCGAGTTCAATCGCACCGAGTTCCAGCTCAAGGACCTCAATGTCTTCCAGCTCGCGCTCCGTGTCGTCTTTTGGAATCACCAGCTCACCGGTAAGCAGCAGACTCTCAAGTTCTTCTATCACATCCACATCAAGAAGCTCTTCTTCTGCAGCAGTCAGCTCACTGCCCGTTGTTATCAGCTCGTCAAGTTCCAGCAATGCGGATCGTAATCTCTACATTGCACCCAAAGCGCAAGTAGCGCCGGTTATTGACGGTGCCGTTGATGCTGTGTGGGAACGCGCAAGCTGGGCACCCATCGATGTATTCTGGCTTGGGACACAACCCAACCCGACAGCGCAGGATTACACCGGCCGCTACAAAGCATTGTGGGATCAAAACTATTTGTACTTGCTGTTCGATATCACCGACGACCGCATTTACGATCATACTCGCGACGCATTGAGCAGCTACTGGGAAGATGACACCGTAGAAATTTTCATCGACGAAAACAAAAACGGCGGTCAACACCAATACAACACCAGTGCCTGGGCTTACCATGTCAGCACTTATGGTGATGTAGTGGATTACACCACCTCGGGCCCCAAACTGTTGAACAACCATATCGATACACGTTTGGTAAGCGTCGGTGATAAACACATGTGGGAAATGCGCGTGCGCATCTACGGTGAAAATTACTCGGACAACCAAACCAACACGCCACTGACTCTCACCGCTGGCAAGTTGATGGGCTTCTCTGCAAGTTACATCGACAACGACGGCACCCAACAACGCCAAAGCATGATGGGCTCCGTGGATACCTCCGGACACCGGAATAACCAGGGATACATCGACGCAAGCGTATTTGGTTCAATGAGATTGGTTGAATAAATACTGTTGTTTTGATGCAATAAAAAACCGCCCATTTTGGGCGGTTTTTTATTGACAAAATATTATGAAAAAACTAACGCAACTTAGTCGCCTAAAAGGGTCATTAAAGCCCTAACTTTCCAGCACCCGCTTTTGCAGGAACCAAAGAAGGTAATACGGATGCGCTGTTAATACTGTATTGATAATAATCGCGCGGGTTGAATGCCTGGCCATTATCAACATGCAGTAACCATTCAGCGGTTGGGCTGAATAATTTCACAATATTGTCATTGGTAAATGTCACCTTCGCACTTTGTTCGCTATCTTCACTCACAACATACAGCTCACCGCTATCCACTAAAATATTATTAGCCTCCAGATAAAGTTGTGCTTCAGGGCCAGCAAGGGCGATGTAAGAAATTTGACGCGCGGGACCGGTGCGATCATTGAAGAAATAATTATTGTAAACATGCGCTTTACCAAAACGCACACGTGGATGGCGCTGATAAGTATTTTCAAAATAATTGTGATGATAGGTTACATGTAAACGACCGGAATCCTGTATTGCATTGCTATCAACATGACCCAACAACATGGTTTTGTTGTAGTGATAAAAATGATTCCATGAAACCGTTACCCAATCACCACCGCGCTTAACATCCACCGCGCCATCAATACGAGCGGCCAAACTGGAATTGGGTGCACTGTAAATAAATGTGTTGTGATCAACCCACACATGGTGAGAAAAACATTCAACAGTAACTGCATCGGCATCCGGGTTAGTGCCCGCGTCGTAAACATCACGGAATGTCAAGTTACGAATAATCACATTGGATACATAATTCGTGTTTGCGTTATAGGCATCTGAACAACCATTCACACCGCCGATTCGAAATCCTATCTGGCGCAACGTTGCATCACTCCCGACACCGATAATGGTTTTGTTAGAAGCAACATTAAATTTCACATAACCCGAGGGCGGCTGAATGCTTCCAGCAACCTCAATGACATAAGGCTCACTCGCGGTAACATACGTTTGTAATTGGTCAAACGTCGTTACACGAACTACAGAACCGCCTGCACCGCCGGTAGTAGAGGGAACCCCCAATGCAGCAACCGTTGCAAAACCTGTCAGTGCAAAATCTGCTTCTTCATTTATCGGCGCACTGGATGACGAACGACTGGAAGAAGAAGGTAATCCAAGCGAATGAAATATAGATGAAGAACTTCTCGCGATTGAGCTGGAGCCGCGGCTGGATGATGGAGCAATAACTAGCGATGAGCCTGTCGACGAAGTGGCCGCAATGGAACTCGCACTGGCAGAACTGGGCACTCCAATTACCGAAGAGCGACTGTTCGAACTATTCCCATTACAAGCAGCCGCAACTGCATTACCACTTACCGTTAGAGAATCAATATTGGCAATTTCCTGCGAGCCGGTTGCACGCAGACGAAGAGAGTTAACGCCGGCATTGAGCGTAATATTTTTTGTCACTGTGTTCCAGGTGGACAAAGAGGCGGTTCGTGGAAATGACAAACTTCCCGATGAACCATTTACAGTGAGTCCCGCACTGGTCGAGCCAACATTTGCATAGCGAAAAGTTACCGAATAACTTCCGCCCACCGGCGCATTTATTTGATAACTGATGCCCTGGCCACCGGAGTTATTGATATCCACATAACCCGCCCCGGTGTAGCCCGCATTTGTACTGCTGATAACACCCTCATAACTACAGAACCCCGGATCGTTTTCCTGGATGGTTACCGCCGCAGATACAAAAGGTGAAATGGAAAAAGAAGCCAGCGCCAGAACGGTAGCTGACGATATTTTTTTATACATAAAAAAGTCCTCGGTAATTAGTTATTGATTATTGACCGAATCTTTTTACGACTTATTGTTAAAATTTTTTGCACGCTAAACGCGACGCCCGGCGGTGTCAACGTCACCCGCACTAACTTGGCAGAACCTTGAAACAGGTCTCCATTGCTATGCGCAGCACCGCGTTTTTAAACGCAACCAGAGTGGCGCAATTTTCCTTTTGCAAACAACGTTATTACAGAGAAAACATTCAAGCCCTATAACACTAGCTCGACAATAGCAACCAGGCAATTTCAAATTTGCTGTTTCACGCTGTAAATAATTCAAAAACTTTACTCACTCTTTTCGAGTGCAAAAAAAAATTCAATAAAATCATACATCTATCCCACTCAAAATAACTGGCCCTGTTATTGCACTACCTGGATTGCAAATAACTCATATCACCCGAGTCTTTCAGAGAGAGCAATCATGTCCAGAACACAGAGAGAAAAATCGCAAGGCAAAACAAGAACCGCAAAACTTTTCGGCAGAAACGGAAGAAATTTTAAAAATAATGATGAGGGCGGCGGTGATTTCAGCCGGAAGGGAGCGCATTTCCTGCGGAATAACCGCAGGCACAATCACATTCTCACAGAAGATTTCCTAAGCGGTTATGCCGATTAGTTAAAAATTATTCTGCTCTTTTTCACAAAGAACATTGCGCAATTCAAACATTATTAGAATTATTGCGCATGGATAATTTTTAATTCTTCTGTAGCGAGCAGCACGCCTTCCCGTGCTGCTTCCTCCAGTAATTTCAGCCCTCTGCTTTTATCCTGCTTAACATCGCCCGAGCCGTAATATAAATTGAATCCATAAGTAAATTTTGAGTGCGAATGCCCTTGGGATATCGCACGTTCAAAGTATTCACTTGATGTTTTCGAATTGTCCCCCGCAAAATCCCCATACAAATAAATCACTCCCAAACGATACGACGCTTCAGCAATTCCACCTTCAGAAGCACTTTCCAACAACTTTATACTACGTGCCTCAAATTCTTCTTCTGTTTCGCCAGTTTTTTCAACGCTAAAACTGGAATACAAAAATTGTGCATAAGGATCTTTTTCCTCCAGATAAGGTGAAAGCAATTCATATAAAGCTTCAACCTCACCGTTTTCCAATAACTCTTCTGCATTTTGCTTAATCGGGTTTTCCATGCTGTACCTCAAACGACAAAAAAACTGGAATAAAAAATTAACTATTAACAATTTCAATTAAAAAACCGCCAGATGATTCTGGCGGTTTAAGACAACCTACCGGTTTCAGCGTATCTACCAGTTTCAGCGTATCTACCGGTTTTCCAGTTTATCGAATTGAGAATGAATATTCCCACTCCCATACTTCACCATCATCCGGATGCTGAACAATATCCGCAAAAGTAAACTGTAATTTTTGCAGGATACGCGTTGATGCATTGTGTTCAGGCAATGTTTGTGCAATCACTTTTTGAATTTTCTGCGAACCTGCAATCGCTACCAGCTCACTTGCCATGCGCGTCGCTTTACCTTGCCCTTCATACCCAGGAAATGTGAAATACGCAATTTCCACCACACCGTTCTTAGGCAGTGATTTAAAAGCGCATGTGCCAACAATTATGTCCTGCTCCATACAAAAATATCCCACCCAGGGAAAAACAGGCCCCGATACAGGATAGAGAGTCAGTATTGAATGGCAAAGCCCAGTAAGAAAACCGGAAGAAATAACAGCAGGTAAATTAATAGTATCGGGTGTAACAGGTAGTAAGTTCATTGGTAAACCTATGAAATAATCGATGATTGAAAGATAAATTAACAACAATCAAGTAAAAGGCTTTCATAGGCGTGAATTCCAAATAGAGGGGTAATTACAACAATACTTATCGGTATAGAGAATAAAAACTAACAACTCGTTTCAAGGATGTAAAGTAAAATATTAGTAATAGGAAATCACAAGCGAAATCTCTTTATTGTAGGTCGCACCGTTCTTCCTTACTTATAAGTTTCCATTGCAGTGTTTGTACTCAGTGTCAAACCACCCATCGGGTTTGCAACCGCCCGCCAGAATGTTTTTTACTGTTGCAACGCGAGAATCAAGCTGCTCTTTATTTTTAACCGGATGGTAATAGTTAGGCATTTTGATCATAGCAACGAGAGCAATAAATTCATCGTTGGAAAGCGCAGAAATATCTTTATGAAAGTAAACCTGTGCTGCTGCAAGCAAACCAATAACCCCTTTACCACTGTAATGCCCCATATAGACGCTGGTGATAAATAATTGAAGCTGTTGATTTTTCGTCAGATGCTTATTTAAAACAACTGCCATGACATCCCGACCGAAATCCACTCTTTTACAACAATCAAAAACGGTGCGATAAAAACGTTGAAACGCACCGCTCAGCCCCGTCAGCGTCTTACCTGATAAGAATATATCGCGCGCTAATGCGGATGTAATCGTGGTAAGACCTTGGCCCGAAGACAAATCTATACCAGCGTGATCATAAAACGTCGGATCTTCAATTTTTAATAAAATATCCACTTGCTCTTGCGTCAACAGTACTTTTTCACCTTCTGTGTTTTGCTCGGGTAATAAACTCGAAACCGATAACGATGCCCAAACTCCAACCACGGCCAAATAGATACCCGGAAAAGCAAATATTCCCAGCATGAGTTTTGTGATTTTTTTCATGTTAATTTCTGGATTATTTTAATCATTAATAATTTTAAATTTGAAACTTCGCCGGTACTGTGAAGGCGATTGTCCGGTAAATCGTTTGAATAAGGTACTGAAGGTAGTCACATCAATGTAACCAACGCGCTCGGTAATTTGAGCCACGCTTAATTCCTCGGATTCAAGTAGCCGCTTTGCCGTATCGATACGTGCGCTCTGCAGATATTCAAGCGGCGTACGCCCGGTTTCTGCTTTTACCCTGCGCAGCATGGTGCGGGCACTGATGTGAAACGCTGCGGCCAATGTGGTGAGATCGTAGGGAGCAGCCAGACGTTCGCAAAGCCAGTGATGCACGCGATCAGAAAATCGCCCGGACGGCCGCGCGATCATACTCGTGTCGACGTACGCCGCCTGACTATGGCGCTGATTCAGCAGAGCAATACGCTCCACCGCCCTTGCCTCTTTTGGCGTCGCTGTCTGGCGAATCAGTTCCATTGCCAGGTCGAACGTCGCGGTGAAAGAGCCAGTGGTTGTGATGCCACTGTCTTCCATCACCAGTGCAGCGGAATCGACCCGTGCCAAAGGAAAGCGCCGAGCCAGGTCGTCGGCGAACATCCACGCGGTCGTCACTCGGCGCCCGTCCAAAAGCCCCGCTTCGCCGAGCAGGAATGCACCGATGCACATCGAGGCGACGGGCGCGCCGCGCGCAAAAGATCTTCCGATTGCTTTCACTACCGCCGCCAGATGTTCATGTGGATGGGCGCATCCCGAGCGGTCACTGACGTCCATCCCCGGTATTACAAGCAAGTCTGTTGACACGCGAAATTTTTGGGTACCAATCGTCAAGCCTCCAGCCGCCCATACGACGCCTCCGGCAAGGCTGGTAACGCGGACATTGAAAAGTGGCTCGGCTGCCGCACCACGAATGGACGATGCGACCCGATTAGCCAGAAGCAGTGTGTCGCAGAAGCCGAACACTTCGCTTCCCATGCAGCCCTCATAAACCAGGACATTAATTTTCTTAGTTTTCATATGGCCATATTGCCATGATTTTTAGCAATCTAGCCACTTTTGGAAAGGCTCACTTCAGCAGAAAATTCTGCGAACAATGACATAAGCCCACATTTGAAAGGAATGCTGCCATGCACATAACCCACCTGCGAAATGCCACAATCATTATTCATCTTGGCCCCCATAACATTCTCGTTGACCCGATGTTAGCACCGAAGGACGCATTGCCTCCGTTGCGTTTTTTTGTGCGGCAGCGCTTACGTAATCCGACAGTAGAGCTGCCCGCAAACACTAACGCGCTACTCGAAACCGTAACGCACTGCCTCATTACACATTGTCAAAAAGGCCATTTCGACCACCTCGACCGCGCCGCAAAACGCTGGCTTCGCGAGCGCCAGACTCCGGTTATTTGTACGCCGCACGATGTTAAGCACTTGCGCAAACGGGGCCTGAACGTGTCAGCGCTGCATGATAATCACGCGCAGCCCCAACCTTTTCTCGGCGGCACAATTCGAACGATCCGCTGTACTCACGGCTTGGGCTTGGTGGGTGCCATGATGGAACATGGTGTGGGATATTTTCTTGAGATGCCGGACGAACCCAGCCTGTATTTATCGGGTGACACGATCCTGACGGACGAAGTGCGTCATTTTGTCCATCACTATCAACCGGACGTTTGTGTTGTGCCCGCTGGCGGCGCTCATTTTGACCTCGGCGGCGACATAATCATGGGCACTAATGACCTCGTTGAATTGATTCGAATCACCAAAGGGTATGTTGTAGCCAATCATATGGAAGCATTGAGCCACTGCCCGGTTCAGCGTGAAGACTTGCGTCGTGCGACTGACAGTGCGGGGCTTGGAGGCCGGTTGTACATTCCGCAGGACGGCGAACAATTAAAATTTGAATGCTTGAAAGCGGCAGCGTGATAACCGGATGTTTTTTAAAATCCATCCACGCGTGAGTTGCTTCGAACGAAGCACACGTCCGACTTGTACAATGGAAACAGAATTAACTTGTTCTCCATGATCAGTAACTTTTTTAACGCACCTTTGGTAAAAATTATTACTTTTTTGAATGCCATGGTGCGTGATAACCGGAGTGGAAAGCTAACTTTTCGTTGCAGGTATTGATTTTTTACTACAGTCGCTTGTTATATTTTTTGACTCAGCAATCGCTTTAATTTTTTCATTATGAAGAGCATACCTATGCTGATAGGAGCTTACTAGTTTACGTTTAACCAACCCACTAAGGGCGCCACAAAACGTTTCTTCTTGTATTAATTTGCAACGGGATTCCGACAATTCGAATAAAGTAAATTTTCTGATGCCGCTAAGCAAGCTTCCAATTATTGGAAGTGTCCCAGTCCATTCCAGATGCCTGCACTCTACAATTTTCACTTTATTTAGATTAATACTTAATGGGAAACCAGCCATTTGAGTTTTCAGTAAGATTGGGACACCATTTTTCGTGCGAACTTCGACACTACTTTTATGCCAGTCACTCCATTTTGAGAAATTAGAAATAATGCCCCACACAGTACAAGCACTTGCTTCAATCTCTGTTTCGGCTCTTACATGAGAACTGTTCATGACACTCCCTTTTCAAAAAATATAACACTAATTGATCGAGCGGATTGTAAGTTGCGCATCGCGATAAACCTAGCGTGGCGATATTGCATAAGCGCTACCTACAATTCGTCAGGTGCAACGCTTTGTTAACTTTCTTTTTTATTGCTGGGCTCAACCAAATTTTTGGGTGACCCCAAAGTTTGCTCTTTTTCTAATTCCTTTTGTATGTCAGATGGCTTCTTTTTAAAAATTTCAACTGAAGATTTCTTTAGCTGTTCTTCTATTTCTTTTAGGCGTTTCTCATTGTTCATATTGATTTCACCAAATAATGAGGGTTTCCTTTATGTGATTTCCTATAGGAAAAACCTGCATGTGAAGAATAATAACTAATTAGTTTTTCGTTTGTAGGATTCATGATTCGTAGCTTATTGGCGCCAATTAATTTTCCATATGCTTCATAAGCGATAAGTGAAACACCAAACATTTCGCCTGAAAATAATGGATTTTTTGTAAATTTCTCAATGAAGTCAAGGCGCATTTCTGTGCCGTTAAATGTAGGGCGACCCAATGAAAGCGAGCAAAGACTATTACCATGCCATACAGAAAGATCAAATGCTTTGGGATAGCGAAGGCAATACTTTGATGCAAAGGCCCAATCCCAGGTTTCAATCCGTGCCTCGTTATCTTGCAGTATTCTAAATGCTGCGAGTGCTCTGTGGTCAACGGCGGCAAAAGAAAGAGCTTTTTTAAGATTGCTGGGCAATGCTCTTTTTGCCAATTCCCTAGCCTGAGCTCTTGGCTCATTGTAACGATTGATTGCATTTAGATGTGAGGCAAGCATGATTACTCCTTTAGTGTATAAGTTAACGAAGCCGTAGAAAAACCCAATAACCACTGAATTTACCTACAGCCAATTGATTAATAATTAATTAGCTAACTTTTCCCAACCGCTTTCAGATTTTCCGTGAGTCTCATTCAATAATCACATACGATTTTAAAAAGTCGCTCATCCAACTGCATTACGTGTTATTTTCGTTTCACTTTGATCAAATTACGGTAATTCGCCAGCTTTTCTATATTATGGATTAGACAGAACAACTGCCATTGCCCCTGGATTTTGGCTTTGCCACGCAGACTGAATCGCCTTAGCCCTTTATTACTTACTATATTTGCGAACACCGGCTCTACCGTTGACATGCGATGACTATAAACCATTTTGCCAAATTCGCTATCCACTCGCTCCTTCATCCATTCGGTATATTTGTTTTTTAACGCCTTATCGATAATAAACGATACCTGTCGACCATGACCGGTGCGATGGTTGGCTGAATCCGGATTCTGCATGCACTGTTCTTTTAACGGACATACCCGACACTTGCTGAGCCGCCCCTCAAAGTACAGCTTGTGGTGATTATTGTTGCGATCTTTACCCTCTCGCTTTAACCACATCGTTTCACCCGCAGGGCAAATGCAGGTTTTTGCTTTTGCATCAAAGTGAAACTCACTGGCAGGTATTACTGATTTATAACCCGTTTTGATTTTCCTGACCGGCTGACGCTTTCCGTATTTAGTTTTCTGTCCTGCAAATTTTGGATCTCGGCTACGGAATTTGTTGTCGGGAATGTAGGCATTAATTTTATGGATGTGGAGGTACTCCATATTGGTTTCATTGGCAAAACCGGTATCCGCCGTAACCAGAACATTCTTGTGATAAATATTGCGCGCAATTTTCAGCTTTTGGTAACGCGACTTAATACTTTCAATAACAGGCTGTAAGGTATGGTGTTCCTGACCCGCACCGAACGCCTGGGCATCAATAATAATCTGGTGCTTTTTGTCCACGGCAACAATGCCATTAAATCCCTGCACTGTACCTTTACTGGTGGCCATCTTGGCCGATTCATTATCCGTGATGTTGCTTTTAACTTCAGTCTGGCGTTTTGCTTGCCCCATCCGTGGGGCTGCTGTCTTTAGGAATTTATCGATTTTGTCGTGCGCTTTGCTCAAGGTTTCTATGGCTTTGGCTGTGCGCTTTTGCTTTTCTGCATCCGCTGATTCTGTTGCAGCTCCTTAAAGGTACCCGACCATTCCTTAGCGGCATTCGATGGCATTTTGCAACCATCAATGGCAAACAATTCGTTACCCAACAAACCTTGTTCGTGGCACATCAGCAGAATTTGTTCGAATAGCGCTTCAATCGCTTGCGGGTGGCTACTGATAAAACTGGCAATCGTAGTGAAATGCGGGACTGTATCGCAGGAGAGCGCTTTAAAAATAATGTTGTTAGTACAACACCATTCAATTTCACGGCTGGAGGTAATGCCTTTTGAATAGGCAAATAACACAATGCTTAATAAAATGGCGGGATTATACGCAGGCCTGCCACCATCTTTATTGTGATAGGCACAATCAAAGATGGATAAATCGAGCTTCTCATGGATCAGATAATAAATCGCATGCTCGAAGGTGCCAGGTTGCAATTGATCGCGAAAATTAATCACAACCATTGCATTTTGATCATGATTATAAGGAATAAACTTTGGCATAAGCGCACTCCTGTAGGAATGCGTTATCTTAACGAAAAATAATCGATTAGCGGGGTTTTTCTACAACTTCAACGTTGCATTCACCTGCGGATTGTAAGTAGCGCGTTGCGATAAACTTCGCGCAGCGATATTGCAAAAGCGCCACTTACAATGCGTCTGGTGCAACGCTTGTTATGGCATTTATTTCTTAGTGTAACGATACAATAATGCAATAAGAATCAAAAGAAAACTAACAAATAGAGATGCGAACATAAGTCCGAAAGCCCAGGAATGATATATGTATTTTCCAGTATTAACTACTCGAAAGGGCTCTGAAAAGTAATAGTAAGATACACTTCCGAAGGTTATAGAACCGAAGACTAAAGCAGACCAGGCTTTCCATGCTTCAACGTACCGTAGAATTACTCCCGGTTTTAATCGCGTGCGCAAAATAGTTCTAACCAGACATACTGCACCGGCCAATACCGCGACCGAAAACACTCCCGTAGAGCTTGCTATTGTATAGGTCGAATAGCTGGTGCCGTAATCGATGTATATGCCGACAAAGTGGGGAAATAATATTAACGAAAAAATTAACAAAGCTGAGTATTTCAAATTAAAATTATCCTCCAACCATAACGCCGCGATAAACGGTGGTTTTTAATTTGCACTTTTGCCGTAAAATGTAGCGAAGCGGAATGGCAAAAGTGAAAATTAAAAATCCATCCGTTTGATTGCTTTGTTAGGCATTTTCCTTAATAAAGATTAAGGCTAGTGCCTTTGCAAACTCAATAGAGTTTTCATTACTTATTTCAATATAGTACTCAGGCTTAATGCCGTGTTTTATGTTGAATAAGTCTACTGATAGCTTCATTAAAGGCTCCAATATGTCAATATTAAAGTCTTCTATATTGCTTGTGAGTTCACCAACTATATGTTCAAGAGATTCTCTGCTATTACACTTCTCGATTATGGCCTTACACATACAAATTGAGTAATTTATAAGAACTTCACTTTCTGTTTCTGGCTCAGAAATCTCCAAGCCTTTAATGCAAGCAATGAAATATTTTTCAATTTCTAAATTTGAGTACTCAACGTTTCGATACAAGCCCGCAAGCTCGTAGATTTCCTCTAAATTATATCCGTTTTCGATTTGCTTGATGGCCCAATCAACATAGCTGACATGGTTCAGCCTATATGGTGCAAACCAACGCAAATAAAATATTACTTCAGTGTCCATGCGTATTGCCTAACAATGTAATTAAATGGAAAGATTCAGCCTTTTGCGCCGGAATCTTTCCGTCTAAGTTTTTTAAAGGTTAATTAATAACACATCCTCAGATCGCGAGCCAGCGTCAGTTTTTCAGCGTATTCAAGCACTTCTGTTTAAGAGCGAAAAGCAGAAACTTTCCGGTTTAACTGAACGTTTGTGGGCATAATTACGATGCAGATATCTGCCCGTTAATTCGTTATAGCATCAACTTCCGTTATGGGTACATTACCGACCTGTAACAGGTATAACTGCTCGCATGCTGAACCCGCAACCCAGTAAACCTATTTGCGGTTTTAACTTCGCAATACTCTTACTTGAAAACCATTAAAGACTATTACATTCAGTCACGCCAATGGGTATTACTGGGGATAACAGCAAATGATTATTAGATGGGTGGAATTGGATGGAAAAATCCCCCGTCAGATGATCTGGCGAGGGATTTTAAAAAGGGGATTTATGGTTTGTGATTAATACACATCGCGCAGGTAACGCTTGTCCATATTCAATTTGCGGATGTAGTTGACGGTTTCTGCTTCGTCGAATTTGCCATATTGCTGGATGATATCGCGCAGGGCTTGATCCACGTCTTTCGCCATGCGGCTTGCATCGCCGCAGACACAGAAGTAAGCACCCTCTTCCAGCCAATTCCAAATTTCCTGCCCATGTTCACGCATACGATCTTGCACATAGATTTTTTTTGATTGATCGCGTGAAAATGCCAGGCTTAATTCGTTAAGCACACCATCTTTTTGGAATTGCTGAAGTTCACCCTGATAATAAAAATCGGTGGCGGCATGTTGTTCGCCGAAGAACAGCCAGTTTTTGCCTGCATCACCGCGCGCCTGTCGTTCTTGCAAAAATCCACGGAACGGCGCAACACCAGTGCCAGGTCCAACCATGATTAACGGAGTATCGCCTTTTTCCGGCACATGGAAATGTTTGCTTGGCTGTACAAAGATGGGCACCGTTACATCATTGGCACGATCCGCAAGGAATGTTGACGCAACACCTTTGCGAATTTTTTTGCTTTCGCGAAAACGCGTGTAACGCACTGCCGACACCGTTAAATCAATTCGGTTTGGTTGCGCTTTTGGGCTGGAGGCAATGGAATACAAGCGCGGCTGGATGCGCTTTAACACCGAGATAAACTCTTCCACACTTGCACGGATGGGAAACTCTTGCAGTATGTCCACTAATTGGCGGCCATAGAGCCAATCCTGCAATTCCTGTTTGTGTTCTGCATCCAATAATTTTTTAAGGTCATCACTGTTTGAACGCCCGGCAATAAATTGCAATGCCTCCAAACTCGGACGGCAAATTTCATAATTTTCCAACAAGGCTTTATGGAGTGGTTTTTCGTGAGTATCTACCACCACAGGCGCATCCGAATTCAGGTTAAGTGATTGCTCCAATTCGAATACGTATTCAGGGCAATTTTTTGGCCATACACCCAACGCATCACCTGCTTCATAGGTGATGCCGGAATCGCCCAGATCAAAACCGAATTGACGAACATCTTTACCTGAACCTTCACCGCTTAAACGATTATTCACTACCAGACGCGAAACGTAAGGATTGGCTTTGGTAAAACTTGTTGTAGTGGTCACGGACATGGATGGGCTTGAACTCGCTGGGGTATTAGCAACTCCTTGTGAGGCCACATGAGGAGCCAATTGTTCCTTGAGCTTAGCAAACCATGCGGCAGCCGGTGCATCGAAATCGGTATCGCAATCCACACGCTCCACCATGGCTTTTGCGCCCAGCGCCTGTAAGCGCGCAAATAATTTTTTGCCGTGCCCACAAAATTGATCGTAATTGGAATCACCCAATGCCAGCAAACCGAATTGCAATTCAGTCAATGCGGCCATGAAGTCACTGTTTAATTGGCTCCAGAAATCACCACCATTATCGGGGGCATCGCCATCACCAAAAGTGCTGGTGATAAACACGACAAATTTATCGTGTGCGAGTTTTTCAGTTGAATAGTCGTTCATGGATTGGAAATTAACTGCCCATCCTTGTGCGGACAATTCCTGCGCACATTTTTGTGCGAGCGTTTCAGCATTGCCGGTTTGTGATGCCCACAATAAAGTGAGCGCCGGTTTGTTTACCACAGGAGCTGACATTACTCCCAATGGCAGAACACGACTGAACATGCCAGCTAATAACCCGTTTACCCACAGACGATACTCAGCGCTTATCGGTGCATCCGTTGGCAATGCGGGTACCGCCTGGATTAATGTGGCGCTGGCCTGCAAACCGCCAATAAAACCTGCAAGGTAATTTTTTTCATCCAGCGAGAATTGCGGCGTAACCGTTTCTACAATACCTACTTTTTCAGCAAAGGTTTTAATTAACGTCATAGCGGTTTCCTCTGCAACGGGCGCAAACGCCAAGGCAGCGGGTAATTCAAATTGATAATCGTGTTTTGGAATGGCGCCGTTGGTATCGGTCGTATTATCTTCCGCAATGACCTCTACCCGTTTAAGTGCGACAGCGGCAACTTTTAGTTCGGGCTGTTGGGATATTGCATCGATTTTGTCACTGGTGACGGCATTGATACACAAGTTTTCGCCGTAGACATCGTTCCAGTGTATTGGCGCAAAACAGCTGCCGGGAATAACACGATCCGTAACAACCGCAGGAAGAATTGCGTAACCACGGCGTGAGCGGACTTCAACTTTGTCTTTATTTTTAATTCCCAATTCAGCAGCATCTTGCGGGTGAATTTCCACAAAGGTGCCCGGGTTCAATTTATTAAGCGTGGGAATTTTTCCGGTTTTAGTCAGCGTGTGCCACTGGTGCTGTACGCGCCCGGTGTTTAATACCATCGGGAATTCTGCATCCGGCATTTCCGCCGGATTCACATGTGGGCGCGCATGGAAGATTGCCTTGCCGGACTCCGTGGCAAATTGCAGTGTCGGCACCACGCCATTCTCAAGGGTTTTTAGCGTTTGGTTAACGCCATTGTTTAAATAGCGAATCGGATTGCGGCTGGAGTTTTCATCCGCACAAGGCCACTGCAAGGGTTCTTGACGCAAACGTTCGTAACTAACGCCGCGCAGATCGTAGCCGGTTTTGGGGTTGTAACTTTTTTTAATTTCTTCAAACACTTCCGCAGCGGAATTAAAATTGAACCCGTCGCTAAACCCCATTTCACGCGCAACACGCGCCACGATTTCCCAGTCCGCCATGGCGTCTCCCGGCGGACTAACAGCCTCTTGCATCAACGTAATGTTGCGCTCGGAATTAATCATTACGCCTTCTGCTTCTGCCCACAAGGCACCGGGCAATAACACATCGGCGTAGCGATTGGTTTCAGTATCAAGGAACGCATCTTGCGCAATGACTAATTCTGCTTGTTGCAAACCTTCAATAACAATTTTGCGATTGGGTATGGAAGCAACAGGATTGGTACAAATAACCCAGCACGCTTTAATTTCACCACGCGCCATGCGCTCAAACATATCCACAGTACCCTTGCCCAGTTTGGTACTAATGGCACCTTGTGGAATGCCCCACATGTTTTCAATAAATTCGCGATCCTTTTCGACAACCAATGCGCGTTGACCTGGCAAGCCCGGCCCCATGTAGCCCATTTCACGTCCACCCATTGCGTTGGGTTGACCAGTAAGCGAAAAAGGCCCGCTCCCTAAACGACAAATTTTTCCGGTTGCCAAATGCAGATTACAGATTGCGTTGGTATTCCAGGTTCCATGGGTGCTTTGATTTAATCCCATCGTCCAGCACGTCATAAACTCCGGCGCTGCACCAATCATGTCAGCGGCTTTGATTATCAGCTCTGCCGGAAGCCCGGTGATTTCACTCACGGCTTCCGGTGTGTAATCCGCTAAAAATGCCGGAAAGTTTTCCCAACCCTGGGTGTACTGCGCGATAAATTCCGGATCGGTTTTGCCATTTTTGTGTAACAAAAAGAGCAATCCATTTAACAGCGCGAGATCAGTGCCGGATTTAATGGGTAAATACACATCTGCTTTTTCAGCCGTCGTTGTGCGGCGCGGATCAACCACGATTAATTTTGCACCGGCTTTAACGCGATCCATCATGCGCAGGTACAAAATGGGATGGCAGTCTGCCATGTTGGCCCCGATCACAAAGAACAGATCACTGTGATCAAAATCCTGATAGGAGCCGGGCGGCGCATCTGAACCCAGCGATAGTTTGTAACCCATCCCCGCACTCGCCATACATAAACGCGAGTTGGATTCGATGTTATTGGTGCGAATAAAACCCTTGCAGAGTTTATTGACCAGATATTGGGACTCAATGGACATTTGCCCGGAGACATAAAAGCTGAGCGCGTCAGGGCCGTGCTCGTCCAGAATTTCCCGCAGGCGTTTGGCGGTGTAGCTAATGGCTTGCGCTATCGGGGTTTTTACCGGGTCGCGGTTGCGCTCGGTGCGTACAAATGCAGACTCCATGCGACCGGAATTCACCAACGCCTGGGCGCTGGTTTGGCCCTTGGTGCACAACCGTCCGAAATTGGAGGGGTGACTCTTATCACCGCTGACCTTGATGACTTTTTTGCCATCGGTTTCCAGCACCATGCCGCAGCCCACGCCGCAGTATGGGCATACGGACCGTACAGATTTGTTCTCGGGTTTACTATTTATCGACAGATGGGATTCAGACATAGGGTTGCAACTCCTCAATGCGAGGGGTTTAGCAATGGCTATGCCAGTGACTTGTTACGCAAGAGTTTTTGCAGATCGCCAGGAAAACCTAACGCGAAGAAGCCGCTAATTTATTGATTTTTATTGTATTTTTCTGAAGACAGTAGACACCTGGAATATCGTTGAGTACTCCGTACAACTGAACAACAATAATTTTTGCCCTAGTTAAACGCAGTTTTTGAGGTCATGGGCACGAGCGTGTTTTTTCATGGTGCAATTTTAAAAAGCGCGCCAGCCTTCATTGACTGAATGCCTACTAAAATCGCACCAAAAAAGCTCAAAATCAGGTTCTGAATTGACCCACCAATTGCTGAAGCTCTGCCCCCACTTTCGCCAGAGAATCACCCGATTCATGGGATCGCGCTGCGTATTGGCTGGCCGTTTCCGTCGCGTCGGCAATGGCATGCATATTTTTATTGATGGACTCGATCACCTGCGTTTGCTCTTCCGCCGCAGTCGCTATCTGCAAACCACGCTGGTTGATAGTGCTCACCTGATCATCAATGGATTTCAATGCCGTCGAGGTTTCCGTCACCATTTCCACCGACAGCTCGCCTTTTACCAAACTGCGTTTAATGGAATCGCTCGCCGCTGTGGTACTGGTTTGCAAGCGATGAATCATGCCCTGGATTTCCTGGGTGGATGCCTGGGTGCGTGCAGCAAGCGCCCGAACTTCATCCGCCACAACCGCAAACCCACGCCCCATTTCGCCCGCGCGCGCCGCCTCAATGGAGGCATTCAAGGCGAGTAAATTGGTTTGCTCCGCGATGCCACGAATCACATCAGACACAGCACCGATGCCATTCACATCCGCCTGCAATTGCTGCAACCCGTCCGTGTTCAAGCGGACCTCATTTGATAACTGATGAATATTGTCGATTGAACGGCCCGCCGTTTTTTGCGCAGCCTTGGTGGTTTGTTCAGCGACCTCTGCAGCACTGGCGGCATCCTGTGTGCTGCGTGCAACCTCGACTGCCGATGCAGCCATCTCGTTCATGGCGCTGGCAACTTGCAAAGTCTGCTCGCGCTGGTGATCCAGTGTCTGGAATGTGGACGTGGTATCGCGCGATACCTGCTGGCCGATGTCTGCCACTTGCAGCGTTAACTGCTGGATACGCTGGATCATGCCGTGGATTGAATCCACAAAGGTATTGAACGCAGAAATCACCGCACCGATTTCATCATCGCTGGTGCGTTTCAAGCGACGGGTCAAATCGCCACCGCCACGCGCAATCTCCTCCAGGCTGCGCCCTAACCCATTCAAGGGCTCGAGAGTTTTATTCGCGATGTAAATTGCCAATAACGAAATACCAATCAGCAATACCAGCGCGACAGAAAAAATAATCATCAGGGTTGAATGAATATAGGCTTCGCTCAATTTGCGCGCTGACTCAACCGATTCATCCACATTGTCGATGTAAAAACCGGTGCCGACCATCAGGTTCCATTTATCCAGCCAGATGGCGTAACTTAGTTTCGGGTAAGCCGTTTCACCCTGGCCTTGCCGCGGAAAATGATAGGTTACAAACCCGCCGCCAGCCTTGCCTTGTTTTACCAGTTCATTAATAAGGTAAACACCGTTCACGTCTTTATAATTTTGGAAACTCTCACCGATTTTGGCGCTATCGGTGCCTGAGAACACACGCACGGAATTACCATCGTAACCAAAGAAATAACCATCTTTCCCATATTTAAGGCGTTTAAGCAGCTCTATGGCTTGCGCTTTTTCCGGCCCGTCATTGCCAGTGGAAGCATCGTAAAGCGGCTTGACCAACGAATTTGCCACATCCAGCGAATGGCTCAACTCAGCCTTGTGGGCCTCAACCAATGTATCGCGCAACACCTCCATATCCTTATCGACGACCTTGTTCATCCGCGAACTTACCAAGGCCAGCAACACCAGCAAAATCACTATGCCGGGTACTAATCCGAGCAGGATCAACTTATATTTCATGGAAATGGAACGCATTAAAGGAAACTCCGGTGGTTACAGGTGTAGTTATCGTTGTGATTGCCGCAGTTATAGAAGTTTTAGGCGGACTATAAAAATAGTACAAGGACACAAGAAAACAAACGCCATACCTTTCCAACCATTGATTGGGAGAGTTGAAAGAGAGCGGCTTGCAGTAAAAAAGGAAAGGCGAGAAATTCGTCTAAAATTGTCTATATTCAACAAGATAGTTATAACTGCATATTGCTGATGGCGGATGAATGACCCTGGACATCGATTTTCAACCCTTATTGAACAAGCTGATAGTGCCAGCTCACAACCTGGCACAGCTCAGCTTTTGCGGTGGAAGTAAAGAATCCCAGGTTAAACAATGGTTGCAACAACTCCCCTTAACCCAGGCCCAGCAAGTCAGCGGGCATTTATATACTGCTGTCCATGAACTCAGCCAATTAAAAACCGGTTGGGAAAACCGTCTCCAGCTGTTGGAGTTATTGCGAATTCCCGTACACCAGACATTGAACGGACTTGCCCTGAAATACCTGAACCAACCGTTGATCTTGCCTGAAGCCGCGCTGAAGACTGCGACCGTTGCACAGGCAATCCAGAAGCATTTCCTTAATGGATACCTCGCAGTAGTCCGCGAGCTGTGCATCAAATCACGTAAAACACCTGATAAGCCCGACCACTCGCAGCAACTGGTATTAGCAATCCAGCGTGCGATGACAGCGCTGGGTTTGTTATTGCTACGCTCGTACCAACTGTATTTACCTATATCAAGCCAAGTCTGGGCGGAAATCCATAGCCTGTATCAACTGGCAAGATTGATGCAGCTGGAGCACATCGCTGTGGAGGAAAACCTGCCATTTCATCGCGGCCTCCACAATGTTCATCATATCTACTTACGTATATTGCTGATGGCGACAGCTCGCCCCAACCAACTGCGTCAGGATGAGATTGAAAACACTTATAAGCTCCTGGAGTTACTGGCCCATCAAGCAGAACTGGAAACCTATACTCCCGCCGGCAAGGAAAACCTGTTTGTCGTACTCCTGGATAGCAACCGGCCACCTTTTTACAAGTCCAGCTGGCGTGGCGAAGCCGCTTCATCCGCGCTGTTAGAGCTACGCACCACCCAACTGGTGCAAAAAGTGATGGAGTTGTTTAAAAGTGTTTCAGCCGATTCTGAAACCAACCCACTCTCACAGGTGAGCATTACGCCCGCGTTGGTTAACCATTTGGAACAAGCCTGGAGCCATCTGGCGATGCGTAGCTTCGAACGCCAGGAAGTCGACACCGATATCGAGGTGACCGTAGGGTTAACGAATATTCACTTCCATCTTGCTGCCGGGCAGCCTTTCAACCTTTTCCTAAACCAGACAAATGCGGTTAGCGGCACGCCCGATAAAGGCGCCATCTACCAAAAGCGCGGTGTGCAATTAAAAACGGATAGCGCGCAGAAAGAAGATGATCCCTGGGGGGACACCTTTGATATCAAAGGCACTGTGCTGGACGGCCAAAGCCTCTCGACCCTGAACATTGAAAAACAGTTGAAGAAACAAGAAAAAGAGGGCTACCAGGGTCATCATCCTGTTTATAGTGTTCCCTTGCTTGACCGTAGCCTTGGTGGATATGGCCTGGAATGGCGCGATGAAATACCGGTGCAAGTTCGGGCCGGCGAACTCCTCGGATTACGTGAACATGGACGCACCAAATGGTCGATAGGTGTAGTGCGTTGGGCGCATCAAACCAAAGGCGCTACCCAGTTAGGGATTCAAATTTTGGCTCCCCATGCAATCCCGGTAGGCCTCGCTGCCGTTCACAAGACAGGAGGGTTTGCAGAGTATCTGCGCGCATTGCAAATTCCAGAGCTAAAGGCCATTAACCAACCGCCCAGCTTAATTGCCAATGCCATCAGCTTCCATGAATACGGCAAGGCACGCCTGTATTTACAGCCCCAATCTGGCGTGAGCTATGAAGGAGATGTTTCCGTACAACTTACCAATCGCCTTTTTTCTACCGGCGCGTTCAGTCAATTTGGTTTTCGCGAACTGGCAAGTGCAAAACCTGCGGAAGAGAAAAAGGACGATTTCGATTCAGTCTGGCAATAAATCGATCAGGGTTTGCACACCAAAATGCGAACAAAGCCACAAAAGCAACGACCAGATCGCATAAATCGCATGTGAGGTTGAGCGATCAAGTGATTTCAGTAATATAGCCCTTCACCAGAGCGTCAGCCGAGGCAAGCAAACGCCGACACAAGGTAGAGTTTTCAGGTTTACTGGCTGCCTGTTGCCAACGCCTTAACCAACAAAACTTAACCAACAACTGGATTGGCGGCGGCTCGGATGCGGAAAAAAGCGCTATAGTCAATTGCGGCTATCGCCCTGCCTATACCCCGAAGGTATACCTGATAAATAGAAGACATATGACAACAACAGATACCATCCGCTTATTAATCCTGAACAACTCGCGCTCCGAAGTGGAACGACTGATCAGCATGCTGCATGCATCCGGTCATCCCTGCCGCGCCCAACATGTCGAAAGCGAAGAAGCCCTGGTCAAACTGTTACAGGAACAAAGTTGGGATCTGTTAATTGGCAATGACAAAACCACCAACCCAACACCACAATCAGCAATCAAACAAATTCGTCGCCTGAATAAAGACGTTCCCGTCATTTTTTTAAGCGAGCTGGATGAAGATGAAAACCCTTTTGCCGTCGTAGAAGGTTTGCGTTTAGGAGCGAATGATGTTGTTAACCTGGATGATGACCAACACTTACTACTGGTGATCGACCGCGAGCTGCGCAACCGTGAGCAGCGCCAGGCACGTCGCAATGCAGACCGCCGCTTCCGTGAAGCCGAACGGCGCAGCCAGCAATTATTGGACAGCTCCCGCGATGCTATCGCTTTCGTGCAAGATGGTTTGTATCTGTATGCCAATGAATCCTTCGCTGAGTTGTTCAGCTACGAAAACAAAGACGATATCGAAGCCATGCCGATCATGGATATGGTTGCCGATTCGGATCAGAACCGTCTGAAAAACTTCCTGAAAGATTTCACCTTCAAAGGCGAAGAAGCAGAATCCAGTTCATTGGCCTTCACCGGTATTACCCAGAAGGGTGAACAAAAGCATATAGACCTTGAAGTGTCATTGGTTACTTACGATGAAGAGCCCTGCATACAATTCCTTGCGCGCGCATCAACCACTGTTGCACACAGCAACAACGAAGCATTGGAAGCACAACTCAAACAAATTAAATGGCAAGACCTGGTCACTGGCGTTTACAACCGCCAATATTTCCTGAACCAGCTCGATCACATTATCGACACTATTGATGAGAAACAAATTTACTGTTTGTTTTATATCGAACTGGATAATTTTAGTGAACGCATTAAAAGTACGTTTGGTGTTGCGGGCGCAGATTTGGCGCTAGTAGATATAGCAACACTGCTTCGTGCTAAAGCAAATACCAGCGATACCATCGCGCGCCTGAGCGACTCCACCTTTGCGATTATTGCCCCCAATGTTAAAGCAGATGCAGCGGTAAACCGCGCAACACAACTCTGTAAGGACGTTGAAGGCCATATTATTGAGATCGACCATAAAACCCTGCAAATCACGTGCAGTATTGGTATATCGCTAATTAATGAAACATCAACCAACACCAATACCGTTATCGAACAAGCGCGAGTTGCCATGGAAAAAGCGCGCGCTAACAACGGTAACTGCGCATTACTATTTGAACCCGATGCGCCAAAAGGTGAAATTAAAATTGATATTGCGACGGCAATCCAGCAAGCGCTTGCTTCAGATCGATTCCGTTTACTGTTCCAGCCGATTATTAGCCTGCGGGGCTCTGACGAAGAATATTACGAAGTATATTTGCGTTTGCTGGATGATAAAGGCGAAGAGATTTCACCCAACCATTTCCTGGAGGCGGCCGCTAATATCAGCGCGGCCACTAAAATTGATCGCTGGGTCATCCTGGAATCGATCAAGATGTTGTCGCAACATCGCGCCAAAGGTAATAAAACCAAATTAATTGTTAATATTGGCCGTCAATCGTTGTGCGATGAGTCTTTGATTCCCTGGTTAGGAGTTGCGTTCAAAGCCGCCAAATTGTCACCGGAGTCAATTGTCTTCCAGGCACAGGAAATTGATGTTACCAATCACCTGAATGCTGCGAAAAATTTTGCTGAAGGCCTGCAAAAACTCAAAACCCATTTCGCGATCAGTAATTTTGGATGTGCATTAAATCCATTTACGACGTTAAACCATGTACAGGCATTCATGATTAAAGTCGATGGCTCCTTCACTACAGACATTCAGAATAATAATGAAAGCCCGGAAACACTGATTCAATTAATTGAAAAGCTCAACGGTGAAAACAAAATCACCTTGGTACCCTTTGTGGAAAATGCCAGTGTACTTTCTACGTTGTGGCAAGCTGGTGCCCATTATATTCAAGGTCATTATTTGCAAGAACCCAGCACCGGTATGAATTACGATTTTAATATGGAATCGTAATTTCCCCGTGCCATGTGGGAAACATAAAAAAACCGGAGTGCTCCGGTTTTTTTTTGCGAGTGAGTTTTCGTTTACAACTTATCTCGCTCACGGAAGCCCAACAAATACAAAATCGCATCCAATCCCAGGTTCGAAATATTGTGTTCGGCAGATGCTTTCACCAACGGCTTCGCCCGGAAAGCAACCCCCAGGCCGGCAACGCTCAGCATTGGCAAATCATTAGCGCCATCACCCACAGCGATCACTTGTTCCAATGCAATTCCCTCTTGCTTGGCCAGCATCTCCAACAATTCCGCTTTACGCTTACCATCCACAACGATACCTTTTACTTCACCGGTGACTTTGCCATCAACGATATCCAGCTCGTTGGCGTACACATAATCAATGCCGAGTTTATTTTGCAAATACCGACCAAAATAATTAAAACCACCGGAAAGAATTGCGGTTTTATAGCCAAGCTTTTTCAGCGTGGAAATTAATTTTTCCGCACCTTCATTCAATCGCAATTGTGCAGCGATTCCCGCAAGCACAGACTCATCCAAACCTTTTAACAATGCCATCCTGCGAGCAAAACTTTGTTTAAAGTCCAGTTCACCGCGCATCGCCGCTTCGGTGATTTCCGAAACCTGTTCACCCACACCGGCTGCCTTGGCTAGCTCGTCAATTACTTCCGCATCAATCAGTGTCGAATCCATATCGAAGCACACCAGACGACGATTGCGGCGATAAACAGTATCGCGCTGGAAAGCCACATCAATATTCAAACGAGCAGAAAGATCCATAAAGTCAGCGCGCAGGGCCGCCAGGTCATCCGGAGTACCGCGCACGGAAAATTCCACACAAGCACTAGATTGACCGGAACCGCCAGTGAGTTCGGCGAGAGGCACGCGGCCAGAAAGGCGATTAATGCTATCGATATTCAAACCGTGTTTGGAGGTGACCGCCGTAAGCTGTGCAATCATCGCTGCGTCCACTTGCCGTGCCAGCAGTGTCACGATGTGGCGGGTTTTACCTTGCTGGTCAGCCCAGTGGTTATAACTCTCTGGGGTAATGGTTTGGAAGCGCACCTGAATCCCAAGGGGTTCGGTCGCCTGTTGGATCTGTTCCAATAGTTGTATGCGGGTTTCCGGTGCAATACGCAGCTCCACCAAAATACCCAACGCCAGGGTATCGTGGATTACCGCCTGACCGATATCCAGAATGCGCGCGCCTACATCGGCCAATACCCGGGTGATTGCACGGGTTACACCTGGTTTATCCACACCTGATGCATTAATCAGTAAAATCTCGTTCACAGAACCTCTCTTAAATGAGCTGGTCGATACCTGTAGCTAACAGTTGGCCTCTGCCGGGCGAAAGCGCGCATTCTAGCCGAATTAAGCCAGTGCCACAGCTGCTTGTGTGCGAGAACTACGGCTTAGCAGGCTCAGGCAACTTAGGCTAGAATGCAATTCCAGGCGACACACTAATGTGATTCCGCCGATAACGACTCTGACAGGAACCGGGGTTATTTTACTAACGCATGCAGTTGCGCACGGACTTAATTAAAAATGGCCATTATCAATACTTATCGCAGTTACCCTCAACTTACCCTTTGCAGCCTTTTGCTGATTGTTATCGGCATCTTCGGGGGTTGGGCTTACAGCCATAACAGCGAATTGAACCAACGTGAACAAATCAACCATTACGGTCAGGTGCTGGCAAACAGTGCGGCACGGCAAGCCGTTAATGCCACCCTGCAACAAGACCTGGTCAGCCTGCAAGCGATCCTGCTGGAAGTAGGCCAGTATCCGAATGTCATCGGTTCCACTATCCACACCATCGAAAATAAATTATTGGTACAAAGCGGCTTTAAACCCAACCAGGAGATTATTGGCAAGCGCTATACATTTTCAGCCCCTATTGCTCTACATAACAATGTGGCCGGATACCTGGAAGTTACCCTGGACGTCTCCTTGCACACGGAGCGGGATTATCATTTTTTCCTGATGTGGATGGGCGCCATTTTCGCCGCGCTATTAGCGATTTGGTGGACAATCCAACGCCAGTGGTGGTCGCAACTGAAAGACAAACTACCCAGCACCAGTGAGATAGTCACTGCGTTGGTTGAAAAAATACCCACCATTGAAGACATTCCCGAACCCGAACCGGAGGCCCCCAAACAAGTCTCCGTACGGTTGAGTTTAAATATCACCAACATGGGCAAACTCTATCAACAACTCAACAGTGAAAGTTTTGCCGCCGTCATCCGGCGCTTTGAAAAGCAACTGCAAGGTGTGCTGAATTTATATTCGGGCCAACGACAAATGCTATCAGGCGAGACGCTGATTATCGATTTCACCGGCGAAGCGTTTTATGAATGCAGCTTCCGTGCAGTTTGCGCTGCACAACTTCTCAGCAATCTCGCCGCAAAGAACCCCAGCCCGCGTTTACACCTCGCAGCGGCAGTGCATGAGTTATCAGCACCTGTCAGCGCCAATAAATCACTGTTGAAAGATTTTGTAGTGCAACACAATAATTATTTGAAACCGGATAAAGGCGAAATTCTTATTAGCCAACGATTAATTGATGCTGATTTGCAAGAGCATATTGAACTCGTGAGTGACAGCGGTAAATTTATCGCTCTCAAAGCGCCCTATGCAGCACTGCTTTCGAAACAGGAAGAGCAATTGACGGGTACCACTGGCACGATCTAATTACTCAGTGCGCTGCCCTCAATCCGTTAGTAATGTCACACAACTGCAACCGATTTATCACACAACCGTCACACCGCAGTCATAACCTCAAACGAAAGATTCCGCAAGGTTATGACTGCCATGCTCAACATTGAACAATCTCTTACCAATAAATTTCCCGGCTTTAACCAGCAAGCGCCTATCGTGCGTAATTCCACGCTCAGCATTTTGCGCAAGCTTACGCATGAAAAAGAAATCAACGCATTTTTGCGCGAACATGAAGGCCATCAGGGCATCGATTTTATTGACCGGATTTTTGAATATTTCAATTTCAGTTACAGCGTGTCGCAACGCGAGCGGAACAACATCCCCGCACAAGGGCGAGTCATTATTATTGCCAACCACCCTATAGGTTCATTAGATGGATTGGCGCTGGTACGCCTGATCAGTGAAGTGCGCAAGGACGTTAAAATTATTGCCAACGATATGCTAATGGCATTTGAACCACTGCATGAATTATTGTTGCCGCTTGATAACATGACGCGCGGCGCCTACAAACAAAGCTACAAAAATATCCTGCAAGCATTAAACAACGACGAAGCTATTATTATTTTTCCGGCAGGTGAGGTTTCCCGCGCGAGTCCCAAAGGTATCCGCGACGGAAAGTGGCAAGCAGGATTCCTGCATTTTGCGCGCAAAACCAACGCCCCCATTCTACCGATTTTCGTTTCTGCCAAAAATTCACTGTTGTTTTACAGTGCATCCATGATCTTCAAACCTTTGGCCACTGCATTGCTTGCTCATGAAATGTTCAACAAACACTCGGCAGAAATTAAGTTCCGGGTTGGTGAAGTTATTCCACACCATGCGCTGGAGACCGACAAGCTCGCCGACAAAGCGTTGATCAAACGTCTGAAAAAACATCTCTATAAAATCGGCAAGCGAAAAAATGGCAATGAAAACCGCGCGCCTATTTTTATCACCGAGAAAACCATTGCACATCCGGAAGATCGGGCTGCTTTAAAAAAAGAATTCAAAACAGCCAAATTGATTGGCAGCACGCGCGATAAACACGCCATTTATTTATGTGATTACAACCAACATCCAACCGTCTTGCGTGAAATTGGCCGTTTGCGTGAACAAACATTTCGACTGGTCGGTGAAGGGACAGGCAGCCGGCGGGATCTGGATAAATACGATCATTACTATCGTCACCTGGTGTTATGGGACGAAGAAAAATTATGCATCGCCGGCGCTTATCGTTTAGGGGAAGCCCATAAAATCGTGCAGAAAAAAGGAATGGATGCGCTCTACACCGCCGACTTGTTTGAATTCCAAACAGCCATCAAACCGTATCTTGAACAAGGCCTGGAATTAGGCCGAAGCTTTGTACATCCGGATTATTGGGGCAAAGCCAGCCTGGATTATTTGTGGCAAGGGTTAGGCGCGTACATCCAACACCACCCCGAAATACGTTATGTATTTGGCCCGGTTAGCATGAGCGCACAATACCCCAAAGCATTGCGTGATTTATTGGTGTTTTATTACGAACGCTATTACAAAGACAGTGAAAGTTTGGCGGAAGGAAAACATCCACACGAGATTGATGAAGACACCTTGATCGATTTTCAGCACAAATTTAGCAAACTGGATCGCGAACAGGGTTTTGAAATCTTACAAGACGCATTTAATTCAGCAAACAGCAAAATACCGGTACTGTTTAAGCAATATGCGGCGCTTTATGAAGAGGGCGGTTATGAGTTGCTTGCTTTCAGTGTCGATTCGGAATTTGGAAATTGTGTCGACGGTTTATTCATGGGCGATTTGAATCAAATGAAAGCTGCAAAACGTGCACGTTATTTGAATAAACCGTAATGTTAATTACTTGAAATCATCAGGCTGGAACCAATAACGCGGATTGCTATAGTCGGTGCCTGCTGGCATGTCCGGGTTATCAATATGAATCCAGCGTACGTCTTTCACTTTATTCAAGGGAAATACATTCCGGGTGAGCGGATGTGTCTTCATATGCTCCAAAAGCCTGCCTTCATCAATCATTTTTTCCAAACCGGTTTCAATCCAGCGCGCCAATTCTTCATCTTTCGCATTTACAAAAAAATAAAGCGCAAACGGATATTCCAAAATCAATTTTTCATAAAACATCAATTCGGGGTAAGCTTCTTTTCGCTGGGTTACTTCTGAATAACCTTCAAAATAACCGCGAGGAAAATATTCACAGCGCAATGTCGCGACCTCTTTAAAGATACGTTCGAAGCTGATAATTTCCCGCACCTTCAAACCCGCACCCTGTAGAACTTTGGTATCAGGCCAATCCACGCCCTGACACGCTGAATAGCCACTCAAGGTTTGCAAATCCCTGATACCATCAAACGCGCCTTGCATACGTTGATGAATAATAAATCGGCGGTGGCCAATCAACCCTCGATCCAATGGAATACGAATGGGACGTAATTTTCGCTCGCGCTCCTGATCTGTTCCCATCCAATACACATCTACTTTTTTTCCACGAATCATTTCCTGAACGCCCAAATCCTGCTCCATTAATTGGGTGTCATGAATAACGGGAACTATCCTGCCGTTAGCGCCCTTTTCCAGCGCAAGGCGTAACAAGGTCACAAAATAATCTTGCGCAACTGCAAACTCGGCTTTGGCTGCAGCGACTTTAATCACCCGAACCTTGGTTTGTGAAGCAGATGAAGCTGTCTCGACTGCAACGGCAACGCCACTTGTCTGTATAGCTATTATCAACCACAAACCAATAGTCAATCGCCCCAAGGCCATGAGTGAAACTCCGCAAAAAAAACCAATCAGGTTGCAATCCATGAAAAAGTATAGGTTAATCCCCCCATATAAACTGCGAAATCCCTAGTCAATAATGAGTTAAATATGCACATTCATATACTCGGTATCTGTGGCACTTTCATGGGCAGCCTCGCCCAACTTGCCAAACAACTCGGTCACCGGGTGACCGGAAGCGACGCCAATGTTTACCCCCCGATGAGCACCCAACTTGAACAAGCAGGGATTGAATTGATCCAGGGATATGATCCTGTGTACTTACAACCTCCACATATGCCAGCATTGCCAGACCTGGTTGTCGTTGGCAATGCCATGAGCCGCGGCAATCCCAGCGTAGAATTTGTACTCAACCAGGGCATCCCCTACACTTCCGGCCCGCAGTGGCTACGCGACCATGTTCTGCAAGGCAAATGGGTGTTAGCCGTTGCAGGTACGCACGGGAAAACGACGACGTCATCCATGCTGGCCTGGATTCTGGAATACGCGGGAATGGAACCGGGTTATTTAATCGGTGGTGTAACCAAAAATTTTCCCACGTCTGCACGTATAGGCAGTACACCATTTTTTGTGGTGGAAGCCGATGAATACGACAGCGCCTTTTTTGATAAACGATCCAAATTTGTTCACTACAATGCGCGCACGGTGATTTTGAATAACCTCGAATTTGACCACGCCGATATTTTCCCGGATCTCGCCGCGATACAAAAACAATTCCACCATTTAGTGCGCACAGTGCCTGATAATGGTTTATTAATTTCACCCAGCAGCGATAAAGCACTAACAGAAGTTATCCAGCAAGGCTGTTGGACACCACAACAACAATTTGCAGTGATTAGCGATGAGCAATCACCGCAAGAAAATAATGTTGAATGGCAGGCACGCCTTTTAGCGGTTGATGGCTCTGCATTTGCAGTCATGCACAACGGCAATGAGGTTGCACAAATTCACTGGGCACAAACCGGGATTCACAATGTCAACAACGGCTTGGCTGCGATTATCGCCGCACGTCATGTTGGCGTCACACCAGAGCATTCCGCCAAAGCGCTTGAGCAATTTGCCGGCGTAAAGCGCCGTATGGAAATAGTGGCCGATGTGCATAGCATTAAAGTTTACGACGATTTCGCGCATCACCCCACTGCGATAAAAACCACACTCGCCGGCTTGCGTGCAAAAGTAGGTAGCGAAAAAATTATCGCCATTATCGAGCCTCGCTCCAACACCATGCGCATGGGCGTGCATAAAAGTTCACTCAACAAAAGTATCACCGACGCCGACGATGTCCTGTGGTATCAACCTGCCAATGTCGATTGGGCCATGGACGAAATCGTTAATAAAAGTCCGGTGCCCGCAAAATTATTGCGCGATCTGGATGAACTAATCCACTGTGCCATTTCCATCAGCGAACCCAATACGCATATTGTGATTATGAGTAATGGAGGATTTGGCGGCGTGCATCAAAAACTCATTGATCATCTCACTAAACATGCAATGTAAAATCAGGTGATTCAATAATCCACCTGAAAAACTCGGTCATTATCAAAGCAGCACTACAGAGGCTGAAAAAAGAAAACATCTTTTTAATTTGCTGACAGGAGAGTATTCCCATGAAAATCGCGTTAATGAATGAATTTAGCCAAGCGGCCAAAAACGCTATTATTTTGCAACAACTCAAAGACGTCGCCACAGAACAAAAACACGCTGTATTTAACGTTGGTATGAGCGATGACAATGACCATTACCTGACATACATCCATTTAGGTGTTATTGCCAGCCTGTTGTTAAATTCAAAATCAGTAGACTTTGTGGTAAGTGGTTGTGGCACAGGCCAAGGTGCAATGATGTCGCTCAACGCACATCCCGGTGTATTTTGCGGTTATTGCATAGAGCCAACCGATGCCTATTTATTCGCGCAAGTGAACAACGGCAATGCGCTGGCACTGCCTTTCGCGAAAGGTTTTGGCTGGGGCGCCGAGTTAAATATCCGCAATATTTTTGAAAAAGCATTCACTGGTGTTCGCGGTCAGGGTTACCCCGCCGAACGTCGTGAATCACAAGTACGCAATGCAGGTATTCTCACCAATGTAAAACAAGCTACTGCTAAAAATTATTTGGATGGCTTGCGTGCAATTGATCCGGAAATCGTAAAAACCGCGGTGACGGGCGAGCGCTTCCAGGCGTGTTTCTTTGAAAACAGCCAGGATGCAAATATCACTGCATTCGTAAAAGAAATAGTGGGTCGCTAATCTTTTCCACCACTTTTTTGGCTGCGCGAGTTGTCTTAAATGAATTACGTAAACTCATTTAAGCGGCACGCCGCCAAAAAATGGAATCTCTACCTATATCCACCAGAATCTGAGGCCACGTAAATGACTCAACCCACATTACGCACTATCACCCTTGCCATTACCGGTGCCTCCGGTGCGCAATATGGATTGCGGTTATTGCAGTGTTTATTAGCCGCCGATTGCAAAGTGTATTTGATGATTTCCAGCGCCGCAGAGGTGGTGATTCGCACCGAGACAGATGTGGATTTACCGCGCGATATTGATGAGCAGCAAGCACTACTCTGTTCCATGTTTGATGTCGATGAAGACCAACTGCAACTGCTGGCAAAAGATGACTGGTTTGCCGCCGTAGCATCTGGCTCCAGTTCACCCAGTTCGATGGTCATTTGCCCTGCAAGCGGCGGAACCTTATCGGCAATTGCCCATGGTGCCAGCAATAATTTAATTGAACGTGCCGCCGATGTGGCCCTGAAAGAACGACGCAAATTAATCGTCGTACCACGCGAAACCCCCTACTCCGAAATACATTTGGAAAACATGTTGAAGCTCACCCAAATGGGTGTGGTAGTGTTACCGGCAAGTCCCGGTTTTTACATGCAACCGCAAACTGTGCAGGAGCTGATTGATTTTATTGTCGCCCGCATACTGGATCAATTAAGCATCCCGCAAGATCTTATGCCACGTTGGGGTGAAGACTGACCCGCCAACTACAGTGGCAAAACGGTGGATTTCGGCTAGGCTAATTAAATTGCGGTTAATCGCTAAAGCCTGCAATTTAGTGGCAAATATAGAGTCTTATGCCACCATAGCTAGCGCTGTGCAACGCTGGAACTCAACTAATGGAGCAAAATAATAATTTCCCCTTTGTATTGTTTATTTATAAAACCTCCCAAAATGGCGGGAAGTTTGATTATTGCAGCCCTGCAATCAACAAATTTTTCGATGTGTCACCGGCAAGAGTGCTCGCTAATCCGGGCGCTTTTTTCGAGCTGATTCCTGATCCGGAAAAATCCCTGTTACAACAACGATTTGCCGAACGAGTCAGAAATACCGAGTCACAAACAGATCATCTGATCAATTTTGAATTCAGCTATACGCACACCACCGGCGACAAGTGCCGTTACCTGCTGCAAGCGAATCGTGAACTTGATAATGGTATTGGCACTTGGTCAGGCGCCATTTTTTCTATTGATGCCAGCCATCAGAAACAAGAAGCGGCGATAAAATCGGCTAATTACTTTTTATTCCTGCAAGATCATCTGCCTGATTTTTTCTATTATAAAGATAGCCAATCACGCTTTCTGGGCGGCAATAAAGCCTGGAAGGAATGCCATGGGTTCACGTCATCGAGCCACTGGTTAGGAAAAACCGATAAAGATTCATCCCGATTTACGCCCAGTCAGGCGCAACAAATTTTTGATGCCGAACAGGAAATGATGCGCGAGGGAAAGATGATTCGTTTTCGCGAATCACTTAAAAATACTGATGGTAGTGATCAACACCTGGATTCCATCAAGGTACCCATTTTTGATGACAATCAAGCCCTGATTGGATTGGTGGGGTTAACCCGTGATATCACTGAGCAAGTACATACCGAGCGCGCATTGGGCAATGCGAAATCAGCAGC
Source organism: Cellvibrio sp. (assembly GCA_035490715.1). Lineage (GTDB taxonomy): Bacteria > Pseudomonadota > Gammaproteobacteria > Pseudomonadales > Cellvibrionaceae > Cellvibrio. The sequence continues at coordinate 123,251 of DATJLF010000053.1, forward strand.
AGAACAAGCCGCTATTGCAAAAAGTTCGTTCCTCGCCGTCATGAGCCATGAAATTCGTACACCGATGAACGGTGTTATTGGTTGCGCGTCCCTGCTGGGTGAAACAAAACTGGACGATGAACAGCAACAATTGGTACGCACTATTCAAAGTTGTGGCGAAGGTTTGTTAGTCATCATCAACGATATTCTGGATTACTCCAAAATCGAAGCTGGTCAAATTATTTTGGATATCCATTCATTTCATTTGCGCGAACTTATTGAAGACACTCTGGAGCTGTTTGCAAAAAGCGCGTCCGATAAAGAGTTGGAGCTTAATTATTATATTGAACCGGATGTGCCGCTTCATCTGGAAGGTGATTCATCAAGAATCCGCCAGGTATTAATCAATTTAATTGGCAATGCCATTAAGTTTACCAAGCGCGGCGAAGTCATACTGAATATCAAACTGGAGCATAAAAATAGCGATGAAAATAGTTGCAAGCTGCTCTTTACGGTTAGCGATACCGGAATAGGTATTCCCGACGAACACCAACATAATTTATTTCAAGTATTTACCCAGGCAGACTCTTCAATTACCCGCAAATACGGTGGCACAGGTTTAGGGCTGGCAATATCTAAAAAAATTGTGCAACAAATGGGTGGTGACATCTGGTTTGTCAGCAAACCACACAAAGGCACTCATTTTTATTTTACTACCCAAACCATCTATGAAGATAAAGAGCATGAGCAACAATCACTGGACACCAGTCAATTTAAAAACCTTCATGCATTAATTGTCGATGACAATGCCACCAATCGAAAAATATTAGCCGCCACGTTAATGCAATGGGGCATGCGTGCAACGGCCTACGCATCACCTGAAAATGCATTGGAAAACGCAGGTCTCGGGCATCATTTTGATGTCGCCATTCTGGACCAATGCATGCCGGGAATTACTGGCAGCGAATTAGCAAAACGCCTGAAGGATATGCGTCCAAACGACCCTATTCCCACAATAATATTAAGCAGTGCATCGGGGAGACATAATGGCCGAATAACGCCCTATATCAGCCTGCAAAAACCGACGCGCAATAATGATTTGGTTCGCGCGTTACTGCGCGCGCTCAAATTAGGTAGCCATCACCCGGATTCGCAAACACGCCAGCAACCGCAACACAATAAAAAAACGCGTGTACTTGTTGTTGAAGACAACAGTGTAAATCAAATGGTTATTATTAAAATGTTATCCAAACTCGGCTATATCAATGTCACTGCGGTAGCAGATGGTAAAGAAGCGGTAGAGGCATGCCTTAAAATGCCTGTAGATGTGATTCTGATGGATATTCAAATGCGATTTATGGATGGTTACACTGCCACCGAAAAAATTCGCGCACAACAAAATGCCGGTCCCCAGCCCTGGATTGTGGCGCTCACCGCTGGTGTACAACAAGCAGAAACTGATAAAGCATATTCATGCGGTATGAATGCATTTGCTACCAAACCCATTCAATTGGACCAATTAAACCAGGTGCTATTGGATGCCGAGCGCGCGCAGGAAAATAGCCAACAATCAGCTTGATTCCATAAGCGTCTCTAGCCTCACAACCGTTCAAGCCGAAACGTCTTTCTGTTAGACTCGCCTATCTATTTTATTTGGTTTTTCTCAGTATGAATTTCCCACAGCACGTCCGTATTATCGAAGTTGGCCCACGTGATGGTTTGCAAAATGAAAAACAAGCCATTGCTACCAGCGCCAAAATCCAGCTGATTGAAAACCTGGTTGATGCCGGTTTGAAATACATTGAAGCGGGTAGTTTTGTAAATCCCAAATGGGTGCCGCAAATGGCCGATAGCGGAGAGGTATTTTCCGGTATTACACGCAAAGCCGGCATAACTTACGCGGCACTCACACCCAATCTGCAAGGTTATGAACGAGCGATTGCTGCAGGCGCCAATGAAGTCGCCATTTTTGCAGCGGCATCCGAAGCCTTTAGTCAAAAAAATATCAATTGTTCTATTGCCGAAAGCATCGTGCGTTTTGAAACATTAATCGCTGCCGCAAAACAACAACAGATTCCGGTGCGCGGCTATATTTCCTGTGTTGCCGGTTGCCCTTACGCAGGTAAGGTTGACCCACACATTGTTACAAGTATTGCGAATGATCTACTTGCATTGGGTTGCTATGAAGTTTCACTGGGCGACACGATTGGCGTCGGCACAGCCGGACAAATTAAAAACCTGGTGAACGTTCTCGCACGCACCATTCCCATCGAAAAAATTGCTGTACACATGCACGATACGTATGGCCAGGCGCTCACCAATATTTATGCAGCATTGGAAACAGGTGTAAGCGTGGTGGATTCTTCGGTTGCTGGTTTAGGCGGGTGTCCTTATGCAGTCGGCGCCACGGGTAATATAGCCACGGAAGACGTGGTGTATTTATTAAATGGCTTGGGAATTCAACACGGAATTGATTTGGAAAAATTAATTCATGCAGGCAACACCATCAGCAATATTTTAGGAAAACCAAACAATTCACGCGTTGCGCGGGCAATGAGCGCGTAATCCCTCGCCTTTTTCAAAGAGATAATGATGGCCAACGAACTTGAACAACAAATTAATTTGGAAACCGCACAAATCCATTGGCGTGAACTCCAGCGCTTTTTCGCCAGCGGTAATGCGATTGCTGTGGATTCAAATCTGGATCTCACACAGGTAGCTGCGCAAATTGCAGCTGATAATGCCACCCAGCTAAAACTGTGGATGGAGTCCGGTTTGGTTGATGTAGTTAAAGATTCGCAGGCATTGCAATGGTATGAAGCAGATGCATTGGTGTGGGCGGTGGTGATAAAGCCGTGGGTTTTGGTGCAAGCAAAGAGCTAATCACACTTTACAGAAAAGTATAAATGGACTTTCGTAATGATTAAAAAAATTAATATTATTACCTTGGCTATTGTTGGTTTACTATTATTATCATCGACAATATTTTATGGCCTTTATCTCACCCCGCAAAAACGTGCAGCAGCTCATTTGGAATATATTCATCGTGCCATTGATGAGGTCCATCCGGCGGTTTTGGATAAAAAGGCCATTGAATTTCGGTATTGGCACATCCAAGGTTATGAAGAAGCAAAAAAATCGCTCCCGCTGGTAAAAACAGGAGGTGACGCAAATGCAATTTTGCGTTTCTACTTGAATGGCTACGAAGACTCCCATTTGGGAGGAAACTATTTTCAAACACCTTATGATCTAATTGATTCCTCAAAAAGCATGTGGGCAGGCTGGACCATCAATGCAACCCATACTGGTTATTTTGTGCAGCTGGCAAAGCCTGGAGATCTATATCCACCAAAAAATGCACAATTGTTAAGTTGCGATCAAACACCTATTGATGCATTGCTACAAAAAAATTTCTCCCCCTACTTTGATCGTCGCTGGCATATTCTAACCGCACGCCAGCAAGCTGCTCGTGCATTCAGCCAGCGTTACAATAACGTAGCCATATTGGATGGCCCCGATATTAAAGAATGTACTTTTGAAGTGAAAGGTACAAAAAAGAGTTATCCATTCAGATGGCAACCGCGCGACGAAAAAGATACTGCAGCCATAAGGACGATAAATAATCCCACTTACAAATTACCAGGTGTTAAAGAATTATCTCCTGGCGTGCTATGGATTACCGCAAGCGATTTTCGACTCAACTCAACTGAAGCCAATCAACGCCAACAACAACTATTAAACGATTTAGAGAATTTTAAAACGAAGAAAGTCATTATCTTTGATACGCGATTGAACGCAGGAGGAAGCTCAAGCCATGGATTCAATATTATTAGTCGGGCTTTAGATGACGATGAAAAAAATTATATTTTCAGAGAATGGGATTTGAGATTTTCCGGCGCAGATGCTGAGTTCAGGGCCAGCTGGAGACTCTACTGGAACTGGGATTACAAATTGCAACACGTATTGAAAACCCAAGGTCCAAATTCATCACCTGCGAAATTTCTTAGCGCCGCCAAAAATAAAGTTAAAAAATCACTGGAAAATGGCCAACCCTATTTTAAGCAGTCCGAAATTTTTGAGCATACATCTAATGACAATAATATTGATACAAAAGACCAGTCAACGGAATGGAAATCATCAAAGCAAATTGTCCTACTTACCAGCAGTCGTTGCTCAAGCGCTTGCCTGGATTTTGTAGACATGGCCAAACTTATTCCAGGCCTTATCCATGTCGGTGAACCGACGAATGCTGATACATCCTATATAGAAGTTGCGGAAATGCAAAGTCGTTATTTCGGCGAAATATTCGAGTTCATGGTGCCTGCAAAAAAATGGAACAAGCGAATGCGTCAGGATAATATCCCTTATATTCCTGATATTATTTATGCTGGAAATATCTACGACGACTTGGCAGTTGAAAGCTGGGTACTCGAACAAATTCAGGCAATACCACAACAAGCAGCGAGCAATTAAACATGCGCAATATTCGTCGCGCTCAAGCCAGTGACGCAGAAGCAATCAGCAAACTCTATAGCGAACTAAACACGCTATCGCCACCATCCGTGCTCCCTGAACGCATTGCCACCATTGGCGAAAGTGACAACACCTTTTTACTGGTGTGCGATGACGATGGCGAAATTATTGCTACCGCATTGGTCTGTTTATGTCAGGATGTCATGTTTCAACACCAGCCATTTGCAGTGGTAGAAAATGTTATCGTCAGCGCAGAGTACCAGCGCGAAGGCATCGGCAAGAGCATGATGGATTATATTGAAGCGCTGTGTTTACAGCATGACTGTAGCAAGATTATGCTACAAACCAGCAACGAGAACCGCTCTGCGCGGGATTTTTACACCGCCATGGGTTATGACCCGGATGCAAAGATTGGCTTTATAAAATACCGTCGCTATTTCTCCCAATAATTATTCACTTATTACAAAGGAACCCGCTATGAATCTAACTGCTTCCGGTGTTGCCGTGCGCTTTCTATTCGCGTTATTACTGGTACTACTCAGTTACAACCCCAGCGGCTATTCATTTTTCCATTGGGTTCATAACAGCCTCAGCCATATCACTCCTTATATTGTTATTGCCGGTTTAATCCTGCTAATTGGCTGGGGAATTTACATCAAGGCCACGCTCAACTCATTGGGTATCCTCGGCATTATCGTATTGGCCGCGCTTTTCGCCAGTTTAGTATGGCTTTTTATCTACTGGGGTTTCCTCAGCGTAAGCAATATTTCCACTATGGCGTGGGTCATCGAAGTATTGCTCGCCGCCCTTCTCGCCGTTGGCATGTGCTGGTCGCACTTTACGCGCCGCATGAGCGGACAAGTAGATGTTGATGAGATTGAAGAGAAATAATCAAATTCAAATTCGGGAGAACCCAATATGCTGGATAAAATGAAAGACCTCGGCAATCAAGCATTGGTAATTACAAGTGACGCCATAGGGGCAGTTACCAATTCGGTAAGCAGCGGTGTTGATTCATTAAACGAAAAAGCAGTAAGGGCATCCACTGCTCAAATGTATCGTATTCTGGAAATTGCGCTCGAAGAATTAAAAGATCGACCATTGGCAGATCAACCGATATCACTCACATCATCTATCAATGTCGGAGTCGCATCGCTTGAATTGCAAATTCATCTTAATCAGGAAATGATTTCCGACCGCCCCGCAGAATTGAATGAGGTAACACAAAATATCGTTGGGCAACCCACAAAAAAAGGTGATTAATAAACGGTATAGTCTGTGCAAGACTATACCAAAATCACTCTTAAGCAGAAATTTTCTGACTGATTTCCAACATCTTCACGCGCATAGCATCATTTAATTCATGCGGTTTGATTCTTGAAATGATATTTTTAAGTACCCGCATTTCGTTATTGTCAATAACACCATCCTTCTCCGCTATTTCCAAAATTTTTCCCAATTCAGCAGCGTCCAGTTTTCCATCATTGGAAAAGCATTGGATAGAACGGAATGACATTTCCAGATAATCGCGTGATTCAATCATAAAACTACTCCTGTTTTTTTCGTTGATTAATCCTGGTGTGAAATCAAATATTGCTTTATGGCATCCTGGTTCGGCTGTTCGCGCAGCCAATCCCTGAATTCTTTGACTTTGGCAAAACTTTCCTGGCCAAGCAACTTTTGGTAACGATCACTCATTGCAATTTCCTGGCGTTGTTTGCGAATATTACGTTGCCATGCATCAGTAAAAATCCTGGGTAATTTTCCTTGTAAATCCAATTGTTTTAGCAAGTGCCATTCGCCTTTATCTAACCAGGCTTCATCACAAGCGCTGCACAAATCCAGTTTGTGATTGGTATACGGGCCGATTTGGTATTTCAGCATTAATCGACTGCACTTTGGGCAGGAATGAACCGATTCTGATTCAGTGATATCTACATTGTTGGCGGATTCAACAACAGAGCTATTGCTTGCGTAGCGATCCGCCCAAAATCGATAATTCATTAACGATACCAACGCACCATTACAAGATGGACAACTGGCCGCAACCAAACCCGGCTCCAATTCTTGTGGCTCTAACTGGATATTTTTACAACTACTGCAATGCATTTGAAACTCCTTATTAATAATTATAAAAAATAAAAAGCCAGGCTTATTTAAATTCCTGCCATAAACTTTCAAATTCTGCCAAATAAGCACTGATTAATTTCGGTTCATCAGTTACCAGAATATTCTCCTGATTATAGTCCGTTGCAGAGCGAGTCCAGTTGAAGCTGCCATTAACAAGAACGCGTTTATCGATCACTGCAAATTTATGATGCATGTGATTTTCGCTGGAATCGGTGCGCACCGGTAATCCATTATCAATAAGGTAATAAATATCGCTACCTTGATCCTGAGCTTTGTCATTATCAGTGATTAAACGGACATTAATTCCGCGTTTATATGCGGTTAATATAGCCTCCGCAAGACGGTCATCAGAGATAGTAAACACACTAATATCAATGGATTCACGAGCACTAACGAGCAAGTCGAGCAATTGGCGACGGCAGTCTTCGCCTGGGCTAAAGTGGGCTTCAGCAATTGAGGAGGTTTCAGATTGGCGAAAATTGTCGATAGTTTTACTGAGCTTCTCCAACCATAACAGTGTAGCGACAGCGTTATCGCCCCCGATATGAATTGGCTCGCGCGCTAACTGAAATGCTTTGTTACGTGTAAACGCAATATCATCAATAGCTAACTGCGGCAAAATTTCTCGCAGCTCAAGTGCTTCCGATTGGCTTAGTTTAAAGTCCTCCAAACTGGCGACTAACCATTGTTCTAATTCTTGTTGCCGCATATAACTCCCTAACGTCTATTTTTTATAAACCTATGCTGTACGAATGCGCAGGCTACACCAGCAAAAGCGCCAAATAAATGTGATTCAAACGATACTCGTGGATCGGTGGGCAAAACGCCCCACAGCATGCCGCCGTAGAAAAAGATCACTACCAACGCTATCAAAATATTAATAAACCGACGGTCAAACCAGGCAATTGCAATCGTCAGGCTCCATAAACCGAATATCCAACCGCTCGCGCCTATATGCAATGCATTTCGTCCAAAAAGCCACACCAATATTCCTGTGAGGGTGATAATAAAAAAGCTGCTCCATAAATAGCGCTGTAATGAATGTACAAACAGCAAGCTACTGAAAATAAAAAAACCGAACAAGTTATTGAGCAGATGAATAAGGCTACCATGGAGGAACGGCGCTATATAAATACCCGGTAATGAATCCAGCTGCCGTGGCACCAAGCCAAATTGATACAACCACCCTTGAAATACCCAATTGAAAATATGTACGGCAACCATCATCCCGGCAAATAAAAATAGCCAACGGAATTTGGAAGATAGTCGCCGCATTAATTTATTTCACCTCGGGTGAGGGCGGCGGCGATTTTGGTTTTTTGCTGCCGGCCAGCTCCTGTTGCAAAGTCTTGATTTGCTGTGAGACCTCTTCAATTTTTTCGTGGTTACGCAAATCGATATCCAGTTTTTTATCCATGTTACGCACCAGTGGCAAAATGGCACCTTCCAGTGTTTGTGCCAACACACCCAGCACCTTATCCAACCCCGGTAGCGGCTGGTTAACCACCTCCACTTTAGGTGATGCAGGTTGCGCAAGCTTTTCCAAACGCTGTAACGATTGATCTACCAACTGTGCCACAGCTGCATCCTGCGTTACTGCTGGTACAACAGGCTGAGGTTTTTGCTCTGCCAGCGCTGCAATTTTATTGACTCCCTCTGCCATGTCTGCCAATTGCACGATAAGTTTTTGACCTGTGTCCGCTGAATCACCCCCCATGGCTTTATTGCGCAGGAAATCTTTTTTAATCTGTTCCCAACGCGTTTTTTGTTCGCCAGTAATATTGCCACGCAATTCAGCTAACTTGAGTAAATTGCTTTCTGCACCGGTCGTCAGCATTTGCGCCTCGCCCAGATAGTGGTCGGCAATCATTTGCATTAACTCGGTTTCATTCATTACCGCCGATACTTTTTCAGTCATCTTGTTCATATTGCGATAACTGCCTTGCAATTTGAACGAGGGTTCGACACGGAACTTATCGTCCTGCGCAGCCGAGGCAATATATTGCTGGTTGATTTTCAAAATCACTTTCTGGATTTCAAATAATTTTTTCAACACCCCAACAATTTCATTTACTTCTGCACCTGAATAGGCATGACTTAAATCGGTTGTAGCCACCTGCTCGCCTTTGGCCATAGCGATAAATTTATACACATCCTGCATATCGCGCAGTGCCAACGGTGCAAGTACGGCGTTGGAAGTGAGCGCGTTTTCGATATAACTGAGCGCAAACTGTTCTTCCATTCCACCGAGAATATCGCCGAGGTTATAAATATCGGCGCGGTTCGCCAACATATCCGGAACTTTAAACGCTTCACCGGATTCAGTGTAAGGGTTGCCCGCCATGCATACACAGAATTTTTTTCCGCGCATGTCATAGGTTTTGGTGTTGCCCTGCCATACACCTTCAATGCGACGCGTACCATCGCAAAGAGAAATAAATTTTTGCAAAAATTCCGGGTTGGTATGCTGGATATCATCAAGATACAACATCACATTGTTACCCATCTCCAATGCGAGGTTGAGCTTCACCAATTCCTGCCGGGCAGTAGCATTGGGGGCTTGCTCAGGGTCGAGCGATAACACATCGTGACCGAGTGACGGGCAATTGATTTTCATAAAAATCAAACCCAGCCGATTCGCCACATATTCCATTAACGTGGTTTTACCGTAACCCGGCGGTGAGATCATCATCAGCATACCCATTAAATCAGTACGCTTGTTGGCTCCCAGTGCGCCCATTTGTTTGGCAAGGTTATCGCCAATAATGGGTAGATATGATTCGTTAATTAATCGGTTGCGCACAAAAGAGCTGAGCGGTTTTGCCTTGAACTCATTGAGTCGTAATGTGTATCGCTCTTGCTCAATAATGTGCTGGCGTACTTGTAAATAGCGCTGGTAGTTTGGCACCACTTCATAACGGTGATGGGCCAGCCGCTGTACAAATTCATCCACAGCAAACGCCAGGATACGATCCTGAATACGTGGATGCTCACCGAGCAATCCGGAAACGGTTAATTCCAATTCCACTTCGGTATAGCGACGATCCAATCGCTGGTCGGTTTTTAAGACCGCCACGGCCTCGGGAATATAACGCAGCAAATGATTGAGGTTTTGATTTTTAATCAAGGCATGCAACCAGGCAGCAGTTAAGTTCCACCGCTCCGCCGGCCAGCCTTGCATTTTAATTAACAACTCCTGGTAGTGACGCCAGCTTTTATCATCCAGCGATTTTTTAAAGGCTTCAACCAATGCCACCGCATATTTGCTGGTAATAAATTCCGTGCGCTCACGCGCTAACTCTTCCACCAAATATTCTGCCGCACGACGCACATCCAACGCGCTAACCACTAATGGATGAAGCTCAATAAATTCACTTAAGGTTTCTGCTATTTCTTCCACTAATAAGTTAATGGCATCCAGGCTGCCAAATAACTGTTGCATTTGTTTGGCAGAAATAGCGCGATCAATCCAGGTTTCAAACGATAGGTTGCATTTCTGATTTTTGGATTTGAGTGAAAACTCGTTAATATTGGCCCAGAAAGTTTGCGCCAATGCACGCGCCAAAGGATCAAACCGAAGCAGGTCTACAGAGTCCAATGCGGGTACCAGCGCTTTTAACAACAGCACAGCATCCTGGTCATGAATTCCTTTTTGATATCCTTCTTTATAACGGGCGGAACTGAAATCGCGCACCAACCGGCCCAGTTTTTCATCATCCACTAACGCTTCATGCAAAAGATCGAGATTCAAGCCTTCTTTCTGCTGATCAGCAGCGTCAATAATTAATGCGGCCAAATATTCTGCGCGATAGACCTGCGGCGATTCTGACTCCAGGCTGATTGACCAGTAATCCTTGAGCGCCAACAATTCCAGTTGAGCGACCGGTGCATAGTAATCCGTACCGGTCAGATGGAAATTTAACTCGCCTTCGCGTGGAATAATGGTTAAATCCAATTCCTGGGTATTTACACTGAATTTGTGTTTACCCAGCTTGATGACATTGCCGCCCTCTTCAAAAATATCGCTTTTATCACGCAATGCACGCAATGCTTGCCCTTTAATCGCTTTGAAGCGCGCATCCACATCATCGGCTTTTACCGCACTATCCAATGCTTTTAATTGCGCAATTAAATCGGCAACTTTTAACACCAGGGCATCCGAAGCGAAGTAAGTGTTGAGTTCATCTTGCGCACTGATGGATAACGAGCGCTTTTCAATGCTGGAGAGAATCCGCGCCGCCGCATCAGTAATGCTTTGCGCTTTTTTCTGGCGTTCATCCAGTAAACGCTGCTTGTGTTCCTGGAAGCTCTCATAAAGCTCCTCGCGTTTGGCCATAATATCCGCAAGGAATTGATCATATTCACTAAACTGCCCTTCCAGTTCTTCCAATCGCACCAAAGATTTGGAAAGCTGTTCATCACATTTTTCCGGTGTAGTAGCCAAGCCCAATGCATGGGCAATACTTTGCGAAAACAATTTAAATTGCGCACCAAACTGCGCGATTGCTTCCGCAGAACCGAAATTCTTTTGTTTGTGTTTGGCGTTAGCACGACTTTGGTTCAGTTTGGCGTAGACTTCGGAAATGGAATCCACAATTCGTGTACGTAAGGTGGCATCATCTACTTTCAGCGTCGCCATTAACTCAGATAGTAAATCCAAACCTGCGGCAGTTTTTTCGATGGTTTCAAGCACTGGAGCAATCGCTGCCGTGGTTTCCACTTTTTCAATCTGGAGATTTAATTCATCCAGCTTGGTGAGATAGGGGGTTAGCGATTTTTCATCGGCCAGAAAGGTAACGGTTTGCTCACTCAGACTGGTATTGGATTGCAACAATTGTTGATCAAGTTGCTCAATGCGCACCTGATCGATATAGCGATATTCTTTAATCGTCGCCAATTGGCCGCGTTGTTTACGCAAGCGGCTTAACGCGTCCACATATTCTTCCGCAGAAGTCCAATTCTCCGGTTGCAATGAACGCAGGATATCGGCTTGCGCCTGCTCTGCTTCTTGCATGG
>DATJLF010000054.1:0-75460 GCA_035490715.1 Cellvibrio sp.
AACCGTTGCTGGGCAAAGGAGGTCAGGATAGGGCTATTCCCTGTTGGATCTATTCTTTTTTGTATCCCGTCAACTCTCTTTTTTTTATTTTTTAATTTAGCTAGAAATAATTTTTGTTTTTCTGCTGATAGAGAATTGAATCTATCAACACCCTTATCTCTTATATCCATACATTACCTTGCAATTATTTCTAAATATCACCATTAAAAACTGCAACAATCCAATATGGATTGCTGCAAAAAAAGCTGAATAAAACCTGTTTAAAAATGCGTTAAGCAATAGACTCTGCTATGTAAGCTGACTGTTCCAATTTTAATAAATTGGCAGCTATAGCACGGGGGGACTCAACTGAAGCAATAACTCCATAGTCCATATGAATTACCTTATCAGCCAGATGAAAATAGGCATCATCGTGAGTAATCAATAAGATAATTTTATTTTTCAGTTGTAATTCAGGAATGATTTTTTCATAGAAAACCTTTTTGAACTGGGGATCTTGATCCGCAGCCCATTCATCAAAAACATAAACATCTTTATCTTCCAGGATAGCCGCCAACAGCGCCAATCTTTTCCTCTGTCCATCCGATAATGCCAACGTGGAAAACTCGCCGCTATCATTAACAGTAACCTTGTGGTCCAGGCAAAAATATTTTAAATATTTATCGACAATACTTTTGTGCTCGTCTTTATATCCATATATTTTCTTAAACAGGAAAAAATCGGTGAACACAATTCCCACATGTTGTCTGGCAGCTTCAACATTATCCTTACTGATTTTTGTTTCGCCCAACATCAAATAGCCACTGGAAGCAAAATGATGCATGGTTATCAATTTAGCCAAGGTCGACTTCCCCGAACCATTTCCTCCAACCAAATACACAACCTCACCTTTCTTTAAGGTTAAATTAATATCATCAACCTTAAAGCTTTCGCCATTATCGCCTTCATAAGCATAGGATATATTATGCAAGCTTAGCGTGTTCCACTCGCGTAACGCTGCCGCCTCCGCATTAATGCCCTCACTTGGCAATTTGGCAACCAATTCTGATATTTTGTTAAACGATACTTTTCCTGAGAAAAAAACATACGCAGAATTCACCAAATTTACTATGGGCCCGGTCAAATACAACAACACCATAACAATACCGATCTGCGAATTAAGGTCGATAAAATAAACATAAGAAAGATGGAACGCAGCAATACCTATAATGGCAAACAACATAATATCGGTTACGCCGGATGCGCAAAAATAAATAATTCTGCCTTTTAAATACTGCGTCGATGACAAAGTTTGATTCGCATCCAAACCTTCAGAAAAGAGCAATTTCCGCTTGCCAGAATTAACCTTCAGCTCCTTTGCACCCGAAATGAGCGCAGCGACACTTTCTTGCAATGAATCATAAGTCTCCCTGCTTCGCCTAAAATAATTTTGCGCAAACTTTACCAACACCCGATAAATAGCAATACCCAAAACTACAAAAACAATAACCAGGGAAAATACATTGCTGTTTAAGTATGCCAAATATGAAAGCAATCCAACTACCGTAACAAACGAGGTAATCATTGCCGGAATGGTAAGCGAACCGGCAACAGCATTCGATACGTCCGCATCCAGAGCCAACGTTAATTTTTCAGTACCAATTCGCTCAATACCAAAACTTGAGGCATTGCTGATTGTTTCATATAAATTACTCTTTAACTCCAGTGTTGCCTTTTGCTCTAAATAAGATACGGAGATATTAGAAATCAGTTTAGAACAATAAATAACCGCACAGTTAATCATGAATAACATTGCGATGTTAGAGTTAGGTGAGTTGAAAAAATTATAATTTGTCTGCCCATCTAACTGCGGAACCAAAAAATCCTGAGGCACAAAAGAATAAAAAATAACAGGAAAAAGAAATGCGTAGGCAGCTCCCGTAAAAACCCCTAAAAATATAATAAAAAGATATAAATTTGGGCTTTTGTTTGCGATAAAACCGTAATATGAAGACAGCTTTTTATTGATCATTATAATCATCCTTTACAAGTATTCTTACTTTTTAGCGGGGTATTAAAGTAAGTACATTTATACTTTCACCAGCATCTTCGCCAATATTAATCAAGGCGATATTCTGATGCGGCTCCATTAAATCATCGTAGTGAGAACTTAAGACATTCCCCGATTGCCCTGGCGCGATTGAAAACAATGACGCTTTTAAATTTTTCAAATCTATCACTTGCCTATAGGTACCACCCAGGAATTGCAAGAATTTTTTATTGCTATTCTCACCCATCACCGGAGCAACATTTACAGTATTTTCATCACCGCCAGAGCCCAGCTCCCTGTGCATCAAAAAATGTAAAAATTTATTGTCAGTACCGGGCAGGCCAATCGACAAATCAGACTTGGTAAAAGGAAAATGCACATATTGTGTTTTATGTATATCCTTCCAATTCCACGAAGAAACACTGCCACCTGCAAACCGATCTAACTGCTGTGCAGCACGCTCAAGCGAAATAGAAAAAATTTGGTCGCAGGATTCTAATGCGGTGGTTGTTTTGTAGTCACACCACAAGTTTTTATCGTCATTTAAAACAGTGAATAAAAAATCATAATCGACATTATCAATCAAAGATTCCAGATACATTTTTTGCTTAGGGCTTAATGATCGACTGTCAACTTCGTCTTCCAGGATAAGTCTATTCAGGTTTTTTACCCATGCAGTAAAGATAGATGCAGCAGCACTTTCAGAACCAAGGTTGCCATCCCATGTTTTTAGCTCATCCAGCATGAGTTGCTGTGTAGCAGTGGTTGGATGAACGCGTAAAAAATATGGATTTAACTGTTGCGCTGCCAGACTAGTGGTATCACCTTGAATGAGGCGAAAATCATCCACTGACAACTTATTTCCTGATGCAACTTTTTCTTTTAGTAACGCATCAATCCTATTAGCGCGGTAGGGAGGCAACCAATCACTGGTAATGTAGTATGCATAATCATCTGCAACTACTTTATTGTTTGCTGTAACAATAATACCTGACGGAGGATTAAAACTTTGCGGTAAAGAGTCAAAGGGAATCCAGCCTTTCCAATCAAATTCTGAGCTCCAACCGGCGACAGGAAGAGCGCCATGCCCTCCATTACGGACCGGCATTAAACCAGCAGCGATATGGCCAATATTTCCCTCCATATCCGCATAGACAAAATTTTGTGCCGGGACAGTGTAACCACGCAAAGCGCCACGAAAGGACTCCCAATTATGGGCGTAATTTATTTTTTTAAACGCGTCGACCGTGCCGGATAACCCGAGTTTTGCAACCCATGATAAGGAGTAAACCATTCCATCAGGGCCACCAATTACATCGCTAATTACAGGGCCATTTTCTGTTTCCCTAATATCGATAGCGAGAGGTTCAATATCTTTCTTAAACAAATCAGCCTTAATATTAATTAATTCGCGACGAGTAACAAATTTTTTGTTTATACCGTCCTTTATATAGGTATCTTTTGCGTTAGCGTCAGTTTGCTCCAAACGCAAATCCTGAACATCGGCTTCAAGATTGGTAATTCCCCAGGCAATTTTATTGTTATGGCCCGAAATAACAAAAGGAAAGCCGGGTATAGTCGCACCAGCCACATCAACCGCCTTACCCTTAACACTGGCCATATACCAAATAGCAGGCGCAGAGGTTCCCAGATGAGGATCGTTAGCGAGCAACGGGGCGCCGGTATTTGTTAATTGGCCAGATACAACCCAGTTATTACTACCAGTCAAAAAATTTTGCTGACTAAATGCATTAAAGATTGCAGGAGAACTTTTATTTTTATGTCTTTGAGTTTTCATAATATCCATATATGAAACTAAATTTTGCACGTCATCAATGGTAGCATTGGGAAATAAATCTTTACTTTTAGCCACACCGAAAACATCAATAAGAGTCGAGCGCATTAATTCTTCCTGATAATTATGGCTCATTAATAATGACATGGACCCCACAACGGCGAGTGTGTCATAAACAGTCCAAGGCTCAGGATTTAACTGAAAATACAAAAATTCAATGGGTAATACTTTGTAGTCGTTAATCACCGCATTTACACCATCAACATAAGATTGGATCAGGACTTTGGTTTCAGGCTCCAGCTTTTCCCACATTGCTTTGGTGTCATTATAAAGACCTAACGTTCTCAAATACTTATCTGAGCCCAATCCTTTGATCCCTATAACCTCACTGAGGCGACCAGAAATAATACGGCGGTTCATTTCCATCTGCCACAGACGATCTTGCGCATGAACATAGCCAAGCGCAAAAAAAGCGTCGTTGTCAGTATTTGCGAGAATGGAAGGAATTGAATAATTGTTTCTTGTGATCTTTACCTGATCCTGCAAGCCAACAGCACTAATCTCACCAGCTAAAACAGGCAAGCTTCTCGACAGGTAGAAAAAAATACAAAGGGAAAAAATACTTACAGGCAATACAAAAAAAAGAACAAATCTACCAAGCAAAGGGTAGTTCGCCAGCATTTTTTTTACGGAAGTCATTATTAATCCTTAATAATCTCATATCACACTTTGACGCAATGGGTATCAGCATCAAACAGCAAAGATTTAACTGATTTTATTTAATTATCGTGGCGCTTGGATAGCACGCAAGCAATATTGCATATCAGCGGAAATTTAAAGTGAAAAATCAGGGTGCAAATAAGATTCAACTTTTTTGCTTAAAACAGTCAGCACGTCATGGCCATTTTCATTAATAAAAAAATGGCCACCAGCAAACCAACTTATGCCATCATTTTCCTGGAACACATCAAACCATGGCTCCAATTCTGCTAACTCAACGGTCGAATCTTGCTTTCCTGCGAATACACTTAACTTCGTCGGGATAACAAGAGTACTATTATTGATATAAGTTTCAACAATCTTAAAATCAGCCCGCAATGTTGGCAACAGTAGCTCCATTAAATCTCTATTTGCTAACACTTCTTCTGGAGTGCCTTTTAATTCCATGAGGTGTTCAATAAACTCATTATCTGACAGATGAAAACTATTTTTAGCTTTTCTGGGAACTCCAGGTGCCATACTACCCGCTGCAACAACATGAAGAGGGAGCGGGCATTTTTCCCGATGCAGCATCAAAGTTGCTTCATAAGCAATTCGTGCACCCATGCTATGCCCATAAAAAAACAAATCTTTTGGTGGTAATTTTCCTAACTCCTCGACTACATCTTCAACCAATGTTTTGATTGTCTGATAGGGCTGCTGAGCAAATCTTGCTCCCCTACCTGGCAACTGAATTAATGCTAGTTCTACTTTATGAGAAAGCTTATCTATCCAAGGGGCATAGATTGCGGAACTCCCCCCTGCATAGGGAAAACAAACCAATCGAATCTTGGCATTAGCACTAGGCCTGGGGACATAAATAAGAGGATGTCTAATCATGCTTCGTAACCATTTATTGAATTCTCGCCCGCGTCACAAATTATATTCAACGCAATTTTTCAGTCTTTCACATCGAAACTCAAATGCTTTTTGAATTTGATTTATGGTGAATGATTAAAACAAACCCACAGACCTTTAAAATGATCTAATTTGAACATCAATTGTTACATCTGGATTTTAGCCCCCCGTTAACCCTAAGTTAGTGCCCTAAAAATCATATTAGCACATCAACGCCCTGCGATTTTTTTAAGAAAAATTGCAAGGGCTTTTTATTTTTGGGTGATAACTATACGAAGGCGGTTTTATTTTTCTGCAGAACGTGCTCAACCGAGCAAAAACGTTAACCCACTGAAAATGCTTAACCAATCCACCACAGATTTTCCTTCCGTTATCTCAGCTGGATTCCGCCACGACATTTGCAACATAACGTTGGCCAGCTTTTCCGCTAGCATCAACGATAATAATTGGATTAGTCCGTGACCTTTTATTCGTTACATCCAGCGATTTAACTTTTGCCGCGCCTGTTGCCAATATTTCCTAGGCATTCTTCAATTCATGAAACGTGCTTTCAATACTCCAGTATTTTGCGTAAGCAACGATAATGTTTTCTGCATTTAATTCGCTATTGATTGAAAGCAGCAAGCTGCGACTTATTCCATTGATGTTCTTCTCACCATAAAATTCGCACCATATTACACGGACGGTTGTTCCTTTGATAAAAAAGGCCGGTACGACTTTTTGGCGATATCGCAACCGTTGATTCTCCCGCATAATAATAACCTTGTCTCTGTCGTCGCCATGCGATTGACGCGCGATGTAGTGACTTGTCTACCATTTGCCAAATAATATCTGAAATGAAAAACCTAAAGAATCTCAAAAAAATCACCGAAGCCACCAACACCAACGTACCGAAAAGACGGGCGAAAATACACAGTTATAGTGGGATAGATGAGTATTTTGAGTCTACTTTTAGCGCTGCTAGGCAATACAGGAATTTTCAGGGGTTCTCTAAGATTGAAGCATCATCCTAACTAATCGCTATACCGCGGCCAATATTAACGTCAGGATTATACGCCAAACCAAACGGGCGGCCATTTGTTTCTGTGCGAGTGAAATGTCTAAATAAAATTAACTACTTCAAAACTTTACTGTTAGACATTTATTAAGGCCGACTTACTATGTTTCGCCTCGAAAACCTCTGCCATTCTTAATAGCTGTGATGTCCCGTCTGGATTTTGGACATCTGTTGCGTCGCCCGTCGAACGTTAGAACATCAAACGTGCGCAGACTCACCTTATCTGTTGCCTTACACAAAAGTCAAGGAAAAATATATGTCGGTTACCGATCTGCCAGCGCTTCGTCGCTCACTGGAATGATGATAAAAAGCACTTTGATTTATCTCATCGAGACTGGATATTTGGTATCGGTTTCTTCAGACTAATGATCTTTGTGTGGAGGCTTGCACAAGGAACGATCATTTGGTGAATCATTAAAAATTGGTGGCAGGAATATTATTTGTGAGCCGTAAAAATAACATTAAATTATTGATTCATACAAATTTATTAAACTTACACCACAAACAAGTGAAGAATATTGAATAATAGCTTGGGGGATTTAACTATCCCTCTTCATAAAAAATCCATCTGATCGTGCTCAGGTGGATTTTTAAGAAAATCAACTAGTCCGGATAGCAAAATCCAATATTGCACCAATCCCTTCCAATACAAATGTAGTATTCAAACAGAAACCGATTTTAATTTGGCGATTAACCAAACAATCAATAATGAATGTGCGATGCTGCAACCGGCCATCACCAAATATACCCAAAAAGGCTGGGCTTCGTTTTCTAGCAATTTAGCTACAACTAGCATTACTACAGAGACAGCACAAGCAAAGGCGATATAAAAATTAATGTTGAATGTCTGGATAAAATAATAGAGGGGAAGAACAATTAGAAAATAAATGGGAACGCCGGGAATTGCAAACATCGTACTGATTTCCAAACATTCCTTAACATTGAACACTTGCTTCCCGGTTATTACTTGCGCAAGGTGCGTAAAGAAAACAACACAAAATGGCACTATAAAAATAGCCACCAAAAAGGAAATTACCACCTGCCATCCACACAACTTTAGCGCTATGACTAGTGGAATCCCAAAAAATAAGATAGGAAATAGAATGCTCATTACCAAACATCCCTGTTTACATTAGAGTTCAACAAATGAAAAAACATAGCCATTTTTTGTACTAGGGCTCTACCGGATCCTCAGGATGAATTTTGGTTCTTCATAAGTAGTGTAGATCGTGAATCCCCGCTTAATTAACCCAGCCGCTGTTTCATAGCGTTCTTTTTTTAATATTTTAATTTTATCTATCCAAAAATCACATCAGTGTTCACGCTCATCTCCTTCAAATTGATCCTTTGCTTCTTGTTCCGCTACCCAAAAAACGAAAAGTCAGCAAATAAGATCCTGGCTCAGAAAGATTTAATTTTTGCTTATCGCGATAAAATTTTATTCCAGAAATACACTGTCGGTATACAGTCGCCAATAATCTGGCCCAATATTCATCCACTCTTGCAAAGCAGGAATGTAATCTAGCGGCAAGCTATAACTTTCATCTTGAAGATAGTATTGAAAGGCATCTTTTGGCCCGCGAGCAATCAATCAATAAAAACACCAAAATAACAGTAGACATTTCATATCAATAGACCAAAAGTGCATCCGTAGAAGCCTTCCATCCAGCCATTGTTCTGCACCCTGTTCTTGATCGGCAATGGCAAGAAGTGTTTAAGGTGGAGATCACGCCTCACTGGCATGCTGCACAAGCAGATAGTCGAAAATCCTGACTTTATCAATTAACAACATGACCATTCTGGCTACCGATAGCATTGAAGATGCAACGGCGCAATCCGTTGCGGGCGCCGAATTATCCTATGTCCGGTGTTGATTAAGTAGCTAGCGAATTGAATTTGAATGAGAATTTTGTCACAGGGTTGATGGTGAATTAGCAAGTGTTATATAGAAGCCATTTCGATCGGATTGGGCAGGGTGCTCGTTGCAAAACACCCTGCCTTATCGGCTAAATAATTTTTCCATCCACCAAACGTTTTACGTGCAGGGAATTATTCGCTTGCAATTCAGTTGGCAATAATTCATCAGGAATATCCTGATAACACACCGGCCGCAGGAAACGCTCCAGTGCAGCCGTACCCACTGACGTTGTGCGCGAATCGGTAGTTGCAGGCCAGGGGCCACCGTGAACCATTGCATGGCATACTTCCACACCGGTGGGCCAGCTATTGGCGAGAATGCGCCCTGCTTTGCGCTCCAGAATTGGCAGTAACGAGCGCGCGAATTCCAGATCACGATTGGCAAAATGCAATGTTGCTGTGAGTTGACCTTCCATTTTTTTCAGCACATCAAGAATGTCTTGTTCATCACGACAACGAATTAATAATGACGCTGCACCGAACATTTCTTCATGCAAACTAATATCCGCAATAAATGCTTGCGCGTTGGTTGCATAGAGCAGTGGTTGGCACGCATTCGGCGATTCCACCTCCAATCCCTTAGCGATAATTTCTACATGGGAATTGTTGGCAATGCTGTTAGTGCTGTGTTCATAAGCAGTGTAGATGCCGGGGCTCAACATGGTTTGCGCAGCAGACTCTTGCAGGGCTGATTTTACTGATGCAATAAATTGGTCGAGTGCGGGAGAATCAATCGCCAATAACACCCCGGGGTTGGTGCAAAACTGTCCTGCGCCCAACGTGAGTGATGCTACGAATTGACGGCCCAATTCTGTGGCTTTTTCTGCAACCGCATTGGGCAATAACACCACCGGATTCAACGCACTCAATTCACCATAAAACGGAATAGGTTGTGCACGTTGCTGCGCAATACGCATTAATGCCACGCCACCTTTACGTGAGCCTGTAAATCCAACGGCCTGGATTAGGGGATGTGCAACCAACGCCGCGCCCAATTCATTACCCGCACCAAAGAGCAGTGAAAAAACACCTTCCGGTAATCCACACTGTCCCACTGCCAATTGAATAACTTGCCCCACCAATTCCGATGTACCCGGATGCGCCGAGTGACCTTTTACAATGACCGGACAACCCGCTGCCAACGCAGAGGCCGTATCACCGCCGGCCACCGAAAACGCGAGTGGAAAATTGCTCGCACCAAATACGGCCACCGGGCCAAGCGGAATGCGGCGCTGACGTAAATCCGGCCGGGGCAACGGTGTGCGATCCGGCATGCGCAAATCTATACGCGGAATATTCTGTTCACCGGAATTTATCGTTGCGGCAAATAATCGCAATTGATTACACGTGCGTGCACGCTCGCCTTCAAGGCGCGCACGTGTTAATCCGGTTTCAAGCATCGCACGCTCTACCAGCTGATCACCAATCGCTTCAATATTCTTTGCAATAGTCTCGAGCAACCGTGCACGTTGCGCCGCCGTTGTTGCGCGATAGCGATCAAAGGCCTGCTCTGCCAATTCGCAGGCGCGCATGACATCGTCCAGGCCACCTAAATAATAAGCAGGCTCAATCTGCTCACCCGTAGCAGGATTCGTTGCGAATAATGTGCCTCTGTTGCCGGCTACTTGCCGGGAACCGATTAACATATTTCCGGTGAGTTTGATTGGGCCAGCCATCACGTTATTCCTCAAGCTATTCATAAATCCAGCATTAAAATGATTTCAACATTCAGTGAATGCGCGCAATAAGTGCCGCCAGTTCTGTCATTTCGGCATCGGTCAAATCTGTTAACGGGGTGCGCACCGGCCCTGCATCACGCCCCACAATTTTCATCCCCGCTTTTACAATGGAAACAGCGTAACCCTGTTTGCGATTGCGAATAGCAATATAAGGAAGCACAAAATTATTCAACGCGGCATACACTTTTTCGTGATCGCGAGCACGCACGGCTTTGTAAAAATTCAACGCAAATTCCGGCACAAAATTAAAGATGGCCGATGAATAAGTTGTCACACCCATTTCAAGGTAAGGCAAGGCGAAGGTTTCTGCTGTGGGCAAACCACCAATATAGGTAAGACGATCACCTAAACGCGAATAAATGCGTGTCATTAATTCGATATCGCCCAAGCCATCTTTGTAACCCACCAGGTTGGGGCAGCGCTCGGCCAATTTTTCCAATTCAATTTCATCCAACCGCTGGTTTGCACGGTTATACACAATCACACCCAATGTTGTGGATTTACAAATAGCTTCGACATGCGCGGCAACCCCATCTTTTGCTGCTTCGGTTAAATAGGGCGGCAATAACAAAATACCATCTGCACCCGCCGCTTCAGCAGCTTTGCAATATTCAATGGATACCGCCGTGCCTCCGCCCGCCGGTGCAATAACGGGCATTTTTTTGCCGGTTTCTGCAACCGCAGCACGCACTACCTGATCAACTTCTTTTTGGGTAAGTGAAAAAAATTCGCCCGTGCCGCCGGCTGCAAACATAGCTGCCGCTTCATGGCTAAATAGCCAATTCAGATTGGCACGGTAGGCCTCTTCATTAAATGAATGATCACTTGCTTTGAAGTGAGTTACTGGAAAAGACAGCAAACCACTGCCAACAATTTTTGCAAATTCTCTCGGCGTATAACGGGACACAGCTTATCTCCTGTACTTGACATCTTGCTGGAATTTTTGCACTGCGACTTATACGGGTAAAGCTTAATTGCTGACTGGGTTAATACTGATTTTGTATTGATATCGACAAGATTAAATAAAAATTTAATATCAAAAAAATAGCGCGTGATTTCTTACATCAGGTCACCGGTGCAGGGTTAAATAACACCAATGAGTTATACAACTTCCAATGTTCTGCCCAGGTTTTTCGACCACTGGCTACATCCAGCATTAATTGAAAAATTTCCCACCCCATTTCTTCAATCGTTTTTTCACCGTCCGCAATGCGGCCCGCATTCACATCCATAATGTCATGCCAACGGCGCGCAAGGTCCGTGCGCGTGGCAACTTTTATCACGGGGCATTCTGCTAAACCATAAGGTGTGCCACGACCGGTAGTGAAAATATGCAAATTCATGCCCGCTGCTAATTGCAGCGTGCCACAGATAAAATCACTCGCTGGTGTAGAGTTATAAACCAACCCGCGGGAAATATTTTTGTCGCGCAAGCGTTCGCCGGGCGATAACACACCCACAATTGGCGATGAGCCGGATTTCACTATCGACCCCATCGCCTTTTCAACGATATTCGATAAGCCACCTTTTTTATTGCCCGGTGTTGTATTTGCGCTGCGGTCCACCATACCGGCTGCAAGATAATTATCGTACCACTCCATTTCTTTAATAATTGCCTGCGCAATTTCCGGCGTGGCAGCACGCGATGTCAATTGGTCAACACCATCACGCACTTCGGTGTTTTCCGAAAACATCACCGTTGCACCCGCACGCACCAATAAATCAGCGGCATAACCTAATGCCGGGTTTGCGGTGATACCCGAAAATGCATCGCTGCCACCACATTGCATTCCTACCACCAATGCCGATGCGGGGCAGGTTTCGCGTGTGCGTTTGTTTAATCGTTCCAGATGCACTTCTGCCTGGCGCAAGATGGAATTGATCATGCTCATAAACCCGACATGTTCTTCGTCTTGCAAACAAACTAACTGCGGGCCATCAACAATGGTCGCTGGAATGGAGCCGGGTGGCATCAAACGTGTAGGTTGTAATTTTTCACATCCCAAACTAATTACCATAATCTCGCCACCAAAATTGGGGTTGAGTGAAATATTTCTAATGGTACGAATGGGAATAGGCGCAGCGGGTGCATCAATTGCTACTCCGCAACCGTAAGAATGTGACAATCCGATAACACCATCCACATTGGGATATTTTGGCAATAATTGTTCGCGAATAATTTTTACCGCGTAATCCACCACTCCTGCAACGCATTGAACCGTTTGCGTAATTGCTAAAATATTGCGTGTACCCACACTGCCATCGGCATTGCGATAACCCTGAAATGTAAAATGCTCCAGCGGTTCACCCGTTTGCCCCGGGCGTGTTGCTATTGGTAAGTTTTCCAACCCCAGGGCTTGCGGCATTATTAATAAATTTTCGTTAACCCAGGAGCCCGCCTGAATATTTTCTTTGGCATAACCGATGGTGACGTTGTAGCGAATAACCTCGTCACCTTTCATAAAATCCCGCAAGGCAACTTTATGGGCTTGCGGGATTTTCTCGCGCAAGACCACACCGTTACCGACGTCTGCTCCCGCTGGCAAACCGCCATCGGCAACAACCACTCCGACGTTATCATCCGGATGCATTTTGATAACAGCTTGAACCATATTTACCTCAGATATGCGCACGGAATACTGTGCAAAAAATTATTACCGTATTTCTATTGGGCTTGTGGCGCACTGATCGAACGAGTTAACTGGATGCGTTTAATTTCACCTACCACCAATAAATAACTGGCAATAGCTACCACGGCATGGGCGCCAACATACGCAAGAGCACCGGCAAAAGATCCGGTTGATTGCACGATGTAACCAATCACAATCGGTGTCACAATTCCCGCCGTATTTCCAAAGGTATTAAATAAACCACCCGACAATCCACCCGCTTCTTTTGGTGATGTATCCGCCACCACCGCCCACCCCAATGCGCCTACGCCTTTTCCGAAATAGGCAAGCGACATAATGGCAATGACCAGCACATTGGTCTCCACGTAATTGCACGCAATCATGCTCGTGGACATCAACATTCCCACCACAATTGGCAGCTTGCGCGCGAACGTGAGTGAATAGCCTTTTTTGGTTAAACGATCCGATAACCATCCACCTGAAACACCGCCAAGGAACCCGGCAATTGCCGGTAAGGATGCAACAAAACCGGCTTGCAAAATGCTCATACCACGCTCTTGCACCAGATAAACCGGAAACCAGGTCAGAAAAAAATAGGTGAGCGAATTAATACAATATTGACCGACATACACACCCAGCAACATGCGCGATGCAAGCAATTCCTTAATACAGGCAAAAGTATTTACACATTGATTGTTATGATGTGCGCGATCCAGCTCTACCAAACCGCCGCCTTCCTCGATATATCGCAACTCAGTGGTGTTAATGCGGGGATGTTCTTTCGGCGAGTAAATTGTTTTTAGCCACACCAGGGCTAATAAAATTCCCAATGCCCCCATAAAAAAGAAAATACTTTGCCAACCGTAACTGTGCACAATCCATCCCATTAATGGCGCAAACGCAACGGTGGCAAAATATTGTGCGGAATTAAAAATAGATGCGGCCAAACCGCGTTCGTGGGTAGGAAACCACGCCGAGGTAATCCGGCTATTACCGGGAAATGCCGGTGCCTCTGCTGCACCCACGAGCAAGCGCAAAACTATTAATAAAATAAATGCAGCAGCGCCGGTAAAAAACCCCACAAAGCCTTGCAATAAAGTGAACGTGGACCATAAAAAAATGCTGCAAAAATACGTAAGCCGGGAACCAAATTTATCCAGTAGCCAACCACCAGGAATTTGTGCCAGCACATAACTCCACGCAAATGCAGAAAATATATATCCCATCTCTACAGGTGAAAGGCCAAGGTCTTTTGCAATATCCGGCCCGGCAATGGAAATAGTGGCACGATCCGCATAGTTAATCGTGGTAGCCAGAAATAGCATGGCCAAAATGCCCCAACGGACTCGTGTTGCACCGTAAAGCCGGGCAATCGCATTTGTCGGTGTGGCATTTACCGATGTAGCATTGTTGGTCGGTGCGTTGGCCATTCATCATCTCCAACTTCTATCGTTATATTATTGTGGTTGATAACACTGTGATTTCATTGTGGAAGTGAATCATTGTCGAATCAAACCAATGGATATATAGATCAATCCATTTTGCGCATCAATAAAAAGTATGCTTATCAATTGTCGCGCAAGTGAATTATTTCGATCCAGGAAGGATTTGCGCCCGTTGTAATATTGTGGGTTTCTTTCAGCTCACCGGTTACCGAATGAATGGCGTAACTACGTAACCGATGAGAGGCTTGGCCTGCTACCACCAAATAGCGACCATCAGGCGATATTGCAAAAGCGCGTGGTTGCTTTTCCGTTTCCCAGGAGCCTGCCGTTTTAAGCTTGCCAGTTTGCGAATCCACGCCATAGGCGTACAAACGGTTACTGTTGCGTTCGGAAGCGTATAAAAATTTTCCATCGGGGGTTAAATCGATATCCGCCGCCCAGGGTTTGATTGCGGAATTCTTTGGTAATAAATCGTGCGTTTCAAGTAAGGTGAGCTTGCCACTGTGTTTATCACGTGCAAGCACATATATCTGGGCAGATAATTCTGCAATCACATATAAAAAATTACCGTTTGCAGAAAAAACAAAATGACGCGGGCCTGAACCTAAAGGTAGCGTTATTGCAGGTATTCCAACGCGCGGTAGTTTTTGCGTGTTCTTTTCCAGTCCGGTGGTGTTATCACGTTGAGCGGCATCACCATACTCAACAATACTGGCGAGATGGAAATAATCCAGACGATCATCACCCAACAGGGAAACATACACAAATTTATTTTCAGGGTCTGCTGTGATTTGGTGAGGATGCCTGCCTGTTTTTATTACTTCGACAGGATCAACGGGAATCGAATCAACCAGCGGTTGGACGCTGATTTTGTCGCCGCCGTAAGATGCCGCAAACACATTTTTTTCGCCAGTATCCAGCGCAATATTGGCCATGTTATCGACGAGCGGCACAGTCGCCTTGAGTGTGAGTTTTCCTGATAACGAATCAATATCCATCACCAGCAATTTAAAAGGTGCGGAACGGGTAGCGGCGAATAAAACATCATTTTTCTTCGCATCCTTTGCAATGGTCATCGGCATTACTGCGCCACCGACATCCGTGTCTTGCACATGGCTTAATGCCCCATTGGATTCATTAAGTTCGAATACCGCAATGGTTTGGGCGTCCGTATTGGCGGAGTAAACGAATGTTTTGGCGCAACATTCGCTTACCGATAAAATCCACACCACCAGCATAACGAACGGCCAATATTGTGAGGATTTCCCCATCGCTATTGATCGCAACATTATTAGTCAAACTGTGCCGAAATTTTTTGACCATTGATGTGTAAATCGGTAAAGGTGACATTTTTCAGGTTTTTAAAATCCATAAACTGGTTTGCAGATTTAACCTGGATATTTTTAAACAATACATTTTCCAATGGCTGTGCTTCCGGTGCGTGGCTTATAAAAAATGTATCCACTTTTTCGGCGACAATATTTTCAAAGACGATGTCGTGATATTTGGATGGAAAATTTCCCCCCAAATAACCAGCCACATAACTTAAGTCAAACCAGAACAAGTATTTGGCTTCACCAATGTTGGTGTTGCGTATGCGAACATGCTCCACACTACCGCCACGATCCAGATTAGCCTTCAAACGAAATACCGAGGTGCCTTTTAAATAGGTGTTATCGGTAAAGAACACATTTTTAATTCCGCCCGACATTTCACTGCCCAAACCAATACCGTCTTCACCATCCAGAATATTATTACGCACCACTACATTTTCGCTGGGACGTCCAATTTTCCGCCCATCCAGATCGCGACCGGATTTAATCACCACAGAATCATCACCGGTACGGAAGTGATTATTTTCAATAACCACCCAACGGCCGGAATCGATATCTATTCCATCGTTATTGGGGAACATGCTATCAACATTCACATGGCGCATTTGCGCATGATCGGTATAGACCAAATGATTTACCCAGAACGGTGAATTAGTAGCCGTGTAACCCTCCAGCAAAACCCGTTTGGCATTCACAATCTGGATTAATGGCGGGCGCAAATAATGCCCCGCACCAAATTGGCGTTTTTCCAGAGGCACGCCATCAAATCCCATCTTGCGCAGCGTTGCGATATCCGCCGTTTGCTTTTTATGCCATGGGTGAAATTCGCTGTCGGCATTCCCGTCAATCGTACCTGTGCCAGTAATCGCCACATCAGTAACGTTGTTTGCGTAAATCAAGGGTGAATAACCATAAATTTCCGTACCCTCCCAGCGAGTAAACACAGCAGGCAAATAATCACTCGCCGCTGCGCTAAACAATAACGTGGCACCGTCTTCCAAATGCAAATTGATAAAGCTTTGCAAATGAACAGGCCCTTTGGATAACCATTTTCCCGCCGGGATAACCACCTTGCCACCACCGGCTTTCACAGCGGCGGCGATTGCATTCGCAATTGCCGGGCGTGCATCTTTACCTGAATCTTTAATTGCACCAAAGTCGGTGATCTTGAATTCTTTCGCAGGAATTTTAGGTGATTCAATTTTTTGTAAAATCAGGTCCATTTGTTTCCAATCGGATTGCCGATAATAATCAGGCTGTGCGCTGGCTGTTGCGCACCACCATAACGACCCCAGAACGAGCAAAACACTTAGCTGATGCAAAAAACGCGGATAATGATTATTACGCATCATGCGTGCCTCACTTATTGGTAAATGCAGAAATTTCTATGCCGGCAAATAAAAACGGCCCCATACCATGCGGGTCGTCCGTGCGTATGGCTTCACTAACATAATAGTCAAATGTTCCTGTGCGGTAAGGATCACCACCCAAACCCGCACTGCCACAGGTATTGGTTAAATGCAGCAAACCTTTTTCATCCAACTGCGTATGAAGTTTTACCAGACTATTAAAAATATCGCTGGCTATCGTTTTATATTTTTCGGGTAAATATTTTTTGTTATATCCTTTGGCAAAGGCATAGGCAAACATTGCACTACCCGATGTTTCCAGATAATTGCCATAACGATTTCCCTGATCGGTTACCTGATACCATAAGTGGCTGGAGTGTTGCACTTTCAACAAAGCCTCTGCTAGTTGATTTAACAACCGAATCAACTCATTACGTTTTGGGTGATTTTGCGGAAAGTAATCGAGCGTATCCACCAACGCCATGGCGTACCAACCCATTGAACGCGACCAGAAATGTGGCGATAAACCGGTTTTTTTATCGGCCCATTTTTGCAAATGGCTTTCATCCCAGGCGTGATAAAGCAACCCGGTTTTTGCATCACGCGTTTTACTTTCAATCAATAGAAATTGTTTAGCGATATCATCAAACGACGCTGCAGGCTCTTTATGTTGTTGCGCAAACTGCGCGTAGTAAGGTGCGCCCATGTATAAGCCATCCAACCACATTTGCCAGGGATAAATATTCTTATGCCAGAAACCGCCGGATGTGGTGCGGGGCTGCCATTGCAATTGATGGCGCAAGGATTTCATCGCGATTAGATAGCGCTCGTCCTTATATTTTTCATGGAGCAGAAATAACAACTTACCAGGATTGATGGAATCGATATTGAAATCGGCTGGATTGTAATCGTGAATGTTGCCGTTTTCGTCAATCAATTGATCAACAAATACCTTGCCGTAAGCCAGGTATTTTTCGTTACCGGTTTTGAGATATAACTTCTGAAAACCGTATAACACTAATGAATATGGATAACCCCACTCTGGCCCCGTTAGTTGCTTGAACTCACGCATGGTCCAGGCTTCCGGATGGCGTTGCATAATGGAATTTGCAAGCAATTCAGTCCATTCGAGAGCTGTTTTTTCTGCGGGTTGTGCGTAGGATGTTGCCGCACTAAAAGCAACGAGAAAACTAAGCAGAAGCATTATTTTTTTCATGATACCGGCCTCCCTTGAGGAAAAACGCATTAGCTTGAATAAAAAAGTCATCGACTTACGTCGATGACTTTAGCAATAACGTTCACCGGGCTTTAAAAGGTTGCACGAATACCAAGATTGATTTCACGACCGGTGTTGTTGATTTCACGCACCAGATCAAGATCACCGTTAGTTAACAATGGTCCCGTGGTGTAGAGACGTTCATCTTCTTCAGTGAGGTTAATAACTTCGAGGCTAACTTTGAGATAGTCATTAATATTGTAGAAGGCTGACATATCGATTCGGGTTGGCCCAGTCGTATTTTCCGAGAAATTTCTGTCGCTGCCAGGAATTGCAGTGACGTAATCATCGCGACCATTCACTACCATACGCACGCCGTAACTTTCACGCTCAAAATAAATACCGACGTTATAACTATTTTCGGACAAACCCGACAAAGGACCTTTTTCACCATTGCTATAGGTGATTTCGGAATCCACATAAGTGTAGTTCGCCAAAGCTCCAAGTCCTTCAAAGGCTGCCGGTAAAAAACTAAACGGTTGTTGATAGGAAATTTCATAGCCATTAAGTTTTGCACCATCGCCATTCACCGGCATACTGAAATTCCAGGAGTCGCTATTTATGCTGTACCCTTTTGTATCGAAGGTCGGAGAGTTTGGATCAGTTTGCGGATAAGCAGCTGCAATAATAGTTTTTAATTCGGGAGACAAAGCACTCTGCGTGGTGCTGCTGATAATAAAACTATCGATATCTTTATGGAAATAAGTAAAGCCCAGTACAGCTTCTTCCGCAAAGTACCACTCAAAACCTAAATCAATTGCATCAGCTTTAGTTGGATCAAGCTCAGTATTTCCGAAACTGATGTTGCCGTTTACCGGGGTTGCATTGATTGTTGCTGTCATGCTCCCCAAATTTGGACGAGATAAATTTCGATTTGCACTAAAGCGAATCACAAAATCTTCCACCACCTCAAGTGTGGCATTCATAGAAGGCAGCCATTCCGCATAATCCCTTTGCACCTTAGAAGGCCCACCACCGGGAAGCACACCCAATGAAGTCACTTCCGTTTCAACGTAGCGCAAGCCCGCATTGATCATCAACGGCATTCCTGCCACTTCAAAATTGCGATTATATTCCGCATAAGCACCGGTCGTTTCTTCGGTTACATCAAACGTAGATGCATCCGCTGGGTTCACCGTAAACGCACCGGTATTGTAGGCTGCCATGGTCGCTGCAAAATCATTAATCACAAAATTAGTAGGGAACCCAGCTGGTGGATTGATTGCATCACCATATCCCTTGCTCACTGCTGAAAGAGTGGTAGTGAGATTCGTTGTTGCTGCCGTGATAGGCATTATCGTTGATGTGCCAGATCCCGTACTGACTCTGGCCACAGGATCTCTTAACGTACCTGTCGTTGGATCAAGGCGCTCGGAAGTAATATTGCGCTCGTTCCAAATCAATCCGGATTTAATATTTGAGTCATCATCCAATTCCCAGGTTAAGTCTGAGCGGAAGGTATCATTTTCGCGCTCAACCACATCTTTCCTGATCGTAGGCGCAGTAAAGTGATAATTCAGCGGGTTAGTAATGTCGAACCCGTAACTCATTTCTGCTATGTCACTATCCTTACGGAAATCATAGGAAAAATAGGTTGGATTCATTCCGTTAATTGCCTGACGTCTGGGGGCAGCTGTATTGGCATAAGTTGCGTTCAGTGCATCAAGATTGAAACGATATTGCTCTTCATCATGAATGACGGATGCATTTCCAAACATAACATCCAATTTCAGTGTTTCTGTTAGTTCAAATTTGCCGGACAGTACCACTTGCTCAAAATCGGTAGTACTGAATTGTCCGCGACTTTCTACACGGGGAGCCACGCCGGTAAATTCACCGGCGATAGCAACACGACCTGCATCATCCAGCACCACATGTGTAGGTGTTATGCTGCTAAATGAATTGCGGAATTGTGCGAAGAAATTATATGAAGTGACATCCGTTTCCAATGAGGATTTCAAGTAATCCAGCGTGAACTCCATCGTATCAGTTGGGCGAAATTGGAACGAACCCGTGACACCTGTGCGTTCTTGATTTGTATTAAAAGAATCCATACGTGGTAAGCGTGGATACAACATGAAATCCAGTTTTTCTTCTGCTAATTGTTGTTGTCGCGTTTGCACCTCAGCCACCAGCCTATTGTAGTGAGGGCTACTAGGATCAAACTCAGGATAGTTCGCTAACGGGTTCGCACTACCCTCAATATTGACATCGACATCTTTACCAACCAATTTCAAATTGGAGTTATCGTATGGCGAAGTCCAACGCACCGTTCCAAAACCTTCCTGCCGAATATTACGCTCGGATTGCGCAAAGCTAATTAACGCTCCAAATTTATCATCTGCAAATGTATTGCTCACCATCGCAACAACACGCGGATCATTTTCATCCGTTAGATTTTCCACCGCCATGGAGCCACCGGCAACGGCATGAAAACCGGGATTATCGAACGGTTTTGCAGAATACAATTCTACTGTAGAAGCGAGGCCACCCTCTTCCAAAGAGCCTTTTGCGGATTTGTTTAAAACAATTTTATTAAACAATTCGGATGCGAATACGTTGAAGTCAAACGAACGTCCACGGTTTACACCGCCGGAGGAATCCAGACCGCCGGTACTGGAAGGAACTTCCATACCGTTCAATGTTGTTGCAGAAAAAGTTGGACCGAGGCCGCGCACTGTAATATTTCTACCTTCACCACCCTCACGCGTGATTGCTACACCGGAAACGCGCTGCAATGATTCAGCAAGGTTGAGGTCGGGCATCTTGCCCATGTCTTCCGCCACAATCGCATCCACATTGTTAGCCGACATGCGTTTGGTATTGAGCGCGTTGGCAAGGCTCGCGCGGAAGCTGCCCGTTACCATGACCTCTTCAACGGTATTGTCTTCCTGGGCAGGCTGTGTGGGTGAAGTTTGTTGCGCATAACTGGTCGCCGGTAAAACGCAGGCGGCCATGGCAAATACGAGCGGGCTAACGGTAAACTTTTTCATAAAAATCCTCATTATTATTTCGTCAACGCTTTTTCCAGCAAAAACTCGCTTTCAGTGTAGGTGAACCAGGCTGCGCAGAGGATCTATTTCAGGAATAGACAGAAAAAATTTTTTGAAATAGAACGGATATCCAATGCGCTTTCATTAAATTTATTTGCATTTGAATTACACATTGCCGATAGCGTTTTTATGTTTAAGCGTTTGCTTAATTTTATTTTTTGATTTTTACGAAATTCTACTATTAATGACCGCTAATAAAAAAATAATTTTTATCATTGTTCAAAAGAGCCTGCGCCTCTTACAGAAGCGCAGGCAATACGCTATGAGCATAACTAAAGAAAATAACTCGACGAACCCATCACGATTGACGCTCGCCTCAACAGATTTATCCATTGGGCCGAGCCAATCAACAGTCTTGTCGTAGTCAAAATAGCGAACTACTACTACACGATTTTTCCAACGGCATCACAAGACTGTTGAATGGATTCTGCGAGCTAATCATGTACAAATCAAACCAATTGATATCTGAACCGATTTAATTTGTGTATCAAACGAGCTCCTCGATGCAACTCCTACGCTTTAAATTCCGGCAGAACCTGCTGCAACAGGATTTCCAGCGCGGGGTTGTGATTGTCTTTGCGATAGGTGTAGACCATTTCCACCGGGCGAGCAGGATTCATACGGACTTTGCGCAATAGCAATCCGTCAAAATGCAAACTGCTCGCTGATTGGGGAATGAGTGCAACACCAATTCCCGATTGCACCAATGCCATCATGGTATGGATCTGGGCTACATACTCCACCACTTGCGGCAATACATCTTCCTCCTGAAAACAATGAGACAAAAGGTTGTGGAAATAACGCGCTTCGTAGGGGGAGTACATCAGAAAGGGTTTGTCACGCAGGCTTGCCAGGGTGGGAACTTCCGGCCAGAGATCTGCATCCTGTTTGGGAATCGCTAAACAAAATTCCTCATTACCGAGTGAGCCGGTGTCCAGGTCACCATCTGCTTGATGCGGTCGCAGCAAGCCAATATCCAGCACACCGGAATGCAAGGCTTCCAGTTGGGCGCCCGTAACCAGTTCTTTCAACGTTAGTGAAACATCCGGCGCAAGCTCGCGCAGGCGGCGCACTATTTCGGGCAACAATTTGTACCCAAAGGATGCGGTGAATCCAATCGAGAGCGATCCCTTTTCACCTTTGGCATTGCGCCTGGCCGTAGCGGCGGCTTCTTCAGCCATGCGCAGCAGACGCGCCGCATCAGGAAAGAATGCTTTGCCTGCGGCGGTTAACCGCACGGTGCGACTGGTGCGCTCCAATAATTGCGCACCGATTTGATGTTCCAGGAGGCGAATCTGCCTGCTTAGCGGGGGTTGGGTCATATTCAGCCGCTCGGCGGCGCGACTGAAATGTAATTCTTCGGCCACTGCCACAAAGCAGCGCAATTGGCTGAGCTCGAACATCAATTCACCTTTCGCATCAATATCAAAAAACCAATTCTACATTGATATTAGATGCTCAAGCGCTAAGCGCAATTTTGCTCGTCAATCCATATCCAACCCGGTCAGGCCCGCCACACCATCGGCAAATTGCTCGACCAGAAAATCAATAAACAGACGTACCTTGGGTGCAAGGTGGCGTTGCTGCGGGTATACCACCCAAACACCCAGGTCGGCCGATTGGAATTCATCCAACACCGCCAGCAATTGGCCGCTGGCGAGATATTTATCCACGTAGTAATCGGGCAATTGCGCTAGCCCCAACCCTTTCAATACCGCATCCAGTAATGCGGGCCCGGAATTGGCCTGCCAGGTACCATGCACGTTCAAATCCTTGCGTTGGCCGTTGTGCTGCAATAACCAATAGCCGCGTGTACCCATCAAACAATTATGCCGTTCGAGATCGGTAAGGGTTTGCGGTGGTGCAATACGCGCGAGATACGCAGGCGAACCCACTATATATTCACGCCGGTCACATAACCGGCGCGCAACGAGAGTGGACTCGCGCAACATTCCCATACGAATCCCCAAATCAAAGCCCTCCTCAATCATCTCCACCTGGCGATTGCTGAAGTACATATTCACCTTGAGTTGCGGATAACGCAGCTGGAAATCGTTCACCAGGGGCGCTATGTATTTATCGCCAAAGGTTGCAGGCGCTGTAATTTTCAACACGCCGGTCGGCAATCCCTGGTGTTGTTGCAGCAAGAGCTCGGCATCCTTGACACCATCGAATAAGGTGCGACAGGCCTCAAAATAAATACTACCTGCCTCGGTAAGGCGAATTTGGCGAGTGCTGCGGTACAACAATTGCGTACCCAGTTGTTGTTCCAACTGGCTAACCAGCCGGCTCACATGAGAGCTGGACACCTGCAAATGACGCGCAGCGGCGATAAAGCTGCCGTGACGCACAACCTGTACAAAACCTTCGACTCGTTCCCAATGTTGCATTATTGCTCCTGAGCAACAATTAAGTGATTTTTAAGTGGCTTATTGCAATTTGATCGACAGTCTACACTGCACGGGTTATTTTCGGACTTATCATTACCGTCGATACGCCTTTTATTGACTAAGGAAACTGTTATGAAATCACGCGCTGCCATCGCCCTTGCTGCAGGCAAACCACTGGAACTCGCCGAGATTGATGTTCAAGGCCCCAAAGCCGGTGAAGTTTTGGTCCGCATTGTTGCCACCAGTGTTTGCCATACCGACGCTTACACCCTTTCCGGAGCTGACCCTGAAGGTGTATTTCCCGCTGTGTTGGGCCACGAAGGCGCGGGCATAGTGGAAGAAGTGGGTGAAGGCGTTACCAGCTTAAAAGTCGGTGACCATGTCATTCCGCTATACACCGCTGAGTGTGGCAAGTGCAAATTTTGCCTCTCTGGCAAAACCAATTTATGTGGCGCCGTACGCGCAACCCAGGGCAAAGGCTTAATGCCTGATGGCACCAGCCGTTTTTCATTAGAAGGCAAACCACTGTTCCATTACATGGGCACATCGACTTTTTCCGAATACACCGTGCTGCCGGAAGTGTCGCTCGCGAAAGTATCCCCCAGTGCACCGCTCGATAAAATTTGCTTGCTCGGCTGCGGAGTTACCACCGGCATCGGCGCCGTCATTAACACCGCAAAAGTAACACCTGGCTCTACCATCGCCGTATTTGGTTTAGGTGCCATTGGCCTCGCTGTTATCCAGGGAGCGCAGATGATGAACGCCAGCCGCATTATTGCGATTGATATTAATCCCGACAAATTCGAACTCGCCCGCCAATTTGGTGCAACGGATTTTGTAAATCCAAAAGATCACACAGCCCCCATTCAGCAAGTCATTGTGGATATGACGGATGGCGGTGTGGATTACTCGTTTGAATGTATCGGTAACGTGAATGTTATGCGCTCAGCGTTAGAGTGCTGCCATAAAGGATGGGGGGAATCGATCATCATCGGCGTTGCTGGTGCAGGACAGGAAATTTCCACACGGCCCTTCCAGTTAGTCACTGGTCGGGTTTGGAAAGGCTCGGCATTTGGTGGTGTAAAAGGTCGCAGCCAATTACCCGGTTATGTGGATCGCTATATGAAAGGCGAAATTAAAATCGACGAGTTTATCACCCACGATATGCCTTTCGAAAAAATCAACGATGCATTTGATTTATTGCACGCCGGTAAAAGCATCCGCACAGTGCTCCATTACTAAAAAATCGAAAAGCCATAACGCAAAATACAATATGGCTTTACATAGGAAAGACGATGTCAAATCAACCGATTGAAATTGCAGCCAACAAAAGTTTTGGCGGCTGGCATAAACGCTTCAAGCATTTTTCACACACATTGAATTGCGAAATGATTTTCGCCATTTATTTACCACCGCAAGCAGAAACAGAAAATGTTCCTTTACTATGGTGGCTCTCCGGACTTACCTGTACTGATGAAAATTTTATGCAAAAAGCCGGTGCACAAAAAATTGCCGCCGAGTTGGGTATCGCCATTATCTGCCCGGATACCAGCCCTCGCGGTTTAAATTTACCGGGAGAATCCGACAGTTATGATTTTGGCAACGGCGCAGGGTTTTACCTCAATGCAACACAAGAGCCATGGAAACATCACTACCGGATGTATGATTACATCACTAGCGAACTACCGGCGCTGGTGAATAATCATTTCCCGTTAAATGGCAAAGAGTCTATTAGCGGCCATTCGATGGGCGGGCACGGTGCATTGGTTATCGCCCTGCGCTCACCGGAACATTATCAATCAGTTTCGGCATTTGCGCCTATTACTAACCCGGTCAATTGTCCCTGGGGGCAAAAAGCTTTTTCAGGTTATTTAGGAGAAGATCAGGAAACCTGGAATATTTATGATACTTGCCATTTAATTACCCAAGGCACGTCCAAGCAGCCCTTGTTTATCGACCAGGGCAACGCCGATCAATTTTTATCGACGCAATTAAAACCCGATGCACTACAGAAAACCTGCGCTGAATATCAACACCCACTTAAATTGCGCATGCATGCTGGCTACGATCACAGCTATTATTTTATCGCCAGTTTTATTGAAGATCATTTGCGTTACCACGCCCAATATCTACACGCATAGCGCAATCACTTCCTCAAAATAAAAAGGGCACTATTCAGTGCCCTTTTAGTGCAATAAGATTCGGTTAATTAACAGATAGCAGCTCGTGTGTTTCACGCGATGCACGAAGCAAGCATAAAGCGCGTGCTACGAAGTAACCACTAAATCCCCCATAAGCTACACAAAGCACTGGCATAAATGCTAGTTGAGCGGTGATGGGATTAGCCAGCGCGTAAAGCACTGCAACCACATACTTGGTAAAAAATATTGCCAGTATTACCAACAGTGGAATCCAACTGCCGGGAATATAAAACTGATTGGTTCCAGCAAAAAAGCGAATATTTTTTACCGGAAAAAAGTGGTAACCAATCGCGGACATCACACACAATCCTGCCGCCCAGAGAGACACAGATAATAGCTGCGCACCAAAGTTCGAAACCACTCCCACCAGTGACAAAATCACCATTCCAAACGGCAACAAATAGGCTAGCCAGCGCTTTACTTGCCGGTCACGTGTTTGTTGCAAACCCAGAATCATCAGCCCGAATAGTAAGCCAAAAACCCATGCTGGAGTATGGGAAAGTATTTGCATCATAGTATGTTCCTTGTTTTTTTATGTGAACCCTCTTGCCCAGCAGCTTAAAAGCGTATCGCAGAAATCGATAGTTACAAAAATCATATTTCCAGTTATCAAAATGTCATATCTTGAACACCTGGCGTCAACATAACATTAGGGTGTAAGGAGTTTCGCCGGATCAAGATAAAATGCTTTCTTCCAACCCTGCGTAGATCCATCGATTTGCCACACATAGGGCAACAAACTGAACACCACATAATGTAAGTGTGCAGGTTTACCTTTTGCATTACCCGTATCACCCAGCAAACCAATGGATGAGCCACGCCAAACGGGTTGCCCTATAAAAACAGAATCCTCATTCAGATGCGCGTAGTAATGTACTCGCCATTTGGGACCGAGAACTGCAACGACGTTGCCACCCAAAGGCAATTCGCCCGTAAAAATAACAATACCGTAAGTCGTCGCATGAACAGGGGTATCCAGTTTTCCAAAAATATCTATGCCTTTGTGAACACCGGATTTCCCCCAAGGTTCAAACCAAAAAGATGTTGCATTCCAATCACTGGCTGTTGCCCCCTTTACCGGAATCACCGGAAACTCAGGCAGCAATAATCCAACACACAGCACAATCAGAAAAATTTTCATCTTGCGCCATTTTTTTATTGTGCCTGCCATAGCAACACTCACTGATTACAGAGGATAAGTAAAAAAAGAAAAATGAATTTGATTAACAGAAAAATGGATTATTATCGGGTAAAAAATATTTTTACTTAAGGTATAGCTCAAGCCATATAAAAATCCGGCCAGGGCATAAATCCAGATTGCAGGACCACTTAATCCCGAATGAATCATCACAAAAATAGCTGTTACCAACAACAGCGGAATTAATTCCCGCAACCAGCCATTCCCGGTAAACCTTGCGACAGCATTGCGAATATTCTGCTGGAACAGAAAGCGCATAAATGCTTCTTCGGCAATACAGATAACCAATAAATTAGCACTGGCAAATAACAGTATTTGCTCAAGCTGCTTGAGCTGAACCTGCAAATCCAATACAGGAATCGCCACACCAATAATTATCGCCGGAGCTAGCAGTGCAACCAAAAGCTGGTAACGCGCAGGCGCGACAAACTCCTCTTTATGCCGTTTCGGCCACAAGAAATATAAAAGGATAAATCCACAAATGGCTTTGGAGAAATTGACAAATAATTCGTAACGAGTTGTTAAGCCAGATTCATCCGACAAACTCATTAACAATGGATAGGAAAACCCTTGGGGTTTATATGTGGCCGTCCAAAATGCTAACGACACGAGCAATAAAAATAACCATGTACGTAACCATTGATTTAATTTTTCTTTATGAAAAAACCAAGCAAGTCCAGCCACTCCGGCCAAACCAATTCCGTTGATGATTGGCAACCTTTGCAATAAAACCAAAGCAAAAATGGTTGTAATAAAAAAGCCACTCAACACGCGCACTGAGAAACCGTCACTCATTCAAGCGCTCACCGCAGGTGAATATACACAATACAAATAATGCACAGCTAATGGTCATAGCGAAACTCTTGCGCCAATTCAGCCATACTCAACATAAATAGTGTATTGTTTGCCTTCCTATGTGCATCTTCAATAATTGCAATCAATAGATAATGAGACGGGTTCTTCCAACCATAACAATAAACAAGATGCGTATCACTAGTTCGTCTAAACTGAATTGTTCTTAAAGTCCATTTTTCGGTTGACTGCAAATGAAGATGCTGTAACTCCTCTGATTTTGCAGCGCTAGGGCGGTCATAAGGAGCGTCGCGCCCGAAATCGAGTGGAGCGACATTCGTTTCTTTATAGCGCTTAAACTTGGCTATTAACTCTTGCAGCTCAAGATCTGGTAATGCTGATTCGATTATTGATGATGTAAATATTTTCACTGCCATTCTGTATAAACTCCCTTTTTGTTTCTTTCACCATTTTTAATTTCCTTTTCGGATTTTATTGCAGCGTCTTTAATTGCCTTGTTACTTAATGGTTTTTCACCAGTTACGGTTAATTTTTTCTTTATCGTTTTCACCGCCATATCGAGTTCCTTATTGTTGCACAATAGTTCTTTTAATAACTTTTAATTCATCGGTAACATAACAACAACCCACATCGCTATCCTTGTAGGGCATTGCTTCCAACAAAGAAAGCAAGCTAAGAGCATCATAATCAACCTTTCCGAGCAAAGCCAAAATCATCTTCAAAGATGCATTGCTCTCACTATCAACCACGTATTGATTAACACTAATCGCATCAAAATAATGCTCTACAACCATATATGAAGAATCGTCATTGCCATACATTGAAATGGTCATATCCGGATCTTCGATTATTAGCTGCCTATGATTTACAATTGCATGAATCCAAGCGAACGGACTAATTGGAAAGTTCATATTCACTTCTACTATCTCCGGTGCATTTGTCGTACATTTTTTTAACCCTATAAACAAAGGGCCGATTCTTTCGAATCGGCCCTTTGTTTATATCATTAAACTACTCATTAAAAAACTTCTTAACACCATCAAACCAGCTCGACTGTTTGGGGGAATATTTTCCACCCTTCATGGTTGCCTGGAATTCTTTTAGCAGATCTTTTTGTTTGCTCGTGAGGTTGACCGGTGTTTCTACAACGACGCGACAAAGTAAATCACCAACTCCGCCACCGCGCACGGGTGTTACGCCTTTGCCACGCAACTTGAATAATTTTCCGGTTTGGGTTTCAGCGGGAACTTTTAATTTCACGCGGCCATCCAGTGTAGGAACTTCGAGTTCGCCACCGAGCGCGGCATCCACGAAATCAATGGGGACCTCACAATATAAATCGGCGCCATCGCGCTTAAAGATGTGATGCTCACGCACATGCACTTGCACATACAAATCACCGCTTGGGCCACCATCACTTCCAGCTTCCCCTTCGCCGGACAGGCGAATACGATCACCGGTATCCACACCGGCAGGTACCTTCACTTGCAGCGTTTTGGTTTCTTCTACACGCCCTTGGCCGCTACAGGACTTACAGGGATCAGAAATAATAGTTCCGCGCCCACGGCAGGTCGGACAAGTTTGTTGTACCGAGAAAAAACCTTGCTGCATACGCACCTGCCCATGACCACCACAAGTAGTGCAAGTAACAGGTTTGCTGCCCGCTTTCGCGCCTGAACCATCACAGGTTTTACAGGAAACCAGTGTGGGAACTTTAATTTGAACGCTAGTACCTTTAACCGCATCTTCCAAACTTAATTCGAGGTTGTAACGCAAATCGGAGCCACGCGCCGGGCCGCCACGTCCTCCACGACCACCGCCAAAAATATCACCGAATACATCACCGAAAATATCGCTGAAATTACCGAAGCCCGCACCGCCACCACCGCCCATGCCACCTTGACCATCAACGCCTGCATGACCAAAGCGATCATACGCAGCCCGTTTATTTTCATCGGACAGAACTTCGTAAGCCTCATTTGCTTCTTTGAATTTTTCTTCTGCTTTTGGATCATCCGGATTGCGATCCGGGTGATATTTCATCGCCACACGGCGATAGGCCTTTTTCAATTCGGCTGCGTCAACATCTTTCTGGACGCCGAGGATTTCGTAGTAATCGCGTTTGGACATGGTTACACCGATCTGGGAAATGTGTTTACATTTCAAAAAAACTGTCTGTTTCTTACATGACAAATGCGGGCATTAGCCCGCATTTGTCGTTGATGCTTACGTTTACGTGAAACGATAACTTATTTGTTGTCTTTCACTTCTTCAAACTCGGCATCCACTACCCCGTCGTCAGCAGGCTTGGAGCCTCCCGCTTGCTGAGCACCGGCACCCGCCTGTTGTGCGCCGGCTTGCTGTTCAGCATATAGTTTTTGCGCGAGAGAACCGGAAGCCTCAGTAAGCTTGGTGGTTGCAGCTTCAAGTTTCGCAAGGTCATCACTCTTGGCAACATCACGTGCTTCTGTGAGTGCCGCTTCGATTGCAGATTTTTCCTCCGCCGTCGCCTTGTCACCCGCTTCTTTCAACGTTTTTTCCGTTGCGTGAATCAAACCTTCCAATGTATTACGCGCAGCAACGACTTCTGCGAACTTGCGATCCGCTTCCGCATTCGCTTCCGCATCCTTAATCATTTTCTGGATTTCATCATCGCTCAAACCGGAAGAGGCTTTAATAACGATGGATTGTTCTTTACCCGTTGCTTTGTCCTTCGCGCTTACGTTCAGAATGCCGTTCGCGTCGATATCGAAAGTTACTTCAATTTGTGGCATACCACGTGGCGCGGGTGGAATATCTGCCAAATCAAAACGACCCAGAGATTTGTTTTGCGCAGCTTGCTTGCGCTCACCTTGCACTACGTGAATAGTTACCGCCGTTTGGTTATCATCCGCGGTAGAAAACACCTGCGATTTTTTGGTTGGAATCGTGGTGTTTTTCTCAATTAACGGAGTTGCAACACCGCCCATGGTTTCGATACCCAGAGTCAGCGGAGTTACATCCAGCAACAATACGTCTTTTACATCACCTGCCAATACCGCACCCTGAATTGCAGCACCAATTGCTACTGCTTCATCCGGATTAACGTCTTTACGTGGTTCCTTGCCAAAGAAATCCGCTACCGCTTTTTGCACCATTGGCATACGGGTCTGACCACCCACCAGAATAACATCATCGATGTCACTGATAGATTTGCCAGAATCTTTAATCGCTTGCTTCACTGGTTCCATTGAACGGGTTACCAGGTCTTCTACCAATGATTCCAATTTGGCACGCGTCAGTTTCACCACCAAATGTTTTGGACCAGTTGCATCCGCCGTGATGTAAGGCAGATTCACTTCTGTTTGCTGACTGGATGACAATTCGATCTTGGCTTTCTCAGCGGCTTCTTTCAAACGTTGCAGCGCGAGTGGATCGTTGTGTAAATCAATTCCGGAATCTTTCTTGAAAGTTTCTGCAAGAAATTCAATCAAGCGCATATCAAAGTCTTCACCACCCAGGAAAGTGTCACCATTGGTTGAAAGCACTTCGAATTGGTGTTCGCCATCTACATCAGCAATTTCGATAATAGAAATATCGAAGGTACCACCACCCAGGTCATATACGGCGATCGTACGGTCACCAACACCTTTATCCAAACCATACGCCAAGGCTGCAGCAGTAGGTTCGTTAATAATGCGTTTTACATCCAAACCCGCTATACGGCCTGCATCTTTGGTGGCTTGACGTTGTGAATCGTTGAAATAAGCAGGAACAGTAATTACTGCTTCGGTAACTTTTTCGCCGAGATAATCCTCAGCGGTTTTTTTCATTTTCTTCAACACTTCAGCAGAAATTTGTGGCGGTGCTTTTTTATCGCCTTTCACTTCTACCCATGCGTCGCCATTGTCTGCCGCAACGATTTTGTACGGCACCATTTTGATATCTTTCTGCACTACATCATCTTTGAATTTACGGCCGATCAAACGCTTTACCGCAAACAAAGTATTGTGTGGGTTAGTCACTGCCTGACGTTTTGCAGATTGACCAACCAGAATTTCGTCATCATTCGTGAAGGCAATAATAGAAGGTGTTGTGCGATCACCCTCTGCATTTTCGATAACTTTTGGACTGCCGCCTTCCAAAATGGATACACAAGAGTTAGTAGTACCCAAGTCGATGCCGATAATTTTACCCATGGTGTTGCTCCTGAAAAATTCTGTTTGTTGCTCATGCGCAAACAATTTGTGTGTTGCGCTTTAATTAGTAACTTGATGTTAGTGACTTGCTCCGATTGCGCCCGATCTTTACGTTAGGGCGTTGGTGGCAGTTGGTTTCTATATTGGCGCGCTGCGTTTGAATTCAAGTGCAACGCAAAAAAAATCCATCATGTACGCGCGCCTCAAGGCGCTTTGGAAACCACCACCATCGCCGGGCGAACCAGACGGCCATAAAGGGTATAACCCTTTTGGAAACAGTTAATTACAGTATTGGGTTCTACATCCGGATTCGGCACAGCCGAAACAGCTTGATGCAAATTCGGATCGAACGGCTCACCTTGCGGATCAACCACAACAACCTGATGGCGAGCCAATGCATCGACAAACGACTTGTGGGTCAGCT
The DNA here is from genome assembly GCA_035490715.1 of Cellvibrio sp. Classification (GTDB taxonomy): domain Bacteria; phylum Pseudomonadota; class Gammaproteobacteria; order Pseudomonadales; family Cellvibrionaceae; genus Cellvibrio. The sequence goes on from DATJLF010000054.1 coordinate 32,446, forward strand.
GGATACCTTCTGCAATGCCAGCAAAAACCTCATTACCCGTATCAATTGTGGATAGCGCTCGCTCCAGGTTATCAACCACTGGCAACAAGTCGTTCACCATTTTTTCCAAACCAAATTTGTGTGCTTTTTCAATATCCTGCTCAGCGCGACGCCGGGCGTTTTGTGCATCCGCCTGGGCGCGCAAGGCTTGCTCCTTCGCAGATTCATAGCCTGCAGCCAAGGTTGCCAATTGAGCCTGTAACGTCTCGATACTCACCTCACCATTGTCCGTTTGCGCGGTTTGCTCCGGTGCGTCTGCCAGACTTTGTTGGGGGTCAGTTGAGTTTTTAATGTCGGTGTAATCTTGGGTTGACACTGCGTTCTCCAATACTGGTTCGGGCGGCGCTAAATTGCCGCAGTAACTCGATAAATCCAAAGGGGACGTCCATAGACAGTGGGGGCTATATGGGGATCGGGTTCAGAGATTCAAGCATCCGAATCAAAGTTTTTGGAGTGGATATTGATCGATAAATATATGAGGCGTCATTCGAACATATTGCCGTCCTGTGAATTTATGCCCGTCTACCAGGACTGTTTGCCCCATCAATCCCCATTGGTGACTTGCTTCACCAACAACAAATACTGTATAAACAAACAGACATTAAAAGATCCAGCTCAAGCGCACCTCTTCAAACCCGAATAGTTTTTGACTCTACTGGCGAGGCACTATGCTCACTCACCTGAATATTCAAAATTTCACCCTGGTAGATCACCTTGACCTGGATTTGAAACCGGGGATGACCGTCATTACCGGTGAAACCGGGGCGGGCAAATCCATTTTGCTGGATGCCCTTGGACAAACCCTGGGTGATCGTGCCGATGGCGAACGTGTGCGCACTGGCGCTAATCGTGCCGACATTTGCGCCACGTTTGATACACGCAAAATCCCATCTGCTGCTGAATGGCTGGAGCAAAATGACCTGCAACAAGCAGATCACCCCCACGAATGTTTGCTGCGCCGCGTAGTGGCCAGCGATGGCAAATCCAAAGCCTATATCAACGGACAATCCGCCACCCTGCAACAATTACGCACGCTAGGTGAAATGCTGATTGATATTCATAGCCAGCATGAACACCAGTCACTCTTGATCAAGGACACCCATCGCCGCTTGGTGGATGAATTCGCCGGCCAGACTGATTTGGCTCGACAGGTGCGGCAGGGGTGGCGCGAATGGCAAAGCCGGCTGGAACATTTCATTCACCTGCGCGATAACGCCGCCGAGGTAAATGCCCGTTTCCAGTTGCTGAGTTACCAGGTGGGCGAGCTGGAGCAATTGGGCCTACAGGCCGGCGAATTAACCCGGCTGGAAACCGAGCAACGCAGTCTGGCCAATGCGGAGGAAATTCTTCGCGGCAGCCAACAACTGGCTGCGTTTTGCGGGGACGACGAACAGGGGTTGAGCATCAACTTGCATCGCGCCTTGCATATCTTGCGCAACTTGCCGGAAAAGTCTGCTGCATTGAGGGCTGCGGAAGATTTACTCACCAGTGCACAGATACAAGTGGAGGAAGCACAACATGAAATTGATCGCCACATTGATAGCTTCCATCTAAACCCGGAGCGATTGCAGCTCGTAGAGGAACGGCTGTCAGCAATTTATGACCTTGCGCGCAAGCATCGAATTCCTGCCGAGGGATTACCCGAACTTATCAGCAAGCTCAGTAATGAGTTGGAGCAACTACAAGGCGGTGATGTCAGGCTGGACCAACTCGCCCAGCAAGTTGCCCAGGCGGAAAAAATCTATCGCCAACTTGCCGATCAACTTTCCGCAAAACGCAGCAAAGCGGGTAGCAGTCTTGCTAAACAAGTTAATGAACAACTCAAATTACTCGCCATGGAAAATGCCAAATTCAGCATCAGCCTGATTCCCCTGAGTGATAAACCCGGCCCCCATGGCTTGGAAGAGGTGGAATTCCTGATCAGCACTAACCCGGGCCAAGCTCCACGACCACTGGCGAAGGTGGCTTCCGGGGGTGAGCTGTCGCGAATCAGCCTGGCTATTCAGGTAGTCACTGCACAAACTTCTGCCATACCTACTTTGGTATTCGATGAAGTTGATGTGGGCATTGGCGGGGCGACGGGCGACGTAGTTGGTCAGCTATTAAGGCAATTGGGTGAACGGGGCCAGGTCATTTGTGTTACCCATCTCGCGCAGGTAGCCAGCAAGGGACATCAACATTTGCAAGTTATGAAAACTGCCAGCAAAAAATCCGCTGAATCCACACTGGTTGAATTAAATGGGGATGCGAAAGTTGAAGAAATTGCACGCATGCTGGGCGGCCTGAAAGTCACCGATCAATCCCTTGCCCATGCACGGGAAATGCTTGCTCTTTAGGGCTCCAGACAAGACGCCCGCAAGTATCCAATCAATAGCTGACATCACTGCCTCCAATAAAAAGCCAATAAAAAAGGTGCAGTAGCTGCACCTTTTTTATTTTGTCACCCGGTTTATCTCATTCGATTGGTCACGACCGCTTCTTGCGCACGTACAACACCAAACTATGATCTGTCAGCTCATAACCGTATTGCGCGGCAATACGTTTTTGCAGCGCTTCAATCTCGTCATTATGGAACTCTATGATAGTGCCAGCATCTATATCGACCATGTGATCATGATGCTCGCCGCGCGCCACCTCAAATACCGAGTGACCACCATCGAAGTTATGACGCACAACCAAACCGGCAGTCTCAAACTGGGTTAATACCCGATAAACCGTTGCCAGACCTACATCATCGCCCTGCTCCATCAGCGCTTTGTAAACATCTTCAGCGCTCATGTGATGCTGTTCAGAGGACTCCAGCATTTGCAAAATTTTAACTCGCGGCAAAGTGACTTTAAGGCCCGCCTTGCGCAGCTCGTGGTTACCGTCAGCCATTATTTCCCCCAAACTCTTCTCAGTATTCCTGTGGTTCGGGTATTATCCGCGTTCATTTTTGTTAGTGGAAGCCCTAGTATGAAATTAGCCAGCCGTGTTTTCCTGGCCCTGATTGTCGCAACCAGCCTTAGCGCTTGCTCCAGCTTCCGTTTTCCCGGTGTTTACAAAGTCGGTATCCAGCAAGGTCATATCATCACTGAAGAGATGGTATCCCAATTAAAACTGGGCATGTCCAAGCGTCAGGTTCGCTTTGTGCTCGGCAATACCCTTGTTCCAAATACATTTAACGATAACCGTTGGGATTATCCGTACAGCGTGCGCCGTGGCTCACAGGGGGAAATTACCCAATACCTGTACACCGCGTATTTTGAAAACGACAAGCTGGTGAAAACCGAAGGCGATTACTTGCCCGGCAAAGCACCAATGAGTGGCGAAAAATCCAAACGCTATCTGGAAGATATGAACCGCGATGTACCTGTGCCAACCGAAGATTCTACGCCGCCTGAAGTACCCGATCCGGAAGACGGTGATTACTAAACCCCAATAAAAATGCCCGGCAATGCCGGGCATTTTTATTTTTGCCGTGGCAAAAAATTAACTAACGGTTACTGATACACACTTTGTTGCGCCCCTCGGTTTTCGCGCGATAAAGCGCCGCATCCGCCTCTTGCAATAATTGTTCAGCCCGCTCAACACCGGGGCGATAGGCCGCAATACCCGCACTCAGGCTTACATTGAAAGTTCTTTCGCCAGCACTGAAGCTGATTTCACGGAAACGTTGACGCACGTCTTCCATCAGCGTCATGGCTTCATCCCGTCCGCAGCGGGGCAACACCGCGACAAACTCCTCGCCACCATAGCGACCAACGGCATCCGTCTTACGCAACCGTTGGCGCAACAAGTGCGCAATCGCCTTAATCACCTTGTCACCTGCAGGATGACCATAGGTATCATTGATTTGCTTGAAATGATCCAGGTCGAGCATAACCACACTGAACTGACCACCGCTGCGAATGGTGCGATTCAACTCCATATCCACCTGTTCTTTGATGCGCGAATGCTTGAGCAATCCGGTCAGGCTGTCACGATCCAATGCATCACTCAATTGGCGACTGCGTGCTGCACGTGTCGAAACCGCCGTTACCAGCTCGCGATCACTTAAGGGTTTGCTGAGGAAATCATCACCTGCGCGGCCCAACGCCACCGCACGCTTCTCCACATCCTGCTCTGACGAAAGATACGTAATAGGGACACGCAGCCAATCCTGGTTAAGACGAATGACTTGCGCCAATTCAATGCCATTACAGGTAGGCATATTGATATCGACCAACACCAGATCCGGGTGGAACTCATTCAATAATTCAAAAATTGCGCGCGGATTGCTGCTGACTTCCGCATGCAATCCTGCTGCATTCAACACCAGCTTATAGTGTTCAGCGAGAGGTAAATCATCATCAATAATCAACACACGATGCGGTGCGCTGCGATGACGATCCAGATAAAACTCAAAACAATCCACCAGGCGAATAATATCCAGTGGTTTTACAAAATAGCCGACTGCACCAGCGCGTACGGCAGCATGGTATGCATCAAAGTCTGTGCGGGTGGAAACGAAAATAACAGGAACCGGTGCTGGCAAATGCTGTTGCAGGATCATGACGGCCTCAGGTGCCTCGCGCCCTTCTTCCACAAACATTACATCGCAAATCATAAAATCCGGCGGGCGACGCAATACTTCCGTTTCTGCCGCCGCAATAGTGGCGAAATGTTCTACCTGATGACCGAAGTGGCGCAAGGTCATGCAGACTTCCTCGGCAATATCCGGGTCATCCTCCAGAACATAAATTAGCGTATTGGTTTTTTGTGGTGATGATTGTGATACCAATGGGATGGGCTTGTTATTGCGATCTGCCCGCAACTCGCCGCCCAACACTACAATCTCCATTAGAAATTGACGCAACGACTCGGCTTCTAATTTATCCGTCGCCAACCATTCCTGGACTTGCAATTCCAGTTTCTTTGCCTGCTTGCCCAGTTCAGTAAAACCGAAACTACCCGCGGAACCAGCAAGCTTGTGCAATTTGTGATTGAGCTGGTTTATCGCATTTGTACGCAACGCCGGTTCATGCAAGTCATTCGCCAATATACGTAACTGGTTTAACTCGGCAGGCAGACGCGTAGCGTAATCAGCACGCAATGCTTGAAGTTTGGCGGCTATCTCCGCATTTTTATCCATGTACACCTGGCCTGTCGGGAACGCTTTAATAGCTTCTTTAACTGACTACTCATAACCACCCGGAAAAATCGTTACGCTAATCACCAACAATCAGTTGGAATAATAGGTGTGAAATGCTCATTTAGCCAACTACCGAAGCGCCATGTTGCGGGTTTGAACACAGTATAAAAAACCTGCTTACATTGGGAAAAAATTATGACCCTTAGCCGCCGCCTTCAGATAAAGGCTGACTATACTCAGCGAAGTGCTTCTCACATTTTCGAGTTTATTTACCCCCTATCACTACGACACACCCATGCTGAAACGAATTGCGGTAAAAGACATAAAACTCGGCATGTTCATTTGTGAATTTTGTGGTTCATGGATGGAGCATCCCTTTTGGAAAACCCGCTTCTTGTTGGAAGACGAAAAAGACCTGCGCGCAATTTTGTCGAGTGGCATCAAAGAATTGTGGATTGATGTCAGTAAGGGGCTGGATGCAAATTCACACGAAGTCGGTAAAACCGAGGCCGAAGTTGAACAGGAAACAGAAGCCTTGTTGTTGGATGCAAACAGTTCCACACCGCGACAAGAACGTGTCACTCTGGATGAAGAAATAAAAACGGCCGCGCGTTTATGCAACCGCGCAAAAGACGCGGTCATTGAAATGTTTAGTGACGCACGCATGGGCAAAGCAATTCAGGTTGAAAAAGCCAGCGAATTAGTGAATGAAATTTCCAACTCCGTACTGCGTCAGCCACATGCCCTGATCAGCCTTGCCCGCTTGAAAACGGCAGATGAATATACGTTTCTGCATTCGGTTGCCGTGTGCGCATTAATGATTGCGCTCGCGCGCCAACTCAATCTTGATGAGGAATCTGTACGCAATGCCGGCATGGCCGGACTGCTTCACGACATCGGCAAAATTGGTATCCCATTAAAAGTATTGAATAAGCCAGGCAAATTAACTGACGAAGAATTTGCGATTGTAAAATCCCACCCGGAAGTGGGTGCAAAAATTTTGATTGAAAATTATGACGTGCCCGCAATGGCTCTGGATGTGTGTTTGCATCACCACGAAAAAGTAGATGGCACTGGTTATCCTTATGGATTAAAAGGTAACACTATCAGCCTCTTTGCAAAAATGGGCGCGGTTTGCGATGTGTACGACGCAATTACTTCCAACCGTCCGTACAAAAAAGGTTGGTCACCTGCTGACTCCATTCGCAAAATGGCCGAGTGGAGCAAAGGGCATTTTGATGAAGCCGTATTTCAGGCATTTGTAAAAACGGTAGGAATTTATCCCACCGGTTCGCTCGTGCGACTGGAAAGTGGACGTCTGGCCGTTGTGGTTGAGCAACATGAAAATTCACTGCTCACGCCAAAAGTTAAAGTGTTTTTTTCTGCCAAAACCAAAATGCCCATCATTCAGGAAATGGTGGACCTCGCCAAACTGCAGGGCCAGGATAAAATTATCGGGCGCGAATCGCCCGATGAGTGGGGATTTAAAAATCTGGATGTTCTTTGGTCCGGAGTTAGCTGAAAAACGGCGGGTAATGACTGAATATCAACATCATTATTCCGGCTACCGCTACTGCAACTCTTTAGCCCATATATCACGCAATTCCTGCGCAAGGCTCATTGGGTCAAAGGGCTTGGCGATCACACCCGCTGCACCCAAATCCAAATAGCCCTGCACTTCCTGAGGCTGCACTTTGGCAGTCATAAATACCACGGGTGTATTTTTCAATTCCGGGAAATTGCGCAATCCTTTCAACGTTTCCGGGCCATCCATACCGGGCATCATTACGTCCAGCAAAATCAAATCCGGTTGAAAAGAGACTGCTTTTTTTAGTGCGTCGCTGCCGCAATTGCAGGGCTCCACCACAAAACCACTAATTGTTTCCAACACCATCATGGCGATAGCTTGGATATCGGGATCATCTTCAACGTATAAAATACGGGTTAGTTCACGAGTCATTGTGTGCTTCCTATTCAAAAATAATGATGTTTCATGAGAAAAATATTTTATTCATCCAGATTATGGATGGGAAAGAATGCGTAAAAGGTTGCGCCTTTACCCAATTCAGAATCAAAACCTATGGTGCCATGCATGCGTTCTACAAATGCCTTGCTGATTGCCAACCCTAAACCGGTACCACCGCGTTGACGGGAATCGGAAGAATCAGCCTGGGAAAATTTTTGGAAAATGCGCGCACGAAATTCACTGCTAACGCCAGGGCCATGATCTACCACAGCGACTTTTATTTGCTCCTGTTCTTGCGTGACAACAATTTCTACTTGCCCTTGTGGCGGAGAAAATTTCACCGCATTGGAAATAAAATTCGCCAATACCTGTTGCAAACGCTGGGCATCAATCATTACGTTGGTATCGCTACTTAATGTGGCTTCCAGTTTTAGACTGACATTGAATGTATCCGCATACGCCGTATTACTTTCCAGTGATTGCTGCACGATGGGCAATAATGGCTGGGGGCGCATATCAAATACCATTTTTCCGGCCAGCAATTTTTCCATATCGAGCAAATCATTAATCAATAAGGTTAATCGCAGTGCATTTTTATGGGCAATCGTCAGCATATTTTTTATAGCATCAGGCAATTGTCCCAAAGCGCCCCCCACCACCAACCCAAGCGAGCCCGAAATTGCGGTAAGCGGGGTACGCAATTCATGGCTCACCGCCGATACAAATTCATTCTTCATTTGTTCAATGCGTTTTCGTTCGGTGATGTCCTGCACAAATGACCAGATTTGTTGTTCGCCGTCCGGGCTTTCAATCAAAACACCATTCAAGAGCACTGGAATTACGCGACCATCACGATGGATAAATTGTTTTTCATAAGGGCCATACCGACCATTAATATGCAGGCATTCCAATTGCAGGAAATCACTCTGCCGGTAATCAACCGGGGTGATATCTTGATAACCGATTTTTAAAATTTCATTGTGGCTGTAACCTAACAATTCACAAAATTCCGGGTTACATTCGATATACCGACCATCGGTATAACGCGTTAGCGAAATAGCAATCGGCGCCTGGTTGTAAAGTGTTGATAATTTTTGTTCGTTAAGTTCAATCACCGTTTGTGCATTTTTTGCTTCGGTAATATCCCACATAAAACCGTCGATATGTTTCAGATTTCCAATCTGGTCATATACACCGGTACCTACTTCCTGCACATAAATCCAATGTCCGTCCGCATGCTGGATGCGATAGGTCAGATGAAATGCGCGGTTATTGTTAATGGCCTGCTGAACCTCCTCATAGATGCGCGTCACATCATCAATATGGGTAATATCCGTTAAGCTCAAGCCGTCTTCGCGAAGAAATTCTTCACTTTTGTGTCCGGTGAGCCGCTCGACCGCATCACTTAAATACAACATCGTCCAGCGTGTATCATTCTGGCAGCGATAAACCGCTCCGGGAAAATTACTGATCATGGTTTTCAAACGCGATTCACTTTCCTCCAATTGCAAACGTGATCGTTGCAATTCAGTGATGTCGCCATGGGTTCCCGACATCCACTGGGGTTTTCCATCCGCCGTATAACTGATCACTCGTCCGCGTGTATACACATTAAACCAATCACCATTTTTATGTTTCATACGGCAATGGCATTCGTAATGATCCAGCTCACCCCTAAAATGTTTTTGTAATAATTTATTGGCAACGTGTAAATCTTCCGGATGGCAAAGCGTTAACCAGGTATCGATAGACACAGGTTCCAAATCGGTCAGGCTGTAGCCCAACATATTCGCCCAACGTTCATTAAAAACTGCTTCACCGGTTTGCACGTTCCATCGCCAGGTACCGAGGTTTGCGCCTTTAATAACATCTTCAACATGTTGCCGTTCATGTTGTACAGCAAGATTGGCTTCACGCAGCATGAGCAATTGCATCACTTGATTCGCCAATAATCTCAGCGCATTTATTTGCATATCATTTAACTGGCGCGGGCGATAATCCACCACACACAAGGTTCCCAACGCTTCACCATTACGCGCAATGAGAGGAGCGCCCGCGTAGAAACGGATATGCGGTTCTTCTGTTACCAATGGATTATCCGAAAAACGCGGATCAAGGGTTGCGTCTTCCACGATTAATATATCGTCAGGGGTGAGGATAGCGTGCGCACAAAATGCAACATCGCGCGGTGTTTCGGTAGCCTCCAAACCCAAACAACTTTTAAACCATTGCCGGTCGCGATCCACCAGCGACACCACAGCAATAGGTACATCACAAATACTCATCGCCAATTGCGCAATATCATCAAAATTTTGTTCGCGCGGTGTGTCCAGTACATCCAATTTGTAAAGCGCCAACAGGCGTGCATCTTCATTGAAAGGAATTTCTGCCTTCATACCTGCGCCTCCACCCTATTGAAGCCCAGTTCGAGCAGGGCAGTGCGAATAACAGCATTCAGTTCACCATTTACCAACGGCTTTTGTAACCAATAAATACTGTTTTTGATATCGATTGATGCAAGCCGTTGTTTACCTTCATCAACATTACCAGTGATGATAATGATCGGTATTTTTTTATACTGTTGATGGGATTCTTGTTGTTTTAATTGCGCCACAATATCAAGGCCATGCATATCCGGTAATTGCAAATCCAGGGTTATCAAATCGTAATCGCGCAATTGCAAACGCTCCAGCGCCGTTTGGCCTGTCAGTGCATGGTCCACGTCCAATCCCAAGGCATTTAACGCTGTTGCGAGAATTTCCGCTGTTTCTGCATCGTCTTCCACAATTAATAAATGCGGTTTGGTTTTGCTGTGCTCTGCGCGCGTGGACGGTGTTTTGGGTGTGGCATCCTCACAAGGTAAATCAAAATAGAAACTGGCGCCCAGGCCAGGCGTGGAATCAACACCGACTTTGCCACCCATTCGCTCGATAATTTCTTTGCAAATGGCCAAACCCAATCCGGTCCCACCTTTTTGTCGTGTGTCAGAAGAATCTGCCTGCGAGAATTTCTGGAATAACCGTGTGCGGAAATTTTCGGGAATTCCCGGGCCATGATCGGTAACAGAAACGCGCACACTGCCAAAGCGCAATTCAACACTGATAATCACCTGGTCATTGGTGGGAGAAAATTTTGCCGCGTTGGATAAATAATTGGCGAGCACTTGCAATAAGCGCTGGCTGTCCACGTTGATTTTTACATCGCTGACATTTATTAATTGATAGGTAACATTATATTGCGCGGCGAATGCGGCATTGGCTTCGATACTTTGTTGCAGCAACGGAACCAGCATTTGTTGTTTTAATTCGAAATGCATTTTTCCGGCAACCAGTTTTTCCATGTCGAGTAAATCATTGACCAGATGGATTAAACGTTGCGAGTTATTGTGTGCTATTTGAATCATGCGTGTCGCTTGGTCAGACAGTGAGCCAGCAAAACCATTGACGATAATACCGAGCGCACCACTAATAGCAGTAAGGGGCGTGCGTAATTCATGGCTCACGGTTGAAATAAATTCAGTCTTCATTTGGTCGATACGTTTTATCTCACTGATATCGCGTGCGATCCCCAGGAACCCGCTGATATCGCCTTCAGCATTGCGCAATGCTGATACCGTAAGAATGACCGGAAACTGGCTACCATCCTTACGCACATATAACCATTCTTTTTCATCGTCACTGCCTTCGCGCGCTTTGGCAATCAACGTATCAAAACCCGGTTTGACTTCATAACCCAACTCACAAGTCAGGCGGTGCGCGTAAGCCTCAATTTCTTCCGGTAAATGGATGGTATTAAAATGTTTTTTATCAATTATTTCTGCAGCGTTATAGCCCAGCATCAATTCTGCACCGTGGTTAAACGTTTGGATAACGCCGTTCACATCCGTAGAAATAATTCCCACACTGGCCGCATCCAAAATAGCCTTGCGCAGCGAATTGGTTTCTTGCAACTGCATCTCGGTTTGTTTTAGGGGTGTGATGTCCGAGACGTAGCCGTGCCATAGCACACTGCCATCCTCCAGTTTTTCCGGTATGGATTGGACATGGGTCCAGATCATTCCGCGCTGGGGGTTTTTAACCCGCACAGTGGCAACCCAGGGTGTGAGGTGTGTCGCCGAGTAAGACACGCTTTCACTCACCCAACCCACATCATCTTCATGAATGACACGAAATACTTTTTCAGCATTGGTCGCCACATCTTCCGGTTCAACATCGTAAATATTTTTTATGCCTGGGCTGGCGTACGGAAAAAATGAACTGCCATCTGATCTCATTTGGTATTGGTAGAGGAAACCCGGCAAGCGTTCGCTGAGTTTTTGGAAGCGATTGAGAATAATTTTTTTCTCCCGCTCTTGCTGCCAGCGCTCTACTACCGAGCTAATCCAGCGCGCGAGCAAGCGCACAAAATCACGATCCAGTGAATCGTATTGATGGTGGCGGGTTTTACGCGAAAAGAAACACAAGGTGCCGTAGATTCGATCATGAATCCATAACGGCACGCCAATATACGATTCAATTTGTGAGAGCAAATAGTGTGGGTGGTGTTTGTGTTCGCTGGATGGAATATCGTCTTCTGCAAAGACATCGCGCATGGCAACCGTAATGCTGCAATAATTTTTCCCGAGATGATTGGAAATCGCAGCGTCTTTATTTCCCTGTGCAGAAAACTGCACGTGCACACGATAATCCTCACCATTAATTTCACTGATTAATCCATTGCTCAATCCCAAATACCGCGCACCGAGGCTAAGAGCCAGGCGCAATTGTTCTGCGGGATCAACCGCTGACAGCGATGCAATTTCGTTCAGTGAATGCAGTGCGGCTTGCTGGCGAATACTGACCAGCTCCATGTTCTTGCGGTCGGTAATATCGGTGTATACACCCAACATGAGCGCTGCCCTGCCATTGGGTTGCCACTCCACCACCTTGCCACGGGTAAGAATCCATTTATAACTGCCGTCTTGTACCTTGAGCCGGTATTCGTTTTCGTACATGGGCGTTTCGCCCTTGATGTGACGAATGATATCGCTGTAACTCACTCGTTTATCGGCAGGATGGACGCGGCTCATCCATTCGTCCAGATCCAGTGAGTTGGGTGATTCGGGGCCTATACCGCATAGCTGGCGCCATTCCGGCGAAAAGCGGGCCTTGTCATTGGCGATATCCCACTCCCAAAACCCGGAGTCACTACTGCGCAAAGCGAGGGCCAATCGTTGCCGCGCCTGTTCACTTTGTGCATGTTCTTCGCGCAATTGTTCGCTGTGGTGGTGCACCAGTTGTCGCAAATAGAAACGGTTAAAACGCAAAAAAACGAGCAGTAATAATTGCGCGCACACCAGCGCGGCCAACCATTTGGCAATGACCTTTTTCCGAATGGATTGATAGGCCTCGTAAGCAGTGGTGATATCGTTCCACACCAGCATGGCAAGCGCGGATTGTTCCGCCGGGATATCGGCTTGTTTCAGTGGCCACCAGGATAGCAGGTAGATTTTTCCTTTTTCCATCAACAACTGTCCTTGCTTGTTCACGGGAACTTTACCCTTGTTCCACCAGGTGTTCAGCTGTGGATTGCTGCTTTCTTCCAGGCGCCAATCATCTACCACTGTAGGGTTTTGCTGGTTGAGGGATTGCCGGGTTTGCTCCCATAGCACTTGCTCAACCGCCGCTTTGCGCATAAACATCGCCATCTCCATAGGCGCTGTATCGCCCTCGGTACGGCGAGAAATAGAGGACATACCCACTTCCAGAACCGCAATGACACCGCCACTTTGGTTTTCATTGGCCATAATGGGCAACACAGCGCGATGGCCACTGCCATGACGGGATATATCTTCACCCCAACCAGGTACACCGGAGCTGAACGCGTTGGTGATCAACGGTCGCAAGCCACTTAAGCTATCGCCATGCCGGTCAGGGCGATGCATCCGCAGGAACGCTATCGCACCGGGAGCGAAGTAAACACTGAGTTGATTAACGCCGATGTCATGCATGCTACCCCAGTAATCCTGCAGGCGTTGCTGAAGTGAAGTGCGCGCCTGACTGAGCTGTTCCGGCGTTATCTGCCCGTCAACGTTAGCGAATATTTGATGCGCCCGGCGAATCTCGCTCACGACACTGGCATCCCGTGCCATAAGCTGGGCGAGCAGCATGGCTTGCTGGGTTAGGTCGCGACCACTGGCTTCCATATATTCGCGCTGGGCATTGGTATTCCAGTCCAGTCGTTCTTCCCATACTTGTTCGTGAACTACCAGGTCGGCACGCATAAATAATAGAAATACCAACGCCAGTGCCAAAGCCGAGACCCAAGGCAACCAATGGTAGAGACGTCTAGTATTCGACTGCATGCATAACTCTGGGGATTGTTGTTATTGCTGATTTCGCCTGAAAAAGCTGGCGAAGTATTACCCCAGTGTAGTGCAAAATTCCCGCGAGGCAGGGCCGCGCGCGGCCCCGGCAAGAGGTGTCGGTAGGAAAGAAGGAGGAAGGTGCCGGTTATTCCTCGGCTTTGTCGGCACGCTTGCGGCGCGCCTCTTTGGGATCAGAAGTCAAGGGACGATAAATCTCCACCCGATCACCCGCGTGAAGCACATGCTTGTCGGCTGCTTCCAGGCCCTTGGTGCCCAGTGATTGGCCGAAGATACCCATTTTCGCACTGGTGATATCCAGATCAGGGAAATGCTCGTTGATCCTGGAACGCTTTACCGCCTCCAGCGCGGTAGTGCCGGGTTCCACCAAAAGGGCGATAATTTTTTGTTTTTGGGGCAGCGCATAAGCCACCTCCACCGAGATTAAATCAAAATCTGCCATGGTCTTTTGTCCCAGGGTTTAACGTACAGTAAAAGATTAAAACGTTATCGGTATACCTGCCGCGCGCGCGCGCAGAGCGCATCCACTTGCTTGCTACCTACCGATTCAAATAGTTTGCCTACCGCCATGCCTAGCAAGCGGTTTTTCATTTCAAATTCCAGTTGGAAACTCACCTTGCAGGCAGAATCGCTTAGCGGCGTAAATTGCCAAACACCACGTAAATAATTGAACGGGCCATCCACCAACGTCATCACCATACGCTGCGGTGACTGCAACTGGTTGCGTGTAGTAAAACGTTGGCTCACGCCAGCCTTGTTCAACTCAAGCTGGGCCTCAACCCAATCCTCACCGCGCGCAAGAACCGTCGCGCCGGTACAGCCATCCATAAACTTCGGGTAGGCTTCGATATCATTTACCAGATCAAACATCTGCTGTGCCGAATACTGCACCAGCGCCGAGCGCTCAATTTTGCTTGCCACTCATAACCTCGATGGGAATTGCTATTCGACCAAAGTCTTGCGCAATACCGGAAAAATACCGTTGATCAAAAACAGTAACACGGCAATAGGCGATACATATTTCAATACGGGTCGCCACAGGCGCATGATCCAGGTCGCTTCGAATTTCAAATCGTGAAAGATAATGTCGTCACGCAATTTCCAACCGACAAACAACGCGATCAGCAGGCCGCCAAGGGGCAGCATTATATTGGTGGCAACAAAATCCATGCTATCGAAAAAGCTTTTGCCCCACAGGATTTGCACATCAGCCCAATCGTTAAATGAATAAACAGAACCCAGGCCAAACAACCAGGCAATAAGCCCGAGCCCGAGGCTAGCCACAATACGGCTTACACCAAAACGCTCATTCAAGTAAGCCACGCCGGGTTCCAGCAACGAAATAGTGGATGTCCAGGCGGCAAGTATGACCATCACAAAAAAGATGGTGCCGATGATCGCGCCCGCGCCCATATTGCCAAACGCCACTGGCAAGGTCACAAACATCAAGCCCGGCCCCGCACCAGGGGAGATTCCGGGCGTGGCAAAGACAAACGCGAAGATCGCCACCCCAACGACGAGGGCTACCAGGGTGTCCAGGGTGGCTACGATTAATACTGTCTGCCCGACGGATTGGTTGCTGGGCATATAGGAGCCGTAAGCCATGATCGCGCCCATTCCCAAACTCAGGGTAAAGAAGGAATGCCCCATAGCCACCAGTGCACCTTCCCAGGACATATCCTCCAATTTAAAACTGAACATAAAACGCAGCGATGTTTCGAATTCACCCTCTTTAATGGCGTAACCCAGTAGTACAAACAGCAGCAGGAACAACATTGGCATCATCCAACGGATGGATGATTCCAAACCGCGTGTCACGCCCATCGCCAGAATGGCCACGGTCATCAAGGTGAATACACTGTGCCATTGCAGGATCTTGCCACTGTCTGCCAACAACGAGCTAAATAGCGCATTGGAAGTCTCGCCAGTCAGTCCGGTAAATTTTCCTTCCGCCGCTAATAGGGAATACTCCAGCGTCCACCCTGCGATCACCGTATAGAACGACAAGATCATCAGGCCCGCCAATACTCCCATCCAGCCGAGGCCCGTCCAGGCTTTGCTCGCCCCTGCCTGTTCGCACAACTGCTGTGTAGCCATAATCGGGTTGGCGCGCGCACGACGCCCCATGAGGATTTCCGCCATCATGATGGGAATACCAATCGTCGCCACAAACAGCAGATACATGAGCACAAACGCGCCGCCGCCGTTTTCACCGGTGATGTAAGGAAACTTCCAGATATTACCCAGGCCGACGGCCGAACCGGTTGCTGCCAAAATAAAACTGCCGCGCTGCCCCCAGACCACATGCTCTTTGAGTCGCATGAATGAATATCCCCAATTAATTGTTCGTTATTATTCGTAGGCACAGAACGCGCCATGCTGGCTCGAACACCGGGGCGAATTGTACCGGTAATGGTTTGGTCACATAAGCCTAAATACAGTATGGGCTAGACAAAGACACAAGCCGCCGATTGCCGATATAATGCCGGCCCGATTTTTGATTTGACCCGGAAGCTTTACCGCCATGGCCAAGAAAGCGCAAAAAAATAACAGCAACACCATCGCCCTGAATAAAAAAGCCAAATTCGATTATGAATTGCACGAGCGCTTTGAAGCAGGCGTTGCGTTAACGGGCTGGGAAGTAAAAAGCCTGCGCGCCGGGAAAGGCAACATCACCGATTGCTACGTGATATTTAAAAACAGTGAAGCCTGGTTATTGGCAAGCCAGATACAACCACTGCTGAGCGCATCAACCCATTTTGTGACTGATCCCTTCCGCACACGCAAATTGCTATTAAACCGTCGCGAGTTGAATCGCTTGCAAGAAGCAGTTGAACAAAAAGGTTACACGGTGGTACCTATCGCCCTTTATTGGAAGGAACATTTAGTGAAATGCGAAATCGCTATTGCCAAGGGTAAACAATTACACGATAAACGCGAGACCGAAAAAGAACGCGACTGGTCGCGCGAAAAACAACGCTTGTTCCAAAAAGAACAACGCTAAAAAAAATCCCGCTCATTGGCGGGATTTTTTTTGTTTACTGCGCATTTTCTTTCAACATCACTTCGCGGAAATGCTTCCCTTGCATAGTGGGCTCGTAGGTCTTGTAGTCCTTGAACATTTGCGGTGACCAATCCGGATCAAACACCCAACCTACCCAGCTAATACCTTTGGCATTAAAGTAATCGGTAATACGCTTTCCATAACTACCATCGTCAATCACGGGTACATGCGCACCTTTATCCGTTGCCAGTTGATAACCGATTTCTGTTGCAAAAACCGGATATTTATCCGCAGCGAAACCAAAATCGCGATCCCAATTTTTTTCGTAGGGTGCACCCACTTTCATCGGGTAAGGGTGACTCACGTAAGCAACCTTATCGCGCTCGATGGGCGCTTTGGCGATAGGGGTCAAATCATAGGCCCAATTAAAACCCGCCACCAATGAAATCGCGTTGGGATTGTGTGCCTGGATAATGGTGATAATTTCTTCGTTAATCGCTTTCCACTCTTCCCAACTTACCATTCCCAGGCGACCATTAAATACGGTTGGTTCGTTAAAAATTTCGTAAAACGCCACCGCGTTAATTCCCGCATAACGCTCCGACATCACACGCCAGAAATCGAAGGTTTCCGGTTTGTCCGTGTAATAAGAATTATTCTGGAACATTTGTGATTTCAAATTACCAATCGAGTGCCAATCCAGAATCACATACATTCCCAAGTCATTGGCCCATACCACCACCTGATCCAACATCGCGATATAAGCTTTTTTACCCTGTTTACGCCAGGCAGATGGATGTACCGGCACACGAATAACATTCGCGCCCCAGGATTTAATCACCTCAAAATGTTTTTTAGTAAACCGTTTATCGCGCGCGATTTTGTCCGGGTCGGAAATATTCAGGCCGCGAAACACCATCACTTTGCCGGTGTCATTAACAAACTTATTTCCTTTAATGGTTATAAGGGGCAACTGCCGGGTGATTTTGGTTTTATCGAATGCGGGTACTTCCGTTTGGTTCCACCAGCCACTGGTGTTTTCCCAGACATTATCCGCCATTGCCAAAGGAGTAAAAAATATCAGAAGACCAATACAGGCCAGAAAATAGCGCAGGCTTTTCATGGGGATCTCGTTTGCGTGATTAGATTTATTAAATTGTTTTTTTCTGGCCATTGTTTGCAATGGCCTTTGGTGGCGAGTGCGACATTACGCGGTGGGTACCAACTATCACACCTTAAGGAATAGCATAAATAAATTGGTGCGCAATGTGACAGACGTTAACCCTATTTAACGCGCCCTGACAAATATACCGTTTTTGTTATTAATGTTCGGCTTTCCATTACTTTTTCAGCTTGCTATTAGCGCTCCACTTTATAAACCACGTCCACACTTTGGGTATCGGCCGAAACAGCTTCCAGGCGCAAGCGCTCAGTCAATTGGTATTCCACACCAAAACCAAATGCCTGCTGGAAAATTCCCACCACGTAACGCACTAATAAACGCGGCGTCAGGTATTTACCGACCCAAAGTTCACTTTGGTCAAAACCCTGGTCAGATTTAATTTCCAATTCGTCCACATGGAAAAAATTCCGAATGTCCGCGGTAATGGAATCACCGGAATCCATTCCCAATCCACTCATGGCACTCACCAATAACGAGGCATCCGCCTTGGAGGCATCGCTCATTGGTTTGCCGGTCATTAGCATCATCATTGCCTGGCTCTCGCTCATCAACTCTGATGAAAATACTTGTGCTTTTGGTCGCTGCAACGTACCGGAAATTTCCAATCCCACTTTGGTATTTTCTTCATCGCGAATAATGCGCGATGCCCGTATTTCCAGGCCGGGATTTTCATAAGGCCCCTGGAAATTCAATCGACCGCGATCAATCGTCAGGGTTTGTCCATAAGCTTTGTAACTTCCTTCTTCGACACTGACATACCCGCTAGTAAAAAACTGACGGTTCGATTCCTTAAACAGTTTTAATTTTCCCACTAATTTACTGTTCAACCCAAAACCTTTGAAGCGCACATCGTCACCGAATGCGAGATCCAGATTGGTAATTATTTTTATACCGGCAACAACATCTTCTTGCTCATATTGTTCATCCACTACTACCACATCGGGCGATACTGCAGTGGCTGTTTCCGGCAACGTTTTAATATTGGCGCGCGCGTACGGAATGGTCGCTGTACCGGTTAACTCTATTTGTTCGCGCGTGGAATGAATACGTATATCCGGGCTGAGTGTTGCTTTCAATTGTGGCAAGGCAACCACCTGGAAATTATTGCCATTCACAAAACCTTGCATGGCCCAATCCGGTGTTCCCAGGTTACGGACATCCGCTGTTGCGGTTAACCGGCCCTCACCCGATTGAAATTGGCTTACCAGATTCACATTGCCGCTTTGCACTGAATTTATCTGGATGTCCACATTGGTCAGGTCTACTCCCAACCGCGGGATATTGGCTGAACCGTTGCGCAAACTCACATCGCCCACCACTTGCGGACGCGCAAAAGTGCCGCCCAACGTCAGATCACCGTGCAGATCGCCTTTCACATCATTCGCAAATGACAACAGGGTTTCCAGCGGTGCCAAATTGGAAAATTGCGCGGTAATTTTTCCACTGTTAATTTTTTGTTGTTGCAAATCCAGCGCCGTGTTTGCATCCAGGCGCCCGTAGCCCGTCCACTCCATTCCTGCCGTGGCGATTAGATTGGCTTTTTCCAAATTAGCGCGCACAAAAAAATCGCGCCACGCGTAAACCTCTGTTACACCACCGGCATATTGATAACGCAATTCTGCATTGCGGGTCGCAATACCTGCTTTCGCGACGGTGTTCGCCAACGTTAAATCCGGGCTCACCAGATTCACCGAGCCGTCCATTACACCTGCAAAAAAAACTTCCGTTTTAAACAGCGATAAAAATTGCCGCAACGGTACAGAATCCAGGTTTGCATTCAAGCGAGCGCCGCTGGTTTTTGACCAATCCCCTTCTATACATAATTGCGGCAACGAATAAGTTTCCACCGGATTGGATGGCAACACTGGCGTTTTCACCAACCAATTAACATTGGGTTTACTAAAGTTCTGGTTGGGCATCCACTCACCAATAACCTGCTCCTGCTCCACTGCCGCAATTTTTTCTACCTGACCGGTTAAGTTGGTACGCGTCGTAAAACACTGACGCCCCAACAACAGGGAATCCGAATTTATGGTGAGCGGTTTACTGGAAGTGAGCCACCAGCGCGGAACTTTTTTCAGTTTAATGGCGAGATGATCAAATTTCCCTTGCCACTGCGCTTCACCATATTTTCCATCCAGTGTTATATCCGCACGGCCAAGACCAGTATGTTTAATGACAGCTTGCAACCGGTGCTGATTAACAGAACCCTCGCCATTGATACTAAGGGTAGAAAAACGATTACCCAGTAAACGCAATTGGTTTGCGCTGAAACTCAGTAAATAGTTATCCGCACCCATCGCTTTCGCAATACCTGACGATGATACAGCTTGCTCCTGGTTCGCAACCGGTTGTGGATTGTTTTGTGGATTGTTTTGCGGATTTTTTTGTGGGGGTTTTTGTGGATTGCTATTTGGCGAAGACGCAGCTAACGCAGGCACAAGGGAAAGTTGCAATTTTTCGACGCCATATCCTGCCCAGGAAAATTTTTGTACATCAGCCGTAATATCCAATTGTGGTTGCTGTGCGTTACCCCGTAATTTTCCTTTAGTAATAACACTGCCCTGCACACTGCTATCAATTTGTCCCAGCATGGGCGCATTGATGTTCCAATCCAGATTGAAGTTTTTACCCACGTCTCCTTTTAATTGCAGTTGGTTCGCGCCCAGCACCACCTGTAAATCATCGGTATGCAATTGTTGTCCATCGAACGCGAGCGAACCACCCCCGCGCAAGTTTACGCCGCGCAGGTCGCCGTCCAGATTCAAATCTTGCAGTTTTATATCCCAGCCGGATTGTTTATCCAACACGCCCTGGTTTTTAAACGTTGCGCTTATATTACTTGGCCAATTTTCAAATAAACTCGCGAGATTCAAATGTTCTGCCTGTGCGGTTAATTGCCAATCCAATTGTGGCAGCCAACGCACATCGCCTTGTACTTCCAGGCCAGCATTGGTATCTGTGTATTGCGGCACAATGGTTGGGGAACTCGCAACTCCTGCGGAAGACATTGCAAGCGATGAGTTACTGGCAACATTTGCGATGGCCGTGTTGAAGTCTTTTATAAATTGCTCAGTATTTTTCGCGGGCTCTGAATGAGTAGCAAGTGGAGCCACCACTTTTGCCGCAGGATTAACATCAGCAGCAGTTTGATCCAATGACAAATATCGTTCACGCAAACGCAAAAAATCGATATGAATTTTTTTCAGGTCACCGCGCACCGACGCGCTAACACCCAGCATGGGCGCTTGCGGTAAATGTATATCGCCTTGCAATTCGGCAGTGTATTCCTGCCAATTACCTTTCGCGGTCAACTCACCATTGGTGATGGGCGACGGTTGGTTGGGGACCCACCATGGCGCAGGCAAAATTTGTTGCTTCCAACTCGCCTCCAGATCCATCAACGGCGCTGTAATGAGTTGATCTTGTTCATTGACCAACGACGATTTAACAGTAGCCGCAACAATAACCGGCGCGCTCATGTGTGTAGAAACCTGCAAGGATTTTAAATCACCTTCAATGTCACTAACACCCATGTACGCCAACGCGGGGGTTGGGTGCTCGACCTGAGTCAGGTCAACATCGCGCACTGCTTGCCACTGCCATTGCAGATTGGCATCAGTAGCATAAGGGTAAGTAACAGCCGTATTGCCCGTGAGCACCAGACTGTAATCTTCATGCACCACCGCCAGACTGTTGTAGCGCAAATAAAATGCACCCCAACTGAGTGAACCGTGCAACTTTTGCCATTTCATGCGCGTTTCACCACGCACCAATTCGATATTGTTAATTCGCAGTTGTTGCAATTGAATGCTTATTGGCAAACGCAATTGCGGCCAGCGATTAAATGGCTCCGCGGTTGTCGGTGGATTATCCGCCGGGGGCGGCGGTTGTATAAAAACCGATTCGGCATGCAAGGATTGAATCAGTAGTGAACCGTAAAGCAAATCCACCGGCCGCCAGCGGAAAGATAATTTTTTTGCATTGTAAAGCTGTTGCCCGTTGCGATATTCCAGCGATTCAACATCCAACCCATTGCGTAAATCACCACGCACACCACGCAATTCGATGTTAACCAGATTAGCAACGCGCGTAATCAACCAGCGACTACCGGTTTCAGTTTCTACCAGCGCGCTGATGGTGGCGAGTAAAATAATCATTACCGCCAATACACAGAAAAAAATATTTCGAATTCTTCTCAGCAATAGCGAGCGCATTACAAATCCGGCCCCATGCTAATGTGTAATCGCCAACCCTTGGTTGAATCGTCTTCGGTGATCGGGTCTAGCGCTTTTGCCACATCGATCCGAATGGGACCTATGGGCGATACCCAGCGTACCCCCACACCCGCACCGTGTTTAAATTCAAAATCACCGTCATCGATTGCATTACCTACATCATAAAATGCAGCGATTACCCAATTGGATTCTTCCAGTCGATAATCGTACTCGATACTGGCCACCAATAAATTATTACCGCCAATCACTTCCATTTCTTTAGTGCGCGGATTTTCCTTTGTCGGGCCCAGGGACTTGTAATCATAACCGCGCACACTGGCATCACCCCCTGCAAAGTAGCGCACAGATGCTGGCAGTAAATCAACGTCTTCAATATCAGTCATCCCCACTTCCGTTCGCACCAGCACACGGCCCAGCGGTAAACCCTTCACATATTTTGCGCGCGTGTAAAATTGCAGGAAGCTGCGATCCGATCCCAGGCTTTCAGGAGAGCCGGATAATTTACTGGTTAAACTCCAACCATTGAGCGGATAGGCATTACCGTCGGTTTTGGTACGTGAAACAGAGATAGAGGGAAGGATTAAACCAATGCTGGGCAATTCCTTTTCTACTTCCGATTCTTCGTAGGTATATTCCAGTGCGTATTTATACAACCATTTATTGTTCAGGTAATTGGTGTAATTTGCACCGTAGGTGTCCTTGGAACTGGTGAAGGTATCGATTTCCTCCTTTAAATAACCCGTGTAAATATTCAGGGCTTCGTACGCCGGGTCACTCAAAGGGATTTTGTAATTAGCCAAGCCTTCTTTTTTAATTTCCGACGCAGAAAATTCCGCGGTAAATGAATGCCCGCGCCGATTAACGTAACGATCCTCGAAGCCCACTTTTACGCGTGGCTCATCCGCCTCAACACCGGCACCAATGGAGTAAGCCCTGCGTTTGCGCGCTTCCAGATCAATGCTCACTGGCACTTCATTATTTTTTAGCGCTTGCAAATCCGGCGTCACACTGGCGACGGAAAAATAATTACTGGAATTGTATAAATTTTTTAATTCCAGCAGTTTGTCGGTGTCGTAATAATCACCAGCGTGAATGTTGTAATACCGCTGAACAAATTCCGGTGCAAGGATGTCATGGCGCAAATTGATCGCGCCGATTTTGTAACGGGGGCCGGTGTTGTACACCAACTCGATCACAGCCGATTTTTCTGCGACATTCACACTCACTTTAGACAGCGCAAATTCACCATCGAAATACCCATGGCTTGCCGCGAGTGTATCGAACCGAGTCTTAAGGGTTTCATAGCGGCCGTGATTCAGTTTATTTCCAATCTTGATCCCGGGTTTGTCATACAGGGGTTGGAAAATTTTATCGTCCCGGCCTTCGCCATTGACTTCAATACGCAGCTCTTTTACCAACACCGGATCACCGGGCGTGAGGACCAGATTCAACCCCCAACAATTTTTGTTCTTGAGCACTTTTGTTTCGTATTCCAATTGATAATAGCCGAGGGCTTGGGCGGCCGCGTTGATTTCCGTTTCGGCTTCAGCAAGGAGGGAGTTAAGTCGCCAGGTTGGAGTTTTGCAGCTCTCGTCTGCGAGACTTAAGTGTTGACGAATATTTTCGCGCAGGGTTTTTGTGCCACCTTCAATTTCTATTTCCGGCTCGGCAGCCAATACCGAACCTGTCACCAGCAATACCAGTGGTAACCAAATAAAACGATAACAAATACGCAATACAACTGGAGTTTGCAATTCGATAATCTTCTTTAGGACAGAGCGGTGCCTACTTTAACCGCTAACACTGACCACTAAAAGTCTGAAAGTGTGACATTCTTATTCAGGTAAATGTTCCATCCACCCGTTATAATCGCGCCATTTAACCGCCTTGCATTATTTGGAACCCACCATGCTTAGCTATCGCCACGGCTTCCACGCCGGCAACTTTGCCGATGTACTCAAACACACCGTGTTAATACACACCCTTGATTACATGATGCAAAAAGAAAAAGCCCTGCGCATCATCGACACGCATGCCGGTGCAGGCGTTTATAAATTGAGCGGCGCACAAGCACAGAAGAATCGCGAATTTGAAAACGGCGTTGGTCGCTTGTGGCCAAAGGCCGATGTTCCCGCTGCTATCGCGAGCTATCTGGACGCGGTACGCAAAGCGAATGAGCGCGGACAATTGCAGATCTACCCCGGCTCTCCCTTGTTCATGCAAACCTATATGCGCGAGCACGACCGTTTGTTTTTACATGAATTACATCCCAGCGATTTCCAGTTCCTGCGCGATTGCATGCACGACGATAAACGCATCAAAGTCTTGAATGAAGATGGCTTTGCCGGTCTGCAAGCACTCTTGCCGCCACCAGATCGCCGTGCGTTAGTATTGCTTGATCCCTCCTATGAAGTTAAAAATGATTACCAGCATTTAGTCAAACAAGTTATCCAGGCACATAAGCGTTTTGCCACCGGTACGTTTTTAATTTGGTACCCGGTGGTACTGCGGCAACGTATTGATGAAATGGAATTGGCGTTGCAAAAATCCGGCATTAAAAATATCCAGCTAATGGAACTGGGCTTGCAGGCGGATAATCCGGAATTCGGTATGACTTCCAGTGGCATGATTGTTATTAATCCACCCTGGACATTATGGAGCGCAATGGAAGACACCTTGCCATGGCTTGCTGATGAGCTTGGTGAAAACGGCCAGGGCTTTTATCGCCTTGAACAATTGGTTGCGGAAAAATAAGTGAGGTTGTTATGGCTACACCGACTACCAAACCCATGAGTTATGCATGGCGAGCCGCCATCAGCTCCGCCTGTATTTTTCCCGGTGCCGGTTTATTTTTGTTGCGCCACTATGTACGCGGCTGTGTGTTTGCAGTGCCGGCACTCATTATTATTCTTATGCTGTTTAAAAATTTAATCACCGTGTCCATGGCGATGAGTGCCCGTTTGGATCAAGAGGCGCGCGAGGGTAATTTATCGCTCGACTTTATTGGCATGTTCCATGAATTACATGGCGCATTATTCGCATCACCCTATTGGCAGGATGGAAAATGGATTCTGCTGGCCAGCTGGTTATTAAGCATCATGAGTTCTTATTTCGTCGGTAAAAAATTCGATCTTCAACAAACAACGGAGGCTAAATAATGCAGGCATCCCTGATCGCCATTGGTTTATTATTTTGCAGCAATATTTTTATGACGTTTGCCTGGTACGCGCACCTGAAAGAACTCAACCAAAAGCCGTGGATTATTGCGGCCTTAATCAGTTGGGGTATCGCGCTTTTCGAATATCTTTTGCAAGTCCCAGCCAACCGGATTGGTTATACCGTAATGAGCGTCGGTCAATTAAAAATTCTGCAAGAAGTAATAACATTGAGCGTATTTGTGCCCTTCGCCATTTTTTACATGAAGGAGCCACTGAAATTAGACTATCTATGGGCAGGCTTATGCCTTTTAGGTGCAGTTTTCTTTATGTTTAGAGATAAATTGACTGGCTAAACCCCCAGCCTTTTCAGCAGGCACAAAGAAATCAGCTATACATAAAGGTGATTCAAAATAATCTACCCTTTAGCTGATTAACCAAGGTGCCTGTGTGTCCCAACCAAACACCACTCACTCCCCCGCGCAAGGATTGGTTTACAGGGATTTCCACAAACAAAATACTCGTCGACTGATCCAAATTTTACGCGTCAGCCAAGTTGCATTGGCGCTCGTCAGCATCATCAGTATAAGTATGGGTAATTACAGCGACGCAATTATTATGCTCGCTACAGGCATTTTTTTATTCAGTGTGGATTGGGCGATCCACAAACACCATCTTTATATCGGCGCCGGTATATTCCTCATCACCCTAACCATTATGCTCGGCTACCTGACCTGGGTCGGCAGCGGTATTCGCGACAGTGCTGTACTCGGTTTTTGTGGCGTTTTAATTTTTGCCGCTAATTTTGGTAATAAACGATTACTGGCATTATTGCTGGCGGTAATGGTGAGCGAACTGCTCATTATTTCCTATACAAATCATATCGGCGCTCACCACCAGATTGAACCCACCAATCTTGCCACCGGTAGTATTACGATAATTATATTGTTGGTAGTCGGGATCGGCGCCTGGTTGCTCGCCCATGATTACCGCTGCGCATTGGACGAACTGGCGCGCGAAAATGATCGTGTTAAAACAGCCAAGAACCATATTGAACACATGGCCCTACACGATCCTTTGACCGGCTTGCCCAATCGCATTATGGCGCAAAGTAATTTCGAGGAAATTTATCGCAAGGCAAAACTGAAGCAGCAAGTGCTTGGTATTATTTTTATTGATCTGGATAACTTAAAGCCTATCAATGATTCACTCGGTCATCAGGCCGGTGACCAGATCCTAAAGGAAGTAGCCCTTCGCTTACTCAGTTATACCAAATCCGTTGATCAGGTATGCCGCTACGGCGGGGACGAATTTATTGTCTTCATGCCCAATATCAAATCGGAGGAAGATGCCTCCAATGCCAGTCTGGAAATTTTACAGCTGGTTTCCGAAAATTATATTTATCGTAACATCGAAATTTTTTGCACGTGTTCGATCGGTATTGCATTGGCACCGCAGGATGGCGAAGACCTGGATACCCTGATTAAAAAAGCCGACATCGCCATGTACCATTCCAAGGATTCAGGCCGTAATAGCTTTCGCTTTTTTAATTCGACGATCAGCCGCAATATGCTCGACCATATCAGTTTGATATCCGGTATGCGCAAAGCACTGCAAGACGACCAATTCAGCCTTTACTACCAACCCAAAATCGATATGCAACACAATCGTATTTGTGGTTTGGAAGCCCTGTTGCGTTGGAACCACCCCGAACAGGGATTTATTTCTCCCGCTACCTTTATTCCACTGGCTGAATCGTCGGGATTAATTATTCAACTGGGCGAATGGGTTATCAATGAAGCGTGCCGCCAGGCAAAAGTGTGGTTGGAAACCGGCATCCTTGAATTCAGTATCGCGGTCAATATTTCTTCCATCCAATTCAAACGCGGCAATATCGATAGCATCGTTTTAAATGCGCTGGCGAATGCGCAGTTACCACCGCAGTACCTGGAGCTTGAGTTCACCGAATCATTATTAATTGAAGACAGTGAACGCCTTGTACATACATTGGCGGTATTGCGCAGCGAAGGCGTGCATTTTTCCATCGACGATTTTGGCACCGGCTACTCCAACCTGGGCTATTTGAAAAAGTTTGAAGTCGGCGCCCTGAAAATCGATCAATCTTTTGTACGCAAAATGGATGACCAAACCGGTGATGCTGCGATCGTTCGCGCAATTATCCAAATGGCCACCAGCCTTGGATTAAAAACTATCGCTGAAGGTGTTGAAGATGCAGCCACGGCTGCACTATTGCGTAACCTGGGCTGCACCGAAGCCCAGGGATATTTTTGGGCACGCCCAATGCCCGCCAATGAAGTGGAAAAATTTTGTCGGAGCTGGGCTGCTTCTACAGCCCAATAAATATTCAGCGGGTTCCCGAAACCATTCCGTTTATAACAACTAAAACTGCATTTATTTTATTAAAGCAGTGCAAACCAACTTTCTAGCAAATAAATCAGCCGATTTTCCTGGTCATGAAAACACTCCACGGATCTTCCTTATAATCTGCGAACGGGCCGCAATTTTCAAAACCGTAACGTTCGTAGAGTTTTCGTGCGGGAACAAAAAAATCTTGCGAGCCGGTTTCCAAGCTCAAGCGCTGGTATTGGCGATCACTCGCCACTTGCAGGATGTGCTCCAGCATTTTTTTGCCCACGCCTTTGCCACGAAAACGATTGGCAGAGCGCATGGATTTAATTTCCGCATGGGTTGGGTCCAACTCTTTTAGCGCACCACAACCGAGCAACTGATTACCCTCCCATGCACTCCAGAAGGTAATTTCCGGTTTGCGCAACTTTTCCAAATCCAGCGCATGCACACTTTCAGGCGGTGAAGTCGCATACATATCGCGCAAGTGCTCATTTAATAATTCTGCAACTTCAGGGCCGGTTAAATCATCAATACGAATTTGCATGGATATTTTTCCTGTTTTCCTTGAACAATTAAATAACTGGACGAGCCTAACTCTACCGGATAATTATCACCAAACGAGATGGATAAAAAATAATTTTATGAAAATTTAGCGAAACTTATTTCGC
Source organism: Cellvibrio sp. (assembly GCA_035490715.1). GTDB lineage: Bacteria > Pseudomonadota > Gammaproteobacteria > Pseudomonadales > Cellvibrionaceae > Cellvibrio. Next base: position 60,546 of record DATJLF010000054.1, read on the forward strand.
TGTAAGATTATTCATCCACTTCCGGCTCGCAATCCGGCGAATCACTGGCATAAATTTCAAACCATCCTCGAAGAACATCAGTGCATACAAATAGACAAATGAGATTTTTGTGAGGAATACTGCCGCCACATAAATGGGCAAACCAAATAGCCACATGACGATGGTGTCGGTGATAAGGGTAAAACGATTATCCCCACCCGCACGCAACACACCAATAATGCGCATCATGTTAATCACTTTGACCCACACCAGCAGGCAAAAAATACCAAGGGTATTGAATAGCAAATCGGTCGAGGCTGCATCGAGCTGGTCAAAAATCGTCAATACCCATGGCCGGGCGAACCACAGCGATGCACAAAAAATAATTAATAAAATAAATGTGATGCGATCAAAAAACCGATGCAGATACCAGGCCGTATCATTATTACCTGCACCGAGCTCGCGACCAATCAGTACGGCTGAAGCGTTCGCCAAACCAACAAACAACGCAAAGAAAGCACTTTCAATGGGGACGATAACACCCATTACCGCGAGAGCTTCGGTACCCGCATATCCCGTCACCAAATGATAGGTAGAATTACCCACCGCCCAAATCGCATAGTTGGCAACCAGGGGCAATGAAAATGCAAGGTAGCGATGAATGTGTATTTTATCGAGGCCAGTGCGCAGTTGTGCGATGTTTAATGCAAACCCGTGCCTTTTTAAATAAATCCAGCCCACCACAATCAATAGCTGCAATACCCGCGAACCGAGCGTAGCCCAGGCAGCACCGGCAACACCCAGCGCAGGAAAACCCCAGTTGCCTCCAATCAATGCATAGTTACCCACGATGTTTAATAACGCTGCAAAAATCCCCGCTATCAGCGGCATGGTTGTACTGCCGAGCGCACGTAAGGATGCTTCGTAAATAACAATCCATTGCACAAGTAACAACGCAGGTGCGGTGATAATTAAATATTGCGCGGCAAGCTGTACAACTTGCGGATCAGGAGTAATCCAATTCACCCAGGTATTTGCCGCAAAACCAAATGCAAATGTAAAGGGTAGCATTACCAGGGTGCCGACCAATAACGTTACTGCCAACGTGCGTTGGCAGCTGGAAAAATCTTTTGCACCCGTATATTGCGCCACCAGGATGCTACAGCCCGTAGCAAGTCCGCTCATCAATACCAATAGCAAAAAATGAATTTTAGCGGCGAGGCCAACAGCGGCTATCGCACTGGAACCCAAATCGCCCACCATAATCACATCGGCCATTCCGAGCATTGATTGCATAAGCATCTGCGCTGCCACTGGCAGCGACAATAAAATTACGTTGCGCCAAAACGCGCGTTTGTCATGCAAGGAAATTAATTCGGGCGTAGCGACCACAAAAGCTCCGGGGGCGGGAAAATCAGGTTGCCATTATAGGGCTTGTGGATGTTTGCGACTGTTAAAAAGTGGTAAGGGAAGATTTCACTGTCGCATAACGCAAAGTGACGCCCCTCATCAGAAAATATTACAAAAGTGGCAAGTACAAATCCGGTATTCGAACGATTAACTTTTCCAGAGAGGAAAAAATAACAGCCGCCGCTAGACTAAAGCAGTCCATCGGTATTCAACCAACCATCGCTGAAGAACCGTTTATGTTATCCATCACCGCTGAATCACCCATTACCAAACCGCATCGGATCGAACTGGTCGATGCCATCCGCGGCTTTGCGCTGCTGGGTATTTGCCTCGTGCATTTCATGGAATATTTTGAACTTTACTGGATCAATCAAGACCCAACCTCATTACACAATCTTATTTTCTTTTTATTTGCCGGTAAGGCTTACGCCATTTTTGCATTAATGTTTGGCCTGAGCTTTTTTATCATCATGGATAACCAGGCAAAAAAAGGCGTGAATTTTAGTTACCGGTTTGTGTGGCGTTTGCTGGTGTTATTAATTATCGGCTATATACACACACTACTGTACCTTGGGGATGTTTTGTCGGTATTGGGTATTATCGGTTTGAGTTTACTCTTTGTACAAAAGCTCAGTAATCGATGGCTGCTCGTGATCGCATCGCTTTGTTTATTGCAATTGCCATTTTACTATCAGTTATATGCCGCATTGAGAGATTGGCCCGGTGCGAATGATGCGCCTCTGCACTGGTCTGTTTTTCCTGCCGTTTATGGCGCACTTGCCAAGGCCAGTTTCAGCGAACTTTTCGTTATTAACAGTTGGGATGGCCTGACCGCGAAATGGCTATTTTTTGTAGAATCCGGGCGCGGTGTTCAGTTGGCAGGTTTGTTTATTATTGGCCTGGTGTTGGGTCGCATCGGCTTTTTCACCCGGATCGAACGATTTACCAACGCAAGAATAATTGCGTTGATTATTGCATTGGCTGCAACCGTCCTCTTTTATTTTGTGGAAAGCTATATTAAGCAATTACCTGCCGATATATTCCAATCTAAAGGTATGGCAAAAATGTACCTGGAACAAATTGCCGCGTCTTATTTAAGCACTGCAATTATGGCCGCACTAGTATTATCATTTATTCAACTTTATCTCTGGCAGGCAACAGGAAAATATTTGAATTTACTCGCTCCTTGCGGCCGTATTAGTTTGAGTATGTATTTGATCCAGGCCGTTGTCGGCATCCCGTTATTTTATCCGGCCGGGTTAGGCGGATACCTCACACTTGGACAAACGAATAGCCTGTTAATTGGCATTGCTTTTTATGGATTATTAATTGTCATTGCCCATTGGTGGGTGAAACGATTTTATTACGGTCCGGTTGAGTGGCTGTGGCGCAGTGCAACTTACCTTAGCACCGAAGTGCCGTTTAAACGCACAACATGATGCTATTTTTATTGTTGGAATATCAGAACAATAGCTCCTATTACCATAAGAATCGTGCTGGCTTTTAGCATTTTTTCGGGGCTATTCCACTGGTATTTCAACATTTTCCATATACCTATTTTATTTTTGGGTAAAAAAAATGGCACGAGCATTTCATTCATTTTCTGGTGAGGAAACAGGGATTTTTTTACTTGCATGCGAAATGGAACTACGACCTGCCCAATTATAAAACCGGAATTATTCCAGGATAAAGTGTCAAAAGGCTGAACATAATGTTGGTTTCGATGGTCGATTATTTCTACACGATCTTTAAATATCCCCAATTTCCAGCGAGTCATTTGTACAATCGGCATTAAAAAAATACCTAAACCGAATAGCATTGCCAAATGAGGGAGGATTAATTTCACTCTCAGCTCAATATCCAGAAAAATAAACGTCGCGGAAAGAATAACCAGAATTCCCAGATAAGGAAAAATCAATTTAGCCATTACTCGCGGAAATTTATTAACCTCCAGCCAGACGCCATTAGGTGTAATTAATGTTAAGGCATCTTTTTGCTTACGACTCAATGACAAATGCGCAACCTCAGCATCGCCTCGCAGATGATCCCAAATTGCAGCACCAAAACCTAAGACCAACATCAGCACAAAAACGATAATCGTATTTTCCTGCAATCTCAGCCATTTTTTTGCTTCAATTGAGTCTCGAGTAATCGTCCCTGTCTTATCCTCAATGAAAACAGAACCTAAAAAAATTCCCTTTTTTGAAAACTGATGAACTTGATAAAGCGCCATGTCTATTAGCAGTACTTTATCGTCAAACTCCAGAATCGAAATCGGATCAGCTCCTTCTGGCAACGTTATTTCTTGAGTAAAATGACCCGCAACATCGTAAATAGCCAGTCTACTAAACGAAAGATTATTGTTACCAATTAAAACCCAAAATTGATTCTCCACCCATGCCATATTAACTGGCCAACTGTAATTATCCTTTATTGGCTTCCACCATGGACTGCTGGAATCGAGCGCTGCGGGTATGGATTGCAATACATTGCCAAATCCAGAAACTGAGTTCTCAATAACTTTAATTTTATGATTATTTGTATCAGCTAAAAGTAATTCATCATTACGTGCAATAATCTGATTCGGAAATCGAAATCCAGTTTTATTGGCGGTTATTTTTCCATTACTATCCAGAACCCACAGTTGGTGACGAGAGGTATCCGCCATATAAACGTGATCTTTTTTATCAATATGAAGACGAAATGTCCTATTAACTACAGGCAAGCCTTCCCCAAATTTTTCACATACAGTGCTTTTTATATTACAGCGATACAAGCTTCCCTCACCAACCACATCGCGGTTAGTTTTGCGATTCACCACATTGAGAATTTGTTCCCAACTTAACGGTTTTTGATCAAGGGCTAGTAATAAATGCCCAGAGTTGAAAAAAGCAAAATCCCCGGTAAAAGATTCCTGATTATATATATCAAGTGAAAAATCACGGTCAACCTAAAATTGTTTGTCAATCCATAACAGTCGATTTCCATATTGCACAACAAAATGATTATCGCCAACTGTTTTAGCCAATCCAAATCTATCCAACTTAATCGACTCTTGACTAGCCCAAATATACAAAAACAATAAGCTGGAAAAAAAGGCAATGACTAATGTTGCTACAAATGGATTTACTGATTTTTGCATATTAAAATTCCCTATTGATTAACCTTTACCTAATACTATAAAACGCCGTTCGATACGATAACCTTGCTTATCCATTATCAATAATTGGTGTATGCCAGGCTCAAGTGATACTTCACGTTCGTGAAAAATTTTTGTCTCTCCGAGGTAAGTGTCATCCAGATGCCAGAAAAGTGTTGCCGATGGATCGCGGTGGACAGCTTTTAAAATAACGCGACTGCGGTTGCCTTCCAGATCAACCGGAATATAAATACGGCTACGTGCTTGCGGGTAAATGAGCTCCATTGGTATATCGTCATCCTGTTGCGCAGATTGGGCCGCACAATCTTTGCGCCACGGAGGTAGGGGTTTGTAATCACCATGATAGTGTCGCCAATAAAACTCCTGCGCTGGTGGCAACACAAACCAATTATGAATGTGCATATTACTCACCGTTTCACAACCATTATGGACGCGAAATTGCTCGCTCTTATTTAATTGAATTCGTTTATGAAATGGTGTTATTTTTTCGAAGTGACTCATCGCAGGAATTTGCATATCCATAGCAGCACATTGCCCGCCGGCAAGATAACCATCATCTTCACAAACTGAAATTGTTTTCAGTGCATGCGCAGGTTTAGCAAACCAATTTATGTTGGGTAACGCATCAAACATATCAAACAAAATAGGCGCAGCGCTGCTTTGTCCACTGATAAATGTCGCAGGTTCGCCCCCTGCATTTCCAACCCACACACCCAGGGTATAACGGCCGTTACTACCTATTGCCCATGCATCGCGCAATCCATAGCTGGTGCCGGTTTTCCAGGCGATGGTTTGACTGCCGGAAAAATCACGCCAGTAATTATCATTTCCTGGTCGTGCCACTTCGATAAGCGCTTGTAACGTGAGCCACGCAGCACCTTGTTTAATTATTGGATTATGGTGAAGAGCTTTTGCACGTTGTGAATGTTTGCCAGCCAATAGATTAACCGGCATTTGTACTTTATCCCCATCGCGAGCGGTAGCGGCAAGACGCGCGTATATCGCGCTCAGTTCCCACAAACTCGCTTCGGCTCCACCCAGAATTAACGTTAAACCATAATCATCCGCCGGACGAAATAAACTCGTCATTCCCATGGCTTGCAATTTTTCCTGGAAGCGCGCAATACCGTAATTACGCAACATTCGCACAGCGGGAATATTCAACGAATGCGCCAACGCAAATTGGGCCGGCACCGCGCCGCGAAAATTGCGATCATAATTTCGTGGACTGTAGCCATTAATTTGCGTTGGAATATCCGGAATCAAACTGGTAGGCGCAAGCTCTCCTTCTTGTAACATCAAACCATAGAGCAATGGTTTCAAAATACTTCCCGTGGAACGCGGTCGCTGCAATATATCAACATCCGGTGCGAACTGGCTGTTATTGGCAGACGCTTTATTGCCCACGTACGCAAGCGTTTCCATTGTCTGATGATCGATTAACACCAATGCAATATTATTCACACCTTCATTCGCAAGCCGGCGACTATGCCGCTGCGCAATTTGATTGGCGAGCTGTTGATGTTGTGCATCCAATGTGGATTGAAAAAGATTTTGATCCGGCGATTGTTTTTTTAATGTGGCCAGCAAATGTGGTGCAAGCTGTGGCAAGGGTTGTGGCCGCTCGGGTAACGGTTCTAATAATGCAAGCTGCAAGTCCAGATCTGATAGCAACCTTTGTTGATGTAATCTCTGCAGTAACCGGTCGCGTTTATGCTGCAAGACATCCCGTTGTCGACCGGGGTGAATTAACGCGGGGCTATTAGGTAATACCGCCAGAAGTGATGACTCCGCCCAGGACAAATATTCCGGTGAACGTCCAAAATACCGCCACGCCGCCGCGCGCAAACCGACGATATTACCGCCAAATGGCGCGTGGGTAGCATAATGAACCAGAATTTCCCTTTTACTGAAATGCCATTCCAATTGTAATGCCAGAAACGCCTCTGCAAGTTTGGTTTGCAAATTGCGCGATGATTTTATACCGCGCGCGTACAAATCCTGCTGACGAAGCAAACGAGCTAACTGCATGCTAAGCGTGCTACCACCACTCGTCACCTTACCTTTTGCAACATTCCCTTTAATTGCACGCGCAATCGCTAATGGGTTTATTCCCGGGTGCTGAAAAAAATACCGGTCTTCAAATAGCAATAACGATTGCAAATATTTTTCCGGTAACTGCTCAACCGGCGAAAAGCGCCATTGCTGGTCTTTTGCTATTGAAGCTCCGAGCAATTGTCCGTCGCGTGCGAGTAGAAGCGAGGCGAAATGTTGTTTGCTTAAACCGGGCGGTAACGGGAGCCATTGCAAACAACTTATCGTTGCTGCAATAAATACCACGCATAGTGTAATGATGGGATGGCGACGAAAATAGTTGAAAATCCATCGCCAGAAGTTGATTGGATGCATCCGCTGCATTGTAAAACGTTACGCTTGTTGGCCGACCAGCAATAAGCTCTGCTGATAGTATTCCGCGCTTTTTTTATGGTCTCCAAGCTTGGTCATGAGGCGTGCCAATTCCGCTGCTGTTTCCACTTGTTGCTTTTGATTGAGGCTACGCTGGAAATATTCGCGCGCTAGTTCCCATTGCTGGTTGCGCTCCATCAAACGTCCCATAGTCAGTAATAAGGTTGCATCTTGCGGTTTTACTTTCAACCAGGATTCAACCGTACGAATTTGGGAATGAATTTCTTTTACTTGCAAACGACCATACAGGGCAACCAGGGGATCATGCCATTGATTATTCAGTGCCTTGCGAATGACAATCTCAGCTTCCTGATCCTGATAATTGTCTGCCAACGCTTGTGCGTAAGCCAAAATTACTGCCGGTGTTTTTTGCAAACTGCGCGAAAACGTTTTCCATAACTTTTCCAATGTTGGCAAACGCTCTGCAATTAGCAAGGCTTTTGTCTGTGCCGATTGCACATGAATTTTTTCAGTCGCCAACATGACTTCCAATGCCTCAAACTCGACATTGGATAACACTTTTGCTTTGCGCATCACTGGAAAAAGATCTTCCAATGCACGCCAGTTTTTCTGGGCGATATAGATGTGATGCATCAAATCAAGCACCGCAGGTTGCCGAGGCATTTTGATATCGATTGGTTTAAGAATAATAATCGCTTCTTCATAGCGACCTGCTTGCACATGTAAACGTGCGCGTGTTAGCGCCACAGGCAATTCACTTTGGGAAACCGCCAGGGCTTTTTCCAGGATTTTTTCTGCTTCTTGTTCATCGCCCATTTCAAAACTGCTGCGTGCCGCCGCAATGTAGTTAGCCAGCGGATATTCCACTTTATCCATGGTGCGCATTAATTTTTTGCGCGCTTCAAACCAATCGCCGGTCAGGTAATCCACCATGCCATTGGCAGCCCGCTTTTGTGCACGCTCTACCGAGCCAAACAAAAATATTTCGCGGAAGCGGCGCGCCATTTCTACGCCGCCTGCCATTAATTGCCGCAGCAACCAAAATCCACCCAACAACAACGCTACCATAATTGCAGCAACCCATAGGGTCATTTCAATTGTTTTTGTCCCATAAGCAATTAACAAATAACCGTCGCCACGCACCAACAGGAATATCACCAACGCAACAATGAATATAAATAAAATGGCTTTGAATAGACGGCGTTTCATTGGCGCACCCCGCGGCGTGCGGCGGCCATTTTTTCACGTTTGGCGATATATTCAGTCAGTGCAGAAGAACTATTGCTGAAATTGGTAAGATCAGGCGAAATATTTTCTTGTTGCAGCGATTGCAATTCTTCCAATACCGCCTTGGCTTTTTCATTCAGGTTGTAATATTGGTTGATCCAGTTTTGGGCTTTAACAAGACTTTCCTGGTAAATGCCTTTTTCATTGCGCAATAAAGCAACCTGCGCTTGCTCCAGCATTAAACGCAAGTTTTGCTGCAGGAATTTTTGTTCATCTGGTGGTAATACTGCGTTAATAGTTTTGCCGTGATCACGCACCCGCACATAGGAACCCAGTTTGTGCAGAAGTGCGTAGAAATTGCGGGTGAGCTTTTGTTTAAAGGTTTCATCTTCAGCCACCTCCTCATCGGGAAGTATGCTTTGATCTTGTCCGAGCGGTTCAATAAATGGAATAGCATCCACTTGGGTAGATAACGCCGAGAGACGCAGATAAATTCCTTCGCGATCTATCACACCTGCCAATTTCAATACGGCAATTTCTTCGGCCAGTAATTTGCGCACACCAACCAAATCCGCCTGATCAATATCACGTAACACATCATCTGCAGAAATCGCAAGCGCCAATGCATTTTGGCTATCTTTTTCCAGCAATATACGTTGATCAGCCAACCGTAACAGGTACTGCGCCTCCTGCAATTTCCACTCATCACGGTTAACACTGGAAAGCGATAGCAAGCGCGCATTGTTGCTATCCAATTGTTCTGCAAGATCATTCAAGCTCGCTTGCACTTCTTGTTGTTGCTCACCCAGGTCTTTTTCAAAATCACTTTCGAGAATTTGCTGCTTGGTTTCAAGCGTTAAAGTGCTTTGCTCAAGTTGTTCACGCAAGCTATTGATAGTTTGTTGCTGATTATCCATTTGGCGCAGCACAAAAATGCCGCCAAAACATAAACCTGCTACCAACAATACGATAAACAACCAAACCAAAAAGAATGCCATTCCATGACTTTTTGCGGACGATGTTACCGGCGCACTGGAATAGTGTGGAGCACCTACCGGGGTGGTAACAGAATCTGGAGTCGATGTGGTTGTTGGGTCTGTCACGCTAAAAATCCTATTAAGGGCAAAGTTAAAATAATGTTGTCTGGAACTCTCAACAAACCTGGATATATTGTCGCAACGCTTGGGTCATGGAAGCATCTGTGGCATTTTGCGCACAAATAATATTCGCAAAACCTGCATCAGTCGCATTAGTCGCAATACGCTGACTGGGTACCAGCAGTGGCAACCGTCTCAACATTGTTTTAGTAAACGGCGTAAATGCTGCATCCATTTGCAATAATTGCAATAAATTTTCCAGGCTTTCCCCACTGTGCACGCTCATTATGTATTGGCAATCCTGCTTACTTATTTCCGTCGCAAGTTGTTGTAACTGCGCAACGGCAAGCTCGGGTAAGCAACGCTCATAAAGCTCACAATAATCCACAAGGGCACCACGGTTACGTAATTCATCCGCCATGTGGCCACGGCCACCGCAACCGCGAAAGATTATAATTTTTTCACCATTCACATTTTGTAAAGCAGGGGCACGCAATAAATCCTCACTGGTCATTCCACCATTACTGCTGACAGCCAGATCGGTAACCACTATTCCATAGTCCGACAATTTTTTTGCAGTAGTTGCACCTACAGCAAAAAACTCAATGCCAATCGGCAATTGCGGCCAGTAATCTTCAAGCCATTCCATGCCGAATTCCACTGCATTCTGGCTAACAAATATCGCTTTTTGATAAAGATCAAAGTCCAGAATTTTATTTTTTACTGCGCGAGTTTTTTCCTCGCTGATTACAGGTTTTATTTCCAGCAAATTTAAGCGAAAGGATTTGAACCCTTCCGTCGCAAGCGTATTTGCCCACTGGTTGGCTTGCTGTTCCGGACGTGTGATGACCACACTGTAATCGTTAGCTGCCCCCATGGTTTTTATTCCGCGCTTGCGTACACCTCTGCAAGAATTTCATCGGCGCCAGCGGCGAGTAAACGCTCTGCCAATTCAATGCCAATTTTTTCTGCGTCGGCAACAGGGCCGCTAATTTCATCAAATAACATACGACCACCATCCGGTGCACCCACGAGTCCACGTAGCCACAACTGGTCATTGCGATGGATAGCATAGCAGGCAATAGGTACCTGACAGCCACCCTGCAACCGTCGATTCATCGCACGCTCAGCCAATACTTGTTCTGCTGTCGTTTGGTGATGCAAGGGCTTGATGAGCGCGATAGTCATCGCATCATCCATACGGCACTCAATGCCGACAGCCCCTTGTCCGCCTGCCGGCAAGCTTTGTTCCGGCGTGATGTAGGCGCGAATACGATCTTTCAATTCAAGGCGAATTAAACCGGCAGCCGCAAGAATAATTGCGTCATATTCACCGTCATCCAACTTTTGCAGTCGGGTTTGCACATTGCCGCGCAGGAATTTCACTTGTAAGTCCGGCCGATTGGCCAATAACTGGCATTGGCGGCGCAAACTGGAGGTGCCTATCACAGCACCGGCAGGCACATCATCGAGCGACTGATAACGATTGGAAACAAATGCATCGCGGGCGTCTTCGCGCGGGCAAATAACAGAGAGTCCCAACCCTTCCGGAAACTCCATGGGAACATCTTTCATGGAGTGCACGGCGATATCAGCTTCACCCGCCAGCAGGGCCTGCTCCAATTCCTTCACAAACAGACCTTTGCCACCCACTTTAGCAAGGGGAACGTCGAGAATTTTGTCACCGCGACTGGTAAGTGGAACCAATTCCACCATTAAACCGGGGTGGTATTTTTCCAATTCAGCTTTTACATATTCTGCCTGCCACAGTGCAAGCAAGCTTTTACGGGTGGCAATACGTAGACGGGACGGAATCGACATGGGACTGGCACTTGAAAGTTAATCAGGGTGCGAATCATAGCATTTGCATCCCCGAAAAAGGGATTTCAACGTTATGGGTATAGCAGGATTGTGATGCAGAAATAATGATGCAGCTTGAAGCGAAGACACAGCCCTTCCGTGGGCCATTCGATTGGAAATTAACGCGCGCCGACTTGTGCAGGTTTCAGCAGGCTAGCAATTACCATCACAATCGTTGCAACAATGAAGCCGGCGAAATGAGGGGGTAATGCAGCCTCGGGCATGGTGAACTCCAACGGAACCCATACCACCAAACCGGAAATGATCGAGCAGATTGCGCCGAAGTTACTCGCTTTTTTCCAATAAAGGCCAGCAAACAATGGCACCAACGCCACCACCAATGTCACTTTGTACGCATTTTCCACCATCGCATGAATGGGGGTTTCCTGTTCCAGCGAGTAAAACGCATAGAGCGTGACCATCACCGAAAATGTGCCCACCACAATCCGCATAAGATTGAGGAATTGTTTATCAGTCAGGTTTTTACCGTTAGGTAGTAATTCTTTAATAACGTTTTCGGACAAGGTGACTGACGGCGCCAGCAGTGTACCGCTAGCCGTACTCATAATTACCGACAACAAAGCGCCGAAGAAAATGATCTGTGCATACATCGGCAAGTGTTCAAGAACGAAAGTAGGTAATACCAATTGCGGATCTTCCGCACTGACTTTAGTTGCTAGCTCAGGCGCAATCATAAATGCAGAATAGGCGAGGTACAGCGGCACCGCTGCAAACAGAAAATATGCAACACCGCCCAACAAAGTTCCCCACACCGCCACCGTTTCATTTTTGGAAGAATTAACTCGCTGGAACACATCCTGTTGTGGAATGGAGCCAAAACCCATTGTCAGGAAACCGGCAATAAAGGTAATCACCGCTGTCCATTCCATCGTCGGCCAGAACTCAAACTTTCCGGCTTCGTATGCATGCTTGACAACGGGTGCAACTCCACCAGTCTGATCTGATACCAGAAATGAAATCCATAATAAGCCCAATACAATCACGGCCATTTGCACAACTGTCGTTAGTGCAACCGACCACATTCCACCAAAAAGGGTGTACACCAACACCACACCGGAACCAATCAAAATGCCCTGCCCCATCGTGACACTACCATCACTTAATACGTTAAATACCAGACCTAACGCAGTGATTTGAGCAGATACCCAACCCAGATAAGAAAGCGCGATAGCAATAGAAACGGTAATCTCAACCGGCTTGCCGTATTTCTCGCGATAAAAATCACCCAGCGTCAATAAATTTTTGCGATAGAGCGGACGAGCAAAAATAAGCGCAAAGAAAATCAGACAGAATGAAGCACCGAAAGGATCGGAAATCAAACCACCCAGATTTTCCTCTACAAAGGTTCCGGGAATTCCCAAAACAGTTTCTGCACCAAACCAGGTAGCAAACACCATGGCGATAACCACCACCATTGGCAAACTGCGGCCAGCGGTTACATAATCTTTAGCGTTGTGCACCTTGGTCGCACCGTAGACCCCGATCGCAATGGAAATGAGTAAATAGAGCGCAACAAAACTGACTAACATTCGTTGGTTCCTTTATGTGTTGACTGGTTATTGGAAGGGAACAGATGCGCATACTCACCTGCTAATGCTCCACCTGAATAGCGGAACTCATCGGCCAACACTGAGTCTGGACTTACCCGTTGATGAAAATAAATCTGCACGCGCGACCAAAATCCCGCCTGTATTTTTCAGCGCTAATATAATTGAAAAGCCTGAAAATAAAACCGGAATTCCGGGCTATGTAATGCATTTTCGTTATTTTTGTAAGCAATTAACTTGCCCATAAAAAAGCCCTGCCAAATGACAGGGCTTTTTTATTGAAGACAACCCTAGATCGGGCGACCGCCATAATCCGGTGTTGGTTTCTTTGGCGGGTCAGCGGTGACATTGGGTGCTACTTCATTGATTTTGCCACCGCGAGCCAGAAAGGCTGCGATTTGATCTTCGATTTCATCGCGGACTTTCTGACGCGATGCAATACTAAAATCTTCCAATGCCTCTGACTCGGACGCTTTGCTAGTCGACGATCCCGCAAAACTGGCATCTTCACTCTCACCAGCAGCATCCAGATCCTCTTCAGCATCTTCGTCCCCTTCGCCGTTAGTCTCTTCTAATTCTTCGTCGTTAATGGGGTCTTCATCAGTCATAATGTCACCTGAAAACTTGTACAATGAAATTCTTTATTCTTGGCTCCAGCAAGCATTTCGAGTTAACACAAATGCTTCGGCTAATTTATAGCGCAGACTCTTTTAAACGTCATGACGAATCATGATGGTTTTTTAGGCTTTTTTTGCCTTACCGGATGCCAATGCGGCGGATTTTAGTTATTAAGTATGACCAAGTCTAGCGCCGTTTTTGCATGGTGATAAAAGTAACCAAATCGACATAAAATCGCTGTAACAACCAGTGAGTGCCCCAGTCCTGACATTCAAAAGACACGCTGTTGGATTGACTATGAACATCAAAAAACTGGCCATACATTTTCCTGAACTCGGCAATTTGCCGGAAGAAGAGCGACTTAAGTTGCTTAATAAAGCCTATCAGGATGCAATTTCCCCGGAAAACAAGTTGCGCAATTGGCGAGCAAACTTAATTGCTGCACTCATTATGACATCACTGTGTTTTTTATTTGTGTTGGTCATTCGACCTGCATTGGGGATGTCGCAACAAACAAGCGCAATGTTACTGATGTTAATTGCTTTTCCAGCGTATTTGATTTTTCAACAACGGCGATTGATCAAGCAAGTCAGAATCAGCCTGAAAAAATTTTTACCATAAAAAAACGCCACTTGGTGTGGCGTTTTTTTATGGTATTGCACTAAAGCAATTCAAACCTGCAAAAAAATTACACTGCATCGGAGCCGGTTTCACCGGTACGGATGCGAATAATTTCATCCAGCGGCGCGATAAAAATTTTACCATCGCCAATTTTCCCGGTTTGCGCAGCCTTGGTGATTGCCTCCACCGCTTGCTCAACCATTGAATCATCAACAGCCAACTCAATTTTTACTTTGGGCAAAAAATCAACAACGTATTCAGCTCCGCGATACAGTTCGGTGTGGCCTTTCTGGCGACCAAAGCCTTTTACTTCGGTCACGGTCATACCTTGAACACCAACATCAGACAATGCAGTGCGCACATCATCAAGTTTGAATGGTTTTACTACGGCAGTAATCAGTTTCATTATTAAATCCTTTGCTGGAGTCTTTAAGAAGGCGCGCTGGGAATCTTGCCAACCGGAGGCCCGGCCTGAATCCAGCAACTTGGAGTAAAGATACACCCAAGTTTCGCCGATCAACAACAACTTTGTAAGAAAATGGTTTTCAGGGAACCAGCAGCGTGAAATCCCGCGCTGGCGTTTTTTTGTCGAGCAATTATTTATTGGTAAATTCGGGATAGGCCTCCATACCACATTCAGCCAAATCCAATCCTTCAAATTCTTCCTCTTCGGATACGCGTATGCCCATCACCCATTTGATTGCGAACCAAACTGCAAAGCTAACGACAAAAACCCATCCGAAAATAACCAGCGCGCCTATTAACTGCCCCAGGAAACTCGTGCCTTCTGCGGTAAAGGGAACTACCATCAAACCGTAAAAGCCGGCACCACCGTGAACAGAAATTGCACCAACCGGGTCGTCGATTTTCAATTTGTCCAAAGCCAAAATACAAAAAACGACTAACACTCCCGCAATCAACCCGATGATCACTGCACCGAAAGCAGCA
>DATJLF010000055.1:0-15755 GCA_035490715.1 Cellvibrio sp.
GAACTGGCCAGTGGCCAAACCCACCGAGAACGCATAACTACGGTCTACCGAAATCGGTTTTAACTGGCCGTCATACAAGTTGTTGTACACATGCACCATACCCATACGCACCCGCGGCAGACGCTGGCTAACATCTTTCAAATAGTTATGGTGCATCGTAATTTTGAGGAACTTCGGCCCGTTGTCGCTGGCGATTGAGTCTGAGCTGCCAATCAGATGGGTCTTGTCGTGGTCGTGGACGTAGTTGTACGACAAAGTCACGTAATTGGAGTTTTTGCTCACATCCACAGCACCATCGTGATGCTGGACTTTCATTTCCGGCAGGTTGTAGGGCGCTGCATAAACCGGTGGATAGAGCTTGTCATGGTTGGCTCCGTCACTGAAGGTACAATGATCAATCCACACATGGGTGGCACCATCAACACTGATATTGTCGTACGCCGAATTCCAGCGGCCGCCGCTGTCGGTAGGATCCCATTGCGGGAACATATCGAAGGCATCCTCGAAATGGACATTGCGGATAATGATGTTGTCGTAAGGTGGACTCAGGCGCACATGGCCGCGTACAATTTTGGCGTTGTTATTCTTGCCGATGATGGTGGTATTCGAGCCCACTTTAATCTGCACAACGGCTTTTTGCTTATTGGCTGCACAAACGCGCGCGTTTTCCCAATCGCCCGAAACCGCTGTAGTTCCCCAGCTGCCGTTAGGATCATAGAAGTTTTTGTAATCCTCAAAGTTGTAGGCAACCTTGATGCTGGAGCCATCGATAGGACAGATGTAATCCGCTTCGGTTTGCTCAACCAGCGCCTTGTTCATATTGAGATTAACCGTACCATCGATATAAATGATCTTTGGCGTGGTATCCACGGTACCGGTAAAGCTGCCATCAGTGTTAATCACGAGATTGGTGTAAAGCGCGGCCAGCAATTCATTGCGATTAGTTACGGTGTAGGTATGAGCCTCATCTGCAGTCACACCCCCGGTGGTGCCTGTGCCGCCAAGGTTGTTAGTGCCCACTGACGCCCAACCGTTCGCTGCATCAAACGCACTCGGAGCGACACTCGATTGGCTACTTGAAGACTCAATCACAGCAATACTGCTCTCGCTGGATGAACTATCGGGTACTACTACAGGAGTGCTACTTTCATTTGATGAACTGCTGGAAGATTCTTCAGGAACGCTGCTCTCGCTTGATGCACTACTGGACGATTCTTCAGGAACACTACTCTCGCTTGATGAGCTGCTGGAAGATTCTTCAGGAATGCTGCTCTCGCTTGATGAGCTGCTGGAAGATTCCTCAGGAACACTGCTCTCACTTGATGAACTGCTGGATGATTCTTCAGGGGCGCTGCTCTCGCTTGATGAGCTGGCCGGCACCACAACAGGTTCACTGCTCACACTCGATGAGCTGCCAGGCACCACTGGTAAACTGCTTTCACTAGAAGAACTTGATGCTTCTGCTTGAATGCTACTGGAAGAAGAACTGGCAGGAACCACAACAGGTTCACTGCTCGCACTCGATGACCCGGGTACTACTACCGGTAAACTGCTTTCGCTCGACGAGCTCGATGGCTCAACTTGAACACTGCTTGAGGAACTGCTTGAAACCACAACCAGTTCACTGCTTGCACTTGATGAGCTATGCGGCACTACTGGCTCGCTGCTCGCACTTGATGAACTATCCGGTACCACAACTACTGATCCGCTGCTCTGGCTGGAGGCGGAACTACTGCTTACTTCAACCGGGACACCAGCAAGGGCCAATGTCTCCTTTAAATGCGTTAATGCCTGTTGCTCAGATACGAGTGTTGTCGTCGTCGAGCCAGAGTTAGCAACCAGGTTTACTACGGCGGCTGAAGCAGCAAATTGTGCGGGGCTAAGGCTGAAATCAACCGCTGCTGCTGCCTGGGCAGCACTGGTGCTGATGCTGATCCCGTTATCCGGATTACCATCGGTATCCAGCGATTGCAACAAACGGGCAATATTCAAAACCACAGGCGCGGCAGGATTAAGGGTTTGGGCCATATCCAGCGGCGTCACTATTCCCTTGGCTGAAACTGGTGGGAATACCAGATCGCCGATAAAGAACGTCACCGTTTCACCCGGCAAATATTTAAATTCGCCACTCGCTGTCGTAAATCCGGATTGGGTTTCGGTGCGATATCCGATGCCGCTTACAAAAGCATCAACCAACCCCCCCGCCAATGGCGTTTGGCCAGTTGCAGCGCTCGATTGCGCCTGAGTGGAGCTTTTAACCACCGGCATACTCGATTGAGTATTACTGATTGATGAACTGGTGGAGGAGCCGCCTTTTTTTGAGTCACCGCCACACGCGGACAACACCAGCGCCAGACTCAGCACTGTTAGCAAATGGATTCTCATAGTGTTCTCTCTTATCGTTATTTTGCGCCCGCAAGCAATTTGCGGACAAAACAACACCGCCAGACAAGCCAGCGATGGCCTCTGGTATCGACGCGATAAGTGAAAGCACTGCCAATCTTGCAACTCTTATAAGGTCTACCCGATTTCAACCCCAGGTAGCCAAGGCTCAAGGCCCATACAGGTGGAGCAATAACTGTTTTTTTCAGCTTGCCCATGGAGGAAGCTGACGACCGAATAGCATTTTGTCGATAAACATGGGCTTTTGCCCGGAATGATTATTTCAAGTACCTTTGTTACCAGTACTGTCAGGTGAATGACTGCGTTTGCGAAACGTTAATTTTATTTGGCGCAAATCAAACTGCAGCTGTTCATCCCCTGAGCATGAGCTTGTACAAGCCATGGCCTTTTCGTGTGAAGGCCATCGCATTTTAACCTCAAGGTTTTAATAAGCGCCAGCCCTCAAGCTGCACAATTGTTAAACAAATAAGGAATCCGTGCCCCGATCAACTCAAACCACCCGTTGTCGGGGCATAACCGGAACTAGCCCCGGTTCACATTTATTCCAGTGCTTCAATGGCTGCACCAAAATTGATATGCAGCACCTGACCATCCACCACCAATGCAGGAACAGATTGCACCCCAATTGCTTTGGCCCCGGCGAGGCGGTTTTTAGCCTCACCCAAATGCACGACTTCCAGATTCACCTTGTTGCGATCAATCAACTCCAGAACCTGGTGTTCCGCAGCAACGCACACAGGGCAACCGGCATGGTAAAAAACAGCTTGGCTTTTCATAATGAATCCTCTTTGATAGGGTTTTAAAAACGCTTGAATTTATGATCGTTGCGCAACGATTGGATTCACTGTAATCAAACAAATACGCAGGCAACAGCGGGCACTTTTTGGTGCCCGGGTTACTTTTTGGGGTAAATTACTGATGCAACACGCAAAAAAAATTTCTACCAAATCCCGCTCCAGCTATCAAAAACTGGAAGACGTCATCGGCTGTAAGTGGTCAGTGTCAGTGTTAACCAGTGTTGGCAAAGGTATTAACCGGCCGGGAGAACTGGAGCGCAGCATCGACGGCATCTCCACCAAAGTATTAAGCGAACGTTTTCGCAAACTGATGGAATATGAATTACTGGAGAAAAAAATATTTAACGAAATCCCACCACGCACAGAATACTCGTTAACTGAAAAAGGAAAGAAATTAGTAGAGATTATTGGGCAAATTCATGCACTAGATGCGCTCTGATAGCTAGCGAATCTCATGTATAAATTTACTTATCGATTTCCATGCAGCATGTGGTACAGACTGCAACAGAAAGTGCTGTGTATCGAAATAAATTATTTTTATATCTGGTTTTAATGCAATAATTTTTTTCATGTTCCATATAGGCACTATAAAATCATAATTCGCACGAAAATAGATCATTGGAATTTTTATTGTTTTAAGCTCACCAGTTACATCAATAGATAGTGCAGCTCTTGTCCTGGCAGCTAGAACATTCGGTTCTACTTTTTGCATTTCTACACTCGCCGCACTCAATAAGCTAGCGTTCTTAGCCTTGCTCAATTTTATCCGCAAAAAATACAGTGGTCGCGCGAGTCTATAGATAACTCCCCATGGCAAATATTTTGTAACACTGAAGTAAGGAGCAGAAGCAAAACTTGCTACCAGAATTGTGCCTATATGACCCGGAATATTTTTAGCTGATAACATAATTGCTATTGGTCCGGAAAAAGATTCACCTAGCAGAATAAAAGCCCCATGAATGCTACTAATCCTATCCAATACAAATTCCGTCAATTCTGCGTAGGATTTAACTTCATGAGTAGGATAATCAATTACCATCCATTCACAACCATCAGCTATAACTGAAAGTAAGGGATCAAATAAACCTGCTGTACCATTAAGCCCCGGTAGCAACACTAATGTTATTTTTTCTTTATTCATTTTCATGATCTGAAAAGCTAAAAAAGCAAGTTTTAGGGTTTTTGTGTAGGCCACCTTACCTGCGCACGCGCACCACCGAGTTGTTGCGGTCCTACAAATTCGGCGGTGCCTTTGTGCCATTGCATAATTCGTTTAACGATGGCGAGACCAAGACCGAAACCGCCGGTAGCGGAGCCGTTGGATTTTTCCGGGGTCGTCTCCTCCTCGTGATACAAGCGCACGAATGATTCAAATACACGCTCCCTTTTTTCGGCAGGGATGCCTGGTCCGTCGTCCTCTACTGCGATCAAGTACTCATATTCCGTTTGTTGTATTTCAATATGAATGACATTTTGCGCATAACGGGATGCATTGTTGATGAGATTTTGCAGCACTGTTTCCATTAATTTCCATTCACAGAAAAAAATTGAATTATTGCTGTTATCAACTATCACCAGGCGCAATTTGTTTTCATTGTGACGGTTAAAGCGGGTTTGAATTTCATTGAGTAAATCGCACATGTGACCAGGAGTTTGGTGCAAGCTTTGGGTTTTTTGTTCGAAGCCTGCATACATTAACAATGAACTAATAAGCGATTCCATCTCAACGATATCCAATTCCAAACTGCGCAACTGACGCCGGTCTTTATCACCCAGTTTGTCTTCATTAATCATCGCCAACGCAAATTTCATCCGCGCCAGCGGAGTACGCAATTCATGGGAAACAGCGTTAGTCATTTCGCGATGGGAGGCAATTAATTCGCGCAAGCGTTGTGCCATGTGGTTAAACGCCAGCGCCAATGGATACAGGGTTGATGTCGCAGAAATATTTAATGTTTGGGGTACACCATCTTTTCCCAGATTACGCGTTTGTAGTTCCAGCTTTTTACTATCGCGCGAAAGCGGCCACACCCACAGAAAAATAACCAGCGCAATCGCGAGATAAAAAATGACCAGTAATAAATTATAGAGCGGTGATTCACGATCATCTGTTTGCGGCAAGCTGAGCATCAATACCTGATTGGTATTAGCCAAACGTTTATACCAGATAATCCGTTGATCAGTAGTAACCGCCAGAATTTCTCCCGCATGCAGCTCTTGCATTGCCGACGATTGCGCAACATCGTCCAGTGACAAAACATCCAATGATAACTGCAACTCTTGCGCAATCTGCTTAACGCGATCTGTTACATCCGTTACAGCTAATAAATCGGATTCTATTGTTTTAAACAGTGCCTGAATTTCAGCACTCGGTTCTTGTTCAGGGGCGAGGGTTTCCCAAAACTGGTTTAATCCCCAGCCAATTAAAATTACCGAGGCAACAATAAAAAAATAGAGGGATATAAACGCGCGATTCATAACGCTGGTTATTGCCAGGCGTCGGCAATGAATAAATAGCCTTTGCCCCAAATAGTTTTTATACGCGTTGGATTATCCGGGTTATCGTTTAATTTTTTGCGCAGCTGTGAAATCCGTACGTCGATTGTTCTGTCCAGGCCATCATACTCACGATTATAAATATGGTTAAACAAAAATTCCCGGCTGAGAATTTGGCCCGCTTGTGCAGCGAGTGCAAGTAATAAATCGAATTCGTGGCTGGATAAAATAATTTCTGCTCCTGCCAGAGCTACCTTGCGTGCAGCGGGTTGAATGCTCAACTCGCCAAACTGGATGGATTCCTGTTCACGTGGATCATTTTGATAATAGCGACGCATCAATGCGCGGATGCGTGCGAGCAATACACGCGGTTCCGCCGGTTTGATGACATAATCATCCGCACCGTATTCCAAACCCAGTACCTGATCCAAATCGGAGTCTCGTGCAGTTAGCATCAGGATGGGCCCTTTAAAATTCGGACGTAATTCTTTGCACAACGTCAGGCCATCTTTTCCCGGTAACATCAAATCCAATACGATCAATGCCGGATTTAAATTTTGCGCCTGGCGAATCACACGATTACCGTTATCTTCCACCACTACTTGAAAATCGTTGCTTTCCAGAAAATCTTTTACCAATTGCGCCAAACGGCGGTCATCCTCGACCAATAAAATTAAATTGTTTTGCGACATGGCTCTATTCCTGTTATTGAGAAGGTTCCTGTTAGTGGAAAATCCAAATTAATTAAAAAAAGCTCCAGGGATTACGCCGTGCCCTGCGAAACTTTTTATCATTGTAGACAACTTGAAAACGTTGATCGCTTAATGGTTTATCGCTGATGAGCTCGCGCAATTGGAAATCGGTACTGACACTGGCTGTTAATTCAAATTGATATTCGCCACGGATCGCACTTTCCCAGCAGCGTAGCGCGTCGGGTTTATCACGTTGGAATAAACACAGTGAACGCACAATTGAAGATTCCCATTTAACGTGCAGTTCATCGTGACAAACTTCTTCACCGGCGTTTAATACACACAAACGCGGTTTGATAGAAAAATGGAGCAATGGGATAGATGAAGAACCGTGGTCGGCAGATTGCTCTGCATAGGCATATCTGCCCGACAATAATATTGTCAGCAGCAAGATATTAGCCAAACAAGTGATAGCGCGAGCGCTCAGCGGATTTCCATCAAAAATGGTACACCCCCCCAACGAATACCGTGATCACTTTATTATCGTTTATTAAAGGACTCGCCGCGATTTCGTCGGGTAACTGGCGGTAACTCGCCAACAAACGCAAATCCCAGCGTTCTGTCAATTCATAGTTCCAATCAACTCTCACAATACCGGATACCGCATTACCAGCCGCATAAGGACCTTCCCCATCGGCCTCAGCGGGCGTCACACCGTAATAATAATTAACCACCTCATTGCTCTGCCACACGGCGCCTACTGAAGTGATGAGGTGATGTTTGCCATTGACCCAGTGCCGTGCAACGGACAACCGCGCTTCGTCGCCGCGATGCAAACCGGTAAATTCGCTTAAATATTGGAACTGAACATGAACAGCATCCAATGAAAACTGGTATTCGATTCCCGCCAGGCCAGCCGTGCGGCGGTTACGCCATTCACGGTGGCTAACCTCCCTGAAACCGGGGCTTACCAATTCCGTTCCACCTTCAATTTCCGGTGCAAATCCTTCTTCTCCACCGTCTTTGGTGACGCCGGTTGAAATCAGGGTGTTGGAATCGAGAAAGAAATTTGAGGGACTCCAGCGATCAAAAAATACCTGATCATAACTGGGTGTTGCCAGCAGACTGAATTGTTGCGCATCGTTTTCCCACAGGATTACACCGAAATCCAGATTCTGGATAAAGAATCGCTCACCGTTGTAATTAACCTGGGGAATCAAAACCAGCGGAATATCATCGCCATCCACCACTGGATTCGTGCGCACACCAGCACCAATACCGAGGCTAATGTCCCATTTCCCGACTTCAACACAATCTGACTCGCCGGGTTCACAAGCATAGCCTGTTGCTGTCAGCACGGCAAAAGCAAATACGGCAATCAGTTTGATGGGAAATTTCATGCTACGGATCGGGGTAATAATTTCATTGGATTATTTATAAATGGCTTTAACAGCCAGCGTTGTAATGATTTGTAGTGTCCGCGGCAGCGAGTACAAATCATTACAAATTCATCGCGCTTTTTGGCACGCACCACTATCAACGCCGGCTTAGGATACCGCATCTATCCATCGTGCACATCTTTTCGCCGCATTATCGCGGCATTGTGACAGTTACATTTTTTTACGCACACCTACATTTCCCACACAGATTACCGGTTGAAGTGCGGGGATTATTTACAGCAACAACGACAACAAATTCTTGTAGAGGCGCACCATGAAAAATGTAGTCCCGGCAACGAAGTCGCTCATCACTGTATCCTTATTCGCGTTGCTGGTTGCCTGTGGCAGCGACGATCTGCCCGAACCGGATCGCAATACCAAAATGCTTTACATCGATTTCAATGACAGCGCCAGTGGTTGGCAATCCGGGTTCGCCGATTACCCGGCCGGTGAAGAAACGTTTTATGAACTGGCTGCGGGGCTTGAAACACTTCCTGAATCATTAGGAACTCAACGAAAAGGCTTTAAACTCAGCGGCAATAACCACAGTGACGATCTTTTTATGTTCGTTACAAAACAGGTAGATGGCCTTGAACCTAACACAGGTTACGATCTGCGTTTTAAAGTGACTTTTGGCACCAACGCGCAAAATAATTGCGTCGGGATTGGCGGCTCACCGGGCAATAGTGTGTGGATTAAATTAGGTGCCACAAAAAGCGAACCCAAAGTAATTAATAACGGCGCCGGTTTCCTGCTAATGAATCTGGACAAAGGTAATCAAGCCTCCGGTGGTAGTGATGCGATTATTGCCGGCGATTTTGCCAACAGCCACGAATGCGGTGATACCAATCAAAGTTACATGAGAAAAACACTGATAACTGAAAAAGGCGGTTACTCAACAATAACGGATGAGAAGGGTAACATCTGGATTTTGCTCTCTACGGATTCAGGCTTTGAAGGGGCTACCACGATTTACTTTATGGAGCTTGAAGTCGCAGCTACTAAAAAACCTAACTAAGTGAATCTGTAAAAGAGCTGCCATGGCGGCGCTTCTATTATCTGCGATTACCAATATTTTTTAACCTTGTTGATGAACATAGAATGTAGATTACGCCATAAATAAAAAGGTGAAGCCATTATGGCCTCACCTTTTTAATTTCCCTTGAATGAATTAACGATGTTTAACCTTATCGCCTTCTTTCAAGCCTTCCAATATCTCTATATTGATACCGTCAGAAATACCGGTTTTAACTTCGCGTTTTTCAAACTTCTGTGGCCCGGTTTCTATTTCAACAAATTGAGCTTTTTCTTCGACAATTAAATTGCCTTCATTAATCGCCACGACGTTTTCTTTTTTATCCAGCACTATATCCGCATTCGCACTGTAGTTGGAGCGCAAGAATAATTTGTCGCTGAGTTTTACGGCAGCGCGAATCTGGAATTTAATAGTTCCTTGGTCTGTTACACCTTTGGGTGAAATGTATTCCAGTGTTGCGGTAAAAGGTTCACCTTCAAGCGCACCGACATCCAACACCAATTCCATTCCTTCACGAATTTTTCCCACTTCGGATTCATCCACCATACCTTCAAAAATCATGTCATTCATATCAGCTAATGTGGCGATAGTAGTACCTGCCCCGAAAGAGCTGGTCTCAACAATAAATGCACCTTCTTTAAAGGGAAGATCGAGAATCATGCCCGTTACAGTAGCCGGAATCATATTGGAAACCTTATCGGATTTTTTAGTAGCACCGGATTTCATTAACAACAAATTATTTTCGGCGGACGTAACTGCCTCGCGTTGTAAATCGTAATTCAATAAAAATTTATTGTACTCAGATGCCGAAATTAACTTATCGGCAAATAATTTTTTCTGGCGATCAAATTCAACCGTCGCATTTTGCAAATTCAGTTTTGCTGTTTCCAATTGGGACTCCGCCTGATTGAGCATTACCATGTTAGGTGCGAGCGTAATTTTGGCGATGATATCGCCCTTCTTCACATTCTGGCCTGCCACCACATATAACTTTTCCACCACACCGGAAACCTGCGATTTGATTTCCACCTCGCGACGCGGGATTACCTTGCCCACGGCCACTGTTTTTTTCACAATTGTGGTTTTAAAAACGGCGTCCGAGGTGTAGGTGACCGGTTTCTCCTGCGACTTGTTGTACAGGAACACCGCTGTGCCAATAAACACAACCGCGATTAAACCCAACACTGCAAACCAGATAAACTTTTTCATGGTGTCCTTCTTGTGATGACTTAAAAAAATAAACGATGCTTATCGCGCTCTAAAAATTACTCATCTTGCAATGCAACGATTGGATTGACGCCGGCCGCCTTGGACGCTGGCATCATTGAGGCCAGCAAACCGGAGATAACCAACACCACCAGTGCACTGAAAGCAGTTACAAAATCCACTTCCGGCTTGCCAAAAAATCCGGCGCTGCCGCCGTTCGCATCCAATATCTTGCCGATACCTTCCAGCAACAACACGCCCATTACTAGCCCTAAATAACCAGCGAATGTTGTGATAAAAATCGATTCCTGCACAATCATGCCGACGATAGAACCCGGTGTTGCGCCCAGTGCCTTGCGCAGCCCAATTTCACGTGTGCGCTCCTTCACCACAATTAGCATGATATTTCCGACACCAATCGCACCGGCCATGATCGTGCCTATCGCAACAATCCAGCTGAAAACTTTGATACCGGTAAATAATCCCTCAACTTTGTCGTATTCATTTTGTAAATTAAAACTGCCGAAAACACCCATATCATCCGGGCTGATTTTTTTTATTTCCTTGAGATATTTTTTTACATCGTCCTCAACCACCCGCGCATGCAAGCCCGGTTTAGGCTGGATGATCAAACTGCCAATCCATCCCACCTGGTTAAACGCGTAGCGCAAAGTATCATTAGGAATGTAAATTTTTTCCTCTTCCTGCTGCTCGTTACCGCGCGCAAGCGATTTAAAAACACCAACGACTTTAAAACTGATTCCATTAATCGTGATATCCGCACCAATCGGGTTATCACTTTCGGCAAATAATTGGGTGCGCACACGTGTACCGATAATGACCGATTTACGTTTTTCCAAGTCATCAAATTCATTAATGCCGCGGCCCTCAATAATCGCCAGCGAATTATGGTTTTCCATATTGGCGTGGATGCCTTCTACATAAAAAGTGCCGTTTTTATTTTTATGCACTGTGTAAGGCGGTGTACCACTCCAGATACCCACTGAATTTTGCCCGCGAATAAAACCGACACTGGGAACATTCTTTTCAATGGCAATAACGTCTTCCGGTTTCAGCGCTATTTGCCTGCCAATTGGCATACCTTGATAAGGTATTTGCGGTGAGCCCTGAATCCATACCCACACCATATTGGATACACGGGGGAAACCTTCGTTAACACCGTTTTCCAAACCTTTACCGGCACCCAGTAAAACAGTGAGCATAAATATGCCCCAAAAAACACCGAAGGCCGTTAATGCCGTACGCAATTTATGTTGACCCAGCGTTTTAAAAATTTCTTGCCACTTTTCCGTATCAATTATCATCGGTGGCCTCTTTATTCCGCGCGCATCGCTTCAATTGGCATAATCCGCGCCGCGCGCAAGGCAGGCACCAAACCCGCTATCGCACCCACGACGACCAATAGAACAACAGCCGTGAAAGCGACCTGAAAATTAATTTCCGGATTCTTGAAATAGGGTAGTTGTGCTCCGACAGAATTAAGCGCAAAGGAGATCAATTCAATTAAACCGACTCCAGCGACCAAACCAAAATACCCGGCTACGCTGGTCACCAAAATGGATTCAAATAACAAAATGCTCACAATACTGAATGGTGTTGCACCCAATGCTTTTCGAATACCAATTTCACGTGTGCGTTCTTTTACTGTGATGATCATGATATTGCTCACACCAACGACGCCCGCCATCAACGTGCCCAAACCAACAAACCAGATAAAACCGTTAATCCCCAGGAATAACCCGTTAACCCGTTTAGCCGGTTCCGCCATATTAAACGAGCGTACAGCGCGTCGATCTTCTGGAGATACAGAATGACGACGTTGCAGTAATTCGATGACTTTTTTCTCGACTTCAAAACCGTCGACACCAATGTTGGGTCGCAACCAAATAGAGCCGATCCGGTTGCTGGTGCCAAACATTTTCTGGAATGTAGAGAGCGGAATATAAACGCGCTCGGAATCGCGGCCCCGGTTTCCTTTGTCGTAAAACATACCGACCACTTTCATCACTACGCCGTTAACACGGATGTCTTTGTTGACAGGATCAACATCTTTGCCAAACAAACGCTCCGCAACCACCGTGCCTATTACAGCGATTTTGCGCAATTCCTGCTGATCCAATGGATTTAATTTGCGACCCAAATTAAACGGTATGCTTTCTTTTATCGCAAAGTATTCATCAGGTACTCCGTGCACATTAAAAGTGGCATTTTTGCGTTCGTAAGTAATGGCAACATCACCCTGTTGATTTTCAGATGATATAAAACGCACATCCGGAATCTGTTGTTTAATTGCTTCTACATCATCTGTCGTGAGTTGGATGAATCGACCAAGCCCCATGCCTTTATAGGCCACGGATGTGGTGCCGGTGTACGCAACAATAAAATCCATTACGTCCGAACCAAAATCCTCGTAAACACCATTCTGCATACCGCGCCCGGCACCGAGTAACAGCATCAACATAAAAATTCCCCAGAACACACCGAAGGCCGTTAAGCCCGTGCGCAATTTATTCATGCGCAAGGTGTAGAGAATTTCTTGAAAACCATCCATACCCATAATGCGTTAGCCCAGAATTTCTTCTTCATCCTGATCGGCAATTTCATCCGCAAGATGGGAGTGCTGGTGTTTGGTTGGCACAATCAAACCGTCTTTCAAAATAATCTGGCGTTGGGTTTGATCGGCAATATCCTGTTCATGTGTCACTATGACTATGGTGTTACCCAGTTGGTGGATCTCTTTCACTAACCCCATTACTTCCTGGGTCGTCTGGCTATCCAATGCACCGGTAGGTTCGTCCGCGAGAATCACTTTGGGTTTGGTCACCAGTGCACGTGCAATTGCCACACGCTGCTTTTGTCCGCCCGACATTTCATTAGGCATGTGTTTGGCGCGATGGGACAAACCCACCATTTCCAAATATTGTTCCGCGCGATAGTTGCGTTCCTTTCGGCTAACACCCTGGTAATACAAAGGCAGCGCAACATTCTCTGTAGCATTTTTAAACGGTAATAAGTTGAATGACTGGAATACAAAACCCAGCAATTCGTTGCGCAATTTTGCCGCTGTTTTTTCTTTCAGATTTTTAATCTCACGGCCTGCGAGAAAATAGTCACCCTGATCATGGGTATCCAGAATGCCGAGAATATTGAGCAGTGTGGATTTGCCCGAGCCCGACGATCCCATGATCGACACCAATTCCCCTTCGCGAATATGCAAATCAATACCCTTGAGTACATGCAACGGTTGCTCACCGGAATGATAGTACTTATGGATGTTATGCAATTTGATCATGGTGGCTTCCTGTTTTCGTTTGCTATGCCAGCGTAAGTGGTCGATAGCTTAGAGGCTTTTGCACAAATGTCCGGCCTTTTTACTTCGGCTTAACACTCTGGTGACAAGTGTCAAACACGTAGTTCGCTGTGCAATTTACCGTTGTTATTCCCTTGGATGTGTATCCGTTTGTTTTGGATTCACACCCGTGTAAATTTTTATTCGTCTTGCAGTGCGGTAATTGGATTTACCGACGCCGCTTTGAGCGCAGGTAAAAGTGCTGCCAGTACACCGGTAATAACCAATACACCTAACGCCATCAGTGCAATATTGATATCAATGTAGGGTGATGCAAATATTCCATCCCCCTGACCCATTTTAACAAGCAATGCGCGTATCCCTTCTAGCAACAACACACCAGCCACCAAACCGCCATAGCCGGCAATCAGGGTTATAACCAGGGATTCATGCACAATCATTAAACTGATGTTAGTGGGAGTAGCCCCCATGGCTTTACGCAAACCAATTTCCCGTGTGCGTTCTTTCACTACCACCAGCATGATATTACCCACACCAATCACGCCTGCGATGATAGTGCCGATAGCCACCATCCAACTAAAACCCAATATACCAATGACAAGGCCGCGATTTTGCTGGTAGTTCTGTTCCATGTTGAAACCACCAATTACGCCCGTGTCATCAGGATGAATTTTCTTGCGCTCGTAAAGCAATTTTTTTACGTCGCGTTCCATATCGAATGCACTAAAGCCAGGCTTGGGTGAAAAGAAAAGTACCTGGAAAGAATCCATCTGGTTAAATGCCTGGCGCAACGTTTCATTAGGAATAAAAATGCGGCCATTTGCTTGCTGTGAACCGTCGGGCTCATTGGATTTATAAATTCCAACTATTTTAAATTTCACATCGCCGATATCAATGGATTCACCGATCGGATTAACGCCGTTTTTAAATAGCACTTCTTTTACACGCGTACCTATCACCGCAATTTTGCGCTTTTCTTTTTCATCAAGCGGATTGATGAAACGACCTTCGATTAATTTGATAAATTCAAACGGCTCCCAACCTGCATGGGTGCCTGCCACTGAAAATGAGCCGCTTTCTTTTCCATAAACGATGTATTGCGCTGCACCAAAATTACCGAGGTTATTTTTGCCATCCACCCTGTGCACCGCAGGAATGGATTGGCGGATTGCATCAACATCTTCCTGGGTAAATTTTATCTGGCGACCTTTACCCAACCCCTCATAAGAAAGCTGCGTGGTATTGGAGGGCCAAAAAATGACAACGCTTTTGGCATCGCCAAAAATATTATCGATCTTGGTTCCAAAGCCGGTGCCAAAACCCAGCAATATCACCAGCATAAAAATGCCCCAGAACACACCGAATGCCGTTAAACCGGTGCGCAATTTTTGTTTGCGTAAGCTGCTTAAAATTTCTTGCCATTTATCCCAATCAAACATCGACAACTCCTTATTCGGCTTTCATGGCTTCAATGGGCGTAATACGCGCAGCACGCAACGCGGGCATCAACCCCGCAATAACGCCCGCAGCAATCAATAGCAACAATGCGCTAATCGCAATACCCATATCTATTTCCGGTTGCCGGAAAAAAGGTAATTCGATTTTCAATTTAGTCAGTAGCGCCGAGACTGCCTCCAAAATTCCAACGCCGAGCACTAAACCCGCATAACCGGCGATACTGGTAACCAATACCGATTCAAACAACAAACTTCCAATAATGGATGAGGGGTTCGCGCCCAATGCTTTACGAATTCCAATTTCGCGCGTGCGCTCTTTAACAGTGATGATCATGATATTGCTCACTCCCACAATACCTGCCAGCAAAGTACCAATGCCTACCAACCAGATAAACATATTTAACCCGGCAAACATTGCATTTAATTCCGCGGCATCGCGCGCTTTATTACTGACTTCAATTGCACGTACATCATCCGGGGCAATTTTGTGGCGTTGCTTTAACAGGGCTAGAATTTCTTCTTCCAATTTAATTCCATCTACACCGGCCTCGGGTCGCACCGTGATCAATGCGACTTCTTGCCCACCGCCATATGCCTTTTTAAACGCAGTCACTGGCATATATACGCGCTCGGACATTCGGCCCTGATTGCCTTTATCAAAAAATAAACCAATCACCTTGAAAGAAATTCCATTAATTTGGATTTCCTTGCCTATCGCCTCCGCATGTGTGGTAAATAACCGCTCGCTCACACGTGTTCCAATCACCACGACTTTGCGGTTATCGTCTTCATCGAGCAAATTCAGGCGGCGACCATCATCGAAACGTACTTTTTCCTTGATATTAAAATACTGGTCCGCCACCCCCAGCACACCAAAACTGCCTGTTTTGGTACCGTA
>DATJLF010000056.1:0-72287 GCA_035490715.1 Cellvibrio sp.
CAATAATGTCGGTCCCGAAGTGGAATTTGCGCTTCCCATTTTCAATCGTGGACAAGGTAAATTAGCGGAAATCCATGCAAACAAAACCGCGCTGGATGCGCGCCTGCAAAAACTCGAATTGGAAGCCGACAAATCCATAGCCCTTGCACTGAACCTGATGGATTCAGCGCGTGCGCAAATTAAAATATTGGAACCTGCATTGTCAGTAGCAGAGAAACGCGTGGATTTATCCAACCGCGAAGTCAATTTTATGTTGGGCAGCCCATTTGAATTGCTCGCTATCAAACGCCAACAAATTCAACTCGCCCATGAGTTTACCGATGCATTAAAAGAGTACTGGCAAGCACGCGCGCAACTGGAATTGGCAATTGGCCAAGTACTCCCGTCAAACAATGATGAGGTGAAAGATCCGCATAATGATCATTCGGCGATGGATAATTCCCAAATGGACCACTCATCAATGGACCACTCATCAATGGGCCACTCGACAATGGATCATTCGCAGATGGATCACTCAGCTATGAATTATAAAGATCATTCATCGGAAGAAAAAAACGATTCCACCCACGACCACAGCAAACACCAGGAGCATCATCATGATTAATCGTCGCAATTTATTGGTGGGTAGTGCGGTGGGTTTGGTTGCGGCCAGTTTGCCATTGCGTGCGCAACATGATCACGGTTCACACCAAGCGCAAGCTTCAGGTTCCGATCATTCTCGCCACCAACACGCTACAAAAAAAGTGGTTAAAACCACAAAAAATATTCCCGCTGTTAGCACCGCAAAACCCGTGCGCACGGAGCAAGGTTACTTACCGGTTATTACGCCCAATGGGCGAACCCTGCCCTATCGTTTAAGCGATGGCGTAAAAGAATTTCATTTAATCGCCGAGGAAATCGAACACGAATTTGCCTCAGGTACAAAAATAAAAGCCTGGGGTTACAACGGCACCACACCGGGGCCAACGATTGAAGCAGTTGAAGGTGATCGTGTACGCATTTATGTCACCAATAAATTACCCGAACACACCAGCATTCACTGGCACGGAATTTTATTGCCCTGGGGAATGGATGGCGTAACCGGTTTAACGCAACCACCGATAAAACCCGGTGAAACTTTTGTGTATGAATTTACGTTGCAGCAACACGGTACCCATATGTATCACCCGCATGCGGATGAAATGGTGCAAATGGCGATGGGCATGATGGGCATGTTTATTATTCATCCCAAAGAACCGGTGACACCGGCGATTGATCGCGACTATGCAGTGCTGCTGCACAACTGGGCCGTGCATCCGGGAACCTATCGCCCTGATCCCAGTGTGATGACAGAATTTGATTTGTGGACGATGAATAGCAAAGTATTTCCGGCGATTGAATCCATGGTCGCCCAAACCGGTGAGCGCGTGCGTATTCGTATTGGCAATTTATCGATGTGGAATCACCCGATGCATTTGCACGGCGTGCAATTTGAAGTCACCGGTTCCGATGGTGGCCGCTGGCCGCAAAACCAATGGCGCAAAGAAGTCACCGAAATTGTGGGCGTTGGCCAAACGCGCGATATTGAATTTGTGGCGGTTCCCGGCGATTGGGTTTTCCATTGCCACATGAGCCACCACACCATGAATGCGATGGGTCACGGTGTGCCCAATATGCTCGGTGTAAAACAACCGGAAGCGCACATTAATAAAGTCCTGCCGAATTATATGGCGATGGGCGAAAGCGGCATGGCTGAACATCAGGAGCATACCGATAGGGGGCATATGCCCGGCCCGGAAAATACCTTGCCGATGATGATGGGCGAAGGCCGTTACGGAAAACTGGAAATGGGCGGAATGTTTTCCATGATTCGTGTGCGCGACCAGCTGGGTGCGCAAGCGGATCTTTATGAAGCACCTGAAGAAACGCAAGCAAAAAAAATTACCCGTGTGCCTGATGGAATTCCAACATAAAAAATATTTCCCGGTCGCACTAGCTGACCGGGAAATTTCTTTCATCTTCAATAAAAAACTTTCAACGCCATAATCAATAATGCTGTGTCAGATGTGAATATTTCACACTAAAATACCGCGCTTCCATGTTAAAACAGAGCGTAATGTAAAAGCTGTTTTTTTTAACGCGCTCAATCCCCAACTACCTGGAAGCAGCAAAATGTCAGCAAAAAAATTGAAGGACCTTACGCAATACATTGGTATTTTACCTTACTCAAGTGAAATGTCCGGCGTGTATCAACCGCTACTGGGATGGAAATCAAGGCGCAAACAAGAACGTTATCTCAACGCACACGATGAACACAAGGGAAAGTTATTAACGCAACAACTCGGGATATTAAAAGGAAAGTACCAGACCAATATCAATACCCCCTTTACACGAACTCCTTCAACACCACCCGCTAGAACCAAGTCCGCTAGCATCGTTAATTCATATCGATTTTACAACCCAATCTCCTGTACAGTGGAAGCAACATGACAGTCTTGTGCTCAATAAGTTGTCCCACCTTATACAGCAAAAATTAACGGATGCTCGGGATATACAAACACTGGAAAAAGAGTTTAGGAAAATTATCCCGGACCTGATTCAACATGATTCCTTAATCAGATATCTCAATGATCCGCAAGAAGGTATTTTACCTGCCGTAGTCAAAAGGTTTGAAACTGCCATTCAGCAACATAATCCGGATACCGAGACTGAGCTCAACCTGGAGGATGGACAGAAAAAACTGCTCAATGAATTACTTAATCTGGAATCAAAAACAGCAAGTGCTTTACTCTTGTTGCGCGAACAAAAGCTGTACGATGAACTCAGCTCTTTATTTTTTTCAGCACAAGCACCCATCACACAAATTCGTCGCTCACTCAGCACCAGTCTTTATGATTCAATAAAGCCGGACATTAAAGAGAAAGCCAATAGTATTAGCCTGTCTCCCATCGGGCTCGTGCATTTATTCAGGCAGTATTTTTTCGAACTCGATTCATTTCTGGGAACACCGGCTGGCCATGTATGGTTAAGTCCTGGCGCTTCTGCGGAGCTTTATGAAGTAACCACCAAGCGTTCGCTAGTGGAACAAACGACGGAGTTCAGTACTGAGGTTGCACTTCGCAACGAAAAAAATAGCGAAACCAACGATGAACTTAGCGAAGAGATAAAAAACAATAACAAACAAGATATCAAACTGGGAGCTAGCGTTTCCGCTTCTTACAGTTCCATCACTGCGTCCAGTAATTTTGATTTTAGCCAGTCCCAGGAAGAAGCCAGAGAGCGCGCGCACAATCGAACACGGGAACAAACTGAAAAAGTATCACAAGATCTAAAGCAGCAATACAAAACAACCTTTAAAACAGTGAATGAAATCACCAATACTAGCAGTAAACGTTATGTGTTAAACAATACCACGCAAGATCTGATCAATTACGACATGCGGCGTAAAATGCGGCAAGTCGCGGTACAAATCCAGGACATTGGCTCCTATCTTTGTTGGGAAACATTTGTCGATGAACCAGGTAAAGATTTAGGCCTCGCTAATCTGGTGCATATCGCCAGCGATCAAAACCTCCATAAAATTCCAGACCCCGATAAAGTTATTCTTCCGGCACATGAAGATGTCATTCTGGAAATTAACTATCGCTGGGAAATTGAAAGCCTTCCCGATGGTTTCCACGAACTCCAACGAATCAAGGCCATTCCTCCCAGGCCCGGCTATATATTAAGTGCAGGTGAATATTTTATTGAGCGAATCAGCGGCCCCGCGTGGGATTTTCGAATTCAGGATCAAGGGGTGATGGTGGCCGGGGAAAAATTGATTCCGGAATTGATTTTTGGGCTGAGTATTCATAACGGAGGCAATGGAATTAATGATGATCGCACTTATGACTTCAAGTTCAAACTCTTTATGCGTTACATTCCCTCCCGGCAAGCTACCGAGCAAAACCGTCTCACCAATGAAGCGCTCCTGCAAAAAACTACGGAAGAGCGCAGCAGGGTAGCGCAAGAGGATTTTGTCAAAAAAGTACAGGAACGCATTACCCAGTCATCCCTTGTTAAATCCAGGGATCATAATGCACTGCGTGAAGAAGAGCGCATAATTGTTTATCGTCATCTTATTGCTTCTTTATTGACGGATGTAAATTACAACAGCGCTCCCGCTGAAGTGCGACATAATTTATCGGAATACCTGAACTCACTGTTTGACATCGATAAAATGTTGTATTTCGTAGCGCCGGAATGGTGGAAACCACGCATCCATTATGGTCAGTTTGTGGGACAAGAAACTTCCAATTCACCTTCAGTAAAATCGGGCAATGATTTATTAAAATCCTTCGCGGTACCGGGTAAATATAACCATTTACTGAATGGCCAACCGATATTGAAAGAAACCAAAATTTCCAACGCTTATATCGCTAACTGGTCAGGTAATGAAAACCGCCCAGACAATTATTTTATTACCGAGAAATCCGCACCCGCGAGACTGGGCGCGTCACTTGGTTGGGTAATGCAACTCGATGGCGACAATATGCGTAATGCGTTTTTGAATGCACCCTGGGTTAAGGCTGTCCTCCCCATTCGCCCCGGTAAAGAAACTGAAGCGGTTGAATGGTTAAAAAGTGCGAAAGTGGAAGGCACAGCGGGGCTCGATGCATTAACAGAAGAGCGCGATGTTGCAGGAAATCAACTAAGCATTGCACAGGCTATCGATCAATTAATTTCAAAACTTAATGATAAATATGAGTATCAAAAATCGTTACGCCAGGTGGGAGATAAAGTCTTTAACGATCTAGTCGATGGTGATGGCAATCCCGTTGTTATTGATGATCGCGATCAGGTGTTGGCCCGCCCTATCAACAAAGTTTATGAACATGGGTTTTATCCGCTGGAAAATAGTTTTGCACTCAAACCCAATCCCGAGGATAACAGTGGATATTATGATGTATTTGATCAATGGATTGAGATAGTTCCCACTGATCAGATTGTGCCAGTCGCAGTTAAATACGATCCCAAAACAGGCCGAATGATATGATCGTGTCGCTGGATACTGCCGAATATTATTTGCGCATGTATTGGTACTTTATTCGCAATGGAATTTCATGTCCGCCCTATCCTTTTGTCGCCCATACTAATGGGCGATTTTCCACAACCCATCCTCAATTTGAAACGTTATTGCATGATCGCGATACTCACATTATGTGCTTGCAACTTGGTTATGCAAATGCACCGGAAACCATCAGCCCTATTACATTGGAATATAAGCTTGTTCGTTCCACTCCGGATAAGATTCACTACAACGCGATTAATAACAGCTCGTTACTTCCCTCTATTACCACAATCGGTGTTTATGAATTATTTTCTTCTGTTTCGCCCACCGATCAATACCCGCCGGTGGCATGGTTTATGGGTAATAACACCGGGTTAACACATTTCCTTGAACCTATTAATGCAAACGAATTACGGTTAACGCTGGCGTTGTATAAAGCGTTTGATGGAGAAACCGTCACTGGTAAAAATATTATGCACAAAACGACCATGGAACATTGGCGGAGTGCAGTGCTGTGAGTGACCTGAAAAAAATTTCCTCTATCATTAAGCCGCTCATCCAAAAAATGAGGCCTATCAATCCCCAGGCGCCGGCCAATCTTCAGGATAGTTACCTGGTTGAATCCAGCAAAGACAACAATAAAATCGAGAGTAATCAAACCGCTGTTGAACGTCGTTCGATTAACGAAGCAAAAAAAAGAATAAATGAAGCCAATCTGCAAAATGCACAAGACGTTGAAGCACTAAAAAAACAACTGGGTATTGAACATTACTCAACACCAGACCGAATTCGTTTTTATCTGGAGCGCCTTCAAAAAGAAAGCACAACGAATAATAATGGAAATACTATTGCTAACCTTGATGGTTTGGTTGCTTACGAATTAAATGGTATGAGCATGGAGGATACCTACTCGTTGCTCCCCCTCTTGATTGGAATAGGTGATCAACGCCTCAATCAAATGCGCAATAGCGCGCAAGTATTCCCGGGGTTGGGCGCTAACAGCCAAATTTTTAAAATATTGCACACCATCACTGCTTATGAACATCAAAGAAGCGAATTACTTCTCTTGCCATCGGAGGCTGTACCTACTCAAAACAACAATTTTCTACCTCCCGACATAATGGAACAATCGAAAAAAGAACAACTCATCGTCATGTGGAACCGAAGTAAATTCCTTGCCAAAAAACACTTCATAGTCACACCCGCGCAAGAAGAGAGATTGTTTCGCTCATCCCAAGGTTCTTACGGAGGGCACCCGGATAATGACCCGTTTCCCACGACCACTACCAATACCGAATTGGCTAAATTGGTGTGGGATGAGTTTCGTTATGAAGGTTCCTGTGCCTCTATTAATATTTGGGACAACGCCATTTTTTCCTGGGGGCGAGGCTTTGCCGGTAAAGGTGGCGGGTTAATGCCTTTATTAAATAATCTTTATGCTGATCCACATTTTCGCCGCTTATTCCAGGCGGTCGGCATAGATGCCAGCCAAAAAAATTCACTCGCAATTCTGACCAATAACAGTTGGATACGTGCACCTGCATCATCACCGGAGACGTGGAATTACATAAAAGGAAATCCTTCGTTAATTCTTTTTTTTATCGCGCTAGGCGAAATAAAAAATATGCCATTAACACTTAGCGAAAAACCAGGCTATTACCTGAAAACCAATTCCGACTTGCAATTTGCAGAAGTTGTTAAAACCAACGGAATATTTACCGTACCCGACTCACAACTGGAACAATGGAAGGCGGATTTTGGTTATGACCACGCCACCAAAACGTGGCCCACGGCAGACCAGGAAAAAGAATATAAGCAGTTTGTGCAGCTGAATGCGCACATTTTCCATTGGCTGCCGGTGTTTGGTAAGAAAGGCCCGATGAACATACTGATGGATAAAAATGGCAAATACTACAAAGCCAGCATTCGCAATACATTAATTCAATTTGCAGACCGCGCAGCAGCCGACCCGATAAATCAAGGATTAACAGATCTTGACCTACTCAACAACAACCAACAGGAAACTATTTTCTATAACAGTCTTTTGCAAACCAAACCTATCACTTTTCAACCACTGATTATGGATCGAGGACATTTTATGAGTTTCGGCGGGGATATGAGTAAAAATGTCAGAGTTAACCTGCCGGTGGAAAATGAACTAAAAAAAGGGATGGCCGACGGATCTGTCATTGAATTTGAGCGCATCGATTTAATTGACCATGGGCAACGACACCTTGGGTACCAAGTCTATATCCGGCAGCAAGACGGCAGCATGTCAGTGGTAAAACTCAACCAAAAGAAGTTCCAGGGCGCGGCCATCTATTACATTTTTGAAAAGAATGCGATCAAAAAGGGCTATGTGATTACGGTGCCCTGATAGCGCGCTCAGCAAAGTGTTAATAAGTGTTCAGCAGCGTCAATTCTCACACCTGAATAGAACGAACCACCTATAATTCACAACAACTATACGTAGGCGTTGCGCCACTAATAATCATAATCGTTGTGAGCAGACCATGACCCTAGATTCTTTACGCCCCAACCTTTCTCGTTTCGCGCTTTCACCTATCGCTGTTGCTTTTTTACTGCTGGGGGCCTGCGGAGAAAAAACTGCACCAGCGCCTGAAGCTTCAACTGCCTCCAGTATTAGTTCATCGTCAAGCAGTATTGCCATTGAAATTACACGCATTACACCAGAGCAAGCTAAAACGGATGCGTCAGCGATTGAGCAACAGGTTCCTATTACCACGGCAGAAGGTCTCAAGACCGAATTATGGGCCTCGGAAAAATTGTTGGGTGATACCGTTGCTATCCATGTAGACGATAAAGGGCGCGTTTGGGCCGGGATCACACAGCGCAGCAATAATTCAGAATTTGATATTCGTGGTGTTCCTCAGTGGGAACATGCATCGATGACATTTTCTACGACTGATGATCGGCGAAACTTTTTACGCAATGAATTAGCCCCCGAAAAAAGTTCGCAAAATGAAAAAATTCCTGATCGTAATAACGATGGTAATCACGATTGGCGTGACCTCGCAGTGATGACGGAAAAAGTTATTCGACTTGAGGATACGCAGGGCACAGGAAAAGCTGATCTCGCTCAAACTGCTGTTAATGATTTTCATACAGAAATCACCGATGTGATTGGCGGTTTGTTTTACCATGATTTATTGGATGAATTATTTGTCAACATAGCCCCGGACTTTTGGCGACTCAAAGACACAAACAATGATGGCTACATGGATTCACAAACATCACTGGCAAACGGATTTGCGGTGCATATTGGTTTTAGTGGTCACGGTCTTTCCGGTGCAATGCTTGGCCCGGATGGAATGTTGTATTACAGCATGGGAGATATAGGCACAAGCGTTAAAGATCAATATGGAACCCAATGGCACCACCCTAATGAAGGTGTGATTGTGCGCAGTGAAATTGATGGCAGCAACTTTGAGGTTTTTGCATCTGGTCTGCGTAACATCTATGAGTTTTCTTTCGACAAGTACGGCAACTTTATTAGCGTAGATAATGATGGCGATCATATTGGCGAATACGAACGTGTAGTGCATTTGATTGATGGATCTGACACAGGTTGGCGAATCAATTGGCAACTGGGGAAATATAAAGATCCAAAAAATAACAGTTATAAAATCTGGATGGACGAGGCTTACTATAAACCAAGATTTAAGGATCAGGCTGCTCATGTGTTGCCGCCGGTGGCTCCTTATCATGCTGGACCAACGGGTATGACTTATTACCCGGGAACCGCCCTAAATGATGAATGGAAGGATCATTTTTTTGTTGTGGAGTTTGTTGGTTCAGCAACACGTGCCGGGATTAATGCTTTCACTTTGAAACCAAAAGGAGCTTCTTTCGAATTAGCCAGCGATAAAAATATGATGCGTGGTGTCCTTGCCACAGGTTTGGATTTTGGTCCGGATGGGGCACTCTATTTCAGTGACTGGATTGAAGGATGGGGTTTAAAACAAAAAGGTCGCGTATGGAAAATGGACACCACCACTGACATTAGCCCTGCTCGTGAACAAACCAAAAATTTACTTGCCTCGAATTTTCGTGAATTATCTATTGAACAGTTAGTTGAATATTTAAACCATGCTGACATGCGTGTGCGTCAAAAGGCACAGTTTGTTTTGGCGGAACAGCACCAGGTCAAAGTCTTGCAAGAAACTGCTGTTGCATCACCGCACCAATTAGCTCGTATTCACGCAATTTGGGGGCTTGGACAAATTTTACGTAAAAATCCGGCGGGCAACTCAGTAATTATTAATTTGCTAAAAGACAGTGATCCGGAAATTCGCGCGCAGTCAGCCAAAGTGCTCGGCGACGCAAAAATGAAAGTCGGTACAGAACAATTAATACAAATGTTGACCGATAACAATCCGCGTGTGCAACTTTATGCAACCCAGGCATTAGGGAGAATGGGCGAAAAAAGTGCGACCGATCCAATTGTTGAAATGTTAAAAGCAAACAATGATGAAGATGTTTACTTGCGTCAGGCCGGTGCTATTGCACTGGCTCGTATTGGAGATGAAAAAATACTTGGAAAGTTAGCGAACCACCCATCCGAAGCTGTGCGTATTGCTGCTGTCGTCGCTTTGAAACGTATGAAAAGCGCTGGGCTAGAAACATTCCTCAATGATAAAAGTGAATATATCGCCACCAATGCTGCGCGCGCCATCAATGATGATGAGTTAGTTAAAGATGCCCTTCCCGCTTTGGCAAAAGTTTTAGATCAGCCAAATTTTACCAATGAAGCATTTTTGCGTCGGGCAATCAACGCGAATGTTTATGCTGACGATAGCGATGAAAATGCAATGCGCCTTATTAAATTTGCGCAGTTACCTACTATCGCCGGCGCCGTACGTGCTGAAGCTATTGCTGCCGTTGCAGTTTGGGCAAATGCTTCTGTTTATGATCGCGTTAGTGGAATGTATCGCGGCCCATTATCCCATCCTGAGAGTGAAGCTAAAGACGCCTTAAAAGGGGGATATCAACAATTGCTTCGCGATAAAAGTAGTGATGTGCGTAAAGCAACTATTTCTGCACTCGGTGAATTAAAATTGCAGGATGCGAATCAACAATTAATCAGTTTGTTAACCAACGACTCAGATAAAGATGTTCGTATTGCTGCATTGCTTACATTGAAAAAATTTAACCACGAAAAAATGGGCGACCTGGTATTTACAGCACTGAAAGATAAAGACCAATCGGTACGTATGGCCGGCCTGGCATTGGTACCGTCGTTGAATATGCCCGTCAATCAAGTTGTGGAAATGCATAGCTTGTTAATAGAAAATGGAACACCTGGTGAGCAACAAGCTGCGCTTTTGTCATTAGCCAATGTAAAAGCACCTGAAGTTGAAATCGTATTCAGGGAACAAATGACATCGTTAATTGAAGGAAAAATTGCTCCTCAAGTTCAACTTGAACTTATTACAGCAGTGGAGAAAATAGACTCGCCCGATTTAAAAGCATTGCTCGCAACTTACGAAGATAAAAAAGATAAGAACAACCCACTGGAAGTTTATCGGGAAGCTATTTATGGCGGTGATCCTGAGAAGGGTGTTGCATTATTTCGGTATAGCAATTCAACACAATGTGTTCGTTGCCACATGGTTGGCTCACGTGGCAACAAAGTGGGGCCTGATCTAACTACTATTGCCGCCCGAATTTCAACCGAACAAATACTTGAAGCACTCATTGCTCCTGCCGCACGAATTGCACCAGGTTTTGGCCGCGTGACTGTAGTTATGAAAAGTGGCGATAGAATAGAAGGATCTTTCGATGCGGAAACAAAAGAAGATGTGCGCATCACCACCAATAACAAACCACAAACAATTCAACGTGTAGATATCGAAACTCTGGAATTTGGTGGAATATCCCCTATGCCCCCGATGGGTTTAGGGTTAACTAAAGCCGAACTGCGTGATTTGGTTGCTTATTTGTCGACGCTAAAAGCAGAAGTACACGAAGGTCATTAATAAAAAAGCCCCGCATTGCACATGCGGGGCTTTTTTTGTCAGTCCGATTATTACAATTTATAACCGTCCTCTTCATGCAAGCTTAAATCCAATCCAATGGTTTCTTCTTCTTTGCTTACACGCAAGCCTGAAGTCAGAACACCAGTTAGTTTAAGTAGTATATAAGTTATTACGGCGGTATAGACGAAGGTCACCACCACCCCTAAAAATTGAACGCCTAACTGTTGGCTCATTGAATTGATTCCACTCGCAAAGCCTTGTCCACTAAATACACCCAATTCGGTAGATGCAAAAACTCCAGCAAGGATGGTGCCTAATACTCCGCCAATGCCGTGAACGGGAAAGACATCAAGTGAGTCATCGATTTTCCATACGCGCTTAACCAGGTGGGTCATGATGAAACAAATCACACCAGCAGAAAGACCAATAATTAATGCACCTCCTGGCCCAACATAACCTGATGCAGGTGTGATGGTTCCCAAGCCCGCAACCATACCAGTAACAATACCGAGTACACTTGGTTTACGAAAACGAATCCACTCAATTGTCATCCAGGCTAACGCGCCCGCTGCGGCAGAAATATGGGTTACGAGCATCGCCATTGCCGCATTACCATTTGCAGCCAGGGCACTTCCCGCGTTGAAACCAAACCATCCTACCCAAAGCATACCTGCACCAGTAACAGTCATTGTCATGTTATGAGGTGGCATAGCTGTCGTGGGAAAACCATTGCGCTTACCAATCACTATCGCCGCAACCAATGCAGCCACGCCTGCAGTGATGTGAACAACGGTTCCACCAGCGAAATCCAGTAAACCTTTGGCAAATAACCATCCTGAACTCGCCCAAACCCAATGGCAGACAGGTATATAAACTGCAAACAGCCATAGTGCAGAAAAGACCAACATCGATGAAAACTTCATGCGTTCAGCAAAAGCACCTACGATGAGTGCAGGGGTAATAATTGCAAATGTCATTTGATACATTGCATGCAAGCTTAATGGGATATCCCCTGCCAATGCATCTTCTGTGATATTCGCCATAAACATCATGCTTAAATCGCCAATCCAGGCATTACCCGTACCAAAACTCAAACTATAACCAGCGATCAACCATAACAAAGAAACCAGGCATGCGATTGCAAAGCATTGCATAAGCACGGAAAGGATATTTTTAACCCTAACCAAGCCTCCATAAAATAGCGCTAATCCTGGCAGGGTCATAAAAAGTACAAGCGCGGTCGATGTCAAAATCCACGCTGTATTTGCCCCATTAATACTCACCTCTTGTGCCCACAACTGTGGGCTCACTAAAGCAAACCCGGTAAGGAGTGCTTTTACGGCAACAATCGTCTTCTTCATACTTACCCCATGACGGTGATTTATTATTGATTTACTGAGAATAATAAAAATGCTTTTCTGTGCTTCATTTTGAATCGGTAACCATCAAATGAATCTTGTTGAATTAAATTTAAGTATTCATAAGAATTTTTAATGGTTTATTTTGGTGCAAAAATATGGCATTTTTTCATCAAAATCAAAATGAACCAATTTTTAGCAAATATCTAGCCAATAGTAGTATTTTCTTTATTTTTCAAATAGATGAAATGAATGATGAGCCGCTTATCAACCTTTTCGTGCTTCAAAATAGAACATTGAAAAACGCATGCCGACAAAAATGGTGCGCCACGAGGG
Source organism: Cellvibrio sp. (assembly GCA_035490715.1). Lineage (GTDB taxonomy): Bacteria > Pseudomonadota > Gammaproteobacteria > Pseudomonadales > Cellvibrionaceae > Cellvibrio. Next base: position 12,723 of record DATJLF010000056.1, read on the forward strand.
CTTCAATTATTAAGCGGAACAAAGATATTCCAATTTAAGTGCGGGAAAGAGGTGGCGGGTAATAACAGCTTAAGGAAATATTTTGGTCAATTTTATTTATTAATACTCTCATTAACCCTGTCGCGCATTTCTTTTCCAGGTTTAAAGTGAGGAACATATTTACCTTCCAGCACAACAGATTCTCCCGTTTTTGGATTTCTGCCTGTACGAGGCGCGCGATAATGAAGAGAGAAACTGCCAAATCCTCGAATTTCAATCCTTTCACCTGATGCCAGTATATCGGACATGTGATCAAGGAGAAGCTTTACTGACATTTCTACATCTTTGACGGTTAATTGATTTTGCTTTTCGGTAATGTATTCAATCAATTCTGATTTGGTCATAACCTGACTCTCTTTTTTTAGTGGCAAGGATACAAAACACAATTTTTCAGAAGAGTTTAAAGTGTAAAAACGATCTATGAACGAGATACTTATAGCATGCTTTTAAGGAAAAAGTGGCTAGTTTATTCTAGCCACTCTAGTCAAAGATTACTCTTTGTTTTGCATCTGTGCTTTGATCAAGTCACCCAAAGTTGTAGGAGCAGCTTGATCTGACTGCTTGCTGGAAAGCTCTTTCATAGCCGCTTTCTCATCTTCTACGTCTTTGGATTTTACTGACAGGTTGATGCTACGATTCTTGCGATCTACCGCAATAATCTTGGCTTCAACCTCATCGCCAACTTTCAGTAAGTTACGCGCGTCTTCTACTTTTTCGCGACTCAGCTCTGATGCTTTCAATACTGCTTCGACATCATCAGCCAAGGTGATTACAGCAGCTTTAGCCTCGACTTCCTTCACGATACCTTTAACAACTGCACCTTTGTCATTCACTGAAACGTATTCAGAGAATGGGTCGGCCTCCAATTGCTTGATACCCAAAGAAATGCGCTCACGCTCTGGATCAATGGCCAATACCACAGTATCCAGCTCATCACCTTTCTTGTACTTGCGAACGGCTTCTTCGCCTGTTTCATGCCAGCTAATGTCTGACAAGTGAACCAGACCATCAATACCGCCATCCAGACCAATGAAGATACCAAAATCAGTGATTGACTTGATCTTACCGCTGATCTTGTCACCTTTCGCACAGGTGCGAGCAAAAGCATCCCATGGATTCTCCTGGCATTGCTTCAGGCCGAGGGAGATACGACGACGCTCTTCATCGATATCCAGAACCATAACTTCAATTTCATCACCCAATTGAACAACTTTTGAAGGATGAATATTCTTGTTAGTCCAATCCATTTCAGAAACGTGGATCAGACCTTCAACGCCCTCTTCCAGCTCAGCGAAGCAACCGTAGTCAGTCAGGTTGGTCACTTTAGCCTTCACACGAGCGCCTTCCGGATAACGCTTGGTGATAGCGATCCATGGATCTTCGCCGAGTTGTTTCAGGCCCAGAGATACACGGTTACGCTCACGATCAAACTTCAATACTTTAACGTCGATTTCGTCACCAACATTTACGATCTCACCTGGATGCTTGATACGCTTCCACGCCATGTCAGTAATGTGCAACAAACCATCCACACCGCCCAGGTCAACGAACGCACCGTAGTCGGTCAGGTTCTTAACGATACCTTTAACAGCCTGGCCTTCTTGCAAGGTTGCCAGCAGTTCATCACGCTCAACAGAGTTAGCTTGTTCCAGCACAGCGCGGCGAGATACAACCACGTTGTTACGCTTTTGATCCAGCTTGATTACTTTGAATTCCAGCTCTTTACCTTCGAGGTGGGTAGTTTCGCGCACAGGGCGAACATCTACCAATGAACCTGGAAGAAAGGCACGGATGCCAGCAACGTCAACGGTGAAACCACCCTTAACTTTGCCATTGATAACACCTTTGATAACTTCTTCAGCAACATGAGCTGCTTCAAGGATTTTCCAGGCTTCAGCGCGTTTGGCTTTTTCACGAGACAGTTTGGTTTCACCGAAACCATCTTCCACGCTTTCCAATGCAACCTGTACTTCGTCGCCGATCTGGAGATTCAATTCACCCAGTTCGTTACGGAATTGTTCTGCAGGGATAACACCTTCAGACTTCAAGCCTGCGTGTACAGTAACCCAATCTTTATCGATATCAATTACTACACCGGTAACAATAGTGCCTGGCACCATATCAACGGTTTTCAAGCTTTCTTCAAATAACTCAGCAAAACTTTCGTTCATACTCATGGTATTACCTATAAATTAGAGGCATGGACGCAAATAGCTAGTCCTACCTAAACCGCATGGTCTGACACACGGGTCAATTAATCGAAGGAGAAAGCTTCCTCAGACTGGATTCACAGCTTTCGCCACTGCCAACAGCGGGTACAGAAATTGGCAGGTGCAAGATGCTACCAGAATGCTCTTTATTTATCAATGGCTTAGAGTTTTATAAACGAATGACGGGAGGGGCTAGTCAACTTGAAAATGACTAGCCTTTGGCAGTTAATCCTGGGTCACGCTCAGGCCGCGACCAACTGCATAATATTTGAATCCCAAGCTTGCCATTCTTTCTGGCTCATAGAGGTTGCGACCATCAAAAACTACTGACTCTTTTAGAGAAGATTTAACAAGGTCGAAGTTTGGTGCTCTAAAGTTTTTCCACTCTGTACAGATTATTAGTGCGTCTGCACGCTCCAGGGCTGCCTCTTTTGTCCCCACTAACTTAAGATCATCTCTAAGTCCATAAATATGCTGGGTTTCATCCATTGCTACAGGATCGTAAGCTTGAACCTTGGCTCCTTGAGCCCATAGCGCCTCCATAAGATTTCTGCTTGGGGCTTCGCGCATATCATCTGTATTTGGCTTAAATGAAAGCCCCCATAAAGCAAAAACTTTTCCGCGAATATTTCCATCAAAATGCTTGTTGATATATTCAAACAGTTTTCCTTTTTGTGCTGTATTGACCTTGTCAACCGCTTCCATTAGGCCCGCGGTGTAATCAACATTATTAGCAATGTTGATCAACGCCTTAACATCTTTAGGGAAACATGAGCCACCATAACCGCATCCCGGATAAATAAAGTGGTAACCAATTCGTGGGTCGGCCCCTATACCATTGCGAACTTTTTCAATATCAGCACCCAAACGTTCAGCGAGGTTTGCCATCTCATTGATGAAACTGATTTTTGTCGCCAACATTGCATTGGCGGCATATTTTGTTAATTCTGCTGAACGGATGTCCATGGTGATCATACGATCATGATTGCGATTAAACGGAGCATACAGCTCACGCATCAGCGATTCCGCTCTTGCGCTTTTGCTGCCAACAACAATTCGATCCGGCTTCATAAAATCATTGACGGCAGCCCCCTCTTTTAAAAACTCGGGGTTAGATACAACGTCAAATTCTATTTGTGCTCCGCGCTTACTCAATTGATCAGCAAGAGTTTTCTCAACAATTTCGGCGGTGCCCACTGGCACAGTTGATTTATTAACAACAACACGATAACCATCTATACGTTCACCGATTGTTTTAGCTACCGCAACGACATATTGCAGGTCTGCCGAACCATCTTCGCCAGACGGGGTTCCGACAGCGATAAATTGAAGTTCGCCGTGTTGAACTGCTTTATCCATATCAGTTGTAAAGTTAAGCAATCCATTTTGAACTGCCTGCTTAACAATCGTCTCAAGGCCCGGCTCATAAATCGGAATTATTCCAAGCTTAAGGTTGTCGACTTTTTTTTGATCGATATCAACACACAAAACATCATGGCCAACATCTGCCAGGCATGCACCTGTGACCAAACCTACATAACCAGTGCCGAATACTGTTACTTTCATTTATTGCTCCCTAGCAAGTTTCAAATGGGTTTACGAGCGTCCGTAACTGTCTTCATAGCGGATCACATCATCTTCTTTCAAATATGGTCCCGATTGTACTTCGATTATTTCAAGAGGTATTTTACCTGGATTGCTCAATCGATGTTTTGTGCCAACAGGAATGTATGTAGATTCGTTTTCGGAGAGAAGTATTGTTTCTTCTCCTTTTTGAACTAATGCAGTACCTTTCACCACGATCCAGTGTTCAGCACGATGGTGATGTATTTGCAGGGAAAGGCGGCCGCCAGGTTTTACCCTGATTCGGTTCACCTGATAACGATCACCTGTATCTACTGCATCGTAGCAGCCCCAAGGCCGATAAATTTCCCTATGCTGCAGATGTTCCGAACGTTTTTGTTTTTCGATACGTGTGATAATTGATTTTACTTGTTGAGCTTGAGATTGATCTGCAACTAAAACTGCATCCGGCGTATTAATAATCATTAAATTATTAACCCCCAGAGTTGCAACTAATTTATCTTGAGAAAAGACTAATGTGTTTGTGGAGCCAATGTCGATGCTATCACCAATCAAACTATTACCCGAGTCATCCTTTTCAGAAAGATCCCAGAATGATTTCCAGTCACCAACATCACTCCAACCTGCATTGAATGGTACGCATACAACATTATTGCTTTTCTCCATCAACGCGTAATCGATAGAGATATTCGGTGCTTGAGAGAAAGATTCGCGATCAACTCTTATAAAATCCAGATCTTGTACAGCTTTTAATTTTGCTTGCTCTGCCGCATGCACAACATCGCTACTTTGCTGTGCAAGCTCCGAGAGAAAAATATTTGTCTGGAATACAAACATGCCGCTATTCCAGTAATAACAACCTTCGGCAAGGTATTTCTCTGCTGTTAGTAGATCAGGCTTCTCAACAAATTGTGCAACGGGATAAAAAATGGATGCGGCACCCGAATCGATTTTGGTTTTTATATAGCCATAACCAGTCTCGGGTCTTGTTGGATTGACACCAAATGTGGCCAGATGGCCAGATTGTGCAGCTGTTATTGCGTCGTCAAGCGCGATATGAAAAGCGTTCACATCTTTAATCATATGGTCCGCAGAAAGCACTAATAAAATCGGGTTCTCTGCAAGGGATTTCGCATGTATTGCAGCCAAAGCCAGGGCTGGAGCAGTGTTGCGTGCAACAGGCTCGAGTATGATAGAGCCGCGCCCCTGACCTATTTCATGTAATTGCTCTGCCACCATAAATCGATGCTCTTCATTACATACAACAATCGGTGGTGCGAGATTAGCTACGCCATTAAGCCTTAATATAGTTTGCTGCAACATGGTTTTATCCCCAAATAATTTTAATAATTGTTTGGGGTAATGTTGACGAGACATAGGCCACAATCGGGTTCCAGATCCACCAGCAAGAATTACGGGAATAATCAATTAGCGCTCCTTATCCACAGTTGCTTAGGCACCTGATTGGTGCCGACATTATCAATTTGAATAACGTTTTTGCAGAAATGATTTGAATTTGTTACCTACATCATTATGGCGCTCACCATAAATAACACTAGCCATTAGATAACCAAGTTTGGTGCCACAGTCATGGCTTCTACCAACTAATTGATAAGCTTCAACGGTCTCGCGTTCCAATAATGCATCAAGCGCGTCAGTCAGTTGAATCTCACCACCTGCGCCGGGTTGCGTCTTTGCCAACAAATCCCACACTGTTTTGGATAATACATAACGACCAACAATCGCCATGTTTGAGGGTGCTTCATCGACGGGCGGCTTTTCAATCATTGCTTTGATGGCGGCTGTTTTCCCTGACGGAATTTCGACACCAGAGCAATCAATAATGCCATATTTATCAACTTGATCATGGGGAACCTGCTCTACCAGAATTTGACTGTTACCAGTTTCTTGAAAACGTCTGGTCATTCCCGCAAGGTTATCCTGTTTAAGGTTGGATTCGGCGTTATCTACCAAAACGTCAGGCAGAAGCACAGCAAATGGCTCATCGCCTACAACAGGTTTTGCACAAAGGATCGCATGACCAAGGCCTTTGGCTTCCGCTTGTCGTACCGAAATAACCGTCAGACCCGCAGGAGTAATGGAACGAACTTCAGCCAATAGAGAACGCTTCAATCGAGCTTCAAGTTGAGCTTCCAATTCAAAACTGGTGTCAAAATGGTTCTCAATAGCGTTCTTACTGGCATGAGTAACCAGAACGATTTCTTTGATGCCTGCTGCTGCTGCTTCTTCAATAACATATTGAATCAAAGGTTTATCAACCACAGGAAGCATTTCTTTTGGGATAGCTTTTGTAGCAGGGAGCATACGCGTTCCCAAACCAGCCACGGGAATTACAGCTTTTTTAACTTGCATAGTTGTCGCCCTTGTAAATATTTGATTGTTAACTATTAAGTAAATTAAGGACTTCTGTTGTTTTTTGGTCAACAAGCTGTTTGTTGCCTCTACTCTCAACATTCAGACGTACAACAGGCTCCGTGTTAGACATTCTTAGATTAAATCGCCAGTCGTCGAATTCCAAACTAATCCCATCCGTTTTATCAATTTGTTTGGCATCGTTCTCATAATGCGCTAACACTTTCTGAATGGAGGCCTTAGCATCAGTGACATGACTGTTGATCTCCCCTGGCGATGGAAATTTTGCAATACGATCTGCCAGCATTGAGGACAAGGTTTGTTGTTTACGGGAAAGGAGTTCACATACCAATAACCAGGGAATCATGCCGCTATCACAATAAAAGAAATCACGAAAATAATGGTGAGCACTCATTTCTCCGCCATATACAGCGTCTTCAGCGCGCATGCGCTCCTTAATAAAGGCGTGACCGGTTTTCGACTGAATTGCTGTCCCATTATTGGTTGCTGCAATATCAAGCGTATTCCATGTAAGGCGCGGATCGTGAATGATTTTTGCCCCGGGGTTTTTTAACAAAAACGCTTCTGCTAATAGACCGACGATATAGTAACCCTCAGTAAACTCTCCGCTCTCATCAAATAGAAAACAGCGATCAAAGTCACCATCCCAGGCAATACCCATATCAGCTTTGTGTTCAATCACAGCTTCAGAGGTTGATGCCCGATTTTCAAAAAGTAATGGGTTAGGTATTCCGTTTGGAAAAGTGCCGTCAGGTTCATGGTTAATTTTAATGAATTCAAACGGTAGATGTTTTTCAATGGCATCAATCACATGCCCTGCAGCACCATTACCGGCGTTAACAACCAAACGTAAAGGCTTAAGTTTCGAAACATCAACATACGATAAAAGATGATGTACGTATGCATCGAGAACACTTATTTCAGTAATTGAACCACGTGAGGAGAAATCTACGACAGCAAACTGATTTTCTTCGGCAAGACGCTTGATGTCATTAAGGCCAGTATCTCCGCTTATTGGCCTTGACCCTGCCCTGACTAATTTCATTCCGTTGTAATCAATGGGATTATGGCTAGCAGTAATTTCAATTCCGCCGTCAGTTTTAAGATGGCTCGTCGCAAAGTAAATTTCTTCTGTTCCCGCCATTCCGATATCAATTACATCAACACCTTCATCTCGTAACCCATTACTTAGCGCTGTTTTTAACGTCTTGCTAGTAAGACGAACATCTCCACCTACTACAACGGTTTTGGGTTTTATGTATTGCGCATATGCGCGTCCAATTCTGTAAACAATATCTTCGTTAAGCTCTTCGCCTAACTTTCCACGAATATCGTAGGCTTTAAAACAGGTTAAGGTCATATTTGAGAGTCCTATCTAAAAGTAACTATTTTTAAGCCACTTGTGATTCGAATTGCATTAAGCTGATCCAAAGTTGACAAGTTAACATGGCAAATTAAAGAAGGCGTTTTACCGTTTAGTGACAACCATAATGTTACTTATTTTGCGAGTGACAACATCGTTTCAAAAACTTCTTGAATGCTCATATTGGTGCTATCAATAATCGTTGCATCTTCAGCTGGCACAAGGGGCGATATGGCGCGTTTTGAATCGCGCTCATCACGCTCGAGGATGTCGGCAATTAATGCATCCTTATCAACTATCTCTCCCCTTTTTTGTAGTTGCTTGAATCTACGGTCTGCCCGTGCTTCAGCGCTCGCTGTCAGAAAAAATTTGGTTTGTGCGTTAGGAAATACAATCGTACCCATATCACGCCCATCTGCAACAAGGCCTGGATGTGCGGCAAATGCACGCTGACGTTCAAGCAGTGCAGCCCTGACACTCGGGTGAGCTGCAATTTGTGAAGCTCCCATGCTTACGATTTCCTGTCGAATAGCATTAGTAACCTCAACTCCATCCAGCATAGTGCTACCACTTAAACGAAACTCAACGTTAAGTTGCAGTGCGACCGCGGTGACTGCGGACTCATCGGCCAGCTGGATTTCTCGTTTCATGCTAGCTAGGGCCACCAACCGATATAAAGCTCCGCTATCCAGCAAGTTATAACCTAAATGATTAGCTAGCATATGACTTAAAGTGCCTTTTCCCGAGCCGCTTGGCCCATCAACCGTAATCACGATAGGTAAATTTTGGTCAGTCATAAAATTCCAGTCCAGCAGCTCATTAAGAAAGTGTTTGAATAATTGAACTGCACGTTTCAACAGGATTTAGTGAGTTTGTAATAGGTCTGCCGATTACAAGAAAATTACTTCCCGCTGTAATAGCGGCAGCAGGTGTTAGCGTCCTTCTTTGATCATCCGCTGGAGATGATTCCAATCGAATCCCTGGTGTCACCAGACAAAAATCTTTACCAAACTCTCGACGCATCACTTGTGCTTCTTGAGCAGAACAAACAATACCATCCAGCCCGCTGCTATGCGTTAATCGTGCCAATGTCATTACCTGTTCTTCAGGATTTCGATCAATACCTATTTCCAATAGGTCATTTTCTTCCATACTGGTCAAAACAGTGACGGCGATCAACAAAGGTTTATGACCAGCCCGCTGTTCGAGGATATTTCGAGCAGACTCCATCATTCGACGACCACCAGAAGCGTGCACATTCACCATCCAAACGCCCAATTCAGCGGCAGCTTTTACAGCTTTGCTTGTAGTATTTGGAATGTCATGAAATTTCAGATCCAGGAAGATTGAGAAACCGAGCTGCATCAGTTGTTCGACAATTTTGGGGCCGCATGCTGTAAATAATTCCTTGCCGACTTTTAATCGACAATCGTTGGGAGACAAGCGATTCGCCATGGCAAGACATTGATCGGCGTTATCAAAATCCATAGCAACTATGATTCTTGGATTTAAAGCGGTCATTCACTCACCTCTCAAATAAAAAAGCCCGGATTGTTAATCCAGGCTGCTATTAAAGCAAAAAACACCACAAAATTCATTCTATAACGCAGTCAAGCGCCTGCTACAAGATCATATTTTGATGTTGTCACGATTGGCATCGAGGGTGGCCTCTCCTATACCTTTAACTTCTAATAAATCCTCAATAGTTTTGAAATTCCCGTTTTCTTTCCTCCAGGTGATAATTGCTTCTGCTTTTTTCTCGCCAATACCTTTCAACTTGGTCAGTTCTTGTACATCAGCTGTATTAATATTTATTGCTCCTTCAGATGCTACAACAGCTTGTTTAGTTGCTTGAACATCTGATGTTGCTTCAGCGGCATTGATAAAAGTTGAAAAACCTAACGCTAAAACAAAAATGGAAACAGCGAAAAACAAAGACTTCATAGGAAGATCCCTCTGATAATTGATTGATAAATTAATCCCGTGATTTGCCGGGACGCGTGCAAGATAATTTGAATATAGATATTCAAATAGCAGACATTTACTGAATGTCTTGTGAGATATGGCTTACATTATTTGCTTGGAAAATGAGAAATAAAAAAGCCTCGAGCAAATCGAGGCTTTTGAGATGGAATGCAAAATGATGTTTATTTCAGTAATGATTTTAAATCTACTGCGCCCCAATGTGGGAAGTGTTTGCGAACCAATGCATTTAGCTCAAGCTCAAACTCCGTAAAGTTTGATTGGGTTATATCTTTAGCGTCGAGTTGTTCTATCACCATGCCAGCGCCAACAGTAAGGTTGTTAACACGATCAATAACCACAAAAGCCCCGGTTGCACGATTTTGCTTATATTGATCAGCAACCACTGATTGCGTTAAAAGCAAATCTACAATAGCGATATCATTTAGTTGTAATTCACTGGCTGAAGATTCCGCTTGTGTATTTACATCAACACGACACTTAATCGTTTCTATTTCACCGCTTATTAACTTGCTGGCAAATTTAAACCAATATTCAGTACCAGGTTTCATTGCTCGTTCAGTCATCCACACTAAATGTGCACGAACATGATTTGATTGTGGAACACTATCTTTAGCGAGTACGAGCATATCTCCGCGACTCACATCAACTTCATCGGTTAAGGTGAGGGTAACAGCTTGACCGGAGAATGCTTCTTCAAGATTGCCATCGTAGGTCACAATGGATTTTACAAAACTGGTTTTTCCAGACGGCAGCACTCGAACTTGATCGCCAACTTTCACAACACCCGATGCAACATTGCCGCAAAAGCCACGAAAATCCAGATTGGGGCGATTTACATATTGCACTGGAAAGCGAAAATCAGAGAAATTTTTATCGCCAGCAATAGGCGCTGTCTCAAGGATCTCCATAAGAGTTTTGCCTTTATACCAGGGAGAACGCTCCGAGCGATTTACTACGTTATCGCCATCTAACGCTGATATAGGCACAAATATGACGTCTTTCATACCTAACTTGCCTGAGAAGGCGAGGTAATCTTGTTTGATCTTTTCAAATGCAGACTGATCAAAATTCAGTAAATCCATTTTGTTAATAGCAACAACAATGTGTTTAATTCCAAGTAAAGATGCGATGTAACTGTGGCGGCGAGTTTGAGTAACCACACCATAGCGGGCGTCAATCAATATAATCGCCAGATCGCAGGTAGATGCACCAGTCGCCATATTGCGAGTGTACTGTTCATGACCAGGAGTATCAGCGATGATAAATTTACGTTTCGACGTGGAAAAGTAACGGTAAGCTACATCGATAGTAATGCCCTGCTCTCGTTCTGCTTGCAATCCATCAACTAGCAATGCCAAATCAATTTTTTCACCGGTAGTTCCGTGCTTAACGCTATCGGATTTAATTGCTTCCAATTGATCTTCATAAATCATTTTGGAGTCATGTAGCAAGCGCCCGATTAACGTGCTTTTGCCGTCATCCACGCTGCCGCAGGTTAAAAAACGCAGCAGTTCTTTTTGTTCGTGTTGAGCAAGATAAGCATTAATGTCTTGCGCAATTAATTCAGACTGATGGCTCATAAAATTCTCTATTCATTCGCAATGCGTAAAAAAACAGGGATACAAAAAATCAGAAATAACCTTCCTGCTTTTTCTTTTCCATGGAGCCGGAGCTATCGTGATCAATAACCCTCCCCTGGCGTTCCGAGGTTGTGGTCAGCAACATTTCCTGAATAATTTCAGGCAATGTGGTTGCTTCCGACTCAACAGCACCTGTTAATGGATAACAACCTAACGTACGGAAACGTACCATTTTTTCTTCAACTTTATCATTGGGGCCAATCGGCATACGATCATCATCCACCATAATCAAAGTGCCATCACGCTCCACGACCGGGCGCTTGGCCGCAAAATACAGCGGCACAATTGGAATATTTTCCAAATGGATGTATTGCCAAATATCTAACTCGGTCCAATTGGATAAAGGGAACACACGAATACTCTCACCTTTATCAACACGACCGTTATAAATGTTCCATAATTCAGGGCGTTGATTTTTGGGATCCCAGCGATGATTCTTGTCGCGGAATGAATAAACACGCTCTTTTGCGCGTGATTTTTCTTCGTCGCGCCGCGCACCGCCGAATGCCGCATCAAAACCGTACTTATTCAATGCTTGTTTTAGTGACTGGGTTTTCATGATGTCGGTATGTTTGGCACTCCCGTGGGTAAATGGACCAACACCCATATCCACACCATCCTGATTAATATGAACAATCAAGTCCCAGCCTAACTCCTTTATCCGATTGTCACGAAATTTAATCATTTCCTGGAATTTCCATGTGGTGTCCACATGCATCATCGGAAACGGTGGTTTTCCCGGATAAAATGCTTTCATCGTGAGATGCATCATCACAGCAGAATCTTTACCGATTGAGTAAAGCATTACCGGTTTATCAAACTCGGCAGCTACTTCGCGGATGATATGAATACTTTCAGCTTCGAGCTGCTTGAGGTGAGTCAAGTTGTAATTTGACATTCAATAATTACCAAGTTGAGAACAGCGTAGGCTTTAATGCAGTGTTGGAAAAACAGCAGCGATTATATAGACCTGATACGCGGGGTTTAATGATTAAATTTGTCTAAGTTTATTCCCGAAAGTTTGGAGGCTTAATCCTCTCTTGGTGCTGCCTGACGTTTGGCTAGCATTAATGTAAACTCATCGCGAGCTTCTTTTGCTCTACTAAAAACGGTCAATAAATAATGACTGTCTTCATTTTCAATGCCGGCACGCAAACGCGATAAGTTTTCAATAAATAAATCCATGGATTGTAAAATAGCAGTTTTATTGGCTCTCATTATGTCATGCCACATAACAGGATCACTTGACGCTATCCGTGTGAAATCACGAAAGCCGCCAGCGGCGTAACGAAAAATATTTGGGTTTTTAATGTCTTCTGAAAGCGTATCAACTAATGAATAGGCAATTACATGGGGAAGATGGCTAGTCGCCCCAAGCACTTCATCATGCTCTTCTACAGACATGGACAACACTTCTGCGCCTACTGCTTGCCACATGCGCGTAACAAGATCGATATGATGACAATCCGTAGTATCAACGGGGGTCAAAATTACACGGTGATTTTCGTAAAGTTTTGGATTTGCTGCAGTAACGCCGCTTTTTTCCGAGCCGGCAATTGGATGGCCCAAAACGAATTGAGGGGGAACCGTTCCAAAAACCTGTAAAGCAGCTTGTCGCACACTCCCTTTTACACTCGCGCCGTCAGTAATAGTAACGTCAGGAGAAACGTACATTTTTATTTCTTCAAGAACCGAGGTTACAGACAATGTAGGAACTGCAATAAAAATAACATCGTCTTTTGTTAATTCAGATGCAATTTCCTGCAGTGAAGTGTACGCACGATCCACGACACCATACTTAATTGCTTCGGTGCACGTATCTCCTTTGCGTGCAATACCAATAACTTCATTGCAAAGTCCGCGCTGTTTTAAACCAGTCGCGAGACTCCCGCCAATAAGGCCTATACCAACGACGACAAATTTATTGATCAATGGTGATGGCATGATATTTACAGCACCGCTTTTGGATAAGAACCGAGTAACTTTAGATCAGCGCAGCGCAATGCGACTTCTTTCATAACATCGCTAATGAGTGGATTATCGACATGACCAACAAAGTCAATAAAAAATACATATGTCCATGCGCCAGTTCTTGAGGGCCTTGTTTCAACTCGAGTCAAATCAATATTATGCCGATGAAATGGTTCTAATAAATTATGTAAAGCACCAGGCTCATTTCGCATGGCCACCACAATCGACGTTTTATCAACACCACTCGAAGGAACCGCTTGTGGGCCAATAATTAAAAAGCGAGTGGAGTTGTCTGGTTGATCTTCGATTTTTTCGGCGATCATTTTTAAGCCATACAACTCGGCTGCCATGGAGCCTGCAATAGCAGCTGCATTCCATTCACCTTTCAAACGCTTTGCTGCTTCAGCATTACTGCTCACCGCAACACGCTCTGCTTTTGGGTAATGAGCATCCAACCATTTTCTACATTGGGCGAGTGATTGTGAGTGTGAATATATACGGCTAATACTATTTACATTCGTAACATCAGACACCATCAAGTTATGGTGAATACGCAACTCCACTTCGCCACAGATTTTCAGGTTTGAACCCATGAAATTATCGAGCGTGTGATTAACAACACCCTCTGTAGAATTTTCCACCGGAACCACGCCGTAATTAACAGCCCCCGCCTCCACCTCACGGAAAACTTCATCAATAGCGGAAAATGGCATCACAACAGCGGAATGCCCAAAATGCTTCAATGCTGCTTGTTGCGTAAAAGTACCTTCTGGCCCTAAATAGGCAACTTTAATCGGATTTTCCAACGCAAGGCATGCAGACATTATTTCCCGGAACAAGCGGGCCATTTCTTCATTGCTCAATGGACCATTGTTGCGTTCCATTGCTCTACGTAATACCTGCGCCTCACGCTCGGGACGATAAAACAAAATGCTCACATCTTCCGGTAAATTGGCTTTTTTTACTTCTGCGACCTCTTGGGCACAAGATGCGCGAGCAGAAATCAACCGTCCGATTTCTTCATCGATACCATCAATTTTATTGCGCAATTCCAGTAGTTTTGCTGCTTCAGTTTGTTCGGATGACATGAATAATCGCCTCGTATGATTACTCGTCGGAAGACTCATCGCCGGCGGCATCTTCTGCCGTTACATCATCTGGCAAATCCTCAACTTCTCCACCTTCTGCATTTGCTAATTCACGCTTCGCATTTTCATCCGCGCTTTCTTCAATGCGTTCCAGACCTTGCATACGCTCGCCTTCTTTCAACTTAATCAGACGAACGCCTTGGGTATTTCGACTCAGCACAGAAACTTCATCAACACGGGTGCGAACCATAGTTCCCTGATCGGAAATCAGCATGATTTCCTCTCCGTCAAACACTTGTACTGCACCCACTAATTGACCATTTCGCTCGGTAGTTTGCATGCCGATTACACCTTGAGAGCCACGACCTTTTGCGGGGAATTCACCCACTTCAGTGCGCTTTCCATAACCATTTTCGCTTACCGTCAACACTTGACCATCAGCTAATGGTATTACCATGCTCACAACACGTTGGCCTTGCGCAAGGCGAATACCGCGAACGCCGCGCGATGTGCGTCCCATTGCGCGGACTTGTGATTCACGGAAACGCGCTGCTTTGCCAGAACTGGAGAACAGAATTACATCAGATGCACCATTGGTAATCGCAGTGCCTACCAAAGTATCACCTTCATCCAATTCAATCGCACGCAACCCAACACTGCGCGGGCGAGCAAATTGCGTCAATGCTGTTTTTTTCACAGTACCGTTAGCGGTAGCCATGAAAATAAAATGATCATCATCATAAGATTTAACCGGTAAAATCGAGGTAATGTGCTCACCTTCTTCCAACGGCAACAAATTCACCACCGGCCGACCTCGCGCCTGACGACCTGCAACCGGAATCATATAAACTTTCAACCAATACACTTTGCCCGCATTGGTGAACAACAATACAGTGTCGTGAGTGCTGGCGATTAAAAGATGCTGGACATAGTCTTCATCTTTTACCGCTGTTGCTGATTTACCCATACCTCCACGGCGCTGAGCTTGATAATCAGCGAGCGGCTGACTTTTCGCATAACCACCATGAGAAATGGTAACAACGCGATCTTCTTCATTGATCAGGTCTTCAGTGGTCAAATCGAGAGTAGATGCAATAATTTCTGTACGGCGTGCATCGCCATAGTCGGCAATTACTTGTGTTAGCTCTTCGCGAATAACTTCCATCAAACGCACGGCATTACCAAGAATTTCGAGGAACTCGGCAATCTGCGCCAACTTCTCTTCATACTCAGCAAGGATTTTATCGTGCTCCATGCCAGTAAGGCGGTGTAAGCGCAAATCCAGAATGGCTTGTGCCTGCTCTGCTGACAAATAATATTTGCCATCGCGAATGCCGAATTCAGGGCCAAGATCCTCAGGGCGGCAAGCATCTTTGCCAGCGCGTTCTACGAACGGCGTCATTGCACTCGCATCCCAACCACGCGCAATTAATCCTTCCTTTGCTTCGGCAGGCGATGAAGAGCGCTTAATCAAATCAATCACTTCATCAATGCTGGAAATTGCAACAGCCCAACCTTCCAGAATATGGCCGCGCTCGCGTGCTTTGCGCAGTAAATAAACTGTACGACGAGTAACAACTTCACGGCGATGCTTGATAAAAGCTTCCAATAATTCTTTCAGGTTCAGAATTTTTGGCTGGCCGTCATCCAGTGCAACAATATTTACACCGAAAGTAGTTTGTAGCTGGGTTTGGGCGAACAAATTGTTTAGCAGAACATCGCCTGATTCAGTTTTCTTGACTTCAATAACAATGCGCATACCGTCTTTATCAGACTCATCACGCAGTTCGCTAATACCTTCAATTTTCTTTTCTTTGACCAACTCGGCAATGCGTTCAATTAACCTGGCTTTGTTAACCTGGTACGGAATTTCAGTAACGATAATGGTTTCACGGCCGGATTTATCATCGCGTTCGATGTCTGCTTTTGCACGCATCACCACACGGCCACGACCTGTGCGATAGGCTTCAACAATACCGGCACGGCCATTGATGATTGCACCGGTTGGGAAGTCTGGGCCAGGAATAAATTCCATCAGCTCGTCGATAGTTACATCGGGGTTATCAACTACCGCCAGACAACCCTGCACTACTTCTTTCAAATTGTGCGGAGGAATGTTGGTCGCCATACCTACAGCGATGCCAGAGGAACCATTGATCAATAAATTGGGGATGCGGGTTGGTAAAACTGCCGGAATTTGCTCGGTACCGTCATAGTTGGGCACGAAATCGACGGTTTCTTTATCCAGGTCCGCCAGCAAATCATGGGCTATCTTGGCCATACGGATTTCGGTATAACGCATGGCTGCCGCGTTGTCGCCATCAATAGAACCGAAGTTACCCTGACCATCCACCAGCATATAGCGCAGGGAAAATGGTTGGGCCATACGCACGATCGTGTCATAAACCGCAGAGTCGCCGTGCGGGTGGTATTTACCGATTACGTCGCCCACCACACGGGCAGACTTTTTGTAAGGCTTATTCCAATCGTTGTTCAGCTCGCTCATCGCAAACAATACGCGACGGTGCACAGGTTTCAAACCGTCGCGCACATCAGGTAAAGCGCGACCCACGATAACACTCATGGCGTAATCGAGGTAGGATTGCTTGAGTTCGTCTTCAATGCTGACCGGTGATATTTCTTTGGCGAATTCGACCATGGGAATACAGCTTTCCTTTTTTATTAAGGCTTCGGCTAGTGATTAATTGGTAGCTTCGATTTTGTCCTGGTCTGTGCAGCCAAGCACTTTAACAGGGCGCTAATCGGTTTAAGGGCAAAAATGGCTACCCTAGTAGCGGGTTGGCTAAAAATGCGCCTAAGGCTCAATTCAGGGGCGCGATGGTACCATAAAATCTGCTGGTTATGCAGTTAGGGAATCAATTCTTCGCTCCAGGACAAACCTTCTTTCGTCCAGAATTATTTTATGACTTGGTAAGTGCCCAACCAGCACCACAGAATCAAAAAACGGGCATGGCTGAACCAAGGCATTTCAGTATACTGTCGCCCCTTGGTTCTTGTGCTAGTGCTGATTATGTCTGCTTCCCAATCTTGTATTGATTTATTGATCAAAGCGCGCTGGATAATCCCTGTGGTTCCCGAAAATCGGGTATTGGAAAATTGCGCGATTGCAATTGATCAAGGGAAAATATTGGCAATAATTCCTGCCGACGGTGCCGAGCAGCGCTATAACGCGCAGACTGTTGTCAATCTTCCTGCACATGCGCTTATCCCTGGTTTAGTAAATGCGCATGGCCACGCCGCAATGAGTTTATTACGTGGGTATGCAGATGATCATCCTTTACACACATGGCTTAACGACCATATATGGCCGGTAGAAGGACGCTGGGTTAGCGAAGATTTTGTTCGCGATGGTACAGATCTCGCGATTGCCGAAATGATTAAAACAGGTACTACCTGCTTTGCCGATATGTATTTTTACCCTGAGCAGGCCGCACAAGCTTGCCTTGATGCGAGCATTCGTTGCCAGCTTGCGTTCCCTATCCTGGATTTCCCTACCGCTTGGGGGCTTGGGCCGGATGAGTATTTGAGCAAGGGACTTGCCCTTCACGACACATTTCGGAGCAACCATTTAATCAATGTCGCTTTTGGGCCACACGCCCCTTACACCGTATCTAATGCGCCCTTACAAAAAATCGCTATCCTGGCCCATGAGATGGACATGCCAATCCACATTCATTTGCATGAAACAGCACAGGAAGTCAGCGAATCACTTAAGCAATATGGATGTCGTCCAATCCGGCGCTTGATGGACTTGGGGATTCTTTCACCACTCACTCAAGCGGTTCATATGACTCAAATTGATGATAGTGATGTAGATTTGCTGCAAACCAGTGGAGCACACGTGATTCACTGCCCGGAATCCAATTTGAAATTAGCCAGTGGGTTTTGTCCCGTCGATAAATTATTAAAAGCAGGTATCAACGTAGCTATAGGTACAGACGGCGCTGCCAGCAACAACGACCTTGATTTATTTAGCGAAGTGAAAACAGCCGCGTTACTTGCCAAAGCAGTGGCTGCCGACGCAACTGCTTTGAGTGCCCACAGTGCGCTGCGAATGGCAACGTTGAACGGAGCCAAAGCGTTAGGATTGGAAGAGCATGTCGGCAGCCTGGAAATTGGCAAGGCCGCTGATATTACAGCGATCAATTTGGGCGAACTTGCCATGCAACCCGTTTACAACCCTGTATCCCAATTGGTTTACACCCATTCCGGACAAGCCGTTACCCACGTATGGGTAGAGGGGAAATGCTTACTCAAAAATCGCGAATTACAAACACTGAATGAACGTGAAATTCTAGGCAAAGCCAATTGGTGGCGAAAACAAATTGCTACTCACTAAATTTAAAAAGAGATATCTATCATGGCCAATGTCGATAGCGCCGAAATTGCAAAATTCGAAGCACTTGCCAGTCGCTGGTGGGATAAAAACAGTGAATTCAAACCACTACACGATATCAATCCACTACGTGCGAATTTTATTGACCAGCGATCACCCGTTGCTCAGAAAAAATTAATTGATGTAGGTTGCGGTGGCGGTATTCTTTCCGAGTCCCTTGCGTTGCGAGGCGCTAATGTTACCGGCATTGACATGGGGGAAGCGCCTTTGTCTGTTGCACGCCTGCATGCACTGGAAACCGGTGTTGGCCTTAATTACGAGCAAATCACGGCTGAGGATAAAGCAGCGCAAATGCCAGGCGAATTTGATGTGGTGACGTGCATGGAAATGCTGGAGCACGTTCCTGATCCTTCATCGGTAGTAAATGCTTGCGCCCAATTGGTAAAACCGGGTGGTGATGTTTACTTTTCGACGATCAATCGCAATCCAAAATCCTACGCGTTTGCAATTCTTGGAGCAGAATATATTTTGAAGTTGTTGCCGAAAGGCACTCACGAATACAGCAAATTTATTCGCCCTTCCGAGTTAGCCCAGTGGTTACGCACCGCTGGACTTGAGGTGCAAGAAATCACCGGTATGACTTACAACCCCCTCACAAAACATTACAAGCTTGATGCAGATGATGTGAGTGTTAATTACTTGATCCATGCAAAAAAGGTTGTTGAATAATGACAAAACCCATACGTGCAGTGATGTTTGACCTAGACGGAACCTTGCTTGACACTGCCCCTGACTTCGTTGTTGTCGTAAATCAATTGCTCACAGAAAAAAATAAACCAACATTGCCAGCAGAAAGCATACGCGCAGGCGTTTCCAATGGATCAAAAGCGCTAATCCGGTTGGCGTTCGGGATTGAAGAAACCCATGAGCAATTTGAACATCTGCGCCAACGCTTACTGGAATTGTATTTGGCGCACATCGCGGTATATACCAAACCCTTCCCTGGTATTTCCGCACTGTTAGATAAGCTTGCAGACAACCATATCGCATGGGGTATAGCAACAAACAAACCCGCTACTTATACATTGCCATTAATGGCAGCGCTAAATATGCAACCGGCGCCACTGAGTGTGATTTGCCCCGATCATGTATCCCGTAGCAAACCGGATCCGGAATCACTTTTCCTCGCGGGTAAACAACTGAATTGCAGTCCCGAAGAAATTATTTATATCGGGGATCACAAACGCGATATTGATTGCGGCAAAGGCGCTGGAAGCATCACTATTGCTGCGGCTTACGGTTATGTTGATGAAGGTGATAATCCTGCGAACTGGAACGCTGATTACTGTGTAAATCACGCTGATGAAATCTGGCCGATTGTTGAAAAATATTTGTGATGGCAGAACAGACTATGCAAATTCCACAAGATTATGCGATTCGTCAGGATTCGCTTGCCGATAAAATTATTTTGGTCACAGGTGCAGGCGACGGTATTGGCAAAGTAGCAGCAAAAACATTGGCTGCCTGTGGCGCTACGGTAGTTTTATCTGGTCGCACTATGAGTAAGCTGGAACAGGTTTACGATGAAATTGAAGCGGCAGGCCATCCGCAACCTGCAATTTATCCGATCAATTTTGAAAGCGCAGTAGAAAAAGATTACGACGATATGTGTAATGCGCTTGAAGATACTTTTGGTCGCCTTGATGGAATTTTATTTAATGCGGCTGACTTGGGTGAACGCACACCGATTTCCAATTACTCAGTCAATGCATGGATGCGCTGCATGCAAATTAACGTTAATGCCCCTTTTATGTTAACGCAGGCCGTATTACCGCTGTTGGAGCGGGCTGAAAACGCGAGCATTTTATTCACTAGTTCCAGTGTTGCTTTTAAAGGGCGTGCTTTTTGGGGAGCCTACGCCGCCTCAAAGGCCGCCGCAGAAAATTTTATGCAAACATTGCATGATGAATTGGAAGGGGCAACTCGTATTCGGGTCAATAGTATTAATCCTGGAGCGACACGCACAGCAATGCGAGCGGCAGCATACCCGGCAGAAGATCCAGAAACTGTTAAAACTCCAGAGAGCCTAATGCCTGCATACATTTATATATTGAGTGATGATTCGATAGGCATTAGTGGGCAGCAATTTCACTTCGCTGAGTAGTCTTATATGCTAAAGACATCACCGGCATAAAATGCTTCCGGTGATCTCGATGTAGCTGCGTTGAATGATGTCATTGATAGAAAAAACGGATAAAAACGCGGCAGATTGGCTGCATCCAAAAGTTGGACACTCTATCCAACTTTTGGGTGCGATTCACAAGAAAGGCGTTTTTTTGGATTGCTCATTGGATTGATCTTAGCGACTACTTTTTTGCATCATTTCTAATAGTGAGGCTTCGGCACGGGATAATCCGCATCGGCGGGCAACCTCTTCCGCGTCCATCCCCATTTTGAACATTTGTGCTGCCTGCGAATAAGGCTGAAACTCGTCGTCATTGTAGTAATCAATTTTTTCTGGTTTTTTATCGCCGCTGGTTTGTAGACGTTTTTCCATTGCCAACAATCGTTGCCCCATACCCACTGACCCACTACTGGAGGCAGCAACGTCACGAGTTAACCGCTGTATTAGTTTTTCAGTATCGGTAGCTTGCTGGCGCAAACGCTTGAAAGTAAAAATTGAAGTAATTAATGCTAGAGCACTAATTACTAAACAAATGATTAAACCGATTTCCAACAAAGTCATGAAATATTTCCAACACACTTATCCATAAGCGGAAAAAGGAATTAAATATCTTCCAGTTCTGACCACTCTTCACTGGTTAACAATTTATTCAAATCAATCAAAATCAATAACTCATTATTTTTATGGCATACGCCCTGAATAAACTTGGCGCTCTCTTCATTGCCGACATTCGGAGCCATTTCAATTTCTGATTGTCGCAAATAAACCACTTCCGCCACGCTATCAACCAGAATACCAATGACATGGCGATCAGTTTCAATAATTACAATGCGAGTATTGTCGGTAATCTCACCACTGGACAAATTAAAACGATGGCGGGTGTCAATAACAGTCACCACATTGCCGCGCAAATTAATAATCCCCAATACATACGATGGAGCCCCGGGTACTGCAGCGATCTCCGAATAACGGAGTACTTCTTGCACTTGCATTACATTAATGCCGTAGGTTTCGCCATCCAGACGAAACGTCACCCACTGTAATACCGGATCATCAGTACTCTTATTTTTTGCTACATCAGTTGCCATCTTTATATCCTCAGGAGCCACCTGCCGCGGGCGGCAAATCAATAAATGTCGCTATAACTATAGTCGAGGACTTTGCCTATGCCACTTTTACTGAAGTTGCGTAAACGTCACGCGGGAATGAAATTTTTGTCGGCCTCAATCAACATTTGACCAATACGGGGAATATCCAGCAAGGCACACATATGGTCTTTCACTGTACCTGCAAGCCACGGACGCTTACTGCGGTCACTGCGCCATTTCACATCCTCTGGTTGAAGAGTAATAGGCTGATTCACCGTATCTACTGCTAATCCCCAGGGAACGCCATTAATCGACACCACATATTTGGCGGTTGCTAAAAAGGCCTCATCGTATCGTTCAGGCATAACAAATTTGGCAGTGTTCACTGTGCGAATTTTTCCCGCCGGCGTGGGTTGTAAACCCATAAACCAATCAGCCTGCCCAAACAACGGCGTTAGTTCCTCGGTCAAGGGTTGGATTTGACCGAGGGCGATAAGCGGTACGGCCAACGTGAGTCCGGATACCTGGAAGAGTAATACGTCAAAACGGGATTGGGCCCATTGCGGCAATCCGTTCTCCAACCATTCCAAACCTTCGAGTTTGAAGCTGCTTGTTGTGGGTGTTTGGATAAGCTGTTGCTCGGGAACAGAAACCGTTTCTGTGATATCGATATCCCATTCCTGAATTTCATCAGGATTAAAAACAACATCCGTTTTAGTTTGCGGTTGTGTTTCAGTAGGAACAATTATTGGTGTATCCACCAGTAACTGGGCTCTTGCCGATTGCAGCAATTTTTC
The DNA here is from genome assembly GCA_035490715.1 of Cellvibrio sp. Classification (GTDB taxonomy): domain Bacteria; phylum Pseudomonadota; class Gammaproteobacteria; order Pseudomonadales; family Cellvibrionaceae; genus Cellvibrio. The sequence goes on from DATJLF010000056.1 coordinate 35,425, forward strand.
CAGTTTTAATTTTTGTTCCTGTGTTTGCAATGACTCAACTCGCGTGGCCGGCAGCTTGGATTCTTTTATTTCAACCTGCGGTTTGGCAGTTTTGGGCGGCGCTATTTCCGAACGTAAATACGATTTTACCGGAGGTGGAGTCTCCACTTTTTTGGTTGGTAGGTGAACAATGCGGGCTGAACCCGCATTTGCAGCAAGTGGGGCGACCTGGGACTCTAGTGCATCAAGCGCAAATCCCAATGGATCATCGCCGAGCAAATCATCCAGGTAATTGTTAAGAATGTCATGGGGTGAGGAGTTTCCATCACCCGATGATGATTTTGAGCTCACAGTACGGCACCTGCCTTGCTAGCCATCAGCGATAGTGCTGACGAGTTTGAATCAAGCTGTTTAAATTTTTTTTCCAACCAATGCCAAAGTGAGGTGTAAGCCTCAACTCCCCTGCTGGTGGGATCGAATAAGTGTGGTGGAATACCGGCTTTGCTTGCATCGCGGAAACGTGTATCCACCGGGACATGCCCCGGCCAGGAGTGTTCAATATACGTGTTACGAATGCTGCGCAAGCTGGTAACGGATGCCTGGGTTCTGCGATCAAACATCACTGGAACCACGGTATATTCCAATGCCTTTTTACGCGAACGGGACATCATATTTAACGTATTTACCATTCGCTCCAACCCTTTGAGGGCGAGAAATTCGGTTTGAACAGGAACTACCAAATGTTGGCAGGCAGCCAATGCATTCACCATCAGAACGCCTAACAAGGGCGGCGTATCAATCAGTACATAATCGTAATCATCTGCAAGCAACGTTAGCGCGCGGGTTAGTACCAGCCCCATCCCATCCTGTCCAATTACCTGACGTTCTAAGGTTGCCAGCGCAGTCGTCGCCGGGATAACTTCAATGTTCGCAAATTGGGTGGGCAGGATTAACCGCTTAACCGACTGGGAGGTCAGTTCTTTCCTTTCTTGAAATAACGTGTAACTACTCAGTGGCTGATTGTCGGGGTCAATTCCAAACCAAGTTGATAAAGAGCCGTGAGGGTCAATATCAAGCAGCAAAACCTTATAACCCGCACTGGCAATTAATCCCCCCAGAGCGACTGTCGTAGTGGTTTTTCCAACCCCACCTTTTTGATTAGCAATTGCCAAGATTCGCACGTGTCGATCCTCGCTGGCGTCAAATACCAGGCACATTAATTGTTAAACCTGTCGAAGCAATCTCTATGCCGGGCGTTGTGAAGCGTAGTCTACCTCAGTGGCGTAATTATCAACCCGGAAGGCGATTCCCGCCAGCGCCAAGCCACAGTTTTACACCATTCGGTTAAAATTTATCCAGGGGAATATTTAGTATTGCCCAGCAGTAGACAAGTTCAAGCCCTTCAGGCGTGATTCCCCATTGCCTTAACACTTCTGAATAATCCAATGGCGGTTTCAGGCTAGACTCAAACTGGAATCTGCAACCAGTAACGCCCGTGCTTCGACAAATATATGATGTGGTAACGATGTACAGAAAATTACCGATGTCCCAAAAGCTAATGGTTATCGGCCTGTTGCTTTCATTCTTTATGGTAGATGCGTCTGCCAACGAACTGCCGTCTATTCAAGACAGCAACGCAATTACGCGTGTAGTCATTTCTTGCGAGGAAAGTTTAAAAAAGGATCATGACGACTATTACTACAGTAACCTGTTAAAACTGGCCCTGGACAAGACAATTGATTCCCATGGTCCCTATCAACTCAAATTCACGCCGGTAATGCCCATTACCAATCGATTATTATTGGAAATTGAACGAGGCAGTATTGATATTACCTGGATGCCTTTTGAGCGCCATTTAAAATATGATCTCAAACCTATTCCAATTCGCCTGCTAAAAAATTTAAGCGATTACCGCGTATTTTTAATCCGCGCTGATAACCAACAGACATTTTTCACGATAAAAACATTGGCCGACCTCCGTAAATTAAAAGGCGGTATTGGTTCCCATTGGCCGGATCGACAAATAATGGAAGAGAACGGGCTACCTCTTGTGTTGAGCATGAGTTATTTCAATTTATTCAAGATGTTGAAATCCGGTCGATTTGATTATTTTTCGCGTGGTGTTTTTCAAGTCAAGAGTGAAGTTGAAGCGTACGCTGACAAAGGAATTGCATTGGAAAAAAATCTATTCTTGCGCTACGAAAATCCTGTTTACTTCTATGTGCACAAAAACAATACCCGGCTTGCTGAACGTATAGAGGCAGGGCTAAAGATTGCGTTGGACGATGGCAGTTTCAACGCATTATTTAATCAAATGGATAATTTCAAATGGGGCGAGCAATTATTGGTTGAACACGACCGAACAGTCATTCAGCTGAATACGTTTTAAAATCAGGGAGATGTCACTGGCGCTTGCACTTTTACACCAGGGCGATCCATTTTTCGCTTGGCAATCATAATAGCTACACGACGGTTCTGTGCCCTGCCTGTTTCCGAATCGTTTGGTGCAACCGGTTGATATTCACCATAACCAACAGCCGATAAACGCTCCGGCGCGACTCCTTTGGTTACCATGTATTTTACGATTGCACTGGCACGCGCGGTGGATAACTCCCAGTTGGTGGGGTATCGGGTGCTATTGATTGGAATATTATCGGTAAAACCTTCTACTTGAACCGGGTTAGAATAATTTTTCAAGATACCTGCAATCTCATCAAAAATCCGTTGGGCCTGAACACTGGTTTCTGCACTGCCTGATTCGAATAAAATACTGTCTTTTAACTCGATTTGTAGCCAGAGTTCGTTACTGGATACCTGGATTAATTGATCATCAATTAATTGGGAAAATTTTTCAGTCACCAAATCAGAAATTTGTGATAGTTCATCCGTTGTTTTAACTTCTGCGGCTTCTGAGGAATTAATGACGGGAATATCACCATCATTGCTGATCACCACATCTTTTTCGTTGGCTGTTGTTTGTGCCGTTTTGCCCATTTCAATCGGAGTGATGACATCATTTGAGGGATTTAATTCTTCAGTAGGCTCCGCATTGGTTTGCGAATCATTAGGCTGGTTAAATGCTTCGATAAAGGTATCGGACAGAACACGATACTTACTGTCATTTATCTGGGAGATTGAATACATCACCACAAAAAAAGCAAACAATAAGGTAATAAAGTCGGCGTAGGAAACCAACCAGCGTTCATGGTTAACATGAATCTCCTGTCGTCTGCGGCGTACCATGATAATGAATGACCTCAGTGCGGATGCAGATAACCGTTAAGTTTCAATTCAATCGAGCGTGGGTTTTCGCCATCCGCAATGGCGATAATGCCCTCGATAATCAACTCGCGGTATTGCGAATTTTCATTTACACACATGCGCAATTTATTAGAGATAGGAATGAACACCAGGTTGGCCAGTGCAACACCGTAAATAGTTGCCACAAACGCGATAGCTATCCCGGGGCCAAGGGTCGCAGGGTCAGCAAGATTATTCATAACATGGATAAGTCCCATGACCGCACCAATAATTCCAATAGTGGGTGCATAACCTCCCATGGATTCGTAAAATTTGATTGCATCAAAATCGCGTTGTTCGTCCACAATTAAATCCGTTTCCAGAATCCGGCGAATCACTTCCGGTTCATTACCATCCACCAATAATTGCAATCCTTTTTTAGCAAACGGATCTTTTTCCCGTTCGGAAATGGATTCAAGGCCGAGTAAACCATCTTTGCGGGCGGCAGCAGCCCAGCGGACAATAGTCGTTATGCCTTGTTTAAAAGGCGCATAAGGTGGTTTGAAAACCCAACGAATAATTTTTAATGCGCGTTTCAAGCTCGGTTTGGAAGTTTGTAATATTGCAGCCCCCAGCGTTCCGCCTACTACAATGAATGCTGCAGGTCCGTTAGCCAATGTTCCGAGGCCGCCGCCTTCTAAAAAGTTACCGCCAATGATGGCGGCAAATGCGATCACGACTCCGATGATGCTCAATACATCCATTACATAACCTCGCGAACCAGGCGCGGCCCGATCTCTTTTAAACTGAGCACTTTATCGGTATAGCCTGCGCGCGCAACAGCCATGGGCATTCCATAAATTACACAACTGGCTTCGTCTTGTGACCACAGCGATGATCCCACCTGTTTTAATAAACCGGCCCCCTTGCAACCATCGGATCCCATTCCTGTTAACACTACACCAAGGACTTTGTCAGCATAATTATTTGCTGCAGAACCGAATGTAATATCCAGTGAAGGCCTATAAGTTACGCGATCATCGTCCGGTAAAACCCGCACAGATCCGCCGTTTCGCTTATCCAGCATTAATTGCTTTCCACCGGGGGCTAGTAATGCAAGTCCCGCTTGTAACTGGTCACCATCCACCGCTTCCCTCACTTGAATTTTGCATTGCTTATTTAAACGCTCTGCAAATGCTTTAGTGAAATTTTCCGGCATATGCTGGACCAGCACGATGGGGAGCGGGAAGTTTGCGGGCAAACTGATTAGCACCTCTGCCAATGCAACCGGACCTCCGGTCGAGGCACCAATAACAACAATTTTGGGTTTATTTTTCAGGCGATAATTATCAACCGCAGATGATTTATCTTCCTGTGCTTGAGGACGTGGTGAACTCGATGTTGGTATCGATGCAGCACGTAAATTTCCGTTAGATGTATTTAGCGGTTTTGATTCCACGACGGGCGAGGGAGCAATTCGCGCGGATACACCTGCGAGAGTAATCAAGCGTTCGTGTAATTTCTTTTTCAGGGATTCGGAACTGCGCGATACTTCCGCAAAATCTTTGGGAATAAAATCCAAAGCTCCCGCTGCAAGGGCATCAAGGGTAACTTTTGCGCCTTCATAGGTCAGTGAGGAAAACATCAGGATGGGAACTTTGCGATTCGCCATAATATGTTTTATAGCAGTCACACCATCCATCACCGGCATTTCAAAATCCATGGTGATAATGTCGGGTTTTAGTTCGGCTGCTTTTTCTACTGCCTCGCGTCCGTTGCTGGCTATACCAATCACTTTTAAATCCGGGTGCTCATTAATAATATCTTTCAGGCGATGCTGAAAGAAATTGGAATCATCGACGACTAACACCCGAACCGGCATTCAGCTTACTCCGCAGTAGCAACTGCTTTGGAAAACAGGTTGAATAAAATCGCATCATAGTTGAGCAATCTTATTACCCCAAAAAATTAAGTGTGTCCCCAGCTTGTCGATCCTTTTGCGTAGCGACGAAGTAAGCTGGGAATATCCAGAATCAAGGCGATGGTACCGTCACCGGTAATGGTTGCACCGGCCATGCCCGGTGTTCCCTGCAACATTTTTCCAAGTGGTTTGATGACCACCTCCTCCTGACCGATCAATTGGTCTACGACAAAACCAACACGACGTGTTCCGACAGTGACAATAACAACGTGGGCGGCGTCCGGGCGGTCACTATGGCTACCTTTAACCAACCAATCTTTCATGTAGAACAATGGAATTGCCTGATCGCGAATGGCAACACAATCTTGTCCGTCCACAATGTGGCTTCTGGTTAAATCCATATGGAAAATTTCATTCACACTCACCAACGGGAATGCAAATGTTTGTTTGCCCAACATAAACATTAGCGTTGGCATAATTGCTAACGTCAGCGGGACTTTAATGATAAAGCGAGTGCCCTTTCCTAACTCGGATTTAATTTCCACCGTTCCGTTGAGTTGGGTGATTTTGGTTTTCACCACATCCATTCCCACCCCACGACCGGAGACATCGGAAATTTCTTTTTTGGTGGAGAACCCCGGTGCAAAAATTAAATTATAGGCCTCTGTGTCGGAAAGACGATTGGCCGTGTCTTCATCAAACATTCCTTTTTCGACCGCAATGCGACGCAACTTTATCGGGTCCATACCTGCACCATCGTCGCTGATGGATAACAGAATGTGATCGCCCTCTTGTTCAGCTGCGAGCACGACCTGGCCAATGCGTGGCTTACCACTTGCTTCACGCACTTCCGGAAATTCAATGCCATGATCAACGGAATTACGTACCAGATGCACTAACGGATCGGCCAATGCCTCTACCAGATTTTTATCCAGGTCAGTTTCTTCGCCCACCAATTCCAGATTAATTTCTTTGCGCAAGCTACGCGCCAAATCGCGTACCACACGTGGAAAACGACCGAATACTTTTTTGATGGGTTGCATCCGTGTTTTCATCACGGAAGTTTGCAAATCGGCAGTAACGACATCCAGATTCGCAACGGCTTTTACCAATGCTTCGTTGGTGGAGCTATTGCCTAACCGTACAAGACGATTACGTACCAATACCAATTCCCCGACCATATTCATGATGTCGTCGAGGCGTTGGGTATCGACACGCACCGTGGTTTCAACTTGTGGTGCATCTTTATCGAGTGCAGCCGGTGCTGGTGCAGCAGCAGGAGCTGCGGCCGGCTTGGCTGGCTCTGCTTTTTTAACAGGTGCTGATGCGGGTTTTACATCCGCCGTGGGTTTGGCTTCTATTTTAGGTGCTGGTTTCGACGCGGGCTTGGCTGCTGTCGGTACAGGAGCTGGAGCTTGAATCGACGATGCAATATTAACCGTACCAGGTCCTTTGCCTTTGCCGTGTAATTGGTCAAGCAGCGCATCGAATTCATCATCAGTAATTAAATCGCCTGTACCTGTGGATGTAGCAACTGATGGTGTTGGCGCTGCCGGGGTAACTGTCGCTGGTGCCGCCGATGCACCGACCGGCCCCTTGCCTTTGCCATGTAATTGATCCAGCAACGCCTCGAATTCGTCGTCCGAAATTTCGTCAGACGACGCGTTGTTTGCAGGTGTAGCCACCGCCGTCATCGCAGCCGGTGCTGATGCTGGTGCTGCCGATTTTGCTACCGATGATTCTGTACCGGGACCTTTGCCTTTCCCGTGCAATTGATCGAGCAGCGCTTCAAACTCATCTTCAGAAATATCGTCGCTTGTCGGTGCATTACTGGAAGATACAGCGGGAGCTGTGGTTGGTGCTGTTTTTGATGCAGGTGAGCCTGCAATAGCATCCAGTAATTGCTCAAATTCAGCGTCGGTAATATCTCCACCGCCAACAGCGGCTGGTTCATTTGCCTTTGATGTAGGCTCTGTCTCTAAAACTGTTTCCGTTGCGGGCTCAGCGTTTCCGCCCTCTTGTAAATCTTCGCAGGAAACCAGACGCTCTAATGCATGAATGAGCGCAGGATCAACAGGTGGTAATTCCTCCCGTTGTGATACTAACTCAAATTGCTGGTTAACCATGTCCAGCGCTTGTAACACCACGTCCATTAATTCGGATGTGACCGTGCGTTTGCCATTACGTAAAATATCAAACAGATTTTCGGTAACGTGACAGCATTCCACCATGGGGGTTAATGATAAAAAACCAGCGCCACCTTTTACTGTATGGAAACCGCGGAAAATAGCATTCAATAGATCTTTATCTTCAGGGCGTTGTTCCAAATCCACTAATTGCTGGCTGAGGCGTTCGAGAATTTCCCCCGCCTCTACCAGGAAATCCTGGAGAATGTCTTCGTCATCACCAAAACTCATTCAAGATTCCTCAAATATCCAGCAACTAGAAGCCAAGGCTCGACAATAGATCATCAACTTCGTCTTGCCCCGCTACTACATCAGAACGTTCTTTATTAATTTGCGGACCTTCCGCTTCTGTTTTACGTTTGTTCATCACTTCCATATCGTGTGCATTTTTTTCGGGGTCATCCGTAATACCGGTAATTTCTTCAACCTGACCGGCAATACGAACGAGACTTACCAAATCTTTTTCTACTTCGTTAATTAAACCGATAACGCGCTTTAATACCTGGCCGGTCAAATCCTGAAAACCTTGTTCTAACACAATGTCTTGCAAATTTTTGCTTAGCTGTTCAGTGCCGGTAACCATTTGTCCTAAAAAATTATCCATGCGGTCATATAGCAAACGGAATTCATCCAAGCTCATTTCACGACGTTTTAATCTCGCCCATTCATCACGCAAGCTCGTGGCTTCCTGTCCAAGATTCATTGCAATCGGCGCCGCTTCATCCACCATATCCATGGTTTTTTCAGCGGCTTTTTGTGTGAGTTCGATAACATAATTCAAACGATTGGAGGCATCGTGAATATCGGAGTTCTGGATTTTTGGAGGCTCTTTGGAAAGGTCGGCATCTACATTGAAATTCACTATGGCATCGTGCAAGCCGCGCGTTAATCGCCCGACAGATTGGAAAATGTGGCGATCACGTGACTGGGTAATGGTTTGAATCAATATCGAGGCATCTTCGAACTGATTGCTTTGCAATTTTTCAGTGAGCAACTTGGCGCACTCTTTCAGCTCAACGACAAACTCATGATTAATAGATGTTTGAATTTCGGATGCCATGGCGACGCCTTTTATTATTTGATCCTGCGGTGATTAACCTACGCGATCAAAAATTTTCTCGATTTTTTCTTTGAGGGCTTGAGCAGTAAACGGTTTGACTACATAACCATTTACACCTGCCTGGGCAGCTTCAATGATTTGGTCGCGCTTGGCTTCCGCTGTTACCATTAATACTGGCAATGTGCGCAATTTTTCATCGGCGCGCACGGCTTTTAATAAATCTATTCCCGTCATACCGGGCATGTTCCAGTCTGTGACCAAAAACTGGAAGTCGCCGTTTTTTAGCATTGGCAGTGCCGTAACACCGTCATCTGCTTCGTGGGTGTTGGAGAACCCCAAGTCGCGCAACAAATTTTTAATGATCCTTCGCATTGTTGAGAAATCGTCAACAATCAGGATTTTCATATTCTTATCCAACGTAACCTCCACTCACCCGGACGGGATTTTTCATTTACTCATAGTCTAGTAGGAGTTAAAGCATCGGCCAGTTACGGCACATGAATCTTCAACTTTTAATGCTAATCATAGTTCAACTTTGTTTATGTATAGACGATTCAACGCTATCCCGCACAGGCATAATCGTAATTAACGAATACATGTAAAAATAAATCGTGGGATTAGTTGTGTTGCCAATCACCCAGCTTATGGCGCAAACGGGCCGCTGCCTGGCTGTGAATCTGGCTAACACGCGATTCGCTTACACCCAGAACCATTCCGATTTCTTTCAGGTTTAATTCCTGGTCGTAATACAGCGATAGCACCATTTGCTCGCGCTCCGGTAATTTGCGGATCGCATTGACGAGAGCCTTTTTCAAGCCGTCGCGCTGCATACCTTCTAATGGGCTGGCGAATGCACTGCTATGTTCGGATGCATCGATATTGCTGTCTTCCTCACCAAATGTTTCTTCGTAGCTGAACAAACGGCTGCTGTTGGAATCCTGCAACATGACAAAATATTCATCGAGCGATACGCCCAGCTCTGCGGCGACGTCTGCATCGCTTGCATCGCGGCCGGTACGTGCTTCCACCGCTGCAATAGCCTGTGAAACCCGGCGCGCATTGCGATGTACGGAGCGCGGCACCCAATCACCGCGACGCATCTCATCCACAATTGCACCGCGAATACGAATCCCCGCGTAAGTTTCAAAACTTGCGCCGCGGGACATGTCGTATTTTTGGGAAGCTTCGATCAGGCCAATCATGCCGGCCTGGATAAGGTCATCAACCTGCACACTGGCAGGCATACGCATCATCATGTGATACGCGATACGCTTTACCAGGGGTGCGTAATCTTCAATGTTGATTTGCACATCGCGTAAGGGTTTTTTATCGTACATGGCTAAACCATTGACTGCGGCCATCGAGCACCTTCTTTGCAGTAACACGATCATGATTATTAAATCGCATGCCTGCGCAACAACTCATTCAGCTTTTCCTTACACCAGATTTAAGTTAGCGCGCGTTCGCGGCCTGTAACAAACGTTCAACAAAAAATTCCAGGCGCCCGGTCGGAGCATTTGGCACTGGCCATTTATCTACCGCCTGGGCTAACGCACGTATGGCGACGGATGCTTTTGATGAGGGTGCAAACTCCAATAACGCTTTTTGTTTTTGCACAGCTTTGCGCACGTTTTCATCAAAGGGAACCTGGCCAACGAATTGCAATGAAACATCCAGAAATTTTTCACACACAGTGTTCAACTTGTTAAACATGTTGAGGCCTTCCTGGGGTGTACGTGTCATATTTGCCACTACACGGAAGCGAAACATGCCGTACTCCTTGTTAAGTAGTTTTATCAATGCGTAGGAGTCGGTAATTGATGAAGGCTCGTCGCACACAACAATAATGACTTCATTGGCTGCACGTACAAAACTGACTACGGTGTCGGAAATACCCGCTGCCGTATCAATAACAAGTACATCTACCTGATCTGACAATTCATTAAAGGCATTGATCAATCCGGCATGCTCAGCGGTACTTAATTCCGCCATACGCTGAACACCTGATGATGCAGGCACAATTTTCATACCTGCCGGGCCATTGACCAAAACGTCAGTCAGGCTATGAGTGCCGGCGAGTACATCCGCCAGGGTATGGGTCGCACGAACACCGAGTAATACGTCCACATTGGCCAATCCAAGGTCGGCGTCCAGTAACACAACGCGACGGCGCAGTTCAGCCAATGCAATACTTAAATTCACGGAAATGTTGCTTTTCCCTACCCCGCCTTTACCGCCGGATACCGCGATCACTTGTACTGGTCGCATTTGGCTCATCGACTCAACTCCAAACGTTTCACGCAAACCTGTTGTGCTGCACTACCGTAGACTTAATTCGTCTCCACGGGCGCCCCAATAGTGAAATGAGTATAGATAGGGATTGGCAATTCATCCGACTAATTTCAGTTTCACTCGAAAAATCATGCAGTTATGGTTAATTCTTGTACTTTTGCATTAAGTAGCGGTCAAGAAGCCGCCACCGCTGTACTCGCTTTGAGCAATGCAACCGCTTTGGATACCAGATGATGCGCCCTCGCCACCTCAATGTTTTTGGGGATGTCCTGCCCATCAGTGGTGTAGGCAATAGGCAAGCGATTTTGCATAACCACACCCAAGGCTTCACCCATACTCGCCGTTTCATCCAGTTTGGTCAGGATGCAGCCCTGCAAGCGGGCCGCGCCATACGCATGGATGGAGGCTTTTAACATTTGTGCCTGACTGTTACAGGACATCACCAGATAGGTTTTTACCTGTTGTTGTTCCGCCAGGGCTTTCAACTGTGCTTTCAAATGTGGATCGCCATGACGGAAACCCGCGGTATCGATTAATACCAGACTGCAATGGCGCAAGCTGCGCAACACTGTATCCAGCGGATTCGCTTCATCGACGACGCGCACCGGTACGCGCAGGATGCGTGCTAACGAGCGCAATTGGTCATGCGCAGCTATGCGATAGGTATCAGTAGTAATCAATGCGACCTTGTCAGCGCCATGTTGCAAAACATAGCGTGCAGCCAGCTTCCCGATTGTGGTGGTTTTCCCCACGCCGGTTGGTCCGACGAATGCGAACACGCCGCCCTGGTCAACAATATCGCGACCATTAATGGGTAATTGATGCGCGAGGTTAGCCAAGGCATCTGGCCATGCATCGCTTAGGGTTTTGGTTTTTGTACAAGCTTTAATAACGCTACCGACTACCTCTTTTGGCAAACCCAAACGCTCGAGGCGACGGCTCACGCTGGCCAATACGGGTGAATCGGTCGGGATGGTTTGCTGGCCGGTCAAGCGATCCAGCTGTTGTTCCAGCAGGAAGCGCATATCGGCAATTTCAGCCTGTAATTCAGAAAGCTGTGCATTGTGATCCACAGGTTCCGGGGCAGAAAATGTGTCATTGCCGGTAAATGAACTGTTGTTTCCGCGCGATTCCCGTTTTGACTCGTTGACCAGGGCATCGCGAAATGAAAGCGATTCTTTTGACAATGCAGGTTTTGCTGGCGGTGCAGCCCTGGTTATTACCGGTTGATCATCTACTAACGGGTATTTTTCAGCAGCACTCATGCCTGCCTTGGGGCGGGCAGCAGTCGTTGTTGCATGACGAGGAATTCCGGCATTTACGACAGTATTCTTGCCGACTAAAAATTCTTTCGCCGATTCTTCTGCCTTGCGGGCAGCGAGCATACGTTGACGGGCTTTTTCAATGTCATCAGCCAGTTGCGCACCGGTTTTGGCAGCAGCAGGATTATCTTCCATCGGTGTAAACACCGGCGTTTGCTTACGCGCCGGTTTTGCCAGCACGCGCGGGGAAATTTCGCCATCACTGAGTAGTGGTTCGCTGGGAGCAAAGGTTGCTTCCGAGAACGGGCGCGATTGCAGTTGTTTCAGTTCGTAATCCGAACCCATGGTCGTCAGCAACTCCACACCTTCAGGGATACGGTTGCTTGAGAGAATAATTGCATCTGGCCCCAGCTCCTGGCGAACCAATTCCAACGCACGACGCATATCAGCAGCTACGAAACGTTTGACTTGCATATTCAACTCCTGCCCTTAGGCGACGATTGCTTTAAATCAACAGCTACTTTCTGTCAGCGCCAACGCTGGCATCAATACTGATTTGTTTGTTGTCCGGCACTTCGGTGTAGGCCAATACCCGCATATCCGGAACACTATGGCGAACAAAGCGCGAGAGCATCGGGCGTAATGGCGCAGCGACTAATAACACCAGTGGTTTGCCTGCCATTTCCTGCTTTTGTGCAGCAGTCACAAGTGATTGCTGCAAACGATCCGCCAAGCCAGGCTCAATAAACGCGCTGTCATCAGCGCCAGCTTTTTGTGCCTGCTGCACGGTATTTAGCAACAACTGTTCCAAACTGGGTTCGAGCGTGATAACAGGCAGGTTTCGCTCGTTTCCAATGATGTTTTGCACGATTTGCCGTGCTAAAGCGATCCGCGCCAGGGACGTTAAAGCGGCGGGATCTTGACTCTTGCCTGTGGTGCCCGCCAAGGCTTCGGCGATAGAGCGGATGTCGCGAATCGGTACCCGTTCGCGCAACAGGTTTTGCAGCACTTTCAGCAAGGTATTAATGCTGACCGTATTGGGAACCAACTCCTCAACCAGTTTCGGCGATGATTTGGCCAGCATATCCAACAGCTTTTGTACGTCCTCGTGCCCGAGTAACTCGAAGGTGTGGTGCTGAAGTATTTGGTTAAGGTGAGTGGCGACCACAGTGCTTGGATCAACCACGGTATAGCCCAGGGTTTGCGCTTGTTCGCGTTGGTTCGGGTTAATCCAGATGGCGTCCAGGCCAAAGGCCGGATCCTTGGTTTTGATACCCTCCAATGAGCCAAAAACCTGACCCGGGTTAATAGCTAATTCGCGATCCGGATATACATCCGCCTCCGCCATGGAAACCCCCATCAAACTTACACGGTAACCGGTCGGGTTCAGATCGAGGTTATCCCGAATGTGGACAGACGGAATGAGAAAGCCCATTTCCTGGGACAGCTTTTTACGGACACCTTTAATGCGGCCGAGCAACTCCCCGCCCTGGTTTTTATCGACCATAGGAATCAGCCTATAACCGACTTCCAGCCCGATCACATCGACCGGCTGCACGTCATCCCATCCCAGTTCAGGCGACTCCGGTGTTCCTGGTGGCAATGCGGGAGCCATACGTTGTGGCGCGAGGTTAGCTCCGCCACCGGAGGGTGATCCTGCCATGGGCGGTTCACCTGCCAGACGCTGACCTGCCGGAATAAAGGCATTTTTATCTTCTACCGCTGCCGGTTGTTGCTTCCGCCAGTGAATGAAATAAGCCAATCCGGCACAGATGATGCCCAAACCTAAAAATGCGATGTGCGGCATGCCGGGAACCAGACCCATGATGATCAGCATAATCGACGCCACCGCCAGCGCCTTGGGTGAGGTAAACATTTGCGATACAACCAGCTTGCCCATGTCTTCCGAGCTGTTAACACGAGTCACCAGGATCGCCGCAGCAACTGATAACAACAAACCGGGGATTTGAGCAACCAGACCATCACCAATGGTGAGGATGGTGTACTTTTCAAAGGCATCGGCGAACTCCAGATCATGCTGCAACATGCCGATCGCCAGCCCACCAAAAATATTAATGAACATAATCATGATGCCCGCGACAGCATCACCGCGAACAAACTTGCTTGCACCGTCCATCGCACCATAAAAGTCAGCTTCAGCAGCAACTTCCTGGCGGCGAGTACGCGCCTGGTCCTGATCGATCAAGCCTGCATTCAAATCGGCATCAATCGCCATTTGCTTGCCGGGCATCGCATCCAGGGTGAAACGTGCACTCACCTCCGAAATACGGCCAGCACCTTTGGTCACCACAACGAAGTTGATGATCATTAAAATAATGAACACCACAATACCGACTGCCAAATTGCCGCCGATCACCACATGACCGAAAGCCTCAATCACCTTACCTGCTGCATCACCACCTTGATGACCTTCCAATAAAACAACGCGCGTGGAGGCAACGTTCAAACCCAAACGCAATAAGGTTGCTACCAGCAACACGGTAGGAAATGCAGCGAAATCCAGCGGGCGCATTGCGTACATGCTGACGAGTAATACCACCAACGCCAATGCAATGTTGAAAGTGAAGAAGATATCGAGCAGGAGTGGCGGAATTGGCAAGATGATCATTGCCAACAGCATCAACAACAAAATGGGAATACCCAGGTTGCCGCGGCTGGCACCCTTGATTGAACCAAGGACAGCAGTGCCATTCATTTGATTAAAAGTCGGTAGTGCCATAAGTCACGGATTCTTGACGGTTGAGTCATTTTTCCGTGTTATCGCAAGAAGCGTACCTAAATGAGGAGGATCGTTTTTAAGGACAAAAACCAACACCGTAACGGCGTTGGTTTTTGTTTTTTTATTGCGGTATTCGCTGAGCTTTTAACACATCAGGATTATTAGTTCGGAACACGTTTAAAGGTGAGTAATGTGCCCTGACTGTTCAGGATGATGTCACCATTGGGTTGGAAATTCAGGAGGACATTAGAGCCTTTCATATAAAACGATATTTCACTCTCTGCCTGAAACTCGTAGGTTCCACCTGCATCAGTGAACGACAGTAAACCTTTACCAGCAACAGCAATAGAGATTGGAAACACCGGGCCGCCGGGGAAGCCACCTTCATAATTTCCTGCGTAACGCTGTAACAATGCCTCGCTAACTTTTACAAAGGGGCGTTCAAATATATGTTGTAAACCATAGGTGTATGCGAGTGGTTCTACGCCGGCATGCCCTACATCATTGAACAATTTATATTTATTTTTGAAACCTTTCAGGTCAGCTGATTTTATTCTGTCATTGAATAATGCTACGTGCCCCTGATTGCCATCATAAGTACCGGTCGCCAGGAAAGAGCGCACGCCATTGAGTGATTTGGTTTTTGCCATGGCCGCGAGTTTTTCATCAAGGTAAGCACCATCGACCCAATAGGCACCTGCAACGGCAATGTGCCCATCAAAATAACCTGGTTTTTCCACCATCGCGTAGCTGGTGAACAGGCCACCCAATGAAGCACCAACCAACACTTTTTTATCGGCGACGCGATAATTATTTTCAACGAAAGGAATTAATTCCTGAGTTAATGCGTTTAAAAACGCGTTCGCACCGCCACTCATTGGAAATTGCGGCATATCCGGGCGAATAAAATCGCGCCAACGTAACAGGTTCGGGTCATCGCCCTCCCCACCCCAGGTAATCGCTACTGTAATGGCTTCGGGCATTCTGCCGTCATAAGAAAGTTTGCCAATAATGTCTGCAACAAAAGTGAAATTCCATTGGCCATCCAAAACGACAACAATAGGATAATTTCTGTCCGGCGATGACGCATAACTACCCGGTAACGCCACACGCACTTCATAAATCTGGTTGGGAACAATGCTGGATTGGATTTTATGGACTTTGGTATTAGGTACTACGAAGGCATCGCCACTTGTTTGGGCAAACGCAGAAAAGGAAAAAACAGCAAAACATAAAAATAACAGGGGAAATACATTTCTGTAATTCATCATTAGCTCCATCTTGAATTTGTTTATTGATATTTACGTCATTCCTGGAAAAACATCGATTAGTGAAATCACCTCCTTCGGTTGCTTTAGTAAAAATGCTTGGAAAAGCGAGCGTATTTAACCGGTGTGAATCATACACAGGCAATACTTGCGGCCTCAAATATTTCTATAAATTTTCTCAAAGCGTTCTAGCACATAACAAGTGGCAATTGTAATGGGATGTTTTCAAAGACAGCTTTAGCAGTTGAATATATTTTGCGGAGGATGAGAAAGTCTTTATTCGACTTTCCCTGACGCGTTGTAACGCATGTCGCGCGGCACATTAATATTGCGAGGATATTGCGGTCTCTCACCTTTACCTTTGCGGTAATTGCGTAATTGAAATACATAAGCAAGCACTTGCGCCACCGCGAGGTATAAACCAGCAGGAACTTCCTCGTCGATATCCGTCGTGTAAAAAATGGCCCGCGCCAACACGGGCGACTGAATAATTTCAATTTTATTGGCATTAGCGATTTCACGGATTTTCATCGCGATATGGTCACCACCCTTGGCCAGCATAATAGGCACGTCCATATTTTCGGGGTCATATTTAAGTGCCACAGAAAAATGTTCAGGGTTGGTAATGACCACATCCGCCTGAGGTACATTGCCCATCATTCGCCGCTGGGCCATTTCGCGTTGTAATTGCCGAATACGCCCTTTCACCTCCGGTTTGCCTTCGGTGTCTTTGGCTTCGTCTTTTAAATCCTGTCGGGACATTTTCAATTTTTTGTTGTATTGGTAAATCTGGATAGGGATATCAATGGCAGCAATTAAAATCGTGGTGACCGATAACGCAATGGTGGCCATAATGGAAATTTCCAGTGAATGGATAATGGCATTACCGATACTTTCATCCGAAAGACGAAACATATCTTGCGCGTAGAATTTCAGAACCAGGATCGTTGCCCACAAAATGAGAGATACTTTTGCAATGGATTTAAGCAGTTCAATGAGCGAATGCATTGAAAACATTCGTTTGATACCCGCCAGTGGATCCATCCTGCTTAGCTGGGGAGCCATGGCTTTTCCACTAAAAATAAATCCACCCAATGCGATTGGCCCTGCAATAGAGGCGATCAATAAAATGGCCATAAGCGGTGCAATACTGAATAACCCTTCATAAATGGCGGATGCCAAATGGCCAATCATTACATTAGGATCAAAAATAGCTTCGCGGCTGATAATGAAGTTCGCGCGGGTAAGTCCGATAAGTTTGTTCGCTGTAAATTCTGCAAATATATAAATGCCAATGGTGGCTAATAGCAGCACCGCTGTTGTTGTCAGGTCTCGTGATCGGGGAATCTGGCCTTCTTCGCGCGCTTTCTCAATCTTTCGCGCACTGGCCTCTTCCGTTTTTTCCTGCCCGCTATCGTCTTCTTCAGCCATCGCTCACCTTCCTCAATTGATTAAGGGCTCAATGCCAACGTGCGAAGCGTGCCTATCCCCTCTTCCATAATGTCGAAATAGACGGGCAAAAAATTCGCGAGGGTAAACCACATTAAAACGAAACCAAATAAAAGGGTGATAGGAAAACCCACAGTGAATACGTTCAGCTGCGGCGCCGAACGGCTCATTACTCCAAAGGACATATTCACAATCATGAGTGATGTAAATAATGGCAAGGTTATTAGCAATGCAGCACTGAATAACCAGGAACCCATCGCAACGATCGTTGAAAAATGCGCGGTGTTGACACCACCACTACCAATGGGAAAAGTGGTGAAACTATCGATCATTAATTGCAGCACGACCAGGTGGCCGTTGGAACTTAAAAAAAGTAATGTGGATAGCAACAAATAAAATTGTGATAACACAGTAACGCTAACACCACTTGAGGGATCATTCATGGCTGCGAACCCCAAACCCATTTTCATTGCCATAAATTGACCAGCCAGCACGAAAACATGCATTACCACTTGCATGCAAAACCCCAACGCAAGGCCGATCAACAACTCCTGCACAATCATTAAAAACCCTTCGGCAGACAAAAATGAGACCACCGGTGCGGCAGGTAGCACAGGTGCAATCAACATTGTGGTGAGCAAGGTTAAAATAATGCGCAGGCGAGCAGGCACTGTACGGGCGCCGATAACAGGAACCGCAAAATAAAATGCGCTAATGCGCAACATCGGCCAAATATAGGTGCCGATAAACTGACTTAATTGTTCCTCGGAAATAATCAGCTCTTGCATCATCATTTACCCGATTAAACTCGGGACACTCGAAAATAAACGATTGAACAAATCCATGAATTTAGTGAGCAACCAGGGGCCTGCCATCATCAATGTCACCAGGGTGACAATTAAACGCGGTAAAAAGCTCAGCGTCTGTTCGTTAATCTGCGTCGCAGCCTGAAACATACTCACAATCAAACCAACAACAAGTCCGGGGCCAATAATCACCAACAACATTAAAATGGTGAGGAAAAAAGCATCGGCAAATAAATCCATCACGACTTCGGGTGTCATAGCATTACCTCCGTCAAATACCGTAACTGGCGGCAAGGGTTCCTACGATCATGGCCCACCCATCCACCAGCACAAACAACATAATTTTAAATGGTAATGAAATAATCAAAGGCGAGAGCATCATCATACCCATCGCCATCAACACACTGGAAACTACAATATCGATGACTAAAAACGGAATAAAAATAATAAAACCAATCTGAAAAGCCGTTTTTAATTCGCTGATAATAAATGCAGGCACAAGGATAGTGAACGGTGTTTCTTCCGGAGTGGCAATGGGGGGATGTTTGGCAATTCCAGCGAATAATGAAATATCGGATTCCCGCGTTTGTGCCAACATAAAACCGTGAAACGGCGCTGCTGTTCGCGCTAATGCTTCTTGCGCATTGATTTGTTGGTTAATGTAGGGTTGTAACGCGTCCTGATTCACCTTGGTCAGTACAGGCTGCATGATAAAAAGCGTCAGGAACAAAGCGAGCCCGATTAATATCTGGTTGGAGGGCGACTGCTGCAGGCCCAACGCCTGGCGTAAAATTGAAAACACAATGATGATGCGCGTAAAGGAGGTCATCATCATTAGGATTGCCGGCAAAAATGTCAGTGCCGTCATGATGGCAAGAATTTGTAATGTTACCGTATATTCTTGCGTTCCATTGGGATTTGTTTTCACGGTTAATGCAGGCAAACCAGGTATTGCGGGCAAACTACCGAGTTGCGATGCATTCGGTTGTGTCATTTGAACATTGCCAGTGCCCGGATCAGTGACTGGCGGCAAAGTGCTTTGCGTGAAAGCCGAATTGGAAAATAACAACGAAATTAACAACAGTACAATTCGTAATTTTTTTAGCAGAAGAATGAATGGATATGTCTGCATAGTTATTCCTGCTTCTTGAAACTTTTATTGTTATTGGTTTCATCATTTCCGGATCGCTGCAATATCGCCATGAGTTTGCGACTAAATTCCGACGAATTGGTTTCGCTGGTGTTGGTGACAATAGGCGTATCGAACACATGTAACGTATTTATTTGGGTTGGTGTAATACCTAATAAAAGTTGTTGGCCTCCGGCATCAATCAACACAATTCGCTCACGGGTGCCGAGTGGCATGGCCGCAATAATTTTCATGTGCGTGTTAGCGGAAAACGTGCCTTGGCCAAAGCGACGTACAAACCAGGAGATACCAAAAATCAACGCCACAATAAATAACAAACCCAACGTCACATTAAGCAGATGCGCACCGCTGCCAATCCAGGGGGGCGAGCTATTTGCTTGAGAATAATACGGTGCAGAAGGCTTTGCTGTGCCTGCGTTACTCACAGGATCTGTAGCGACTGGAGTCGATGTCTCTGGATCGGCAACTGGAAGAGTGGGAGTAACTGTTGAGTCGGAAATAATTTTTGAATCGGACGCCAGTTTTGAATTAGAGGTAAGCGTTGAATCGGAAGTAGTCTTTAAATCGACAAGTGAGTTATTTACGGTGTTCGTTTGCTGTTCATGATCAGCATTTGTTTTCGCTTGTGCGTTGGTTTGTGCAACGCTTGAGGCTGTAAAACATAACAGCCCCGCGCCAACCAATGAATACAGTGAGTGTTTTAAGGCGGGGCTCATATTGTTATTTCCCGAATGACACGTTAACGCAATTTTTTAATTCGCTCGGCAGGGCTTATTACATCCGTCATACGGATACCAAATTTTTCATTGACCACGACAACTTCGCCGTGCGCAATCAGCGTGCCGTTGACTAACACATCTAATGGTTCGCCAGCGAGCCGATCCAGTTCGATTACCGACCCCTGGTTTAATTGCAACAAATTGCGAATAGTGATTGAAGTGCGCCCTACTTCCATTGAAATAGAAACAGGAATATCCAGGATTACATCCAGGTCGGGGCTGCCAACGGCTTGTTTAGCGGGTTCATTTTTTAATTCATCAAAACTGACCGCGTGGGCCATGGCCTCTTCAACATTTGCCTGCTCTGCCATAGCAGCAGCCCAATCATCCGCCATAGAGTCTTGATCAATATCATCGCTTGCCATCTTTCTCACCTTTAGTCGAAGCAGAGTTTTCGCCTTTGGTGCCGGTTATGTTGTAGGCACCCCGACGATCTATGAATTCACGAATCTTCAATGACAGAAAACCATTGGATTGGCCCATCTGCGTGCGAAACATGGGTACACCATTCGCAGTCACCACGTGGTAGTCAGGAAAATCCACCGGAATAATGTCGCCCTCTTTTAAATCGACAATATCGCGCAATGTAATTTCACGACGAACAATATCGCATTCCAAATCGACCCTGGCAGAGAGAATATCTTCACGCAGTGCTTTCTCCCAACGTTCATCATGTTCATCACTATCGCTTTGCAAACCGGCATCCAGCACTTCGCGAATAGGTTCAATCATCGAGTAAGGAACGGTGATATGCATTTCACCACCGCCACCATCCAGTTCGATATGGAATGTGCTGACGACAACAACTTCACTTGGGCTGACGATATTAGCTAGCGAGGGGTTTACTTCAGAATGAACATATTCGAAGTTAATTGGAAACACCGCTTTCCAGGCTTCCGTTAAATCAACAAATGCCTGGTTTAAAACCATTTGTACTACGCGCAATTCAGTGGGAGTAAATTCACGGCCTTCGATTTTTGCATGACGACCATCGCCACCAAAAAAATTATCCACCAACTTAAAAACCAGTCGCGCATCCAGAATAATTAATGCCGTTCCGCGTAGCGGGCGAAACTTCACCATGTTCAAACTGGTGGGCACATACAGCGTATGGACATACTCGCCGAATTTTTGAATTTGCACACCACCAACAGATACATCCGCCGTGCGGCGCAGCAAGTTGAACATGCTAATGCGCGTGTAACGTGCAAAGCGTTCATTGATCATCTCCAACGTGGGCATGCGCCCACGAACAATGCGATCCTGACTGGTCAGGTCATAGGTTCGTACCGTACCCGGTTCTATATCGGATTCGGTATCGATATCGCCGTCATCAACGCCATGCAGGAGCGCGTCAATTTCGTCTTGTGAGAGTAGATCTTGCACGGCGTATTCCTTATTGCATTACAAAATTGGTAAACAAAACCTGCTCCACCACCACCGGTTCAGGTTTTTCTTCTTCCTCACTTTGTTCGGCGAGGACTTGCTG
This sequence comes from Cellvibrio sp., assembly GCA_035490715.1. GTDB lineage: Bacteria > Pseudomonadota > Gammaproteobacteria > Pseudomonadales > Cellvibrionaceae > Cellvibrio. Next base: position 57,046 of record DATJLF010000056.1, read on the forward strand.
TTCTTTTTTCAATTGGTTATTGATAATTTCCAGCGCTTCGGCGCGCAATTTTTCTTTACCTTCATTGGTTTGCAATTCTTCAAATTCCTTTCCACTTAACAACATTACCAAACCATTACGAATGGCAGGCATGTGCAACTTCAGTAATTCTTCCAACGCAGGATCGCGGTACAAAAGGGTAATCGCCGCTTGCAAATAACGCTGACGACCATTCACGTTGAAGTTAATTGTGAAATTGGGGGCCATATCAAAATAGATTGCCGGGGCCAGTACGGGTTCCTCTTTTTCCTCCTCTGCTTTTTCGTCAGTGGCAGCCGGTGGAGGCGATAACATTTTCAAAGCCACAATGGTTCCACCAACCGAAATGGCTACCAATGCAACTGCGAGGCCGATAATCAGGAATAATTTTTTCTTTTTTTTGCCACCAGCTTCCGCTTCAGCGGGAGCTGCTTCAGTTTTCGCTTTTTGTGGAGCAGCAGCCATGTCAAAACTCCGTCACTTTCAATAAACAAAAGGGTTTGAGCAATACATGTGCCAGTATCGCTTTCTGAAGCTTAGCAGTGGCCGTGCAGTTTGCGAGGTGAAAATCGATAAAAAACAAAGGTGTAGACAAGCTGAGCAAATTGCTCAGCTTGTCACCCGTTATTTGAAATTAATTTGAAAAAATCAAGCGTAGTGATCAACCAGCCGCGAGGATGTAATAACCGTTGTGGTGACAGGTAACAGATCGTCCTCTACTTCATCTGTTGAACCCGCTTTACCGTTTTGCTCCTCGCCTTGCTGTTGTTGCGCGAAAGATTTATCGGAGACATCAACGTTCACCAAATTCAGGCCTTGCTCGGCAAACATTTCACGCAAACGGTTTAATTGTTGATCCAATGCATCACGCACAATGGGATGGGGACTGGTAAAGGTGACGTTAGCCTGATCCTGATTTACCGTTACTTTTACGTGCATAGGCCCAAGGTCCGGTGGATCGAGGCGTATTTCTGCGGCACTGACATTTTGTGCAGCCAACCATAATACTTTTTCACCAACAGCCTGACTCCATTGCGGTTGCCCTACTGCGACAGGCAATCCGGTTTGAACAACAAAACTCCGTGCAGCGGGTGATTGGGCTTCTGTCATTCTCATCAATGGTTCAGCGATACTCGTAGAAGTTAATGCCGGTTTTGCAGCGTCAACAACCGGTGTCGCAGTTTTATCTGAAGTTACGTTTGCATCCATCAGTTTACTGAATGCGGCTTTCCCGCTGAGGATGAACAGATCGGGGTTATCCTGTGCTTCGATATCTGCCGAAACCCCTTCTGTCGGCGTTTCCTCAAGCGTAATCGCAAGGTCATCCGTCAAGGGTGCCATCGTGTTTGCCGCAGTGTTGGCAGCAATTATTCCCGCAGAAGCAGTATTTGTGTCTGCGCGTAAATTTACCGTGCTAACCATCGGTATTGACGTTAGCGCTGAGCTTTCCTCCATACTAGACTCCGGTGTATCAACGTCAGGCAACAAATTACCGGAGAGTACGGGCATGAGTGGTACTGGCATAGCTTCCGTAGGAGTTTTTAAAACACCGTCTAATGGTTGAAGTGTCGCCAGGTCAGAAATAATTTCTTCCTCCGCAGTGCTATCACACCCAAGTGGTAATTCAGATGCATCAACTGCTAAAGAGTTATCTACCAGTGTTAGTAGTTCGCCAGAAATAGCCTCATCTTCATTAGCCAGGATGGATTCATCCAATTCAGCCGCAACAACTTCACTACTTTCTTTTGTAGCACTAGTGTGCGTTGGCGCGGCGACAGTTTTGTCCGTGCTGCTGGATTCAGGGTGGGATTTGTCGACGGACTGGCGCGACTCGGGATTCAGCTTTCTGGGCTCAGCATGATTTGCTAACGGTTGTTTTTCCTTCTTGCTTGCATCAGCCGCTGTATTACGGCGCTCAGCATGTTCAACGGGTTGGCGCGCGTCCGGTTTACGGGAAGTGTGCGTTTGGTTCCGGGCAACTTCCTGCTTTGCAGCGGCAACTTCTGGCCGTGCTTGCTCAAGGGCATTACGGAATTGTTCACTGGTATCCACGCGACTTTTTGGAGACGTATTTTTTCCAGAGGCTGGATTAGCACTGGTCGCGCCCAATAAGCTACTGAGAAGACTGCCATTATTCATCTGCTACTCCTGCCAACGATTACGGCAAGGCTTTGCCGCAACTTGACTCGAAAATGAGGTTCAGGAGGTATATTGCAAGCGAGGTGCCAATTGCAGTTGGCAAAACGAATTAACGAAATGAATCCAGGGATGATTGAACAAGCAGGAATTCCTGTTCAATTTGATCGACATCTGCCACCAAGCCTTGCAGGTTTCCTGCCAGGGCTTTTTTCTCCAGTGCAGCACACAACGCAGACAATTGCTGGGCACCAATATTACTGCTACTACCTTTGAAGCTGTGGGCTGCACGGCGAATGGGATCTGCATCCGTCCCTTGAATAACCTCGCGCAGTTTTTGCAGCCGATCTGTGGAATCTTGCCTGAATGTTTCAAGCAACAAGTTGAAGTCATCCTCCATAACCTGCTTCAGGGTATTTAAGGTTTCATAATCCAGGTGTTCCATTGATCGGCATCTCGTTAAATTAGTTATTCCGGTTTTGCCTTAATCATCACTGACCCAGGAGAAATCCACTTCAGCGATGTTCCCTCGGCCAGAATATTTCACACCACCGCACAGTTTTTCAACCAGGGCAATTCCTCGACCACTGTAACCAAACGCGCTTAGATTTCCCTGTACGCGATTGGCATAATCAAAACCATCACCGCTATCTTCGATACGGACTTTTAATACACCACCGTTTTCATTCGTTTTATGGGAAATATTAATGCGTACATACCCACTATCTACACATTTAATTCGCTCTTCCCGTAATTGGTAATACTCGGTAAAACCATCGGGTGTTTGTTTGAGGCCAGAATCCAGCCTGAGCACGCCATGCTCCAGAGCATTGGTGTAAAGCTCTGCCAATATCGTATACAGGGTGCTACTGAAAGCGCGCAGGCTCGGCACCTCCATCAACACATTTAACAGCATAGGCAAAGGATCGAAAACTTTAAAGCTGGTGGGTTTTACTTCAAAGCGCATGGCCCATTCGATGTCTGAATTACCGAAGCGGTCACTGGCTTCCTTGGCAAATGGGTTAACCCGCTCCGGGTCATCCATGCGAATTTCCAGCAGTGATAAATCGTCATCTTTCTCCCCACCCCCGACGAACTGTTGGACACTTTCAATAATTTCATCAAACAGGCGATTGCGATTATGGTTACCTGCAAAAACTTTCTTTAATCGTTCCTCGCCGAACATTTCACCAGCACCATTGCGCGCTTCATGAATTCCATCTGACCAACCATAAATGCGATCATTTTTTTCCAGGTCGAAATATTCACAGTTGTCTTTGAATGCGCGGTTGGATAGAACCCCCAAAGGTAAATGCGTAGACTTGACTGGAATAATGCTGCCATCGGAATGGCGATGGATGAAACAATCCGGCAATCCACCGTTCCAGATTTTCAGCTTCTTTTTACGGAAATTGATATCCATCATCACTGCACAGCAAAAAATACCCACAGGTAATATATTTTTTAACTTTCCATTAATTTCGCGCAGGATGTCGGTCATGGAAAACCCTTTGGGAACCATGCCATAAAATGTAGAAGCCAGCGGCATTGCTCCAATCGCAGCAGGCAAACCATGACCGGTGAAATCACCAAGCAACACCATCATGCTGCCAGAGGGGCGCATCGCGGCTACTAAAACATCGCCATTAAATACCGCAAGCGACGATAAAAAGTAGCGCACATTATTGGCATTTAAACAACCGCTGTGGGCAACATTGTCAAACACATGCTTGGCAACCATTTGCTCCTGTAACAGGCGGTTGTTGTATTGCACGATCTGATCCCGTTGGGTCAGCATGGTGCTGTGCAATTCGCGCATGCGATTGAATGATTTTATCTTCGCTTGCAGGATGATGCGGTTGTAGGGCTTGGATAAGAAATCATCGCCACCGGCATCCAGGCATTGAACCAGGGATTCAGTATCTGATAATGAAGTAAGAAAAATAATGGGGACTAGCTCATCACCCGCAAGTTCTTTTATTTTGCGGGCAGCACCAAAACCATCCAGCTCTGGCATGAGTGCATCCAGCAAAACGATATCCGGTTTCTCTGCGCTATAAACCTGAATAGCCTCTAGACCATTACACGCCGAAACAACGGTGTGTCCTTCCTTGCGAACAATACTCTCTAAGATAAGTCTATCGGTATCTGTATCATCAGCGACCAAAATTTTTAACCGTCGCACTTCATTCATATGATCGCTTCCATACAACGCTCACACACACTCATCTCACAGAAGGTGGAAACAAACCTTTGCAAATAGAAATTGAAGACCGTTGATTATTGAATCTCGAATAATTGTTCGAAGTTGGAAATTAGCAAAATTTTCTTCACATCAGGAGCACAATTTACGATTTGGATATTGGATTGTTCACCGCCTGCATAGTCGCGTAACAGGAGCAACATACCCAACGCCGAACTATCCAGGTACGAAGTACCTTGCAAATCAACGCGATAATGGGTTGGTGCGTGGGAAAGTTTTTCGTAAGCGCTACGAAATTCCTGGTGGGAACTAAAATCGAAGCGGCCCTGGATATAAATTGTGATTTGATTGCCATCAGGGGACACTGTTGACGTGATCGCCATGTTTTACCTCGTAAAAAAACTTCAGATCATTCCCGGCTCTGGGTCAATACATAGCCAATTACTATGCGCTAACCATGATTTACAAATAACCAGGCTGGATAAATTCCCTATTTAAAAGGAATTGGAACGCCCAAAACTGGCATCCCTAAGGATAGCCTATAAAGTCCGGCTTGCAGTAGGGACTTTTTTCAGTTTTCCTATCAGGAAGCAACGATTATTCCTGATTAGCCTTGTGACGCATTTGCAGCGAGCTTAGTTCATCCAGTTCTTTCTGCAAACGTTTATCCAGCATTACATCATCTTCGTGTTGCAAACGTTTGATCAAATCCTCAATTGATTTACGTTTTTGATGTTTAATCTGCCACTGCTTTTGGATATTAGCGAGCATGCCCTGCATTCGTGCAACCTTCCCTTCCTGCTCCGTCACCGCTTCATTGAGGCGATGAATAAATGTGCTGTAATTGATTAGCTCGTGCGCCGTTATCCCCTGACGCAAACCGCCCTGGGCATCAAGATATTGTTTTGCATAATCGCGCAACTCCTGTAGCTGGCGTTCTTCCAACGCGACTTGATCGCGAAATTGCCGCAACTTATCAGCGGCCTCATCTTCCTGACGCTCGGCAAGCACCAGAACAACCTTCATGCGTTTTGCCCGGGATTCAGCCATGGGAGACCTATATTGAAACGAGTGCCTGTTAAAAAATAGACATTATTATTTTCAGGAATTCAAAAAATTAACGCTGTTGGCGGTGTTGGGCAGCCAACGGACTATTTGCCTTGGTATTTGCTGGCGGTTTTAACAAGGCGCGAAGGTTGGCAATGGATTCCGGCAAATGTACACCTTGCCGGATGCCCTGCTGGATGAATGCACGCAGGTGGGGAAAACGTTCAATTGCCATATCTGTATCAGGATCAGCGCCGGGTGTATAAGCGCCAATCGCGATGAGGTCTTTATTTTGTTGGTATTTGGCAAGTAGCTGTTTGAAGCGCTGCATCATCTTCAAGTGCTCTTCATCAACAATATTTTGCATCGCCCGGCTGATAGAAGCTTCCACATCTATTGCCGGGTAAATACCCTCTTCTGCCAGCCGGCGCGATAACACAACATGACCATCGAGGATGGCGCGGGCGGAATCAGCAATGGGATCTTGTAAGTCGTCGCCTTCAGTCAATACCGTGTAAAAAGCAGTGATAGACCCTTCGCCTGCGGCGGCATTTCCTGCTCGTTCTACCAATTGTGGAATCTTGGCGAATACTGAAGGCGGGTAGCCTTTTGTTGCGGGTGGCTCACCAATTGCCAATGCAATTTCGCGTTGGGCTTGGGCAAAACGGGTGAGAGAATCCATTAACAATAGTACATTAAGCCCTTGATCCCTATAGTATTCAGCAATTCGACTCGATAACTGGGATGCACGTAACCGCATCAAAGGCGCATCGTCTGCCGGCGACGCAACAACCACGGCACGGCGAAGCCCCTCTTCGCCCAGGATGTGATCAATGAACTCCTTTACTTCGCGCCCACGTTCACCTACCAGGCCGACCACCACCACATCTGCTGTCGTAAAGCGTGTCATCATCCCCATTAGCACACTCTTGCCTACACCCGATCCAGCCATCAGTCCAAGGCGTTGCCCACGTCCAACAGTAATCAATGCGTTTATGGCCCGCACGCCTACATCCAATGGTTCGCTGATGGGATGGCGTTGCAGGGGATTGATCGCGCGAGGATGGAAATCAAGGAACTCATCGCCGATCAACGGTCCTTTGCCATCCAGTGGCTGGCCGATACCATTCACAACACGCCCTAATAATTGTGGCCCTACCCGCATCCCCATCTGGGTGGCGACGGGGACAACGCGTGCGCCGGGTTGTAACCCTTCAACTTGTTTAATCGGCATCAGGAACACTTTATCGCCCGCAAACCCAACAACTTCCGCTTCAATGCGGCGACCATCGCTATTGATAATTTCACACTGGCGGCCAACCGATACATTTAACCCGACGGCTTCGAGGGTTAAGCCAACAGCGCGAGTTATGCGACCTTCTGCTTGTGGTTCTACTGTAATTGGTTTGCGCGGAGCGTAATTACGTAGGCGGGAGGCAATCGATTGACGTTCAGACATAGCAGCCTACTTGTCATCAATGAGAGAAGAATTAATGTCCGGCAATGGCGTTTGTGCAGCCAGTGCATCATCGCCACTACTTGCCAATTGTCTGGAAATAAATTGCTCCAGTACGGTTTGTAAGCGCGACGACACAGAAAAATCGACGCGGCTCTCGGGTGTTTCTATACGGCAACCTCCAGGAAGTAATGCGGCGTCACCAAAAAATTTCCAATCCAGTTGTTGTTCGGCGGCGTAGGTTTCAATCGCCGTCAAATCATCAGGATTTAAACAGACACGAATATTTTTACTGCCTACTGGCAATGCATCTATCGCATTGCGAACCAATGTCAGTATTTGGGAGGAGTCTGTTTGCACTTCGCGCTGCACAACGCTTTGCGTCAAGGTGCAAATAATATCGAGCAGCATCATCTCCACATCATCATCTTGCGCAGTGAGCGGATTTAACAATGCATTGATCAACGAATGAAAACGTTGTTGCTCAACCACTAATTGCGCACGCATTTCCTTTAATCCCTGTTGGCGCCCTGCTTCATAACCTTCGGTGTTACCTTTTGCAAAACCGTCTTTCTGGCCCTGCTCAAAACCATCTTTTTCTGCCGCATCAAAAATCGCTTGCAGTTCTTCCGCCGTCATTCCCATTTGCGCCGGTTGTTCAACAATAGGAATATCAACGACTTCTATTTTTTCCTGATCACGGCGCAGCATTCGCTCGCGCCTGTCTCGCGCTTCTTTTTCTGCTGATGAAAGCACTTTCCCGTTATCACTAACCGGTGGCAATACCCAAGTGGTTACTTGTTCAACCGCTTCAGCAGGTATGCGGTTGGGTAAACTGGAATCCGACATGAGTGCCTGTTCCTAACAATTCGTAAAAACGGATGGCGATGGTTTACACCATCTGATCGCCACCACCGCCCAACATAATTTCGCCAGCGTCTGCCATGCGACGTGCAGTAATAAGAATTTCTTTTTGCGCCGCTTCCACATCGGCCAAACGCATGGGTGGTTTGGTTTCCAAATCGTCGCGCAACAATTCGGCTGCACGTTTCGACATATTCTTGAAGATTTTTTCCTTGAGTTCGTCGTCAGCACCTTTGAGTGCGACCACCAATACATCGGAAGAAACTTCGCGCAATAACGCTTGGATACCGCGGTCATCCACCTCTTTGAGATTCTCGAACACAAACATGAGATCCTGGATTTGGTTACCCATGTCTTCATCAATTTCTTTAATACCTTCCATCAATTCCGCTTCAATGGAACCATCAAGGTTGTTCATAATTTCTGCTGCAACCTTATAACCACCCATCGTTTTGGTTTGCGATGCAGCGTTACCGGAAAATTGTTTTTCCAGAATATCGTTAAGCTCTTGTAATGCACTGGGTTGCACGGTATCCAGTGATGCCACACGCATCATGATATCGAGACGCACTTTTTCAGGAAAATAACCGAGAATTTCAGCGGACTGATCCGCATCCAGATAGGCAATAACAATCGCCTGAATTTGCGGGTGCTCGTTGCGAATAATATCGGCAACGGAGCGCGCCTCCATCCATTTCAACGTATCCAGGCCAGTGGTGTTGCCGCCGATCAAAATGCGGTCAATCAAGCTATTGGCTTTGTCCTCACCCAATGCAGTGACGAGCATTTTGCGGATGTAATTATCCGCTCCAACACCTAAGCCGGTGAGTGTCCTCACTTCATCCAAAAAATTGGCCAGTACTGCTTGCACTTCAGATTGCTGGACGTTTTGCAATTGCGTCATGGCCGCACCGATGCGCTGCACTTCTTTCGGCCCCATGTGCTTGAGAATTTCAGCAGCATCCGCTTCGCCAAGTGACATTAATAAAATTGCCGCTTGATCCACATAGCGCATTTTCAGTGCTGGCTTGGTTGCAACGGCTTTATCGTTGCTATTTGCATCAGTCATCGCGATTTATCCACTTTTTAACAACCTGGGCAACGCGGCCCGGATCATCGGCAATCAAACCTTTAATAGCATTAATTTGTTGTTCGTAACCCTGCTCCGGTCCAGGCAACATAAGTGCATGTCCACCGGTTAAGGTCACCGTTTCATCAGACATATTTTCCAAACCGGAAATGCCGCCTGCCGCCTCAAGCGCTGCCAATTGGCGCGCTTCCTCTTCTTCCGCCAGCTTGCCGCCTTGCTTGGAAAGGCTTTTGAACATGGGGCGCAACAAACCAAACACAATGAGCAAAATAACCAACACACTCGCTATGTACTTGATGTTGGGCATAACCCATTGTTCCCACCACGGGGTTTCCACCACACCGGCATTGGGATCAATCGCACGATTGGCAAACGGTGAGTTCAAAACATTGACGCTATCGCCACGAATTGCACTGAAACCGACGGCATCCCTCACCAGTATAGACAAGCGTTCCAATTCATTTTCAGTCCATGGCACTAAAGTTTCTGTGCCGTCCGCATTTCTCACAACCTTATCGTCCACCACAACGGCGACAGTCAAGCGCTTCAACGAACCTTGCTGGTGCTTGGTGTAACTCACGGTGCGATCCAGTTCGTAATTGCGTGTTGCCTGCTCGCGGTTATTGGTCGGCTGTGCAGGCGCAACGGGTTGGCCTGTAGCAGGATCAACTTGTTCCGGTACTTCAGTGGTTGTGCCGGGTGGCTGATTGGTGAGCGCGCCCGGAATACCGGCGGCTACATCGCCTGCACGACGTGTCTCATTCAACGTTTGCTCGGAACGAACGGCAGGCAAGTCAGGGTTGAATGTTTCCGCTGCTTGCTCGATAGCCGTGAAGTCAATATCCGCACTCACCTCTGCACGAAACTTTCCTCCACCAACAACAGGTTCAAGAATGCTGTTGATGCGTTTGATAACGCTGGATTCCACTTCTTTGGAATATTGATGTTGTTTGGTGGCGAGTAATAAATCGGCGCTCTCTTCACCGGTGGATAACAAATTACCGTGTTGATCGACGACCGTAACATCAGCCATTTTCATACCGGGAACTGATGATGCCACCAAATTCATAATCGCTTTTACTTGCGCGGGATCAACCATGCGGCCTGCAAACACTTCAAGGAAAACAGACGCGGTTGGATTGGTAACGTCACGCACAAATACCGTTTTTTTCGGAATTGCCAAATGCACGCGCGCGCTGCGAATACTGGTAATGCTGGTGATTGTGCGCGCCAATTCACCTTCTATACTGCGCTGATAACGCGTGTTCTCAACAAACTGGCTGGTGCCAAGCGGTTGCTCTTTATCCATTAACTCAAAACCCTGGGTTGGGCTGGATGGCAAACCAAACTCGGCCAGTTTCAAACGCGCCATATGCACATCTTCACTCGCTACCAGAATTGCACCGGAGTTTTCATCCACTTTGAATTTAATCTGGTTTTGCTCCAGCACATCTACCACATTGGCGGCATCCAGATTATCCATACGGCCATAGAGAGGACGATAGTCGTCGCCTTGTATCCACATCACAACGGCAAAGCCGATGGCAACACTGGCAGCAAGCGTGACCATCAAACCCACTTGGCGCAGCAAATTCAGGCTGCTTAAACCTTCAAGAAAATCACCGCCCACTTTGTTTTTTTCAGCGGGAAGGTTGTCAGTATCGGTTGCGGCGGGAGTAGCCATAATCTTTACACCTTACGATTAACTTGAATTTAAATAATCAGGATTTGTTGCTAAAAAAATGATTTACATGCATTAAAAATCATTCCATTAAATTGGCATGTTCATCACATCGCGATACGCTTCAATCAATTTGTTACGCACTTGTACTGTCGCCTGGAATGCAACTGACGCTTTTTGGGAAGCGATCATTACATCGGTGATATCTACACCCGCGACACCGCGCTCATAAGCCTCGGCCATGTTGCTGGAAGTTTTTTGCACGTCATTCACTTTATTAATCGCTTGCGTCATTAAATCGCCGAAACTGGGAACTTTAGTGGGGCTTTCAACGGGCACAGCACCAATGCTGCGTAAACCACCGGGGGCATCGGCAATACCCTGCGGGCGCTGAAATACCTGGGTTTGTGCTTTTAAGCTACGCATTTCGCCCAATAGGCGACTGATATCTACGCGATCACTCATGATGAAAATCCCCAACCCGTTCAATGTAAGCTGCGACAAAAAATTGGCATTTACAGCGCTATATTTGTCTTTGTGAGGGATTTTGCACAAAGCAGGCCAATTCTTGCCGCTCGGCAATTTATTGCCAAAAGCCGGTTTATCCAGTAACCAATCTGTCGCAGAGGCTTCACGGATTTGTCATTCAACCGGCATAACATCGCATGGAAAAATTCGTGCAACGACCAGCAGATAAGGAGCCCTTTATGAGCAATATCGACACCGTTAACGAGCAGGAATTATTAGAGAATGCCATGGCAAGTTTTCTTGCCGATGTGATGATTTCAAAAAACAAACGACAACAGATCCGCCGCAATATGGAATGTCGCCGGAAACTGGAAGAAAAACAGGAAGCGAAAAAACTCGCACGCGAAACCAGCGAATATGAATTTGAGTATTTACATTAAGTATTCAAATGCGATGGAGGGTTAATCCCCTCCTCCGCCGCAACCCCCGCTATCGCCTGAGCAACCGGAAGACCCCGAACATCCACCACCACAACCAATATGGGAAGCACAGTGCTCGCCTTTGCGTGAATGTGTGCAATCCAGTGCGTAATTGAATCCGTTGGGAATAGCGAGCATGGCATCCAACGCGAAAATCAGGGGTAAGCGTTCCGGCTTTTTGGGATCAATTCCGTCTATTTTACAGGCCAGTCGCCAGGCTCGTTTGATACTGTCGGGGGCATCCTGTTTGCTGGTCATTGCTTCTGCAGGAGTATGGTGCAGAAATCTACCCAATCCCTTACGGCAAAAAACCTGATATGCGCGGGTGTGCAAAATAAACTGATGCCATAAATCATCAACAACCTGTGATGGCATGGCCACCAACTTTTTTTCAGCCTTACAACACATCAGAAAATATTGACGCAATCCCCTAATCACCAAATCCAATTGTTCACGCGTAAGCTGCGGGTATTGTTGCTGGAGTTTTTGTGTCAAGAAAACAGGGAAAATGTATTTGCTTATATAAATTTCCCGTTGTTTGAAAATATAAAACCTGATGCCGGCCCCAGCTGCAGCGAAGCCTAACACCCACAGTACTAGCGACATAAAATCCCCTTTCCATTTCAGGCAGTTGATCCAATCTGCCTGAATATGTGGCTTGATTCAAGCGCCAGAATTATTCTGTTATTTCATACCCCTCTTCACGTAACCGCGCGATTTTATAACGCAAGGTTCGCGCACTGATACCCAATCGTTCCGCGGTATTTTTACGGCTGCCGCGTTCATTCCGTAATGTATTCATAATAATTTCGTATTCACGCTGCTTTAAATCATTACCCAGTGCCGGGTTATTCAACGAAGAATGATTGACCGGTGCATGACTGATAAGAGCGATGTTATCGCCAGCAACATTCCCGACAGAAAATTGGCTTGCCCGATATCCCGGGTTCGCATAGGCAGGGCTATTTGTCGGTACTGAAAATTGCGGTTCTATTACAACGCGCTCCGGGGTTCCGCTGATCAGCTGCGCTGCTTCTAACAAATTCGGCTTTTGGCTGTAGTGTGTGGGGCTTTGTGAATAAGGGCCGTTAGCACCCAAGCCCAAATCTTCCGCCTGAATAGATTTTCCCGGCTGCAAAATGAGCGCGCGCTGCATAATATTATCCAGCTCGCGCACATTACCGGGCCAAGGGTAAGCAAGCAGTTGTTGCTGTGCGGCGGATGATAAATTTACACCACGGCGATTTTGCTTATGTGCGTGTTTTTGCAACAGCTTATCGGCTAACGGAATAATATCCTCCAGGCGATCACGCAACGGAGCCCATTGCAGTGGCAATACACTTAAGCGGTAATACAAGTCTTCACGAAATTTTCCGCCGACAACTTCATTGCGCATATCACGGTTTGAAGTCGCAATGACACGCACATCCAGTTTGATGGTTTTACGGCCACCCAAACGCTCGACTTCACGTTCCTGCAACACGCGTAATAATTTGGCTTGCAAGCCAATATCCATTTCAGAAATTTCATCCAGTAATAAAGTGCCGCCATTCGCTTGTTCAAATTTACCAGGGCTGCTGGCATGCGCACCGGTGTAAGCACCTTTTTCATGACCAAACAACATAGCTTCCAACATATTTTCCGGAATAGCAGCGCAGTTAATCGCGATGAATGGTTGATTGCGACGCGGCGAGTGGTCGTGAATGTAACGGGCGAGCACTTCTTTACCCGTTCCGGATTCCCCGACAATTAATACGGTCGAATCAGATTGCGCAACACGTTGAGCTAATTGCAATAATTGTTTGCTGGATGGCGCCATCGCTACCGGTTCATCACCGGAGAATTGTGCAACACCTAAATGACGCGCAACAGTTTCCACCAGTGTTTGCGGTGCAAAAGGTTTCACTAAATAATCAACAGCGCCTTGTTTCATTGCATCAACAGATTCGCTGATACTGGCGTAAGCTGTAATTAACATCATCGGTATGGCCGGATATTCCTGTTTCACCGTGCGCAGTAAATCATGCCCACTCATTCCGCCCATATTGACATCGGAAACTATCATGCGGATGTCGTTATACATCGCCAGTTGTTTAAGCGCATCTTCACCACTTGCTACCGGAATTACCGAATAATCGGCTAATTGCAGCGTGTCTGTCAGCGCTTCCCGCAGATTATTATCATCTTCAACGACCAGCACTTTAAGTGCATTTTCGAATTCAGCGTGTTGCAATGCCAAAGCCATGATTATTCCCCTACTGAAGATGAAAAATGTGCGAAAGGAAGCAGGACACTGGCGCAAGTGCCTTTGCCCAATGTTGATTGCAATAAAAATTTTCCGTGGTGCGCGCGTGCAACTGCTTTCACCACACTTAATCCCAAACCCGTACCCTGCGCTTTGGTAGTAACAAACAAATCACCCACATTGGCCAGCATCTCTTGCGAAATGCCTGGGCCTTTATCACACACGCGAATCCATAACTGCGGCGTTTCATTCGCCAACTTGGGATCATTGAGCGCTTGCGGATATGAATTAAATTCAATACGCAATGTTGCGTTGCGTTCAACGGCCTGGATTGAGTTATTGACCAGATTTAATAACGCACCGATTAATGCATCACGATTGCATTGAATATATTGTTCACGACAATTAATTACCCACTCGCAACTCGACTCGCTGGTCATCAGCGGGACTTCCATTGCATCGGCCAATTCGGTTTGCAACTGCGCAACACTGATAACATCATTAAGTGGCAGCTCCCCTTTAACGTAAAACAACATGTCCTGAATTTGCCGTTCGATATTATTCAAACGGCCGAGAATTTTTTCAGAAAATTCCTGGCGACGCGGCTCATCCAATTTGCCACTGCATAGGTGACCCGCATAAAGCATGGCGGATGACAGCGGAGTGCGGATCTGGTGAGCCAGGGCCCCCATCATTTTTCCCAATGCGGACAAACGCTCATGCCGGCTTAACTCACCTTGCAAGCGTCGGGTTTCTGTTTGATCGGTGAGTAAAATAATCTGACCATCTTCCCCCAGGTTACGGGTTTGGATGCTTACGCGGCGACCATCCTGCAATGACACTTCATGCCCATCATCTTTACGCGGTGCAAAACTGCGTTTAATGACATCGCGCCACAATTGGCCTTGCAATGGTTCACCTAACAATTGAGTTGCGGCAGGATTGCACTCGGCGACCCTACCGGAGGAGTCCAACACCACCACACCACCGGGCAAAAAATTCAGCAAGCTCTCAAGGCGATTGGCGAGCTTTTCTTTTTCAGCTAACTCGGTTAAACGGCGATCACTCAGGTGATTCAATTCCTGGTTCAATTCCGCTACACGGTTTTCCAACAATTGGTAGGAATCCACCAGTTGTTCTGACATGCGATTAAAATTTTCGGTTTGCGATGCTTTATCGGCAACACCCTGTACAGGACCAGCATTCGTTTGATCCGATACCAGTGCATCCTGCCCGCTTACAATTAAACTTAAGCGTTGATTGTTGGCAGAAGCCATTTTCATCAAACCGGGTGCTGCATGCGTCATAAAAACCCCGAAACGTTGAAGGTAATTTTTGTTTAACGGTAAACGTCAAGATTCCATCGGGTTTTTAGGCTTAACCCATTGGTTATCGGGATATCTGCAATCGTAATGCCAATCTATTTTATTAATTAATTTCAATGGGTTAGGTATAGGGGTGTGCTTATTCAGTCAAACATTTGGCTCCCTGACTTTGGCTTCCCGACAAGGAAAGGCGAGTTTTTAGAGTTGTCGTGTTTAACGACACTTTCTAT